>DASZXO010000001.1:0-14555 GCA_035545835.1 Lacunisphaera sp.
ACCCGCCGCGGCTCGGTCATCGTGGTCGTGCTGATCACGCTCCTGTTCGCCTCGTTCCTCCTCACGCGGTTGATCGAGTCCAGCAGCACCGACCTGCTCATCGCCGTGCGCCGGGCGGACCGCGAGCACCTGCGCGCCGACGCGCATGCCGCGCTGGAGACGACGCTGGCCGCGCTGGTCGATTTCCGGATCGTCGACGGCGGCCTCTACGCCCCGACGCAGGGCTGGGACGACCCGCTGGGCTACGCCGGCTACGTGCCGCGCGAAGGCGTCAGCGTCGAGGTGGGCTTCGAGGACGAGAGCGCCAAGCTCTCGCTGCCGCGCATCGACCTGGACACCCTGAACGCCCTGCTGGTGCAGCTCGGGCTCACGGCGCACGATGCCAGCCGCGTGGCCGACGCGCTCTTCGTGTGGATGCGCAACGGCCATGTGGCCGCCGAATCCGCGACGAGCGCGACCGCCTACGAGCAGGGCGACCCGCCGGCCCGGCCGCCCTACCGCTCGCTGCGCTCCTTCGACGAGCTGGCGGACATCGCTGTCGCGCGGGACTTCTTCTACGACCCCGAAGGGCGGCCGACCCAGCTGTGGAACGACTTCAAGAACGCGGTTTCGCTCTACCAGTTCAACACCACCAACCTGAACTCCGCCGCGCCGACCGTGCTCGCCGCCACCGGCTGGGACCCGAGCCAGGTCTCCACGCTGCAGCGTTACCTCGCGACGCCGGTCAGCGCGACCAAGTCGCGGCCGTACATCCGGTCACTCGCCGAGGCCCGCCGGCAGGTCGGCAACGTCGGCGGCCGCAACCTCGGCGCGATCATCCAGTGCCTGCGCGTCAACGTGACCGTGCACCAGGGCGCGGCGCAGCTCAAGCTCTCGGCCCTGGTCACGTGGGCCAACCAGGCCTCGCTGCCGCCCGGGGTGGTGGCGATGCCGGGCAACACGACCGCCGCAACCGGACCGACGCGCACGGCGTCTACGGCGGTGCAAGCCCAGAACCAGGCCGCCGCTGCCAACACGCTGCGGTATCCCTTTACGATTTTGGAACTTTCTGAAACGACTATTCCCGATACACCGCCTCCCGCCGCCTGATGCGCCTGTTGCCCCGTCTTAACCTGAGCTCGCCCGTCGCCGCCGCCTTGGTCCCGGCCGACCGGTTTTTCATGCGGCTCGTTCCGCTGGCTCCCGACCTGCCGGTGCCCGGCCAGGTGGAACTGGCGCTGGAGGGCCTCGCGCCCTTTCCCGTCGGCCAGCTCTATTGGGGCGCCTGCGTGGCGCCGGACCGCCGGACCGCGCTGGTCTACGCCGCGCATCGTCGCCGGTTCTCCGCGGAGGAGACGGCGGCCTGGGAGCGCGCCGAGGTCGTCGTGCCGGACATCGTGGCGCTCGCGGGATGCAGGCCGGAAGGCAGCGCCGTCGTCCTGCTCGCCGACGGCCCGCGGGTGAATGGCGCGGCTTGGACCGGCCACCAGGCATGGCCGGCCGCCGTGCAGGCGCGTGCCTTCCTGGCCGCCCCGACCGAGGATGAACGGCAACACTTCGCGCAGGAGCTCGCCGGCCGTGCCGGCCTGGCCAACCCGGCGGTGCGGCTCGTCAGCGCCACGCCCCGCGTGCGCCGGGAAGGGGATGGGATCGTGCTCGAGCTGGTGGATGTCGCCGGGAGCACGCTCTCGCACCTGGTCATCGCGCGCGCCGATGAGGAGCTGCTGGACATTCGCGACCGGGCCTTCCTCGCGCGGCGCCGCCGCAACCGCCAGCACGGCGAGCTGGTCTGGCGCGTCCTGCTCGGCGGCGTGGCGGCGGCCGGGCTGGCCGCGGTGCTCGACCTGGCGGCGTTGGGCCTCCGCCTGGCCACCCGCGCCGAGCACCTCCGCGTGACCGCGCAGGCGCCCTATGTCGCAAAATTGGAAACGGCAAACGGCCTGACCAGCCGCGTCGACGAGCTCACGCACCGGCGGCTGCGCTTTTTCGAGATGCTGGCGGTGATCAACGAGCCGCGCCCGCACTCGATCCAGTTCAACCGCACCGGCACCAGCGGGCATCACGCCCTGGAGATCGAGGCCCAGACCAACAGCGCCGACGACGTCGGGACCTACGAGGCCGCGCTGCGCCGGCTGCCGGCGCTCGAGAAGGTGGAGATCCGCGACCTGCGGGCGCGCGACGGGGTGACCACGTTCGGCCTCTCCGTCGCGTTCAAGGCGGAAGGCGGCGGAACCACCCCGGGAGGCGCGCCGTGAAGCACTGGTTCCAGCGCGGCCGGCGCCGCGAGCAGGTCCTGGTGACGACCTTCATCGTCCTCGGCGCCCTCGTGTGGCTCACCAGCGCCCTCGGGCACGTGCGGGCGCAATGGCTCGAATGGCGGCTGGCCCGCGCCGACCTCGCCACCCAGCAGCTCTGGCTCGGCCGCCAGAAGGAGATCGAGGCCGCCGCCGGCGCGGCGGTCCGCAACCTCGACCCGGCGCGCACCTACGACGCCACCCGCCTGGTCTCGACGGTCACCTCGCTGGCCACGAATGCCAGCCTGACGCCCTCGATCGACTCGCCCGTGACCGCGCGCACGCCGCAATTCGCCTACCACACGGTCAAGGTGTCCTTCCGCCGCGCCACGCTGGGCGCGCTCCTGAACTTCTACGACGAGCTGAACAAGCAGAGTCCCTACCTCAACCTCGAGCAGGTGGAGATGCAGACGGAGCGCGCCGCGCCCGGGTTGCTGAACGTGACGCTGCAGATTTCCGCCACGCAGATCACGCGCCCGGGGGCCTGAGCGGCTGGAGGGGCGCGCCGCGTGCGCGCCCGGGCGCGGTCAAGCCACGCCCGTACAACTGGATGGCGCGCGACGCGGCGCCGGCGGGCGGTTTTTGGTTTGGCGCGCGGCGGCCGGAGCCTTTTTTTGCGTCGCCATGAGCCCTCGAGGCATCGCTGCCGTGCTTCTCTTCTGGTCCGCCTGTGCCGTGGCGTGGCTGGCGCTGTTGTGGTCGCCGCGGCGCACCGTCCTCGATCTCGACGAGGTCTACTGGATCGGCTCCTCCTACTACTACCATCTCGCCTTCGTGGTGCGCGACTGGCGGAGCCCGCATTGGGACCTGCTGCCGGCGCGGGAAAATCCGCCCGTGGCGAAATACTGCCTCGGCCTCGGCCTCGCGCTCGCCGGCCGCCCGGTCGAGACGATCGATTCCCTCGCTTATTTCTACGATTATTGGGCCCGCAAGCCGGGCCGGTGGGGCGACGGGAGCTATGCCGCGAAGCGCACGGCGACGATCGACGCCGGCGCCGCCGACGTCTTGCGCCGGGCGCATGAATCCGGGGTTGTGCCCTTGACCCTGGGCACGATCCACGCGGCGCGGGGCGCCGCGCTGCTGGCCGCGGTGCTGGCCGCCGCGGTCGCGCTGGCCCTGGGGGCGATGACCTCGGACTGGCTCGCCGGGTGGCTGGCCGGGCAGTTTCTCTTCGTCCATCCGGTGCTGGTCGCGGTGTACAACCACGCCATGTCCGATGCCTTCGCGCTGCTCTTCTCGCTGGCCGCGGCCCTGGCGGGATACCACTGGTACCGGCGGATCACGGGGCCCTGGTCGTGGCGGCGCCGCCTCGGGGCGAGCGTCCTCACCGGCGCGTTGCTCGGCCTGGCCTGCTGTGCCAAGATGAACTCCCTGGTGCTCGTCCTCCTGCTGGGCTGGGCAACCGTCGCGGCGGCGTGGGCGGCCTGGCGCCGGCCGGCGGCGGGCGGATTGTCGCCGGTCGCGATCGCCGGTTCCGGCCTGGCGATCCTCGCGACCGCGCTCGCGGTGTTCGTGGTCATCAACCCCGCCATCCTGCACGATCCC
This sequence comes from Lacunisphaera sp., assembly GCA_035545835.1. GTDB lineage: Bacteria > Verrucomicrobiota > Verrucomicrobiia > Opitutales > Opitutaceae > Lacunisphaera. The sequence continues at coordinate 3,819 of DASZXO010000001.1, forward strand.
GTCGGCGGCGTGCGGGCGACGGCCAGCGAGCACTTCAACACGGAGCAGGCGCAGGCCGTGTTCCTCGGCGGACACCTCACGACGCTGGCGGCGAAGGCCGGCACCGTGGCCGAGCTGGCCTTTGGCGACTGGACGGCCTTCGTGCTGGTCGCGGCGGTCGTCGCCGTCGGCCTGGCCCGCCACGGGCGCGAGCCGGGCTTTCGCTTCCTGTTCGCCTGGTGGCTGATCGCGCTGGCCTGCGTGACCTGGTGGCTGCCATTCGGCTGGTCGCGCTATGTGCTGCCCGTCCTGCCGCCGACGTTCCTGCTGGTCGGCCGGGTCTTTGCCGGCGCCCTCCGCGTTGGTCCGGCCGAGCGGGTCACGGGCGGCGACGAATCACCCTGAAACGCTCACAGCCGGAAGCTCGCGCTGACCTGGAAAAGCGCCGTCACGATCGCGTAGGCGAGAAAGGCGACGAAGCTGAAGGTGACGAACAACACGGCGCCGGAGAGCAGGCGGGTGGTGGCCTGGAGGCGGCGCGTGAGGTCGACCTGGTAGGACTGCGCAATCTGCCGGAGGCTCGGCGCGAGCTTGCCGGTCTGTTCGCCGACGGCGAGCCGGTCGAGGAAGAGCGCCGGGATCAGCCCGGTGCGGGCCAGCGCGGCGCCGAGGCTCGAGCCCTCGATGACGCGGTCGGTGGCCTCGCGCAGGATCTCCTGCACGCGGACGTTGCCGATGGCGCGCTCAGTCAGCCGCAGCGCCTCGGCGGTCGTGACGCCGTTCTCGATCAGCACGGCGAGCGTGTGGGTGAAATTGAGCACGGCGGACTGCACCACGAAATCCCGCACGACCGGCAGGCGCAGCAGCCAGGCGTCGGACTGCCGCAGCCCTTCCGGGGTCTGCCGCCAGCGCAGGAACGCGTACAGCCCGAGGCCGAGCGCGAGCGCGAGGAACGGGCCGGCGTAGAGCACGAAATGCGAGCCGCTGACCAGCAGGCGCGTTGCGAACGGCAGGTGCCCGCCGAGGGAGCCGAGCAGCGTCTGCAGCCGCGGCACGAGGAAGAACAGCAGGAACAGCACCACGCCGCCGCCGAGCGCGCAGATGAATGCCGGGTAGGCGAGCGTGGCGAGAAATTTGTCGCGGAGTTCCTTCTGCTCGCGAAAATGCTGGATCAGCCGCGCCAGGACCTCGCGCAGGTTGCCAGTCGCCTCGCCGGCGGCGATGAGGTTGACCGTCTGCCGGTCGAACACCGCCGGGTGCTCGCCCATCGCGGCCGACAGCGTGCTGCCTTCGCCGAGGCGGGCCCAGAGCGCGGCGCAAAGGCCCTTGAGCCGCGGCTCCGACAGCCGCACCGCCAGCAGGCGGACGGCCTCGCCCGCGGACATGCCGGAGTTGACGAGGTCGACCAGCGATTCGAGGAACGGCAGCCGGAGCTTGACCGTGAACAGCCGGCCGGACGGTGCGGCCCGGCGATCCTCCGCCGGCCCGGCCGGGGCCGCGCCCTCCTCGTCCAGCCGCACGACCTGCAGGCCGCGCGCGTTGAGCAGGTGGAGCGCCTCGCGCCGCGTGAAGGCGTCGACCGTCCCGGTCGAGGCGGCGGGCGAGCCGGCGGCGCGGGCGGTGTAGGTGAAGCGGGGCACGGGATCAGAGGGCGGAAAAGGACGGCGCGATGTCAAGCGGGGCGCGCCGGGCAGGAATCTTTTGAGTTCGTCCGCGCCCGTCGCGGTTCCGGTTCGCCAGGGTTTTTCACGTGTCGCTTGTGCTGATGGTGCGGAGCAGCTCGTCGAGCGAAGTCTGGCCGGCCTTGACGCGGTCCCAGCCGGACTGCGCGAGCGTGCGCATGCCGTTCTGCCGCGCCAGGGCGGCGAGCGCCTTGCTCGATTCGCGCCGGACGATGAGGTCGTGCAGCGGCTTCGGCTGGAGGATCTCGAAGATGCCGATGCGGCCGCGGAAGCCGGTCTGGCGGCAGGCACGGCAACCCGTGTGGGTGGCCAGCGTGTGGATGGCGTCGGCTTCGCTCGCGGGCACCTGGAGCGACTCGAGCGTGAGCCGCAGGGCCGCGCGGTCGACGGGCTCCGGGCGCGAACATTCCGGGCAGAGCCGGCGGACGAGGCGCTGCGCGATGACCAGCTCGACGGCGGAGGCGACGAGGAACGGCTCGACGCCCATGTCGGTCAGGCGCGTCAGCGCGCCGGGCGCGTCGTTCGTGTGCAGGGTGGAGAAGACGAGGTGGCCGGTGAGCGAGGCGCGGATGGCGATCTCCGCGGTCTCGAGGTCGCGGATTTCGCCGACCATGATGATGTCGGGGTCCTGGCGCAGCACGTGGCGCAGCGCGCTGGCGAAGGTGAGCCCGATCTCCGCGTGCGTCTGCATCTGGTTCGCGCCGGGCACCTCGTACTCGATCGGGTCCTCGATCGTGACAATGCGCAGGTCGGGCGAGTTGATCTTGCGCAGGAAGGCGTTCAACGAGGTCGACTTGCCCGAGCCGGTCGGGCCGGTGACGAGCACGATGCCGTGCGGGAAGTCGAGGACCTTGTCGATCACGGCGCGCTCGCTGGGCGTGAGGCCGATGCCTTCCATGGAGTAGGCCTGCTTGCGCTGGGTGAGGAGGCGGAGGCTGACGCTTTCGGCGTAGATGGTCGGGATGGTCGACACGCGGATGTCGAGCGACGTGCCGTTGCTGCGGAAGTCGATGCGGCCGTCCTGCGGCAGGCGGCGCTCGGAGATGTTGAGCCGCGCCATGATCTTCAGGCGCGAGATGATCGCGTCCTGGAACTTGAGCAGGTTCTCCGGCACCGGCACGGGGACGAGCAGGCCGTCGACGCGGTAGCGGATGCACAGCTCGCCCTCCTGCGGTTCGAAATGGATGTCGGTGGCGTTTTCCGCCACGGCCTGGGCGATGACCTCGGTGACGAAGCGGACGACGGCGGCGTCGGCGTCGGCCTCGATGTCGGTGGTCACCGCGGCGGCGGCGAAGCCGGATTCATCGGCGTCGTCGAGGCTGCCGGAGCCGATGCCGTAGTTTTCGTTGAGCAGCGCCTGCACGCGCTCGGGCGGGGCGAGGTGCCAGGCCAGCGGGCGGGGTGTGAACGTGGCGATCCAGTCGGTGATGGTCGCGTCGGGCGGCCAGGACGTGGCGAGGTGGAGAGGGGTGGAAGGGGGGAGGCCGGAGGTGGGAGGGGGCGTCGGTGCGACCGGCGAAGGAGGCAGCACGGGCACGACCTGGAATTCGTGGGCGAGGCGCGCGGGCAGGAGGGCGAGGGCTTCCGGGTCGACCTGGGGCGACTCGAGCACGGGCAGCCCGGTGGCGCGGGCGAGGGCCTCGAGCGTGCCGGCCTCGTTCAGGGCCAGGCCGGCGGCGAGCAGGGCGAGGCGTTTCTCGCGCACGCTCTCCTGGAGCGATTTCCGGGCCGCCTCGGCGAGGCGGTCGGCCAGGGCGGCAGGCAGGATGTCTTCCGTCATCGGCGAAACCCGCGGGTCACCTGCGGTCCGGCAGCGTGCCCTTGAGGGCGGACTGCACGTCGTCGTTTTGGGGACTGTGCTTCAGGCGCTCCAGGGCCTCGGTGTTGTCGGCCGCCGTGTTGGTGAGGATGTAGGGGCGCAGGAAGAAGACGAGGTCGGTGCGGGTGTCGGTGCGGCTGCGCTTGCCGAGGAGGTCGCCGATCAGCGGGATGCCGGCGAGGCGGCTGGTCGAGCGGTTGAAGGACTTGCGCTGCAGGCCGCCGAGCACGGCGATCTCGCCGCTCTTGACGCTGATGAACGACTCGGTCGTCCGGCTGCCGATGACGGGCTGCGAATTGCCGTCGATGATCACCTCGTCGAGGATGTCGTTCACCTGTTGCTTGATGTCGAGCTGCACCGAGCCGTCGTTGCCGATGAGCGGCTTCACCGTGAGCTGCACGCCGATGTCCTTGTAGGTGACGTTGCTGGTGTAGCCGGCGCCGACATTGCCGGTGAGCGTGCCGGTGTTCTGGTAGCTGGTGATGACGGGGCGGGACTCGCCGACGAAGATCGAGGCCTCCTTGTTGTGCGTCGTGACGATGTTCGGGACGGAGAGGATGTTGGTGTTGGACTTGCGCGGGATGGTGCTGAGCGCGAGGGTGGCGGCGAGGTCGCGCTTGCCGGTGGTGTCGACGAGCGTGCCGTTGGTGACGCCGACGCCCGCGGCCGACCCGGAGAAGCCGACGAGCCGGTTGCCCTGGATGGTCAGGCCCAGGGCATCGATGCCGGTGGCCGAGGCGTCGGTGAGGGTGATCTCGGCGATAACGACCTCGATGCGGACCTGCGCGAGGAGGATGTCGAGCTGGCTGACGATGTCCTTGATGAGCCGGAGGTCGTCGACCGTGCCGGAGACGACGAGCGAATTGCTGCGTTCGTCGGGCACGACGGTGAGGATCTGGCTGAATTGCTGGGAGGCGCCGGCCGCACCGGGCCCGCCGAAGCTCGGCAGGACGATCGTGCCGTTGGGCGTGTTGATCGTCTGCACGCCGGTGCGGGCGGCCTGGGCCTGGGCCGCCTGCTGCGCGGCGCGCGCCGCGGGATTGTTGGCTGCGGCCGGATTGGGTACGTTGGGGTTGGTCCCGAACGCGCCCGCGGCGTTGCGGGCGGCGGCCTGGCTCGAGTTGGCGCCGCGCGCGGCCGAGTTCTGGCCGGTGACGAGCGTGGTGATGACGGTGGCGACGTCGCTCGCCGTGGCATGCTTGAGCTGGATGACCTCCTGGCGCGTGCTGGACTCGCCGGGCGTGTCGAGCTTGGCGATGAGGTCGTCGAAGAACGCGAACTGGCGCGGGTCGGAGAGGAGGATGATCTGGTTGGTGCGGTCGTCCGACTGGATCGAGGTGGTGGTGCCGAGCTGGGTGGCGGCGGCGCCCGAGACGATGCTCTGGAGCTTGGTCACCAGCTCGCTCGCGGTGGTGTTGACCACCTTGTAGAACTTCGGCGTGAGGCCCTGGAGCGCGGGCTGGTCGAGCCTGGCCACGAGCGCCTCGATGCGCTGCAGGTTGCTCACGCTGTCGGTGACCAGCGCGGCGTTGGCCTTTTCGAAGAGAACGGGCGGGGCCGCGGCGGCGGGGTTGAGGATGCCGGCGATCTGCGGCATGAACTCCGCCACGCGCAGGAACTCGAGCTGGAAGAGCTTGGCGGCGATCCGGCCGCTGGGCGGCAGGCCAAGGGTCGAGCCCTCGATGAAGTCGGGCGCCTCGGTGCGCGCCGTGTTCAACGGCGTGACCTTGAGGAATTTCGTGCCGAGCGGGGAGACGGCGATGCCGTTGAGCGTGAGGAGGGTCTCGAGCGCCTCGATCGCCTCGTCCTTGCTCACCTTCTGGTTGAGCGAGAACGACAGGGACGTCGCCGGCAGGCCGGCGGGGCGCAGGACGGCCCGGCCCGACCAGCGCTCGAGCATCTCGAGGGCGGAATCGACGGTGATGTCGCCGAACTTGATCGGCCCGACCATGCCGTCGGCCGAGGCGGCGGGCACGACGACGCGGTTGGCCGCGGCGGCCGCGGGACGGGGGGCGGTGGCCGGCGCCGCCGGCTGCGCGGACGCGGTGACCGCGATCAGCGCCGCGAATGGGGCAAGCAGGAGGAGCGAACGGGATCGGCGGGGGCGGAAGGTGGACATTGACGGGTGCTCGTAAATCAAGGGACGCAGGCTACCGCGCACCGGGCAAACTGCCAGCGTTTCTTGCAACGTTCTCTAGACGCCGCCCGGGGGCAGCGGTTTCCGCGATCGCGCCTCCGGCAGGTCGCATGCGGCTGAAGGTGGAACCCATGTCTCCGGTCCATACACTCCGCGCAGGTTCAGCCCGCGCGGCGTTCCTTTTCCGGGATGGTTGGAGGGTCGGCCTTCCGGCCGACCGCATCTGCACCAATCCGGCCGGTCAGGGGACCGGCCCTCCACCGGCGCCAGGCCGGCTCTACCGACAAGGGCGCTGCAGTTCCAAGGCGGGATCCGATCGGGCTGAATGACTCAGTAGTCGTCCATGACGAACCACATGACCCAGGTCAGGCCGAGCGTGACGATGATCAGCCCGGCCAGCCCGTAGACGAGGACAACCGGGTTGCTCCGGGCCTGCCAGACCAGCCAGCCCAGCAGGAGGTCGCTGGGGACGAGCAGCAGCCAGAAGTCACGCCGCCGCTTCGAGCTGACCTTGCGGATGATGAGCTCGTTGAAGCGGTGCTTCTCCGCCATCGCGCGGTTGTGCTGGAGGATCTTGAAGACGTCGTTGGGGTCGTCGGCCTTCGGGCCGGTCGCGCCGCGCCCGGTCGGCAGCGGGCCGCCTGCCATCCTCGCGAGCTCTTCCGCCGTGGGCAGCGGGGCCTCGTGCGGCACGCGAACATTGTCCCGCTTGAACGTCCGCTCCTTGAACTCATAGTTCTTGCGCGGCGGCTCGTCGGGTTCCATGGGGCGGGAGAATTGGGCCGGAACCGCCGGTTTGCAGTATGAAAAGCAACCGTGGCGCAATCGGGATCGGTCAAAATGCAGGTCGGGCTTGATGCCCGACATTCGCCCTGACGTCGGGGGTAAACCCCGACCTACAACCATCCGACTTTGGAGTGTTTTTGCTGGCAAACCGACCGTGGCCCACGCCGTTTCAGGATCGGTCTCATGCACCGGCCTATTTGCCGGTGACTTCGTCGGCCGGCTTCACGAGGTCCTTCTCGTGCTTCGCGGCGCTGTCCCGGGCCTTCTCGACCGCCTTCCCGTAGGTCGTCTCGGCCTTGCGAGGCGGCGGCGGTGGCTTGTCCGGCTTGGCCTCCTCCTTCTTCGGCGCCTCGGCGGTCGCGGCGTCAATGCTGCCCGCCGGAATCGTGCCGGTCTGGTTCCTGTAACGAACCGTGAGCGTCTTCTCGTCGCGCGAGATCAGCTCCACCACCGTGCCGGCCTTCAACGAGGTCGCGCTTTTTTCCCCGCGCAGCATGGCCGACTTCGTGAGGGTCACTTCCTCGGCCGAACACGCGAGGACGCCGAGGAGCAGGAAAAGCGCGGGGTATTTCATGGCGGCAGACTGGCGCAACTCGCCGGGAGGGCAACGGCGGAACAATGCGGGCGCACTCATTCGCGAGTTGTTGACGCAAGGGGGGACGGTGCCGCCGGGTCGCTCGCGATGAAGGCCCGCGCTCAGCTCGCGCAGACGCGGCGGTAGAGGGCCTCGTATTTCGGGACAATCGCGGCGGCGGAGAAGTGCTCGCGGGCGCGTGTCCGGGCGGCGGCGCCGAGCGCGGCGCGGCGGGCGGGATCAGCGAGGAGCGAGCGCACGGCCTCGGCCAAGGCGGCGGTGTCGCCAAGCGGCACGAGGACGCCGGTCTGCCCGCCAAGCGTGACCTCGGGGATGCCGCCAACGGCGAAGGCCGCGCTGGGCCGGCCGACACTCATCAGCTCGAGGATGCTCAGGCAGAAGCTCTCCATCTCGGAGGTGAACAGTCCGACGTCGGCGGCCTGCAGGTAGTCCTCGATCTCGGTCACGCGTTCGCGGATGACGACGCGGTCGGCAACGCCGCGGGCCTGCGCGGCGGCCTTCAGGGCGGACGGATCGGCGCCGGCGAGGACGACTAGCTTGAACTTCGCCAGCGGCTTCAGGCGTGCGACCGTGTCGAGCATCAAGTCGATGCGCTTCAGCGGGCGCAGGTTCGACAGGTGCAGCAGCATGGCCTCGCCGTCGGCCAGGCCGAGCTCGCGGCGGACATCGGCGCCGGTGTGGGGCGCGCGGTGTGGCTCGAAGAAATTGTGGATGACCTCGATCGGCCGCTGGACACCGAGCAGCCGGACGGTCTCGCGGCGCATGAACTCCGAGACGGTCGTGACGGCGTCGGACTGCTCCAAGGCGTGGCGGATCGCCGGACCGTAGCCCGGGTCACGGCCGAGCAGGGTGGTGTCGGTGCCGTGCAGGGTGGTGATGATGCGCAGCCGGTGCTCCTCGTGCAGCATTGAGCGGGCGAGAAACGCGGCCGTGGCGTGCGGCACGGCGTAGTGCACGTGCAGCACGTCGAGCGCCTGCGCGCGGCTGACCTCGGCCATCTTCACCGACAGCGGCAGCGTGTAGTCGGGATACTTGAACAGGTCGTAGCTGTTGACCTCGACCGGATGGAAGAACACGCGCGGGCCCGATGGCAGCCGGAAGGGCGGCTCGTAGCTGATGAAGTGGACCTCGTGCCCGCGATTCGCCAGTTCCTCGCCGAGCTCGGACGCGAGGATGCCGCTGCCGCCGACGGACGGGTAGCAGGTGATGGCGATCTTCAGCGGGCGGTCAGGCATGATCTGTTTCTTGTGACCACGGATCACACGGATGACACGGACGAGGAGAGAATGGAATCACCGTATCCGTGGGATCCGTGAAATCTTTGGTTAAAACCTTCTGGCGGCGCGGGTGAGCGGCGCGAGCGAGGCGAACAGCGGCGGGTCGTTCGGGAAGAGCGGAATGGCGGCCGCGACGCCGCAGCGGGCGCCGTTGACGCGCGCCCGGGCGAGCTGCAGCTCGACGTAGTGGCGGGTCTTCAGCTGCGAGGCGTGCGCCTCCATGGACCTGGTCCAGGCGGCCAGCACGTCCGGCGGCGAGACATCGAGGAGCAGCGGCACGGCGCCGGCGGGTTCGGCGTCGGGCGACACGGCGTAGAAGAGGAGCTGGCCGATGGCGTGCGGCGCGCCTTTCAAACCCTTGAGCCCGCCATACCGCGCCAGGCGACCGGCATCGCGCACGAGCTGGCCGAGCCGCCAGTGGTCCGGATGCTGGTTGGTCACGATCGTCGGGGCCAGCACGAGACCGGGCTGCACCCGCCGGATGATCGCGGCCAGCTTGCGCGCGTGGGCGGAGGAGACGTCGAGCCGGGCATCGCCGTCGAGCCGGACGAATTCGATCGTCGCACCCAGAAGCCGCGCAGCGCGTTTCGCCTCGGCGACGCGACCGGCCGGCGTGCCGTGCGTGCCGGCCTCGCCACGCGAGCAGACCACGAAGTGCGCGGGCCGGCCGGCGGCGGTCTCGCGGGCGATGACGCCCCCGCAGCCGAACTCAATGTCGTCGGGGTGCGCGCCGAAGGCGAGGAGGGGTTCGAGGGCGGAGGAAGGCATCTTACGGGAGGTAACAGAGACAGCAGGGTGGAGAATTGGATTCCTTCGATTTCCCGGCTTTCGGCCGGGCAGGAATGGTCTCAGCTGTCAGTCCAGGCTTCATCGGAGCGGTCAATGGGATCGCGGGGGACGTAAGTTATCTCCGGGGCCTCGGCGGTGTTCAAGTAGGCTTGTTCGCCGGCGCCGCAGACATAGTGCGTGCAGTGAACCACGGATTGCATCCAGCGCAAACGCGTGTCGCGCGTCGGGCTGACCTGGTCCTTGGTGAACGCTGCAGGCGGCAGCGTCGTGTAATGGTCGCCGCCTTCGTGCAGTTTCAGCGCGCCATCGACCAGCCGGGCGCGGACGATCTCGCCCCCGTGCGGCACGTCGACGAAGCAGTCGGCAACGTCACACGCCGCGCGGCGCACGGCCGGATCGCCGGAGCGGACGACGCGCACGCCGTCGAGCAGGCCCATGCGCCGGTACATCTCGAGGCAGAAGTCGGCGGCGTTGGTCGCGGTCGCCTGCTTGAAGGCCTCGACCCAGTGCGGATCGACGAAGTTGGGCAGCTGCCGCGCGGTGTTGGCCTGCCAGCCGGCCGGGATGCGCTTGAGGAACAGCGGCGAGTATTTGCGCTGGAGCTTGTTCTCGAACGTGAAATTGAACGCCTGCGGCTCGCCCGTCTTGCGATGGCGCAGGATCGTATGCGTCTCGCGACAGTCGTGGTCGCTGTCGTGACAGAAATAGACGATCTCGCCGCCGATCTCCGCCTGCAGCCGGCGCGCCGTCACGATCTTGGCGTAGAGGAACCGCCGCGGGAAGAAACCGCAGGGCTGCTGGCCGAAACAGATGACGGGCGCAGGCATGGGATTAACCACGAATGGACACGAAGAAACACGAATGCGGCAAAGCAAACACCCAATTCCCGATACGCGTCATCCTGAGCAGAGCGAAGGATCCAGGACCATCGAGACTGCGGACCAGACTGGATTCTTCGCTGCGCTCAGAATGACAGGTGTTGGAATTATTCGTGTCCATTCGTGTCTATTCGTGGTTGAGCGGTTCGGTTGCCGGCAGCAAGGCCTGCAGGAGGAGGCCGAGGACCATGCACGCCGCGCAGCCGATGACGTTATACCACAGGTAGGAAATGCTGAGGCTGAAATAGAGCACGAGCACGAGCGCCTGGCTGACGATCGCGGCCCAAAACACGGCGGTGCCGCCCACGCGCCTGCAGAAGAAAGCGAGCAGGAAAAGGCCGAGCACGACGCCGTAGAACACGGACCCGATGATGTTCGTCGCCTGGATCAGGTTTTCCGCCAGCGAGGCGAACAGCGCGAAGCCAATCGCGACGACGCCCCAGAGCGCCGTGAACCATTTCGACGCGGTCACGTAGTGGGCGTCGCCCGCGTCGCGCTTGATGACGTGGCGGTAGATGTCGACGGTGGTCGTCGAGCCGAGGGCGTTGAGCTCGCCGGCCTTCGAGGAAAACGCCGCGGCGAAGAACGCGGCGACGAGCAGCCCGATGAGCCCGTGCGGGAGATGATCGAGGATGAAGGTGATGAAGACATAGTCGGCGTCGTTGACGGTCGCGCGCGGGTCGGCGGCGCGCAGGGTCTCCTTGGTCGCGGTGCGGGCGGCCTCGCCGCGTGCCTGGGCCGCCAGCGCGGCCGTGCGAGCGGAGTCGACCCCCGCGGTGTCGCCGGCGTGGCGCG
>DASZXO010000002.1:0-101631 GCA_035545835.1 Lacunisphaera sp.
GCTGCCTTTGGCTGGCGCCATGGGGCATGACGTCATCTTTGCCTTCCGGCTCCTCTGGAAAGGGAAGGGGATTGCCGCCACCACGCTGCTGACCCTGGCGCTCTGCATTGGCGCAACGACCGCCATCTTCTCCACCGTCTACTCGCTGATGTTGAAACCGCTGCCGTTCGACCGGCCGCGGGAGATCGTTGAACTCTACACGTCGGCGGCGAAGGCGGGGTTGAACCACATGCCGGCCAACGTGCCGTTCTACCTCGACTACTCCCAGCACGCGACCTCGTACGAGGCCGTCGGCCTGTGGCAGTTCTTCTACGGCATGGTGGGCAGTGAGGACGCCGTGACGCGCGCGGGCTGCGTGAAAGTGACCGCCGACATCTTCGGGATTCTCCGGGTGCAACCGGTGCTCGGGACGTTCTTCTCGAAGGAGCAAAACAAGCCCGGGGCGGACAAGATCGTCGTCCTGACGCAGTCCTGCTGGCAGCACGATTACGGCGAGAACCCCGAGGTCATTGGCCGCGACATCCGGCTCAATGAGGAGAGCTGCAAGGTCGTCGGGGTCGCGCCGCGGGTGTTCGAGGCGATGGACGCGCGCGTGAAATACATCCAGCCGCTGTCGTGGCGCCCGGAGCAGGAGGACCCGCAAGGCCGCTACGGCGTCGGCATCCAGCTCTTCGGCCGGCTGAAGCCCGGCGTGACCGCCGGCCAGGCCGACGCCGAGGCCAAGACGATGGAGAAGCGCTACGTCGACGCCGGCCCGGCCCCGCTGAAACAATTCGTCGAGCGCTCGGGCATGACGATGAACGTCGGCGGCGTGCAGGACCAGCGGGTGCAGCCGGTCCGCTCCACGCTGCTGATGCTGCAAGGGGGCGTCGCCTTTGTGCTGCTGATTGGCTGCGTGAACGTCGCCAATCTTCTCCTCGTGCGCGCGAATGCGCGGCAATCGGAACTCGCGATCCGCGCGGCGCTGGGCGCGGGTCGCGGCGCGATCTCGCGGCAGTTGATGCTGGAGAGCCTCATCCTGACGGGCCTGGGCGCCTTGCTGGGAGTGGCGGTCGCTTGGGGCGCGTTGCGGGTGACGAATTTCTACCTCGCCCGGATGCTGCCCCAGTCCCTGCCCGCGGTGATCGACTTGCGGGTCCTGGCCTTTGCGGTGGTGCTCTCGATGCTCGTCGGGTTGTTGATCGGGCTCATCCCCGTCGTGCACACGCTGCGGACCAACCTCGCCGAGGTCATCCAGCGCAGCTCCCGGTCGGCGTCGTCCGGCCGCGGCGTCCGGGCCCTGAGCAGCGCGCTGGTGGTCGCCCAGGTGGCGTTTGCGTTGATGCTTCTGACGGGCGCGGGCCTCCTGATCCACAGCTTCGCGAAAGCGCTGGACGTGAATCCCGGGTTCGATCCGCGCGGGGTCGTGACTGGGCGGGTCGTGCTCCCGCGGGCGTTGCGCGGTACCGCCGAGGCGGCCGAAAACACTCAACGGCGACTCCTCGATGCGCTGAGGGGAATACCGGGTGTGACTTCGAGCGCGCTGTCCTCGTCAACGCCCTTTCAGGGTGGGCTGGGAATTGGGGCGTTGACGCTGGAGAACGACACGCTGCCTCCTGGGGCCCCACAACCGGGAGCATTCATTGTGGCGGTCACGCCGGACTACCTGTCGACACTGGGCTTGAAGCTCCTTGCCGGCCGTTTTTTTGAGGAGGCGGACAAGGCCAGCAAACCGCGGCGTTTCGTGGTGGACGCCAGCTTTGCGCAGAAATTCTTCCCGGGAAAATCCGCCCTTGGCGGTCACTTTACCTTCGGCAACCGCCCGGACAAACCCGAGGGCTGGGAGACGATCGTCGGCGTGGTGAAGGACGTTCCGCACAACGGCGTGGAAGAGAAAAGCGGGAATCCCTTCATTTACGTGCTCATCCAGGGAAACCAAGGCCAGGGGCCGGGCTACTCGCTTTTCCTCCGTACCGACCGGCCGGCGGGCGACGTGATCACCGCGCTGCGCGAAAAGCTGCGGGCCATCGACCCGGGCATCGTCCTCTTCGATACCGGCGAAATGACCAAGGTGGTCGGCTCGTCGTACGACAATCGGCGGGCGGTCATGCTCCTTCTGGCCGCGTTCGCCGGGCTCGCATTGTTTCTCTCCGCGCTGGGCATCTACGGTGTGCTGGCCTATGACGTCTCGCAGCGAACCCGCGAGATCGGCGTGCGCGGCGCGCTGGGCGCGACGCGCGAGCAGATCGTCGGGCTGATTCTCCAGCAGGGATTGACTCGGGCCGGCATCGGCCTGGCGATCGGCCTCGTGGGAGCGGGGCTGCTCGGCCGCTCCATCAAGAGCCTGCTGTTCGCAGTGGCACCGACCGATCCCATCGTGTACGTCGGCGTTTCCTGCGCGTTGCTGGTGGTCGCCGCCCTCGCCAGCTATCTGCCGGCGCGACGTGCCGCGCGGATCGACCCGATCGTCGCGCTGCGCGAGGAGTAGGCTCGCTTCAATCCGCCGGCCGGGACGGGTGGGGGGAGGAGGGATTGTCCGCCATTCCGGCGCCGCGATAGAGCGAGACGAGCCTGGCGACGAGCACCGTGAGGTAAAGCACGCCGCAGGTTGTTTCGAGGATGGCCAGCATCCTCGCCTGGCGGCTGACCGGCAGGATGTCGCCGTAGCCGAGCGTGGTCAGTGTGCTGAAGCTGAAATAGAACATGTTGTAGAGCGAAGGCCCGTCCGGCGAAGCAACGCTGATCGAATGCGGCTGGATCAGCGCGCACAGGCGAAAGAGGAACGTCCACAGCCAGCCCAAGAGCAGATAGATGGAGACGCTGGCCGCCAGCACCTCGGCGTCCACCTTGGGCGTGCGAAGCACGTAGCGCAGCAGCTGGACGCACACGAAACCCACGAACACACCATGGCTGGCGAGGCTCAGGGAGCTGTCGGACAGCAGCAGCACCTCGCGCGGCAGCCACCGCAGGGCCAGGGTCGGCGCCAGGAGCAGCAGGCCGATGACGAGCACCGTGCGCCGGCCGCCACCGACGGCGAGCAGGGCCGACAACAGCACCGCCGAAAAGCACCAGTTAAACACGGTGTCGCCCCAGCTAGCGGCGTCGAGGAACGGGAAGACAATGAAGAGCGCGACGAGAATCCCGAGCAGCTGGCGGCCGGAGGAACGGAACACACCCCGCACCGCGACGTAGTCCACGGCGCGAACAACCATGGACCTGCCGGGAATCTCGCTCATGGCCCTCCTAGGCGAGGCGCAACGCTTCCGCGAGCTTGGCGGGATCACCGCCACCGCCCTGGGCGTAATCGGGCTTGCCGCCGCCCTTGCCGCCGAGCCTGGCGGTGAGACCCTGGATGAGCTTTCCCGCGGCTTGGCCGGCCTTGACGGCTTCGGGCGAACAGTAGGCGACGAGGCTGACCTTGCCATCGAGCAGGGCGCCGAGCTGGACCACGGCGCCGGCGCCGACCTTGTGCAGCACCTGGCTGCCCAGCGAGCGCAGCGCATCCTGGTTCTCGGCGGTGACAACGGCTGAGACCCATTTCATCCCGTCCTTCGCCACCGCCGTGGCGGCGAGTTCATCCGCCAGGCCCGCCGAGGCCTTGGCCTCAAAGGCCCGAAGCTTCTTCTCGAGTTCCTTCTGGTGCGCGAGCACCGACTCGAGCTTGGCCGCGACGTCGTGGACGCCGGCATTGAGCCGCGCGTTGACGGCCTTAAGCGCGGTTTCCTCACCGGCGACGAAGTCGTACGCGGCCTGGCCGGCGACCGCCTCGATGCGGCGCGTGCCGGCGGCGATCGCCATTTCCGCGGTGATCTTGATCAAGCCGATTTCGCTCGAGCGGCCGACGTGCGTTCCGCCGCAGAGCTCCTTGGAGAAGCCGCCGATATCCACCACGCGGACGAACTTGCCGTATTTGTCGCCGAAGAACGCGAGGACGTCGTCGCCTTTCTTCGCGTACTCGATCTCAGAGGTGGTGACAACGGAGTTCTCGAGCACCTTCTGGTTGACGAGCTGCTCGCACTCCTTGACCTGCGCGGCGGTCATGGCCTCGAAATGGGTGAAGTCGAAGCGCAGGCGGTCCGGCGTCTTGTGCGTGCCGAACTGGCGGACGTGCGTCCCGAGGATTTTGCGCAGCGCCCAATGCACGAGGTGGGCGGCGGAGTGGTGCCGCGAGATCGCGATCCGCCGGGCAAAATCGACGTGCAGGGTCGCGAGCTGGCCGACGGCCGGGCCGAGCGGGGCGATCTCCGACGGCGAAAGAACCTTGTGCAGATGCCGACCGGATTTGTCCTTGATGCAATCGGTGATGTGCACCTTGGCGCCGCCGACGATGGCATGGCCGGAGTCGCCGACCTGTCCGCCCATCTCCGCGTAGAACGGAGTCTGGTCGAACACCAGGTAGGTGTCCTTGCCGCTGGTCACGACGTCGACGACCTTCGCGTGGGTGACGCTGGTGGCGGAAAGGTCATAGCCGACGAACTTCGTCGCCTCGGCGGTGGATTCGCCCTCGGTCGCGGCGACGATGACGTCCTTCTTTTGCGAGGCGCGGCCGCGCTCGCGCTGTGCCGCCATGAGTCGCTCAAATTCTTCGGTATCTACAGTGATCCCACGTTCGGTCGCGAGCAGTTGAGTCATATCAAGCGGAAACCCGTAGGTATCGTAGAGCTCAAAGGCGACGTTGCCGGGCAGTATTCTATTTTCCTTCGGGAAGGACTTTGCGCGTTGCTCGGCCGTTTTCAGCGCAAGATCGAGCATCATCAGGCCGCGATCGAGAGTCTTACCAAATGACTCCTCTTCAGCGCGGATGGCCTTTTCGACCATGACGCGTTGGGTCTTGAGTTCGGGGAAGACATCGCCGAGTGACTCAACCACGGGCCCGATGAGTGCCGCGAAATCACCGGTTTTCAGGCCAAGGTTCTTGCGGCCGTACATGATGCCGCGGCGAAGGATGCGGCGGATGACGTAATTGCGGCCTTCGTTGCCCGGCAGGATGCCGTCGGCGATGGCGCACGAGACGCAGCGGGCGTGATCGGCGAGGACGCGGAAGGCGATGTCAATGTTCTCCTGTTCGGTCAGCCCGGTCCGGGCCTTCGGGACGGAGCCGGTGTAGCGCTTCGTGCCATTCGTCAGTTGTTCGAGCTTTTCGAAGGTCGGCTTGAAGACATCGGCGTTGTAGTTGGACGGCTCGGCGGAGAAATCCTTGAAGCCGTGCGTCGTGGCATGGATGCCCGCGACGCGTTCGAAGCCCATGCCGGTGTCGATATGCTTCGCGGCAAGCGGCGTGACGGAGCCGTCGGCGTTGGCGTTGAACTGGATGAAGACGTGGTTCCAGATCTCGATGCAGCGCGGCGAGGAGCTGTTGACCAGCGCCCGGCCGGCCGCCTCGTCATCGGACGGCAGCAGGTTGAAATGAATCTCGGAGCACGGGCCGCACGGACCGGTGTCGCCCATCATCCAGAAATTGTCCTTCTTGTTGCCGTTGACGATGTGGACCTTGGGATCGAGCCCAGCGGCCTTGAAGATTCCGGCCCAGATGTCGTAGGCTTCCTGGTCGAACTCCGACGGGTCGCCCTTGGCCTTGTCGGGCTGGTAGACCGTGGCGAAGAGGCGCTTTGGCGGAATGCCCCAATACTTCGGGCTCGTCAGCAGTTCCCAACCCCACTCGAGCGTCTCCTTCTTGAAGTAATCGCCGAAGGACCAGTTCCCGAGCATCTCAAACATCGTATGGTGGTAGGTGTCGAAGCCGACGTCCTCGAGGTCGTTGTGCTTGCCACCGGCCCGGATGCATTTCTGGGTGTCGGCCACGCGTTTCCAAGGAGCGGCCTGGTCGCCAAGGAAGTAGGGCACGAACTGGTTCATCCCGGCGTTCGTAAACAGCAGGTTGGGTGCGGTCGGCATCAGGGAGGACGACGGGACAATGGCGTGCTGCTTCGATTTGAAGAAATCGAGGAACGACTGGCGGATCTGGGCGGAAGTCATTGAAACGAGGGCGGGTGTCATCCTCCGGCGTTGCTGGAGATGTAACGACAGAGGACAAGGAAGACAGAGAACCGGGGAAAGAGGCGCAAGGCGGAAGAGTGGCGGTGTGCAAACGAAACGGTCGTTGCGAAACCGTGGCCGGTGGGTAGATAATGTAGGGTTGCGGCCCGCTTCAGTGGCGGGTCGCCGGCACCATACCAGTTCCACGCACTGGCATGAGAAATCCGTTCCAGACGCCATCCCGATTCCGCTCGCG
This sequence comes from Lacunisphaera sp., assembly GCA_035545835.1. Taxonomy (GTDB): domain Bacteria; phylum Verrucomicrobiota; class Verrucomicrobiia; order Opitutales; family Opitutaceae; genus Lacunisphaera. Next base: position 6,212 of record DASZXO010000002.1, read on the forward strand.
ACGAGCGGCGTGCCTGCGGCACGGGAATCCGGCGCCCCGAAACCGGCACTGTTTCCGCCGCCAGCGAGGCGCGCACGACAACCCGGGGCGCTCCACCCGATTGTCTCTCATAGTCTATTGCGCGGATTGCTACCATACGTCGTGAAAGTGCCGAAAGGACAAGAGGTTCCCGCACGCGACCCGCGCGCCTTGCAGGCTTGGCTGGGCATGGCAGTCAAGGTGGAGCGCCGGAGACTGGGGCTGACACAAGAGGAGCTGGCCTGGCGGGCCGACATGCATCGCACGTATCTGGCCGATATCGAACGCGGCGCGCGCAATGTCACGCTGCGCAGCGTCATGAACCTCGCGCAGGCCCTGCAGGTGTCGGTGGCCAGCCTGCTGGCCGATCCGGAAAGCGCCCGGGCCGGGAGGGCGGGTGCGGCGAGGCCGGGGGAGATACTCTTGGTCGAGGACGAGGCGGCGGATGCCGAACTGACGCTGCGGGCGTTCAGGCGCGCCGGGATCAGGAACCCGGTGAAGCTCGTGCGCGAGGGACAGCAGGCGCTGGATTACCTGCACTGCCGCGGCCGGTTCGCCCGCCGCCGGCGGGTGCTGCCGGAACTGGTACTCCTGGACCTGCACCTGCCGGACATGTCGGGGCGCGACGTGCTGCGGGCCATGAACGCCGACTCGAAAATCCGGCATGTCCCGGTGGTGATTTTGACGGTGTCGCGGGAGGACGGTAACATCATCGCCTGCGCCCGGCTCGGCGCCCGGGACTACATCATCAAGCCGGTCGGCATCGACAGCTTCAGCAAGGTCACGCCCAAGCTCAACCTGCAGTGGACCCTGGTGCGACCGCGCGGGGCGGGCGAAGATCGCGGACGCGAGCCCGCCCGGCTCCATGGCCCGTCAACGGGGGCGCCTTCCGCCGGCCGTCGGTCCGGCGGACCCGCCCGCCAGCCATGAGCCCGGACAAACGTCCCGAGGAGCAACTGAAGGAATCGCTGAAGGAACTCGGCGACCTGAAGGCGGCGCTCGACGAGCATGCCATCGTGGCGATGACCGACCCGGCCGGGCGGATCAACTACGTCAACGACAAGTTCTGCGCGATCTCCAAGTATTCCCGGGAGGAGCTGATCGGACAGGACCACCGCATCATCAATTCCAGCCATCATTCGAAGGAGTTCATCCGGGGGTTGTGGACCACGATCGCCCGCGGCCAGGTCTGGCACGGCGAGATCAAGAACCGGGCGAAGGACGGCACCTTCTACTGGGTCGACACCACCATCGTGCCTTTCCTCAACGAGCAGGGGAAGCCCCGCCAGTACATCGCGATCCGGGCGGACATCACCGCGAAGAAACGCGGGGAGGAGGAGATCCTGCGGCTCAATGCCGAGCTGGAGGCCCGGGTCCGCCAGCGGACGGCGGAGCTGGAGGCGATCAATCGCGAACTCGAGGCCTTCAGCTATTCGGTCTCGCACGATTTGCGCGCCCCCTTGCGCGCGGTGAACGGGTTCGCCCAGGCGGTGCAGGAGGATTTCGGCGAACTCCTGCCGGAGGAAGGGCGGCGCCAGCTTCGCGTCATCTGCGAGAGCGCGGTGCGCATGGGCGCGTTGATCGACGACTTGCTGCGTTTCTCGCGCCTCAGCCGGCAGGCGCTGAGAACCCAGCCGGTCGACATGGGCAAACTGGTGCGGGCGGCGCTGGCGGACCTGGCGATGCAGCAGGAAGGCCGCAATCTCGAGTTGCGCCTGGCGTCGTTGCCGAAGGGCCAGGGCGATTCCGCCCTGCTGAAGCAGGTGTGGATCAACCTCCTTTCCAATGCGCTCAAATACACGCGCGGCCGCGACCCCGCCGTCGTGGAAGTCGGCAGCGCCGATTTTGACGGCCAGCGGGCGTTCTTTGTCCGCGACAATGGCACGGGCTTTGACATGCGGCACGCGGGCAAGCTTTTCGGGGTGTTCCAGCGTCTGCACCGGATCGAGGACTACGAGGGCACGGGCGTGGGTTTGGCGATGGTGCAGAGAATCGTCCAGCGGCATGGCGGCCGCGTGTGGGCGGCGGCCGAGCCGGACCGGGGCGCGACCTTCTTCTTCACGCTGGGGGGGACCGGCGCATGAGTGATGCCGGCGCGACGGCCGATCTCCTGTTGCTGGAGGACAATCCCCAGGACCTCGAGCTGGCGCTGCGCGCCCTGCGCCGGGCCGGCATAAACAATTCCATCCGCGTGGTGCGCGACGGCGTCGAGGCGCTGGCGTGGATCCTGGCGGAACCGGCGCCGATGCCGAAACTGATCCTCCTGGACCTGAAGGTACCCAAGGTGTCGGGGCTGGATGTGCTGCGGCGCGTGAAAGAGGACCCACGCACCCGCGGCATCCCGGTCGTCGTGCTCACGTCATCACGTGAGCAAGTGGACGTTTCGGAATGCTACCGGCTCGGCGCGAACAGCTATGTCGTGAAGCCGGTTGAGTTCGACCGCTTCGCCGCGGTGGTGCGGCAAATCGGGCAATACTGGCTGCAGGTTAACCAGCCGCAAAAGGTGGTGGAATGAAGATGGGCCGCCCTTTGAAAGTCCTGCTGGGGGAGGATAACCAGGCGGACGCCGAGCTGGTGTTGCGCCAGCTGCGCAAGGCCGGCTTTGCGCCGGAGTGGACGCGGGTGGACAACGAGGCCGCGCTTCGCCAGGCGCTGCGCGAGCGGCCCGACGTGGTCCTGTGCGATTACGGGATGCCGCAGTTCACCGGCCTGCAGGCCCTGGGGGTCGTGCAGGAGGTCGATCCCGGCATCCCCTTTGTCCTCATCTCGGGCACGATTGGCGAAGACACCGCGGTCGAGGCCATGCGGTTGGGCGCACTCGATTACCTGCTCAAGGACCGCCTGGCGCGCCTGGGACCCGCGGTGGAGGCCGCCCTGGCCCAGGGCCGGCTTCGCCGGGAGAGCCGCCACGCCACGGAATCCTTGCAGCTGTTCCGCACGCTGGTCGACCAGTCGAGCGATGCATTCGAGGTGATCGAGCGGGCCACGGCCCGCTTCATCGACATCAACGAGTGCGCGTGCCGGGAGCTGGGCTACAGCCGGGAGGAGCTGCTGCGCATGGGTGTGTTCGACATCGACCCGATGGTGTCACCCGGGCTTTGGACGGGATTCATGGAACGCCTGCAGCGCGACGGCTGCGTGACGGGCGAGACGGTGCACCGGCGGAAGGACGGCACCCTCTTTCCCGTCGAGTTCAACTCGCGGCTGGTCCGGCTCGACCGGGAATACGTGGTGTCCGTCGTCCGCAACATCAGCGAACGCAAGCAGGCGGTCGAGGCGCTGCAGAAGAGCGAGGAACGCTTTCGCGAGATGGCGGAGAACATCGACGAGGTGTTCTGGATGACCAACGCGGCGAAGGACCGGATGCTGTACATCAGTCCCGGCTACGAACGCATCTGGGGGCGCACCTGCGCTGAGGTGTATGCCCGGCCCCGCACCTGGATCGACGCGATCCTGCCGGAGGACCGCGCGCGGGTGCTGGCGGCGGCCACGACCAAGCAGGCGACCGGCGAGTACGCCGAGGAGTACCGGATCGTCCGGCCGGACGGCAGCGTCCGGTGGATCCACGACCGGGCGTTCCCCATCCGCGACTCCCACGGCAAGGTGTGTCGCATCGTGGGGGTGGCGTCCGACGTCACCGGCCGCAAGGACCTGGAGGCGCAGTTCCTCCGGGCCCAGCGCCTCGAGGCGGTTGGAACCCTCGCCGGCGGCATCGCCCACGACCTGAACAACATCCTGGCGCCGATGATGATGATCACTGGGCTCCTCAAGGGGCGCCTGACGGCGCCGGAGGACGTGAAGACGCTCGGCATGCTCGAAGGCTCCGTGCACCGGGGCGCGAACATCGTGCGGCAGCTCCTGACCTTCAGCCGCGGGCTCGGGGGCGAAAAGGTGGCGGTGCAGGTCCGGCACCTGATCAAGGAGATGACCGCCCTGATGAAGGAGACATTCCCGCGCGAGATCGCCATTCGTGACCAGTGCGCCGGCGACCTTTGGCCAGTGCTCGGCGACCCGACGATGCTTCACCAGGTGCTCATGAACCTGTGCGTCAACTCGCGCGACGCGATGCCCGGGGGCGGTGAGCTCCGGCTGGTGGCAACCAACGTGGAGCTGGACGGCGCGGCCGCGCGGGTCCACCCGAAAGCCCGGCCGGGGAAATATGTGGTGATCGACGTGGTCGACACCGGCCACGGCATCCCGCCGGAGATCCTCGACCGGGTCTTCGATCCGTTTTTCACCACCAAAGGCATCGGCCAGGGCACGGGACTCGGGCTCTCGACCGTGCTGGGCATCGTGGAGAGTCACGGCGGGTTCGTCACGCTGCAGTCGGAGCCCGGGCACGGCACCGTGTTTCACATCCACCTGCCCGCCGTCGATTTTGGCGGCGGCGGCGTGGTCCCGGCGGCGGACAGCCCGAGCCTGGCCGGGGGCGGCGAGATGATCCTGGTCGTCGACGACGAGGAGAACATCGGCACCATGACCCGGCTGGTGCTCGAGCAGAAGAACTACCGCGTGCTGGTGGCGAGGGACGGACGCGAGGCGCTGGCGCGATTGGTGGAAAACCAGGACGCGGTCCGGCTCGTCATCACCGACATGATGATGCCGGTGATGGGGGGCGCGGCCCTCATCCGGGCCCTGCGAACACTGCGCCCCGGGCTGCGCGTGATCGCCACCAGCGGGCTCGAGCAGGACGCGGCCGTACGCAAGGAACTGGAACAACTCGGCGTGCTGGACGTGATTCCGAAACCCAGCCCAGCGCCGCTGATCCTGAAGGCGGTGCGGACCGCCTTGGGCCGCTAAGGGCGCACTCCGCTCGCGTCAGGATGAAACGCGTCTGCTCATCCGGCCGCCCGGCTCGGGGGCATGGCCAAGAAACGGTGACAGTAAACCAAGGGATGACCAGATTTCCGGGGCGCTTTCGGCTAGGCTCTGTCCGGGCCGAGAGTCTGTGCTGATTTGCCCTCCACGCAGGTCAGCAGAGCACAACCAACACGGACATGTCTTCGCCAACGCCACGTCTGCCAGGTTCCGCTGCCGCGGAGGCCGGAGGCGTCGGGGCCGCTGCCGCCGCCGGGCCGCAGGGGAGGAGGGGACGCATGCTGGCCAGCTCGCGGCGGCTCGCCTTCAGGGTGGCCGGGTTTTATGCGGTGTTCGGCGCCGGCTGGATCCTCTTTTCCGACCGGATCCTCGCGCTGCTGCCGGTCGACGCCGCGCAACTGACCGTGCTGCAATCGTACAAGGGCATCGCCTTCGTTGTCGTAACCACGGTCCTCCTCGTCGCGCTGCTGCGCCAGGTCATCCGGAGATGGGAAAACGAAATCGAGGAGCGGGTGGCCAGCGCCGAAAAGGTCCGGCAGCTCTCGCAGGAAGCGGACCGGCTGCGCACCGCGCTGAACGAACATGCCATCGTCGCAATCACCGATCCCCGCGGGAAGATCACCTACGTTAACGACAAGTTCTGCGCGATCTCGAAGTATTCGCGGCCCGAGTTGCTGGGGCAGGACCACCGGATCATCAACTCCGGCTACCATTCGAAGGAATTCATGCGGGAAATGTGGGAGACCATCACCGCCGGGCACACCTGGCAGGGTGAAATCCGCAACCAGGCGAAGGACGGCACCTACTACTGGGTCAATACCACGATCGTCCCCTTCCTGAATGATGCCGGCCGGCCGGCCCAGTATGTCTCGATCCGGACCGACATCACCAAGCGCAAGGAGGCCGAGGAGGCCCTGGGGGATTCCGAGCGCCGCCTCCGCGAGATGCTCGAGAATGTCGACCTGCTCGCCAAGATGCTCGATGCCGGCGGAAAGCTCACCTTTGCCAACGACTGCCTGTTGCGGGTCACCGGCTGGGACCGCGAGGACGCGCTGGGGGCGGACTGGTGCCGCACGTTCGTGGCCCCGTCGGCCGCCGAGGACGTCCGCCGCCACATCGCCGGCGCCATGGCCTCGGGCCGGGTGCCGAAGCAGCACGAGTATCCCATTGTAACCCGGACGGGCGAACACCGCGAAATCGCCTGGAGCATCGTGGCCATCCGCGATGCGGGCGGCCGCGTGATCGGCACGGCGAGCATCGGGACGGATGTGACCGACCGCAACAAGGAGGACAAGGCCCGGCGCCTCTTCCGGGCGCTGATCGACCAGTCCAACGATGTCATCGAGATCATCGACCCGGAAACCGCCCGCTACATCGACATCAACGAGAACGGCCCGGCGCGCCTCGGCTTCCGCCGCGAAGAGCTGCTGCAACGCCGGCTGTTCGACATCGAGGAAACCGTCACCGCCAGCGACTGGGCGCCGCTGGTGGCGCGTCTGCGGGCCGAGGGGGGCCTGCGCCGCGAGGGGCGGCACCGGCGGGCGAATGGCGTCTCCTTTCCCGTCGAGGTCAACGCCAAGCTCGTCCGGCTCGAGCGCGATTACGTCCTCGCGGTGGTGCGCGACATCAGCGAACGGAAGGCCGCGCAGGCCGCGCTCGACAGCGAGCGCATCCTGCTGCGCACGCTGTTCGACCTGCTGCCGGACTACCTGTACATCAAGGACGTCGAGAGCCGCTTTGTCGCCTGCAACGAGCAATGCTTCCGCGGCATGGGCGCGAAGTCAGCCGAGGACCTGATCGGGCGCACCGACGCCGATTTCTATCCCGCGGACGTGGCGGCCGCCTTCCGCGCGGACGAGCTGGCCGTGCTCGCCGGCACGCCGCTGCTCAACAAGGAGGAGTCGTTCGTGTCGGTCGACGGGCGGCGCCGCTACTTCCTCTCGACCAAACTGCCGCGCCGGGACCCGGAGGGGAGGATCATCGGGCTGGTCGGCACGGGCCATGAAATCACCGAGCGAAAGCTGCTGGAGGAGAAATTCCTGCGGGTGCAGCGGCTCGAGGCGATCGGCACCCTGGCCGGCGGCGTCGCGCACGACCTGAACAACATCCTCGCGCCGATGCTCATGGCGGCGGGTTTGTTGAAGGACAAGCTGAAGGACGAACATGACCGGGAGATCCTCGCCATGATGGAACGCGGCGCCCAGCGCGGCGCGAGTGTCATCGGCCAGCTCCTGACCTTCAGCCGGGGCGTCGAGGGGTCGCGGGTGAGCGTGCAATTGCGCCACCTGGCGAAGGAGATGGTGCAGTTGATGGGGGAGACCTTTCCCCGCAACATCCACATCGAGCTGCATGCGCCGCCGGACCTGTGGAGCGTGGTGGCCGATGCCACCCAGCTGCACCAGGTGCTCCTCAACCTTTGCGTCAATGCGCGCGATGCCATGCCCAACGGCGGCAAGCTCAGCCTCACCCTGGGCAACGTCGCCATTGCGGCCGGGGACTCGCGGCTGCCGCCGGGGGCGGAACCCGGCGCCTACGTGGCCCTCGTGGTCGCGGACACCGGGCACGGCATCCCCCCGCAGATCATCGACCGCATTTTCGATCCGTTCTTCACGACGAAAGGCGAGGGCAAGGGCACCGGCCTGGGCCTCTCGACCGTCCTCGGCATCGTCAAGAGCCACGGCGGATTCCTGGCGGTCAACAGCGACGGTCGTTCGGGCACGACCTTCCGGGTCCACCTGCCGGCGTCGCCGGGCGGCGTGCCCCTGGAGGCGCAGCCGCCGGCAAACGTCGAGGCCCGCGGGCACAACGAGTTGATCCTGGTGGTGGACGACGAGAAGATGATCTCCGACCTGATCACGCGCGCGTTGACCCGGAACGGCTATCGCGTGATCGCGGCGGCGAACGGCAGCGAGGCGATCAAGCTTTTCATCCAGCATCAGGGCGCGGTCAGTCTCGTCCTGACCGACATGATGATGCCCGTCATGGGCGGCATCGAGCTGATCCAGTCCCTGCGCGTCCTGAATCCCGGCCTGCGGATCATCGCATTGAGCGGCCTGGAGCAGGGCGGACGGAAGGGCGGGCTGGCGGGACTCGGCGTGGCGGAGATCGTGGGCAAGCCCTTCGCCGCCGGTGACCTGCTGGCGGCTGTCGAGAGGGTCTTGGCCAGCCCGGCCGCTGCGGACGAAAGACCTTGAAGGGCCGGGTGCCGGGCCCGCAACTTCAACCATCACCTTCCCGCCATCGCCGGGCAGGTGCGGAGGCGGCGCGGCCACCGGTGATCATGCCGGGCGTCGCCGGCGCAGGGCGGCGAGCGCGGTGGACAAGCCAGCGGTCGCGACCCCGGGGCGGCCGCCGCTGCGACTCCGCGAGGGTCCGTCTTTGACGTTGCGGGGGGTGCACCACGTTCGCGAAGGTACCCCCATGCAAATCCATGACCTGCCCTCCGGCCCGATACAGACGATCGGGTACCTGATGACCGGGGACCGGGGCGGCGACGCGGTCCTGGTGGATGCACCCGGCGGAATCGCGGAAAAGATCCGGCCGCTGCTGGCACGGGCCGGCTGCACGCTGCGTGAACTCTGGCTGACCCATGGCCACTGGGACCACACGCAGGCCGCCGCGGAGATCAAGCGTGAGTTCGGCGTGACGGTCCGGGCGCATCGCGACGACCGCGAATTGATCGAGTCCCCCGAGATCATGGAGAGCTTCATGGGCCAGAAGCTCGGGCTGGAGGGCGTGGCGGTGGACGCGTGGGTCGAGGACGGCGCGCGGCTGGCGGCGCTGGGCCGGGAGTTCGAAATCCGGCATGTGCCCGGCCATTGTCCCGGCAATGTGCTGTTTTATTCCGCGGGCGACGCCGTGGCGTTTGTCGGGGACGCGCTTTTCCGGCGCGGGGTGGGCCGGTGGGATTTTCCGGGCGGCGATTTCGACGCGCTGGCGCGCTCGATCCGCACGCGGATCTACACGCTGCCGGACCGGACGATCGTATGCCCGGGGCATGGCCCCCGCACCACCGTGGGCGAGGAGAAGGCGGGCAATCCCTACATCCCGGCCGTCCCGGTCGGGGCGACATGAACAACGCCGTCCACGAGGGCTTCATGCGCCGGGCGCTGGAGGTGGCGCGCCGCGGTTGGGGCACCACGCATCCCAACCCGATGGTCGGCGCCCTGATCGTTGAGGAGGGAATCGTGGTGGCCGAAGGCCATCACCAGGAAGCGGGCGGACCGCACGCCGAAATCCAGGCCTTGCGGACCCTCGGGCGCCCGCCGCGCCAGGACGCGACGCTTTACGTGACGCTCGAGCCCTGCAGCACGCACGGGCGCACGCCACCGTGCACCGACGCCATCGTCGACGCCGGCATCGCCCGCGTCGTCGCCGGGGCGACCGACCCGAACCCGGCGCACGCGGGCCGGGGATTCGAGCTCCTCCGCGCCGGCGGCGTCGAGGTGGTCACCGGCATCCTGGCGGACGAGTGCGCGGACCTGAACCTGATCTTCAACCATTGGATCGCGCGCGGGCGGCCGCTGTTTGCGGCAAAGTCCGGGGTCACGCTCGATGGCAAGGTGGCGACACGCAGTGGCGATTCGAAGTGGATCACGGGCGAGGCGGCCCGGGCCGACGGCCACCGGTGGCGGCGGCTTTTTCCCGCGATCGCCGTCGGGGCGGGCACGGTGCGCGCGGACAACCCGCGGCTCACGGCGCGCGTGGCCGACGGCGAGTGGTGCCCGTGGCGGTTCGTCTTCGACGGGCTGCTCCGGACGGTGGCCGACAAGGCGATGCCCAACCTCTACACCGACGAATTCCGCGAACGGACGATCGTGGTGACGACCGCGCAGGGTGGCCTGGGTTATGTGCGGAAGCTCAATGCGCTCGGCGTCAAGACCTGGGTGCTGGCGGCGTCGTCGCCGAAGGTGAATTTCGCGGATTTCCGCCAGCGTTGCGCGACGGAGGGCATCACCGGCGTCTTCTTCGAGGGCGGGGCGCAGTTGCTCAGCGAGTTGCTGTACGCGCGGGAGCTGGATTACCTGCTCGTCTACCATGCCCCGGTCCTGTTTGCGGACGACAAGGGCAAGAGCATCCTGCGCGGGCTGCGCACGGAAAACCTGGAACACGCGGTCCGGCTGAAGCAGGTGCGGCACGAGGCCCACGGCGACGACACGCTCATGCGGGGCTTCCTCAGCTATCCGCCGAAGATGTTCGTCGACGAGGCGACGTTCGTGCGCAAGGCGTATGGCGAATAGCGTGCCCCGCGAGATCCACCTCGCCTCCGGCAACGCGCACAAGGCGGCGGAGTTCCAGCGGCTCGCCGCCGCATCGGGGCTGGCGGTGAGGATCCGGCCGGCGGCGGCCATGCCGGCCGTCGTCGAGGACACCGGCACGTTCGCCGGCAATGCGCGCAAGAAGGCGCTGGCCCTGCAGGCGGTGCTGCCGGAAGGAGCGTGGGTGCTGGCGGACGACAGCGGCGTGTGCGTTGACGCGCTGGGCGGTGCGCCCGGGGTCGAGTCGGCCTACTTTGCCGGGCCGCAGCACGACGGCGCCGCCAACCTGCGCAAGCTGGCGGAGGTCATGCGCGCCGTGCCCGCCGGCCGGCGGGGCGCCCGTTTCACGTGTGTCCTGGTGCTGCGCGGTCCCGGGGAGGTCGAGCATGTGTTCGCCGGCGAATGCACGGGGACCCTGCGCCTCGAGCCGGCGGGGAAGAACGGCTTCGGCTACGATCCGCTGTTCCAGCCGGACGGCTACGACCGCACCTATGCCGAGCTGACCGAGGACGAGAAGAACCGGATCAGCCACCGCGGGCGCGCCTTCGCCGGGCTGGCCGAATGGTGGCGCTCGGCGACCGCCGGCGTGTGACGCCGGCCGCGGCGGCCAAGGCCGGGCCGGAAATCACGGCAGCGCCTCGATCGTTGATTTCATGCTGGTGTACTCGGAAGCCGTGAGCTCGCGGAAGCCGACCCGCGTCGCGCTGAGCACGATCGGCTCGAGCGGCACGTCGTGGTTCTGCGTGCTGAAGCCGTGGTGGAGACCCCAGAAGCGGCCGGGGGCGTTGTAGCAGCGGCTGTTGGTGAACGGCTCCATCGCCACCCGGCTCTCGAACAACGCCACCATCGAGCCGCGGATCCAAAGGGCTTGGCCGTTCCAGTTGTCGAGCAAGCGGGGAAAGTTGTTGGCACCGCCGCTGTTCACGCCATTGCCAACCTGGGCCGGGTTGCCGCTGGCGGGGAGCGAGAAAGTCGGCACGTAGCCATCGGTCAGCTGCGTGGGATTGTGATTGCTCGGGACAATGCCGACGACGAGCGCCGTCGAAACCTCGGTCGGGTGGGTGGGTGCCATCTTGGTGGTCTTGGTCGAACCGAGGCTGCCGGACGTGCTGTCGTTGGGGAAGAGTCCGGGATAACAGCCGCTCGTGGCATAGACCCCGTCGTAGGTTCCGACAATGGCGGAGCTGGCATTGGAGCCCGTGCGCCAGCCGCTGGAACTGGCCTGGTTGGGGAGGGCACTCAGGGCGTCATTCCAGCCTTCGGTCTGGCCGCCGGTGGCACTGGTCCACAAAGGTTGCGAGACGATGGTGACGGCGTCACCCATGATCGAGGCCAGGTACTCGCCGGTGGAATCCGGCCACGTGGCGCTGTAGCCGTTCGTGTATTGGTGGGCGGTGTTGGTGTCGACGGTACCGTCGGCATTGAAGTCGCCGATGATATAGACCGCATCATTGGTCACGCAGGTGAATCCCGTCACGCCCGTGGCCGTGAGGGAGATGATGGGGCCGCGGCCGTTGAGGAAACGGACGCCGGAGTCGATGCGCAGCGGCGTGCCGAGGCCGTTGGTGGTGGTCTGGACGCGTTTCTCGGCGTCGACCGACTCGATATAGATGGCCACGCCGTCGTACCACGGGCAGGGATTGGACGGGTCGTAGAGGCCGGTGGCCGGGACCGCATAGCTGGTCGGATCGTCGGTCGTCGCCAGCGCGGCGGTCGGGGCGTAATACATCTTGAACGGGTCCGGCGCATAGAGCGTGCTGCTGGTCGGGAAGACGTTGAAGGACGAGCCCATGCCCAGGCCCAGCGATGGCAGCGAGGATGGATAGGTCGGATTATAAATCGAATTGGACCAGGTGGCCTGCGCGATGCCGCTCCCATTGGGGTTGCGGACATCCAGGCAGGTACTCGTTGTCGCCGAGTTGACCGTACGGTCGACCATCATGCGGAGGCGGATCATATCGAGGTCGATCTTGGCGATCGGGCGCGGCACATAGGGCACGTCATAGCGATCATATAGACCGGTCGTGCCCGAGAGCGCCACGACGCCGCGGTTGCTGTTGGCCCGGCGAATGTCGTAGAAATAGTAATCGCCGGGATTGAGCGCCGTCCCGCTGGCCGAGTCCGCCGGGTACGCGGGGCTCAGGCTGGTGTCGTAGCCGCTCGCCCGAAACGGGTCGACGAATACCGGGGTGTTGTCGGTGATCGCATCGATCAGGCTCGGGGCGGCCACCCAGATCTGGGTGAGCGAGGCGGTGGGAACGATCGAAACCATGTACTGCTGGGCGCCTACCGCCACGATGTCGCCGGGGCGGATCGTGCCGGAGCCGTTGTCAATCGCGATCGCTCCATACGGCGAGGCAGTGTTCATCGTGTTGTAACCCGCCGAATAGCCGGACGAATTGTTGATCAGATAATTCGTGCCCGTGCCCAGGTTGCCGCTGGCCGAATCGACCGTCACCGCCGTGGCCGACGAGATTGAACTCTCCCGCAGACCCGGCTTGGCGATGTAGACGGTCGTGGGGGAGGAGCCGGTGGCGACGGCGACCACGAGGTACTTGTAGGCCGGGCTCGCGCCGAAGCTGATGGTGTTGCCCGGGAGGATCGTGCCGGAACCGGTGTTGATGGTGATCGCCGTGGCGTTTTGCGACAGGACCCCATTGGTCTTGTAGCCAGAGCCGGTGCCCACAGTGCGGCTCGCGGCATCGATGGTCACGGTAGCGCCGCTGGCCGCCGCCGCGATGAGCCCCGGGGGCGCAATCTTGAACGACCCGGACGAGAGCGAGGACGTGACCAGGTAGCGATAAGACCCGATGTCGACGACCTCACCGGCGCGCAGATAATAGGAGCCACCGCTGACGTTGATGGTGGTATCGCCGATGACGCCTGCGCTGCTGAGCGTGTAGCCAGTGGCGAGCCCATAGTCCTGCTGCGGGATGCGCAGGACCTGGTTGCCGGTCTGCCCGTCGCCGCAGACCGAGGTCAGGATATAGCGGTTGGGCAGGAGGTTTTCATACATGTAGTCGTCGCTGGTGCCGGCGGTGCCGTCCGGGCCGTTGTTGTAGCCATACGACGGCTGGCCCGGCAGCACGACTTCGCGAATCGTATGCACGCCGGTCGTCAGATCCGTGGTATTAAGCCAGGCACGATAGGAGCGGGGCAACACGCGGACGGTCGTGCCATCGGGAAGGTGTCCCGTGCGATTGGTGGTGGAGGGATTCGCCACGATGTACAGGCCGCATTTGTAGGAGAGCTTTGAGCCGGCGACGTCGGAATCGTCGGTGTTGGTCGTCCAGGCGCCCGTGCTGGTCGAGCTGTTCCAGACCCATTTGTCGGCATTGGGCGGCTCGATGATCTGGCGGCCATTGCTGCGCTCGTCCTCCGGCGTGCTGGGGTCGTCCTGCTCCTTGTAGGTGCCAATGCCCGGCAGGCTGAGCTTCGTGACTCCATGGACGCTGGTCCGCAGGTTGCTGCCATAGGTGTTGGTGGCAAAGGTCTTGAATTGGGCCAGCGTGGTGGTCGTTTCGGTGGTGGTGCGGTACTTGTGATCCCGCCAGAGATTGCTAGTGTCCTTGAGGTCGGTCGCCACCGGCGTCGCCGCGGTGTTGTAGAAATAGATGTCACCGTTGGCGAGGGTGGGCGGGTTCTGCGCGCCGGCCTGGTTGCGCGGCATGGCCTTCAGCGAGTGGTCGGCGTACAAGCCCTCGGCGATCGAGACGCGGTTCTGGAAGGTGATCGAGATGGTGGCGGCGGCGTCCGGGTGGGCCATCAAGCGATTGTTGGTGTGCACCGGTCCCGAAATGGAGAACGTGGCGCTGGGGTACAGCTCCATGTCCATGTTGTAGAACATGCCGAACTGGAAGAGAGGCGTCAGCGCCATTTCCATGTCCTGTTCGGTATAGGCCGTGACGCTGCCGAGCGCCGTGTGCGTCGCCGTCGCCTTGGTGATGATGGGCACCATCGCGGTGCGGACCTGCAGGCCGTAGTTCGGGTCGGTGGTGTCCGTGACGAGATTATAGGTGCTGTCGACGGAGAGGATGCCGGCCCGCATCTCGCAGTTCGAGGGGGACGTGAAGGCCGTCGTCATGACGCTGTCCGGGGGCATGTAGAGGCGATTGCGGCTGGTGCCGGTCCAGGGGAAATGCATCACCGGCACGCTGGCCAGGCGGTACAGTTTCGTGGTCAACTGTGAGGCGCCGTAGATGGCGATGTTCTCCGCCATGTTCTTGGCGCGGAGGATGAGCCGGTTGCGCTCGTTGCCGCGCTGCTCGCTGCCGCTGTAGCGGAGCATGCTGGCCGTGAGGATCGCCATGATCGCGATCAGGAACACGACGGTGATGAGCGCGGAAGCGCGGTGGCGGCGGGACAAGGGAGCGGGACTTTTCACGGCGTTACCTCCGGGGAGAGATCGTGTAATTGAAACTGCTGCTCGAAAGCATGCTGTTCACCGTCGAGCCGTTGATGAACTCGACGTTGATGGAAATGTAGCCGTTGGTGGCGTTGGCGTTGGGCGATTCGCTCGAGAAGACCGGGTAGAGATCGCCGGCAGTGTACCCCGTGTAGGGTGACGGGACCGCGCGGCCCTTCGTGCGGCTAGAGATCAGCTTGGAACCGGCGATGGTCGGGTAGTCCTTCAGGTCGATCGAATTGAGGATGGTCGTCAGGCTGACGGCGTTGCCGGAACCGTCGACGTCGCCGGTCGTGCCCCAGTCGGTCGTTTCATAATACCGCAGCGGCGCCTCGGCGTTCATCGTGGCCTGCGAGGTTGTGAGGCGGTAATAGACGCGCACCTGGCGGATCTTGGTTGTCGAGCTGAGCGAGGTGTTGGTCACCAGCACGAGGCAGTCGCCGTGGGCCGTGTACTTGTCGTAATCCGTGCCGGGGTCGTCGATCGTGAGGGCGGGCACTAGCGGATCGGCGCTCAGGTCGACGTTGCCATCGAGCTTGGTGTAATACTGGAAGAGGTAGAAGTACGAGGCGTCGAGCGTCTCCTTGGAGATCTGGGCCATGAAGCTGCGCAAGCTGGCGTTGGTGGCGAGGCGCTGGGTGTCCTTGTACATCGTCCGCAACCCGAAGAGGAACGTGCCCAGGGTCAGGCCCATCGCGAGCACTGTGATGCTCAGGCTGATGAGGATCTCGACCAGCGTGAAGCCGGTGCGCGAGCGGAGCGGGGAAGGGCGGCGGGTTTTCATTCGTCGTAGGGGGAACGGAGGAAGACCTCGCGATCGCGCACCGTGCGCGTGGTGCGGCCGTCCAGGAAGCTGTAGGTGTAGACGATCGTGACCTTCTTGCAGTCGTTCACGTCGTGGTCGCTGTAGGGAATGCCATCCACCCAGACCCAGATGTTCAGGTTGATGTTTTGCGAGCGCGTGCCGGTGACGGTGGAAAGGGGAATATCCCCGATGAAGTTGTCGATCGCGCCCACGTCGCTGGCCACGGCGGTCGCGGCCGGCGTCGTGCTGGGGCCTTGCGGGGAGGGAATCGTCGTGGTCGAGGAGTCCTCGTCCGTGACCGGCGTGTAGACCACGCGAAGCCAGACGATCTTGTTCTGGTTGATGCGGACGCGAATGTAGGGCGGCGAGACGGCGGTGACCCCGTCCGGCGCGATGGCATTCGGGTCGGTGTCGGTGTTCGGCAGCATGGTCGAGTAATCCGCCTGCTTGATCTGCTCAATGATGCCGTAGATCAGGCTGGTGGCCGCCGCTTGGAGGACGCTCGCCTCGGTCGTGCGCCGCGACTGGATGAAGGTGCCGATGAAAGCGAGGAGCACCGTCGCCATCAGAGTCATCGAGACCATGACCTCGACCAAGGTGACCGCGCGGGTGCAGCGGCGCAGGAAGCTCCGCAGGCGGAGCGTGGCGGGAAAATTGCCGGCGAGTGGTGGACTATCACCTTCGCGCAAGGTGGGGGCAGGGTAGCTGGAGGGCGCCATGGCCTCACCAGTATGCCTCAATTCGGACCGGAGCGCTACGGCCCTACGACAGCAGAGTAAGCCTCTATTTCGGCTACAGGCTTTCGACCCTATGAACTTCTGGGCGGACTGCCACCTGATTGGGCGGCCTCAACAAAAATGGCCGCGGCTTGCGCCCGCCGCGCGATGTTCAGCTTCGTGAACACCGTCGCGAGGTAGTTCTTCACGGTCTTCTCAGTGAGGTCGAGGCGGTCCCCGATTTCCTTGTTCGTCAGGCCCTCGGCGAGCAGGGCCACGACCCGCCGTTCCTGCAACGAAAGCTGGTTGAATTTCTCGGCGGCACTGAGGGCACCGCCCTGCCGCACGAGATTCAACACCTGCCCCGCCATCGAGGGATCGAGCACTGGATGGCCCTCGGCCACGGTCCGCAACGCGGCCGCCAGCGTAGCGCCGTCGTTGTCCTTGAGCAAATAGCCCTTCGCGCCGGCGAGCGTGGCCTCCTGGACATTGCGTTCGTTGCTGCTGGAGGTGAGGATGAGAACCTTCGTTTGCGTGCGCAGCCGCAGGATGTCACGGCAGGCCTGGATGCCCGGGCGGTCGGGCAGGTGCAGGTCGAGCAGGACGACGTCCGGCTTGTGCCGGGCGACGGCGGCCACGCCTTCGTCGGCCGTGCCCGCCTCCGCAATGATCTCGATGTCCGGGTAATCCTCGAGCGCGCTGCGCAGCCCGAGCCGGATGATCGGGCTGTCATCGACGATCAGGATGCGGATCGTTCTGGCCGGCGCGGCGCTCATGCGGGGGAGGCAACCGGCAGTGTCAGCAGGACGCGAGTTCCTTTTCCCGGCTGGGAGTCGATGCGCAGGCTGCCCCCCAGGGCGGCCGCCCGGACCTTCATGTTGTCCAACCCGTGGCCCGCGCCGCCGGCGCCGGGCGTGAAGCCCACGCCGTCGTCCTGGACCGCCATGGCCACCTCATGCTCGCTCCGGCCCGCCAGCAGCGTGACGGTGTGCGCCCGGCCGTGCCGCACGCTGTTGCTCACCGCCTCGCGCAGGATGTTCATGATCTCGGCGATCTGGGCGGTGGGAACGGCGGCCAGGGCCTCGCCGTCGAGCTTCTGTTCAAAGCGCACGCCCGCTTCGGCGGAAAACGCATTCATCATGTCGGCCAGCGCGCCGGTGAACGACTGCCCGTGGATCCTGGCCGGCTCGAGGTCGACGAGGAACGCCCGGACCTCCTGGTTCAAACGCCGGAGTTCAGCCATGCACTGGTCCAGGCGCTGCGCCAGCGCCGGCGCCAGCGCGCCTTTCTTCTGCACGCTCTCGAGGGTGAGGCACACGGCGTACAGCGTCTGGCAGATGTTGTCGTGCAGCTCGCGTCCGAGGCGGATGCGTTCGCCGACCGACTTGTCGAGGAGCGAGCGGTTGACCCGGAGGTCCTGTTCGGCGCGTTCGCGGGCGCCCTGTTCCACGGCGAGCGCGGCGGAGCGTTCGTTGGTCAGGCGTGCGAGCTGCTCGATGCCGGCCGCCTGCGTCCGGGCGGCCAGCCAGGGGGACCGGGTCCCGGCATCCGTGCCGAGGGTGGTGCGCGATTCCAGGAGCACCGTGAACAGCGGGACCAGCGCCAGCAGCAAGGCCAGCAGCACGATGATGGCGAGGATGCGCTGGTTCAACAGCTGCACGCGCAGGATGGCCGGTGGGGGAAAGGTGGCGCGAATCTGCCAGCCGGGGGCGGCGGCGAGCTCCTGGGTGAAGGCCAGGGCGGCCTCGGCGGGGCCGGGCCGGGGCGCGTGGCCGGGCGCGAAGATCTCCACGCTGCCGCCCAGCATCGCGCCCAGTTCGCGCTGGAAGGAGGCATCCCATTGCGCCGGCGGCCGGCCGTGCGCCGCCAGCACGAGGTTGAGGCGGGTCCTCAGGTCGTTGACGGCGAGCGCCTGCAACTGGCGCGTCTCATGCCGCAGCCACCACTGCAGCGTGACCGCCGCGCCCAGGAAGAGCAGGAGGAGCAGCAGGGCGAGACCCAGCGAGCGGGTGTTGAGATTCATGGGCGGGCGACCCCCGCAGCCAAACACGTCGTGCCGGGGGCGTCAAAACCTTCGACAAATGCCGCCGGCCGGCTACGTTTTTGACCCTTTTTATGAAGTCATTCTACCTCACGACGGCCATTGACTATGTCAACGGATCGCCGCACCTCGGGCACGCCTACGAGAAGGTGCTGACCGACGTCATTGCGCGCTTCCGGCGGCAGATGGGTGACCGGGTGCATTTTCTCACCGGCGTCGATGAACACGGGCAAAAGGTGCAGGCCAGCGCGCGCAAGCGCGGCATACCGCCGCAGCAGTTCGTCGACGAGGTGAGCGCCGAGTTCCGGGCCCTCCTGCCGCGCCTCAACATCAGCAACGACGATTTCATCCGGACCACGGAGCCGCGCCACAAACAGGTGGTGCGCGAGGTCCTGCAGCAGCTCTTCGCCAAAGGGGAGATCTACAAGGCCGAGTACAAGGGCTTCTACTCGACGCGCCAGGAACAGTTCCTGCAGGACAAGGACCGCAACCCCGACGGCACCTGGCCCGAGATCTTCGGCGAGGTGACCGAGATCGTGGAGGCGAACTACTTCTTCAAGCTCGCGCAATACCAGGACTGGCTCGTCAGGTTCCTGCAGGAAAATGAGGCGTTCATCTTTCCCGCGTACCGGCAGAAGCAGGTGCTCGAATTCCTGAAGGAGCCGCTGAACGACCTCTGCATCTCCCGGCCGCGCGAACGCCTCGAATGGGGCATCCCGCTGCCGTTCGACGAGAATTACGTGACGTACGTGTGGTTTGACGCGTTGCTCAACTATTACTCTGCTGTCGTCGACCGGCCCGAGATCTGGCGCGAGGCCCACCACGTCATCGGCAAGGACATCCTCGTCCCGCCGCACGCGGTCTACTGGCCGATCATGCTGCACGCGGCCGGCATCCCGCTGCCGCGCGGCATCATCGCCCACGGGTGGTGGCTGCAGCGCGGGGCCAAGATGTCCAAGAGCACCGGCAACGCGCTCAACCCGCTCGACCTCGTCACCGAGTTCGGCGCGGATGCCTTCCGGTATTTCCTCATCCGGGAGATGAACGTCGGCCAGGACAGCGACTTCACGCGCGAGCAGTTCCTGGTGCGCTACAACAGTGAGCTGGCCAACAACCTCGGCAATCTCGTCAACCGCACCCTGAACATGACCACCCGTTTCGCCGCAGGCGTGGTGCCGGCGGCCGGCGCCGCAGAAGCGGAGGAGAGGGAGCTGCAGCAGCTCTGGACCGAGACGAAAGAGGCGTTCATCCCGTTGTGCGAAGGCTACCAGTTCCATGTCGCCCTCGAGCGGATCACGGCGTTCCTGATGGCGACGAACCAGTACATCGAGAAACGCGCCCCGTGGAAGCTGGGGAAATCGGCCGACCCGGCGGACCAGGCGCGGTTGCGGAGCTCGCTCGCCACCATGGCGGAGGCCTTGCGCCTGGCCACCGCCTGCCTGCAGATGGTCATCCCCGACGCCGCGACGAAGATCCACGGGGTGCTGGGCTACACGCCCGGGCCGGTGTGGCGGGACGAATTGAACTGGGGCGGCAGGCTGGCGGGTGGCAAGGTGGCCGCCACGCTCGTGCTGTTCCCGCGTCCGCCAACTGAAAAGCCCGCGGCGAAGCCGTGAAGGTCCTGCCGGTCAACCCGACCGAGAACGTCACGCCCGAATCGCTGCGGGCGTTCCTGCAGCAATGCGCGGACCTCGCCGCCGCGGCCGGCCGGCCGCAACTCGTGAGCATCAGCCTGGCGGTCGAGCATCTCGACCCGCTGGCCGTGCTCGAATCCATCTTCGAGCCGGGTGAGCTGCATTTCTACGCGGAACGACCGGCCCAGGGATTTGCGGTCGCCGGCGCCGAGGTTGTCCTGGAATTCACCGCCGCCGGCGGCAATCGTTTTCTCGCGGCGCGCGAGCAGATCGCCCGGGTCCTGGCCGACACGATCGCCGTGGGGCCGGTCGACGAGCCGTTCGCGGGACCGCATTTCTTCTTCGCGTGCAGTTTCGGCCCGCGGACGGGCGATGGCGCCGCCTTCCCGGCGTTGCGGTTGTTCGTGCCGCGCTGGCAGGTGGCGCGGATGGGCGACAGCACTGTCGCCGTGGCCAACCTCGTGGTGCCGCCCGGCGCCCCGGTCGACCTGCTGGCCGCGAAGGTGTGGAAGGCGCATGCGAAGTTCCGCTCCTTCGACTACCGGAGCGCCCGCCGCAAGGACCGCCCGTCGGCCCCGCGCGAAATCGAGGAGATCGGCGGCCCCGGGGCGTACCAGGCCGCCGTCGGCCGGGCACTCGCGGCGATCGCGCGGGGCGACTACCAAAAAATCGTGCTGGCCCGCGCCCGGCGGCTGACGACGTCGGAGGAGTTTCATCCGCTGGGGGTGCTGAACCACCTCCGGCAGCGGTTCCCGTCCTGCTATGCCTTTTCCATCGGCAATGGCCGCGGCCAGAGCTTCATCGGCGCATCGCCGGAGCGGCTCGTCCGCGTGGCCGGCGGGCGCATGCACACGGAGGCGCTGGCCGGCTCGGCGCCGCGCGGCGAGTCGGCCAGTGAGGACGCCGCGCTCGCCCGCGGCCTGCTGCAAAGCGAGAAGGACCTCCGCGAACACCGGGTGGTGGTCGAGGCCATCGGGCGCCGGCTGGCCGGCCTCGGGCTGCACCTGGAGCACGCCGCGCAGCCGCGCCTGCTCGGGCTGGCGAACGTGCAGCACCTCCACCTGCCGATCAGCGCGGCGCTGCCCGCGGGCGTGCACATCCTTGACCTGGTGGCGCGCCTGCATCCGACGCCGGCGGTCGGCGGATCGCCGCGCGAGGCGGCGATCGCCGCGTTGCCGGCGCTGGAGCCCTTCGACCGCGGATTGTACGCCGGGCCGCAGGGCTGGGTGGACCACCGCGGCGGCGGCGAGTTCTTCGTCGGCATCCGCTCCGCGCTGGTGAGCGGCCGCCAGGCGATCGCCTATGCGGGCGCCGGCATCGTGGCCGGCTCGCTCCCGGAGAAGGAATTTGCGGAAACGGAGTTGAAGTTCAAAGCTCTCATCGAAGCCCTGACCACTGCATGAGCAAGGCCGCCGCCAGCCGTCTCGATTTTCGGAACACCAACAGCCTTTGGGGCGGCGTGTTGGTCGAGACGCTGCATCGCCTGGGCCTGCGCCACGCGGTGATTTCGCCCGGGTCGCGCTCGACGCCGCTGACGATGGCGCTGGCGCGCCACCGGGGGATCGCGAGCTTCCCGGTGCTCGACGAGCGGTCGGCCGCTTTCTTTGCGCTGGGCCTGGCCAAACGGACGCGGCGCCCGGTGGTCCTCGTCTGCACGAGTGGCACGGCGGGGGCCAATTACTACCCGGCGGTGATCGAGGCGCAGGAAAGCGGCGTGCCGCTGCTGGTGATCACGGCCGATCGTCCGCCCGAGATGCGCGACTGCCGTTCGGGCCAGACCATCGACCAGGTCCGGCTCTACGGCGACCACGTGAATTTTTTCCACGAGTTCGCGGTGCCGGAAGCGACGATGCCGAGGCTGCGCTACCTCCGCCAGACGGTCGTGCATGCCTGGGAGCGGACACAGTGGCCGGACGCCGGTCCCGTGCACCTGAATGCGCCGTTCCGGGACCCGCTGCCGCCGCTCGCCGATGGGCGGACGCGGGAGATTCGCGCGGCCTGGGATGACGCGGAGTTCTTCGGGACGGTGCGCCCGCCGGAACGGGTCCTGAGCCGGATCGAGCAGTGCGGCTTCCCGGTGGACCGGCGCGGCGTGATCGTCGTCGGGCCCGTCGACGGCGCGCCGACTCCGGTGGAAGCGGGCATTCTCGCCGGCCTGGCCTACAATCTTGGCTGGCCGATCCTGGCCGACGCCCTCTCGGGCTTGCGCGGGGATGCGGAACGCTACCCGGGCCTGGTCACGCGCTACGACGCCCTCCTGCGAAACCGGCGGCTGGCGCGCCAACTGCGACCCGAGGTGGTTCTCGGTCTCGGCGGCTGGCCGACCAGCAAGGTCTTGCGAGCGTGGCTGGAGGACAGCGGCGCCGAGGCGTGGATGATCTCGGCGCGGCGGAGCAACCAGGACTCGCTGCACTTGGCCACGCGGCACCTGCGCTGCAGCCTGTGGGCGTTCGCCGAGGGCGTGGCGAGTTCGCCGGGGCGCCACGACGCCTACGCCGCCGCCTGGCAGCGGGCCGACCGGGCGGCCGGGCGCTGGCTCGAGCGCAAGGTGGAGGGCACCGCCTGGATGTTCGAGGGTCGCGCCGTGCACGAGCTGTCGCGGCACCTGCCGGCGGGCACGCCGGTCTTCGTGGCGAATTCGATGCCGGTGCGGGACGCGGAATATTTCTGGAACGCGGGCGACCTCGGCCACCCGCTGTATTGCAACCGCGGCGCGAACGGGATCGATGGCACGCTGTCGACGGCGCTGGGCCTGGCCCAGGCCGACCGCCCGGCGGTCCTGCTGACCGGCGACCTCGCCCTGCTGCACGATGCCAACGGTTTCCTGATCCGGCCGAGGTTCCGCGGCGGGCTGACGATCGTGCTGATCAACAACCACGGCGGCGGCATCTTCGAACACCTGCCGGTGGCCGGGTTCGAGCCGCCCTTCGAGGAGTTTTTCGCCACGCCGCAGGCCGTGGACATCGCCGGGCTTTGCCGGGCGCACGGCGTGGACCATGTGCGGGTGCGCGACTGGGCGCACTTCGTGCGCCTGGTGCGAACCCTGCCGGGGAAGGGCCTGCGCGTGCTCGAGGTGCGAACCGACCGGAAACGGGACGCCGCCTTCCGCAAGCGGCTGCTGGATGCGGCGGCGCGTGCGGCGGCCGCGGCGCTGGCTTGAGGCGGGGAGGATTTTCCCGCGATTCCTGCCGCCGCGCCTGCGCCAGCGGCGAAGGCGCGGCCGGGAGGCGACCACGTTGTCGCTCCGCTTCAACGTGGCGACGAGACGACGGTGCCGTGCCGGCCGGAGGCGGGCGCTAGAGCTGGATCGGCATGCCGACCTCGATGATCTGCATGGGGGGCAGCCGATAGTAATCGCGCACCTGCCGGGCATTGCGGCTGAGGAAGGCGTAGAAGTGCTTCTGCCATTCGAACATCCTGCTGTCGCCGCCGGTGATGATCATCTCACGGTTGAAATAGTAGGTGGCCTCGTTGAGCCTCAGCGGCACGCCGGCGTCGCGGATGTTCTCCATCAGCGTCTCGACGTCGGGTGACTCCATGTAGCCATAGCGGCCGATGGCCCGCCACACGCCGTGGCCGATCTCGCTCACCGTAAAACGCTCGGCCTCGTCGACGATCGGGACGTCTTCGGTTGTGATGCTGAGGAGCACGACGGTCTCGTGCAGCACCTTGTTGGCCTTGATGTGGTGCAGGAGAACCAGCGGGGTGCCGGTGGGGTTGCCGGCCATGAAGACGCCCGTGCCGCGAACGCGCACGATGTGATCGCTGCAGGCGATGTCGCGGAGCTCGTTTTCCGTGATCTCGTTGGCGTAGATCCGCCGGAAGATCTCATTCTTGCCGCTCTTCCAGGTATGCATGACCGCCAGCAGGCTGAGGCCGACGAAGATCGGGAGCCAGCCGCCTTCGGAGAACTTGTGCAGGTTGGCGCCGACGAAGGCGGTCTCGATGACCAGGAAGAACAGCACCAGCGGGATCGTCTTCCACCACGCCCAGTGCCAGCGCCGGTGGGCCACGCGGGCAAACGCCAGGGTGGTCACGAGCATCGTGCCGGTGACGGCGATGCCGTAGGCCGAGGCGAGATGCTGGGAAGAGCCGAAGTTCAGCACGACATAGATCGAGCTGAGTGCGAGGGCGATGTTGACCAGCGGAAGGTAGATCTGGCCCGACTGCCGGGCGTTGGTGTACTGGATGTAGAGCCGGGGGAAATAGCCCAGCTGGATGGCCTGCCGGGTGAGGGAGAAGGTGCCGGCGATCAGCGCCTGGCTGGCGATGACCGCCGCCACAATCGACAGGCCGATGAGCATGAGGCGGGTCGGCCCGTCCGGCACGAGCGCGAAAAACAGGTTCTCGATGTCGGCCGGGTGTTCGAGCGCGTAGGCTCCCTGGCCAAAGTAGTTGAGCAGGAGGCCCGGGAAGGCGATGCCGTACCAGGCAAGGGAGATGTACTTCTTGCCGAAATGCCCCATGTCGGCATAAAGCGCCTCGGCGCCGGTCACGGCCAGCACGACCGCGCCCAGGATCAGCGATGCGTTGGCAGGGTGGGCGGTCAGCAGCCGGATGCCATGCAGCGGGTTCACCGCGCCCAGGATCAACGGGTTGTCCTTGATGTGCCAGAAGCCCAAGGCGCCGATGGTGATGAACCACAGCAGCATGGCAGGACCGAAGACATGCCCGATCTTGCGGGTGCCCTTGTACTGGAAAAAGAAAAGCCCGGCGAGGATCACGCAGGAGATGAAGGGAATGAAGTGGGTGTAGCCTGGCTCGATCGCCTTGAGACCCTCGACGGCGCCCAGCACGGAGATCGCCGGAGTGATGACGCCGTCGCCGTAGAGCAGCGCCGCCCCGAACAGCACGATGAGCGTGAACCAGCCGATGCCGCCCGCGCGGTCGCGGTCCGTATGCGTCAGGGCCAGCAGGGCGAAGATGCCGCCTTCGCCACGGTTGTCGGCGCGCATGACGAAGAGCAGGTACTTGACGCAGACCACCAGCACCAGGGCCCAGAGAACCAGGGACAGGGCGCCGTAAATGCCGCCGGCGCGGTCGCCCTCGGGCAGCGCGCGCAGGCACTCGCGCAAAGCATACAGGGGACTGGTGCCGATGTCGCCAAAGACGACCCCCAAGGCCCCCAACGTCAGCGCAGCGCGAGCCG
Organism: Lacunisphaera sp.; assembly: GCA_035545835.1. Lineage (GTDB taxonomy): Bacteria > Verrucomicrobiota > Verrucomicrobiia > Opitutales > Opitutaceae > Lacunisphaera. Next base: position 31,056 of record DASZXO010000002.1, read on the forward strand.
CCTTGCTCAAGTTCTGGTCGGACTGCTGCATAAAGGGCCCATTCTCGGCTTAGTTGGAAGTTCTCCAAGCAGTTTCTTCGCCGAATGTTATATGCGCTTGATCAACAGGGCACTTTCCCACCTCCGCGGCCGGGAAAACGTTTGCTGGGCCTGTGCCGACCGGTACGTTGGCTCCATGTCGATCGCTTGGAAGACCGCGAAAAACTACGAGGACATCCTCTATGTAAAGGCCGCCGGGATGGCCAAGATCACCATCAACCGGCCGGAGAAACGAAACGCCTTCCGCCCCCAGACGGTCGCGGAGATGCATGATGCGCTCCTGGATGCCCGGGAAGACCAGGCGATCGGCGTCGTCTTCGTGACCGGCGCCGGGCCGGCGAAGGACGGCAAATATGCGTTCTGCGCCGGCGGTGACCAGTCCGTGCGCGGCCACGGCGGTTATATCGACGGCAAGGGCGTGCCCCGGCTCAACGTGCTGGAGGTCCAGAAGCTGATTCGCTCGATGCCCAAGGTCGTGATCGCGCTGGTGGCCGGCTATGCCATCGGCGGCGGACACGTCTTGCACGTCATGTGCGACCTGACGATCGCCGCCGACAATGCGATCTTCGGGCAGGTCGGGCCCAAAATGGGCAGTTTCGACGGGGGCTTCGGCTCCAGCTACCTCGCCCGGATGGTGGGCCAGAAGAAGGCGCGCGAAATCTGGTTCCTGTGCCGGCAATACGGCGCCCAGGAAGCGCTCGCGATGGGCTTGATCAACAAGGTGGTCCCGCTCGCCGAACTGGAGGACGAGGGTGTCGCGTGGGCCCGCGAGATCCTGCAGCGCAGCCCGCTGGCCATTCGCTGCCTCAAGGCCGCCTTCAACGCCGAACTCGACGGCCAGAGCGGAATCCAGGAACTCGCCGGCAACGCCACCATGCTTTACTACATGACCGAGGAGGCGAAGGAGTTCATGACCGCGCAGAGGGAAAAACGGAAGCCGAAGGCCGCCGATTTTCCCTGGCTGCCGTGAGTCTCGGAAGGCGGGCATCACCCGCGCCGGCGCCTGACGGGCGGTCGATCGCCGAAACCGAGTGGGCGCCGGCGTCGTGCTGGGCTTTATCCCGGGCGGCGTCGCGAGAGGGCGCTGCCAGGTCCAGGTCAGCCCTTGGTGCCGGCGCCGGCATCGTCCGTCGCCCAGACCACCAGCCAGCCGCTCTCCTTGTCGAGATAGACCATCGTGGAGGCATTGATGTTGCCCGCCTCGACGAACTCCGCTTCGGCGACGACCTCGTTGTCCGGTGAGAAAACAACCGGCGTGGCGGGCCGGGGCTTCGGGCTGAGGAATGCGAACGCGATCGCCGCAGCGGCGGCGAGCGCCGAACCCAGCCAGACCACCGGCGCCAGCGGGCGCTTGGCGGCAGGCCTGGGTTGCGGCAGGCGCGGGCGCAGCCGTTGCCACTCCGTTTCCGGCTCCGGCACGGTGACCGCGGCAACATCCGCCCGGTAGGAGGAGAGCGCCGCCGCGACCCCGGCCTGGAGCCGCCGGCAGGCCGGACACGTCGCGACATGGTGCGCGACGGCGGCACGCTGAACCTCAGTCAGCGTGTCGTCGTTTCCAGCGAGAACCAGTGGCTCGACATCGCGGCAGTTCATGGCGGAAGGTGCGCGTTGAATCAGCGACCGTAGCCGTAGCTGTAGCCGGGACCCGGCGAGCCATGGGCAACCCAGATGCGCCGGTTGCGATACTCCAGGTGGCCCTCGACGTAGCGGCGGAAGGAGCGGCCATGATGGCTGCGTTCCACCACCCAATAACCGGGAACCCAGACCCGGACGGTGACGATCTGCCAGTAGCCGTCATGGCGGACCCCCGGCCCCCGGTCGTTCACCACGACGGCGGGCGCAGTCGGGGCATAATAGTCGGCGTGGCTGTCATTGAGGGCCGACGCTACAATAAGTCCGCCGATAAACCCGCCGGCGATGGCGAGCCCCTGGTCGCCCGCTTCGGCGCGCTTGGGCGCCAGCGAGAAGGCGAGGGCGGCGATCAGGGCGAGAGCGGTGAATCTGGTCTTCATGGGTCCTCCAAGGTTGGTTCATCCCTTGGGACGACGCGGCCGGGAGAATTATTCAATTTTTCGCCCCGGCCGCAAATCCCGGCCCGGGTGAGGTCCGCACGCCACCAGGCTCAGCGTCCAACCAGGATGACGGCGAAGACTTCGCCGGGCTTGCCGGTGGAGGGGCCGCCGAGCACGGCCGGCACACCCGGTCGCAGGATGAGCGAGGTGTTCATGAGGGTGCGGCCGCGGGCCTCCCACGAGACCCGCAGGTGGATGGCCCGGCCATCGGACCGTTCGGTTTCGATTTCCAGCCGATGTCCGTCGCCCAAAGCAATGTTGCCGCGGGCCGGGACCGCGAGGGAGACGTCGCCCTCACCGAGGAAACGATAGCTTTCAAACCGGAGAATGCGGCGGAGCGTGGGCTCGTACGAAGCCAGCCGGCGGTCCGACTCGCCGCGCTGGTTGGAAGCCGAGATGAGGATGCCGGTGATATCCTCGCGCTCGGCGGCGTGGAGCGGCGCCCGCAGGAAGGCAAAGGTCGCCAGGCAGAACAGGGAGAGAGCGAACCGGGTGGTTTTCATGTTGGGTCCTTCAGTTTTTGCGCCAGCAGGCGGCGAGCGTGATAAAGTCGCGACATGACAGTCCCGGTCGGAATGCCGGTGGCCCGGGCAATCTCGTCGTAAGAAAGCCCCTGAATTTCGCGCAACGCAAGCACGGCGCGTTGCCGGGCCGGCAGGAGCGCGAGCGCCGCATGGAGGCGTTCCGTTTGTTCCGTCCGTTCCGCGCGGTCGCGGGCGTTGTCGTCGGTGGCCGGCTCCGGCACCGATTCGACCGTTTTGTCGTCGACGCCAAAGGGGAGGAATCGGTTGAACCAGCGGCGGCGTTTGCGGAGATGATCGATGGCGCGGCGCACGGCGATCGGGTGCAGCCACGTGCTGAACCGCGCCTCGCCCCGGAAGCCCGGCAGTTGTTTCCAGACGGCGAGCCAGATCTCCTGGCACACGTCGCGGGCGTCGTGCTCATTGCGCACCATCGCATACACCAGGCGGAAAACCGGTTCGTAGTGCGCCTGCATGAGGGTGCCGAAGGCCGCCTCGTCACCCGCCCGGGCGCGGCGCAGGAGCTCCGGATCATCGGCGGGAAACTGGGACGGCGCGGAGGGCAAGGGTTGGCGTCAAGAGCATGTGGCCGGCGCGGCCACCGGCAGGTCGACATGGACCAGACTGCGGTTGGCGGCGCGGCGGTCGGGTCCCTCGAGACAAAAAGAATAAGACTCGCCCAGCGCCACGTGGTTCAGCGCATTTTCGTCGAGCAGCGGGTGATGGTAGAGGCGCGCGGCTTCCGGCCCGGCCGGCGCGGCTGGCTCGACCATGGCCACCTCCCCGAGGCGTGACGCGCCATCGTCGGTGGCCAGGAGCGTTTCGAGCAGGTCTTGGTTGGAAGCGGCGCGGGCGGAAACCACGCGGCCCCGCCGGAATTCCAAATCAATTCCCTCGATCACCTGGTTGGCGTAAACGACCGGCCGGGCGGCGCGGAGGCGGCCTTCCGCCGTCGCGCCGTCCGGCAGGGTGAAGACCTCCTCCGTGGGGAGATTCGCGACGAAGTTGAGGCCGCCCTGGGTCCTGAGCCGGGCCGTGCGCCAGCGATGCCCGGGCGGAAGCTGGACGCTCAAATCGGTGCCTGGCCCGAGATAACGGACGGATCGCGCAGGATTCGCATTCAGCCGCGCACAGCGGTCCTGCAGCGCTGCCAGGTGCGCATGCCAGGCTTGCGCGGGATCCGGTGCATCGACGCGACAGACGGTGAAGACGCGCTCCCACAAGGCCTCGAGCCGGCGCGCCGACGGCAGGTCGGCGTACGCCACATGGGCCCACGCCGGCGATGGTGCGGGCACCGCCGTCCAGTTGGTCTTCGCGGCCATGAGGCGCTGCGCGACCGGACCGAAGGACTCCCAGGCCAGGCGCCGGAGTTCGGCGGCATCGGCCGCGGGCAGGCCGGCGAACAGCCGGGGCTGGCTGCCGGGAAGGAAGAGCAGCGCGTTGCCGTCCTGGATGAATTCCTGCATCTGGCGGGCTTGTCCGCCCGCGAGTTGGACGAAGCCGCGCCAGTCCCTATTCACGACGAAGTCGCGCAATCGGGCGCCGTCGCCCCAGATGACCTCGACGCCGGCCGCCCCGGCTTTGGCCGCCGCCTCGCGCACGGCCTCCACGATGATCCCGGCGCTGCGGGCGACGCCCTGCAGTTCATAGGGCTCGGCGACGAGCAGGCGCTGGCCCGGTTGAAGATCCAGGCCGATGCGCACCACGACGCGGGCCAGGGCGCGGAGGCGGGTCGCGAAATCGCCTGGCATGCTCAGCCCTTGGTAGGGGCGAGTTCGAGCAGCACGCCGTCCGTCAGGTTGTCCACCAGGTAGCTGTAACTCACCGTGCCGTAGCCGCCCTGGCCCCAGCGCGGGCCCCAGGAGTTCTTGAAGATGAACGTGGTGTCCTCGAGTTTTCGCGTGGGCGAAAGGTATCCGACGATGGTGACGGCGTGGCCGGCATTCGGCGTCGGCTTTTGCGTGCTGATGTAGCCGTGCGGCAGGTAGACATTCGGCCAGAGCATGCCGACCGGGACCGGCATGCCGGCATTCAGCGCGAGGATCAGGTTGTTGACCCGGGTGGGGCCGTCGCGGCCGGGCAGGGCATGGAGAAACACCCGCTTGTGCTCGCGGGCCTCGCGCACGATGTCGGCGGAGGGATCCTCGATGGCATCGATCTTCGTGCCGAAGGTGTTCGGCATGCTCGCCTGCAGCGGGATGCCATAGGCTCGCAAGGCATCAACCGCCTCCGCCAGGGTGAAGCCCTCGTCGTAGTCGTCGTTGCCCACCGCGAGCGCGCCTGGCGCAGGCAGCCGGCGCAACATCTTGCGGACGGCCCAGAGCAGGTACTCCTCGGAAAACTTCTGGCCTTTGCCCACGGCCCTGGCGTTTTGGAATTCGAGGGCGCTGACAATCGCGAATACCGCGCAGCTTGGCCGGTGGCCCTGGTCCTTCACCCAAAGGTCGAAAGTGAAGAATGCCTGCCGCAAATCGACCTTCTCCATGATGTCGGCCGGCTGCCCGAACGACTGCATCAGGGCATCAAACGCTGCACCGGCCTTGGCTGCGGCCAGTCCCACGGGGCGCCGCGCCGGCGTCGGCGCGGCGACGGCCGGCGGGCTGCGCAGGGCTTCATCGGCGGCGGTGTCGGCGGCCGCGTCGTAGTGGAACCGCGCCTGCCATTCCGGTGGCAGGTCACGCAGGTGGACCGAGGCCATGCCGCCGTCGTGGGTGAACATGATCGTGCGCGCGTTCACCGAGCGCACCACCACGTGTTGATAGGTCGTGCCGCCGGCCGGCAGTGAATCGATCGCCGTGCCCGGGCCATAGGCGACCTCGCCGCGGGCCAGCGGGAGCAAAACGAGGAGGGCAACGATGCCGGGGAGGCGCTTCATCCGGGAGCGGCAGAGTAGGGGGAGCCGGCGCCGGAAGGCAACCGGGCAAAACAAAGGGCGGCCTGCAGGCCGCCCGAAGGAAGGAGGATTGACCGGCGGTTTACTTGCCGAGGCTCTTGCGGAGGTCGTCGAGCTGGTTCTCGGAACCGAGCAGCTTGTTGCGACTCGCGATGAACTTGGCGTATTCCTCCATGAAGATCTTGCCCGGCGGGCGGAAATCGAACTCGGCGGGCTTGTCGCGGAAAAACTCGCGGTGCACGCGGGTCCAGACTAGGCGGCCGCCGGTGTCGATGTTGATCTTGGTCACGCCCAGCTTGGCGGCGGGCAGGTATTCGTTCACGTCGACGCCCACGGCGGTGCCGAGGGTGCCGCCCGCGGCGTTGATCCGCTTGACCTCGTCCTGGGGGACGGAGGACGAGCCGTGCATGACGAGCGGGTATTTGGGCATGAGCTGCTGGATCTTCTTCAGCACATCGAAATGCAGCGACTGCTTGCCCTTGAACTTGTAGGCGCCGTGGCTGGTGCCGATGGCGCAGGCGAGGGAGTCGCACCCGGTCTTCTTGACGAAGTCCTGCGCCTCCGCGGGGTTGGTCAAGGTCGCGTGGCCGTCCTCGACCTTGATGTCCTCCTCGACGCCGCCGAGCATGCCGAGCTCGGCCTCGACGGATAGCCCGGCCTTGTGGGCGGCGGCGACGACCCGTTTCGTGATCTCGACATTCTTTTCGTACGGCTCGTGGGAGGCGTCGATCATCACCGAGCTGTAGAAGCCGGACTTGATGCAGTCGTAGCAGGTTTCCTCGTCACCGTGGTCCAGGTGCACGGCGAAGATCGCCTCGGGGAAGATCTCGGCGGCGGCGCGGATGATGGCCTCGAGCATCTTCTTGTCGGTGTACTTGCGGGCGCCCTTGGAAATCTGGATGATGAACGGCGCCTTCGACTGGATGCAGCCGCGGAACAGGCCCATCGCCTGCTCGGCGTTGTTGATGTTGTACGCGCCGACGGCGTACTTCCCGTAGGCGTGCTTGAAGAGTTGGGCGGTCGTGACGATCATGGTAGTAAGAACAGTCATTATCCGTCCGGCGTTCCGGCGGGACAAGTATTAATCCGGCCCGGGGCGGCATTATGTCAGGGCCGGTGGTGCGGAATCCTCAGCAAAAAATGCGGCGACAGACGGAACCCGCATTCCGCGCAGGGTGAGTCCGCAGGGACGTCGGGCGCCACCGAGGAAGCCTCGCGTAGTCTGTGGGCGGCGGGGTGCCCTCACCCCGCGAGGCGAATGTGCGTATGGCATGCCGCGGGACGGGGGCGTCCCGCCTCCAACTCCGCCTGACCCGGACTGCAGTTTGAGGTGAACCTGCACGCCGGGCCGATTGGGTCCGCACGGTGCGGGCTCCACCCAAGCGCTGCGATCAACCTCAGCGCGGCGGGAATTCGAACTCCGCCTTGTCCTGTTTCTGCGACAGCACAAGGTAGGCGTTGAATTTCGTGCCGCGCTTCGAGACGAAGCCCTCGATCAGGTGGCTCCGGCCCTCGGTCACGAGGCGCCGCACCTCGTCCACCGGGATCTCGAGGTCGCAAAGCTTGCGCTGCAACTTGAAGACCGCCCGGTTGTCCTGGCCGGGCTTGCGCACGTAGTAGGCGTCGGCGGTGCGCACCAGCTCGCCCGCGGGCTCCTTGCTGGGCCCGAGCACCTCCGCTTGGGACAGGTCGAGCGGGGCGCGGGCCTTGCGTGCGATCGGGTTGCCGTCCTTGTCGAGCCTGGGCTTGCGCGGGGGAAACTCCCAGGCGATCCGTTCGCCCTCGCGCTTCAGGAAGGCATCGAACGGCCGGCCCTTCTTCGAAATGAAACCGGTGATGAGGTCGGTCTTGCCCTCGGCGACGAGCTTGACCGCCTGGTCGTGCGGGATCGGCTTCTGGCACAAGATGCGTCCGACGCGGAAGGTCTGCTTCCAGCCGTCGCCGTCCTTTTCGCGGATGACGTAGCTGCTGCCGTTCTCGCAGAGCTCGCCGCCGGTCTTCGGATCGGTCCAGAACGGGGTCAGGGCGCCGAGGTCGGTCTTGTCGCCGAAGTCGAACTCGGTCTTCCACTTCTTCGTGACCTCGTCGTTCTTGGTCTCCTCGGCGAGCACGAGCTTCAGCACGGCGGAGAAACGGTTGCGGGTCTTGTTGGAGATGAAGCCGTCGAGCGGCCCGACCTGCCGCTGCTCCACGAGCTGCCGGATCTCCGGCTCCTCCATGCGGCGGCCGCCGATGATCTTGTAGACCATCAGCTCGCCGTCCTGCGATTTGTAGCCGCGGAGGGTCTCGCGCAGCGGCCGGCCGTCGGTGGGAGAGAGGATGTCGGTCACGCGCGCCACGGAGTCGTCCTCCTCGAAGCCCTTGACGCGCTCCACGATGCCCTTGGTCTCCTTGATGATCTCGGCCATGAACGCCTCGCGGGAGAACTTGCCGTGCTCCATTTCGCGCAGGTGGTATTCCCATTCGCCGGTCATCGCCGGGCTGGTGAGGTCCTCGGCCTTCACGGCGGTGAGGAACTGCATCAACTGCTCGGCCTTGGCGGTCGGGACCAGCTCGCGCTGGTGCCGGTCGAGGTACTTCTGGTTGATGAGGCCGTCGATCGTATCGGCGCGTGTCGCCGGCGTGCCGAGCCCGCGTTCCTTCATGGCCTCGGCCAGCTCCTCGTCGTCCACGAGCTTGCCGGCGCCTTCCATGGCTGAAAGCAGCGTGGCCTCCGTGTACCGCGGCGGCGGCCGCGTGGCCTCGGTGTGCAGGACCGGGTCGAGCGTCTTCGCCTTGCCCTGGTCCGCGGGCGACAGGGCCGGCAGGGCCCGGGCGTCGGCGCCTTCGTCGACGCTCGCCTTGCCGTAGACGGCCAGCCAGCCGGGCGAGGTGAGGACCTTGCCCTCCGTCTTGAACGTGTGTCCTTGGGCGACGCTCAGGCGCGTGGTGACGTCGAACTCCGCGACCGGGTGGAAGGCGGCGACGAAGCGCCGCGCGATCATGTCGAAGAGCTTGGCCTCGGCCTCGTCGAGGTGCTTGGCCTCGTGCTGCGTCGGGATGATGGCGAAGTGGTCCGACACCTGGGCATTGTTGAAGATGCGCTTGTTGGGCTGCACCCAGCCGGACTCGAGCACGCGTTGCGCGTGCGGCTGGAGGTCGCCCTGGAGGTTGCCGAGCGTCTGGCGGACCAGCGGAATGTAGTCCTCGGGCAGCGCGCGCGAGTCGGTGCGCGGGTAGGTGATCATCTTGTGGCGCTCGTACAGGGCCTGGGCGAGCTGCAGCGTGCGCTTGGCGGAGAAGCCGTACCGGCCGTTCGCTTCGCGCTGCAGCGTGGTCAGGTCGTAGAGGCGCGGGGCGATCTGCGTGCTGGCCTTGCGCTCCTCGGCGACCGTGGCGAGCGGCGTGCCCTGGCAGGCGGCGACGATCGCCTCCGCGGCGGCGCGGTCCCAGAAGCGGTCGACGCGATCGTGCTCGTCGTCGCTTTTGCGGAAATCCGGGCGCTGGCACGTGCCCTCGTAGCGGCCGTTCGCGACCTCGAAGGTGGCCGTCACGCGGAAGAACTCGCGCGGCTTGAAATTGCGGATCTCCAGTTCCCGGTTGACGACGATGGCGAGGGTGGGGGTCTGCACGCGGCCGACGGAAGCCACGTTGCCGGCGCGGGAGCCGAACATCCGCTTCGTGATGGCGCGCGTGCCGTTGATGCCGATGAGCCAGTCACTCTCGCTCCGGCACCGGGCGGCGTCGGCCAGGCCCTGCATCTGCTCGGCGCTCCGGAGGTGCTGGAAGGCCTCGCGGATGCCCTCGTTGGTCATGGACGAGAGCCAGAGGCGCTGGAAGGGCTTCTTGCACTTCGCGAGCTGGTAGACGTAGGTGAAGATCAGCTCGCCCTCGCGGCCGGCGTCGCAGCCGTTGATCACCCGAGTGACGTCCTTCCGGGCGAGCAGTTTTTTCAACATGTCGAAGCGGCCCTTCGACTCGGGCAGGGGCATCAGCTCGAATTTCTCGGGAATGATCGGCAGGGTATCGAGCCGCCAGAAGCCGTATTTCTTCTTGTCGATGTCCTCGGGCATCTGGAGTCCCACCACGTGGCCGACCGCCGAGGACACGACATATTCGTCGTTCTCGTAATGGTCACCCTTCTTCGGGATCTTGCCGAGTGCGCGGGCGAGGTCGGCGGCCACCGAGGGTTTCTCGGCGATGATGAGACACTTCATGCGGGGCACGAGCCGTTAGCCCGCCCCCGCAGAATTTCAAGCAATACTTTTATTGCGGACCGGGGAGGGCCGGTCCCGGCGCGGCGAATTGCCCGGTCACTTCACCCCGAGCTCCGCGAGCACGCTGTCGAGCGATTGCAGCAGCGTGTCGATCGTCGCGTCGGTCTCGTCACCCATGTTCGAGATGCGGAAGGTGGTGCCCTTGAGCTTGCCGTAGCCGCCGTCGATCACGCAGCCGTGTTTGGCCTTGAGGGCCTTGTTCACGGCGGGCAGGTCGACGTTGCGGGTGTTGGCGAAGCAGTTGAGCGTGACGGAACCGTAGCCCTCCTTCGGGAACAGCTTGAAGCCCTTGGCCAGGCCCCAGGCGCGGACCTTCTGGTTGAGCCGCGCGTGCCGCGCGAAGCGGTTGTCCACGCCCTCGGCCTTGATGTCCTCGAGCTTCGACTTCAGCGCGTAGATCAGCGGGATGACCGGCGTGCTGGGCGTCATGCCCTTCTCGTGGTTGGCCTGGAACTCGAGCAGGTCGAAATAATAGCCGCGGTCCTTGATCGTGGCGGCGCGCTCGAGGGCCTTCTTCGAGGCGGAGATGAGCGACAGGCCGGGCGGCAGGGCGAGGGCCTTCTGCGAGCCGGTGATGAGGACGTCGATCCCGAGCTCGTCCTTCTTGATCGGCAGCGCGCTGAAGGAGCTGACCGTGTCGACGATCGAGACCACGCCCGGGAACGCGCGGATGACGGCCATGAGCGCGGGCAGGTCGCTCATGCAGCCGCAGGACGTCTCGTTGTGGATGAGGGTGATCGCGTCGTAGGCGCCGGTGGCCAGCTCGCGGCGCACCGCCTCCGGGTCGACCGGCTGGCCCCAGTCGAACTTCAGCGGCGTGGTCGGCTTGCCGCAGCGCACGGCGACGTCGTTCCACTTGTCGGAGAAGGCGCCGTTCATGCAGCAGAGCACCTTCTTCGCGACCAGGTTCCGGATCGCGCCCTCCATCGAGCCGAACGCGCTCGAGGTGGAGAGGTAGACCGGGTCCCGGGTGTAAGCCAGGGCCTGCAGCTCCGGCTGGATGGACTGGTAGAGCGCCACGAAATCGGTGCTGCGATGGCCGATCATCGGCTGGGCCATCGCCCGCAGCGTTTTTTCGGAGACCGCGATCGGTCCGGGGATGAAGAGTTTGTAGCTCATGTGGATGAAGCCGGTGTTGCATGTCGCAACGGACGCAGCTAGCAGAAACACACACCCGCACCTCCCGCATCGTCAAAGCCAATCTTGCTCATGCCCCATCGCTGGATCCGTCATAAGCTGGATGAATTCGAGCAATTCACGATTGATGTCATCATGGGACGGCGCGAGGGGGCGGCCGCGGCGCTGTTCGGGGCCTTCCTGCAGCTGTGTTCCTACCTCTTCAGCGGGATTGTGCAGCTCCGCCTCTGGCTCTATCGCAACCGCATTCTCCGCGACCAGCCGCTGGGCTGCCTGGTGGTGGTGGTCGGCAACCTGACGGTCGGCGGCACGGGCAAGACCCCGATCGTCGAGATGTTCGCCAAGGCCCTGCGGGACCGCGGCCGCAAGGTCGCCATCCTGTCGCGGGGTTACAAGAGCAAGGCGCCGCCTCTCTGGCGGAAGTGGTGGGCCTGGCTGACCCACGCCCGGGAGCTGCCGCCCCGGGTGGTGAGCGACGGCACCCGGGTGCTCCTCGACTCGGAGTTCGCCGGCGACGAGCCGTACATGCTGGCGCGCAACCTGCCGGGCGTGGTGGTGCTGGTGGACAAGAACCGCGTGAAGGCCGGCGCCCATGCGATCAAGGAGTTCGGCTGCGACACGCTGGTGCTCGACGACGGGTTCCAATACCTGCCCCTGAAGGGCCGGCTGAACCTCCTGCTCGTCGACAAGACCAATCCCTTTGGCAACGGCTTCATGCTCCCGCGCGGCATCCTGCGCGAGCCCATCAAGCACCTGCAGCGCGCCTCGTACGTGTTCCTCACCAAGTCGCGCGGCCATCGCGACGAGGAACTCGAGGCCATGATCCGGCGCTTCAACCCGGGCGCGGAGATGATCGAGTGCGCCCACCGGCCCCGCTATCTGCAGAGCCTCGCCGGCCCTGAGCAGCTGCCGCTGGCGGCGCTGGCGGGGAAACGCCTCGGCGCCTTCAGCGGCATCGCCGCGCCGGAGAGCTTTGAGGGTTTCCTGCGCGAGACCGGGGCGCGGCTGGTGTCGACGCGCCGGTTCCTCGACCACTATCGCTTCACGCCCGAGGACCTCGCGGGAGTCTTTGCCGACGCCCGCGCGGCCGGGGCCGAGCTGGTCATCACGACCGAAAAGGATGCGGTGCGGCTCGCGGCCGGCGCCGCCTTCCCGCTGCCGTGCTATTACCTCAAGCTGGAGATCGAGATCCTGCGCGGGGCCGACGATTTTCGCGATGCGGTGGAGAAGATCTGCTTCCCGCGGGGCCTGCCGGCGGTCTCGACCAACCCGCCGGTGTGAAACGGCGGCGCGGGCGCCGCTTTGTGGTTGAAGACCTTCCGGCGCGTCGCGATAGACAAGCCGCATGAGTGATCCCCGTTTTGCCCGGCTGGCCGAGGTGCTGACCGGCTTCTCCACCGAATTGAAGAAAGGCGAGCGCGTGCTGATCGACGCGTTCGACGTGCCCGACACCTTTGTGGTCGAGCTGGTCCGCGCGGCCCAGGCGCGGGGCGCCTTGCCGTACGTGAACATCCAGCGTGCGCGCATCACGCGCGAGCTGCTCAAGGGCGCCACGGCCGAGCAGTACGGCACGACCGCCGAGGTGGAGCTGGCCCGCATGCAGCACATGCAGGCGTACATCGCGGTGCGCGGCTCGGACAACATCTTCGAGACTTCCGACGTGCCCGGCGAGCGGGTGCAGACCGTCGCCCGGGTGATGAAACCGGTGCTCGACCACCGGGTGAACAAGACCAAGTGGGTTGTCCTCCGCTGGCCGTCCTCCGCCATGGCCCAGCAGGCCGGCATGAGCACGACGGCGTTCGAGGACTTCTTCTTCCGCGTCTGCACCTTCGATTACCGCCGCTACGGCCCCGGCATGAAGGCGCTGACCGACCTGATGAACAAGACCGACCGGGTGCACCTGAAAGGCCCGGGCACCGACCTGCGGTTTTCGATCAAGGGTATCGGCGCGGTGCCGTGCGGCGGCCTGCGCAACATCCCCGACGGCGAGGTGTTCTCGTGCCCGGTGAAGGACAGCGTCGAGGGCGTGATCCAGTACAATGCGCCGACCGTCTACCTCGGCACCTCGTTCGACAACATCCGCCTGGTCTTCAGGCACGGTCGCATTGTCGAGGCCACCGGGAACAACACCAAGCGGCTGAATGAGATTCTCGATACCGATGCCGGGGCGCGCTACGTCGGCGAGTTCGCCATCGGCTTCAATCCGCACATCCTGGAGCCGATGCGCGACATCCTCTTCGACGAGAAGATCGCCGGCTCATTCCACTTCACGCCCGGCCAGGCCTACGAGATCGGCGGCAATGGCAACAAGTCCGCCGTGCACTGGGACATGGTCAGCATCCAGCGCAAGGAGTGGGGTGGCGGCGAAATCTGGTTCGACGGCAAGCTCATCCGCAAGGACGGGCTGTTCGTGCCCAAGGTGCTGCAGAAGCTCAATCCCGACGAACTGTTGAAGAAAGGGTAGGGCGGCGACTCCCGTCGCCGCCGCGGCGCGGAACGGAGTCCGCGCCCTACCGACTACCGATGCCCCACTCATCCGACCTCCGCGCGTTCGTGCGCGCGCTCCCCAAGACCGAGACGCACCTGCATTTCGAGGGCGCGCTGCCGTTCGAGCTGCTGCAGCGCCGCTGTCCGCAGTTCAAGACCCCACCGGCGTCGTGGGCGGCTGATTTCAAGTTCCGTGACTTCGCGCACTTCGAGGTCGAGCTGCTGGAGATGGCGTTCGCGTATTTCACCTCGGCCGAACGTTACCACGAGGCAGCCAAGGCGGTCTTTGCGCAGCACGTGGCGCTGAACGTGAAATACGTCGAGACCAGCTTCGCCTCCGGCTGCATCGAGTTCCTCGGGCTCGACGGGCGCGAGGTGCTGGCGGGCATCCTCGAGGCGGTGCCGCCGGGTCTCGAAGTCCGCGTCTTCATGGGCATCCACCACAATGGTGCCGGGCCGAAGATGCGGCCGGTGCTCGAGGACGCGCTCGGCTGGCGCGGGCTGGCGGGCATCGACCTGCACGGCACGGAGAGCTTTCCGCTGGAGCCTTGGTCGGCCGAATATTGGGCGGCGGCCCGGCAGGCCGGGAAATTCACGAAGGCCCACGCCGGCGAATTGATGGGCGCCGACTTCGTGCGCCGGGTGCTCGATGAACTCCAGCCGGAGCGTATTGAACACGGCATCCGTGCGCTGGAGGACCCGGCCGTCGTGGCCGAAATCAAGCGCCGCGGCATCGCGCTCGACGTCTGCCCGATCAGCAACCACAAGCTCGTGCCCGGCGTGACGCTCGCCAATCATCCGATCCGCGAATTGTTCGATCAAGGCGTCAAGGTCACGCTCAGTTCCGACGACCCGCTTTCGTTTGGCAACACTGTCGTCGACGAATACGTCGCTCTGGCCGAACACCGCGGCTTCACGCGCGGCGAGCTGGTGCAACTGGCCAGGAACGGCTTTGCGGTCGCGCTGGTGCCTGCGGCCAGGAGACAGGCCTGGCTGAACGAGCTGGCCACCCCGGGGCGGGTGTGATCGCGGTGTTTCCCCAAGTCCACTTGTAGGAGCCTGCTTGCAGGCGATGGATTGCCGTGCACGATCCGGTTCACTTGCACGCAAGCTCCCACATTGTTCCCGAGGGTATCCGCCGCGAGCGGGCGGACAAGGTGCTCGCGGCCGGCTTTCCGGAGCACAGCCGCGCGGCTTTCCAACGGGCGCTGGCGGCAGGCTTGGTGAAGGCGGACGGCAAGGTGATCGCGCAGGATGACGAGGTTCGCGCCGGGCAGGTGCTGGAGTTCAGTTTCCCGGAAACGAAGCCGGCCGAGCTCAAGCCGGTGGACATACCGCTCGACGTTGTCTTCGAGGACAAGCACCTGATCGTGCTCAACAAACCCGCGGGCATGGTTGTCCATCCCGGCATCGGCACGGGCGAGGATACGCTCGTGCACGCGCTCCTCGCGCATTGCGCGGGTGAGCTCAGCGGTGTCGGTGGCGTGGAGCGGCCGGGCATCGTGCACCGCATCGACAAGGAAACGAGCGGCCTGCTTGTCGTCGCCAAGAACGATGCCGCCCACCGGGCGCTCGCGGATCAATTCGCCTCGCGCACCTTGACCAAGGAATACCTCGCCTTGGTCTCCGGCGTTCCCCAGGAAACCTCGGGCACGATCGACCGGAGCATCAGCCGGCACCCGGTGCACCGGCATCGGATGACGACCGGCGAGGGCGGCCGGCCGGCGCGCACGGACTGGTCGGTGGAGAAGGCATTCGCCGGACGGGCTGCGCTGGTCCGGTGCCGGATTCACACCGGGCGCACGCACCAGATTCGCGTGCATTTCAAATCGATTGGGCATCCCTTGCTGGGCGATGCGACCTATGGCTGGAAACAGGATCCGCTTTTGCCGGTGCCACCGCGGGTGATGTTGCACGCCGAGCACCTCGTGCTCATGCACCCGAAAAACGGCAAGACGCTCGATCTGACTGCGCCGCCGCCGGCGGACTTCAGGAAGTTGCTGGCTGAGCTGCGCAAGCTGTAACGGCGGCCTGCGGCTGCTGCGCGGCGCTAGAGGCCGGCCAACGCATCCGCCGCCAGCCCCCAGCGAAGGTTGTGGAAGGAGTGGCGGAATTCCACCAGGCCGCCCGCCTCTGCGACCGCGAGAAGCGTGGCCAGGGCGGCGGGGAAAACGTCCGCGCGGGCCGGCGGCAGGCCCGGCACCCGCTGGCGATCTGCCAGCGGGAGGACCGCGACGTGTTTGAGCAGGCGTTCCAGCAAGGCAACTTGGATCACGGGCGAGACTTGTTCGGCCCGCTTGCCGGAACCTGCGCCCACGATGGCCCGCACGGTCGAGACCGTCCCGCCCATGGCGACGCCAGCGGCCCCGGGCAGGTCGAACTTGAATCCTGCTTCTGCGACGACCTGTTTCACGTGATCGGCGATCGCCCCGCGCGCCGCGGCCGGGAAAGGCGCGGTGGGATCGGTCACAAATTTCTCCGTCAGGCGCACGCAACCGAGTTGCAGGCTGAGCGCCTGGCGGACCTGGCGGTCCCGGAAGGAGAGGCACTCGAGGCTGCCACCGCCGAGGTCGAAGAGGTAAAAGGTGCGCAGGTCGGCGAGGGCCGGGTCGCAGGTGAGACCGCGCCCGATGGCGTTGGCCTCCTCTTCGCCGGACAGGATGCGGATGTCGTGCTTCACGGCCGCCTTGACCCGGGCGCGGAACTCGGCGCCGTTGGTCGCGTCGCGCACCGCGCTGGTGGCGACAAGCAGGACCTTCGCGGGCCGGTAGGGTTCGGCTTCCATCAGCAGCTCGCGAATGGCGCCGAGCCCGCGGCGCATGCCATCCTCGGTGAGCTTCGGTTTCTCCGCGCTGATCCCGGCGCTGATCCGGGCCTCGAGCGTGCGGCTCTTCAGTTCGCGTAGCGTGCCGGAGGCGTCGCGCGCGGCGACCAGCACCTTGATTGAGTTGCTGCCGATGTCGATGACGGCGACGGAAGGAGGGCGTTTAGCCACGGATTTCACGGATGCTCACGGACAAGACTTGTCGTGGAAATGACTGAGGCAATGGCGTTATCCGACGGGAGATTCCCGTTGGCTTCGTCCGCTCCGTTTGGCTCGGGGCCATTCCGTGCTGATCCGCATGATCCTTGGCCGATTTCACCGTGGTCGCCTAGGGCACGAAATCACGCGGCGCGATCAGCACGACGAACTCGCCCTTGAGGCTCGACGCCTTCAGGCGCGCCTGGACCTCGCCGGCCAGCCCGACGAAGAAAGCCTCGTGGAGCTTCGTAACTTCCTTGGCCACGCAGATCACCCGGTCGGAACCGAGCGTGCGCACGATTTCGTCGACAAATTTTTCAATCCGGTGGCAGCTTTCGTACAGCGCGACGGTGAACTCGAAGTCCCGGTACTTTTCCAGGAACGCGAGCCGCGCCGCCGACTTTGGCGGCAGGAAACCGGCGAACAGGAAGCCGTTGGTCGGGAGGCCGGCGGCCGACAGCACCGCGAGCAGCGCGCTCGCCCCGGGCACGGGCACCACCGGCAGGCTGCGCCGCCGGCAGGCGCGAACGACCCGGAAGCCCGGATCACTGAGGCCGGGGGTCCCGGCATCGCTCACGACGGCGACGGAGCGGCCCTGCGCGACGAATTCAGCGAGGCGCTCGGCGGCTTCCTTCTCGTTGTGCTCGTGGTAGGCGAAGAGTTCGCGTTGCAGGCCCAGCCGGGAGAGCATTGCGCCCGTGGTCCGCGTGTCCTCGCAGGCCACGAGATCCACCGCGCCGAGAATCGCCCGGGCCCGCTCGGTCAGGTCGGCGAGGTTGCCAATCGGCGTGGCCACAACGTACAGGTGACCACCTCGCGGTTGCAGCGAGGCATTTTCGGCGGGCGCGGTCATGACGTCGCCGGGCTACCGGGCCCGCCCGGGCCGGTCATCTCCCCGAACCGCCCATACCAGGGATCTGCCCCTCCCAAGAGGCGGGGCGACTCCACGGAATCGAGGAATCCTGCTGGGGCACCGAGCAACCGGTGATACCGATGACCGCGAGCCCAGCAAGCAGGAGCAGAAAGACGATTTTACGAAGGTGTGGCATGAATCGACCTTACGGTACGACAAATTTGCCGGTCTGCAATGCCCGTTTGAAGGCGGCCCAACCGCTGCGGCCGGCTGCCCGAAAGCGGTCGCTCACATCCCTTTCTTGATGAAGGCGACGTTGTCGTCGTCCGCTTTGATCCTCGCGTCCTTCTCTTCGTGGGTGTTGGTGCCGATGTAGTCGGCGGTGGCGGCGGCGAGAACCGGCAGGTAGCGGCGCAGTTCCTTGCTTTCGTCTTCCGCCGACACGTTGACACTCCAGACCTCCGCGCCGGCGCGCCCGTCGCCGTCGGGTCGGTTCTTATGGGCCGAGACGTTCAGGTATTTCTCGTACACGACCGTGGGCATGACCTTGTACTCGGTGCCGACGACCGTCCGTTGGGCGGGAATATCAAAGGGCACATCGTAGGGGCCCGAATTCAAACCCGTGGCCTGGTCGGTCGAATTGGTCTTCATTGTCCCCTTTTGCCCGCCGCTATCCTCAATGATGGGGATGGCGATTGACTGGAACTTTACCCGTGGCTGGTTCATGCCGTAGTCCACGGTGACGACCACGTCGGCCTTCTCCGGATCGGGCGACTCGTACATGCCCTTGGCGGAAAGCGCCGTCCGGATGAACCCGGCGACCTCCTTGTAATGCAGGCTCGCGGTGTCCTCGGTGGGTTTGGCCGGGAGGATGCTATATGATTTGCCCAGGTCGGCGGTGGCCATGCCGCTGGACTGGCTGATGGCATCTACCTGGACGTTGTACCCGGACGAGGCGCAGCCGCCCAAACCCGCCGCCAGCACCGCCGCGACCATGGCGGGAAGAGAATGCTTCGCCAGATTCACATGCATGGGGCGGACGCGGGGTTCGCGTTAACCTGACGCTTGGCGCGAAAAAAGCGAATCCGAGTTGCGAGCCGGGTGAGCCAAACATGGATTTTGATAAACGTAACGCCGGATCAGGTCGCGGCGAGACCCCTCCATCGAGCACGGCCAGGTCCGGAAGGGTCCGTCGGCAGCAGGCGCCTGGAAGGTGGAACCTGCTCCGCGCAGATTCGCTGCCGCTGGAGGCGGTGTGCCCTCACCCCGCGGGGCGCCGGCGCGGCTGGCAACCCGCGGGACGGTGGCGTCCCGCCTCCAGACCGAATGTCACGATCTCAGTTCAGTCCTTCCACTGGTAGGTCGATTCGTACCAGGGCTTGCGCGGCATCTTTGCGACGTGACTGCCGGGGTTGGCGGCGAGGTGCTCCAGGATCTTGAAGACCACTTCGGTCGCGGCCGGCTGGCCGAGCGCGACAGCCAGCTGCTCCGCCGTCAACTCCTGGCCCGGGTGGGCGCGGAGGGTGTCGGCGAGCTTGCGGCGGAGCGTGATGACGCCACCGGCGGCCTTCTTGCCGGCCTCAACGCCGGGTTGATGGTAGGCGTTGATGCCGACCAACGAGGCATACAGGCCGACGGCCCGCTCGTAGAGCGCGATCAGCATGCCTATCGTCTTCGGCGAAATCTCATTCACCGTGATCGTCACCGAGTGACGGTCCTTTTCGCTGAGGGCGTCGCGCGTGCCGAGCAGGAAGCCCTGCAGAAAATCGCCGCTCGTGACGCCGGGCTCGACCTCGATCGAGCTGTCGCCATGGCGGTCCTTCAGGACCTCGATGAAGGTGAGGAAGAAATTGTTCACGCCCTCGCGCAGTTGCTGGACGTAGGCGTGCTGGTCGGTGGAGCCCTTGTTGCCGTAGACGGCGATGCCCTGGTTCACGACGTGGCCGGCCAGGTCGAGCTCCTTGCCGAGCGACTCCATGACGAGCTGTTGCAGGTACCGTGAGAAGAGCAGCAGGCGGTCCTTGTAGGGCAGCACCACCATGTCCTTCGCCCCGCGCCCGCCGGTGGCCCAGTACCACATGAGGGCCAGGAGCGCCGCGGGATTGTCGCGCACGACGGGCTTGCGCGTGACCTCGTCCATCGCGGCGGCGCCGGCCAGCATCGGGTCGATCTTGATGCCCTGCAGCGCGGCGGGCAGCAGCCCGACCGCGCAGAACTCGGAGGTGCGCCCGCCGACCCAGTCCCACATTGGGAAGCGCGCCAGCCAGCCTTCCTGTTGCGCCGTCTGGTCGAGCTTGGAGCCCTCGCCGGTGACGGCGACGAAATGCTTCGGGTAGTCGAGGCCGGCCGCCTTGAACGCCGCCTGCGCCTCGAGCATGCCGTTGCGCGTCTCCGGCGTGCCGCCCGACTTCGAGATCACGAGCACCAGGGTTTGCTTGAGCCGGCGGCCGAGCTGCTTGAGCACGTAATCCATGCCGTCCGGGTCGGTGTTGTCGAAGAACACGACATTCATCCGGTCGCGCCCGCCCTTGAGCCGGCCGAGCGCATGGCTGACGAATTCCGGCCCAAGGGCCGAACCGCCGATGCCGATGACCAGGACCTCGCGGAACTTGCCGCCGCCCGGGGCGGCGATCCCGCCGTCGTGGACCTTGGCGGCAAAGGCCTTGATCGCTTCCAGCGTGCCCGTGATGGCCGCGCGCAACTCCGGCGTCGGCGCCAGCCCGGGTGCGCGGAGCCAATAATGCCCGACCATCCGTTTCTCATCGGGGTTGGCGATGGCGCCCGACTCGAGGGCCTTCATGTCGGCGAAGGCCTGAGTCATCTTCGCCTCCATCGACGGCAGGAAATCGTCCGGGAAGGGCATGCGGCTGACATCGAGCGAAAGCCCCAGCCGGGAGTTGGTGTAGTAATTCGATTTGAAGCGTTCCCACGTCATGGTCTGTCACTGCTACTCCCGTTCGCACCCTGCGGCTAGTCCGAAAAGCAGCCCGTGCTTTTCGGGATTGCTAGGGTGCCTCCCGGGCGCATTCACTGGGGGAAACCAGCATGGCATTCGACCTCAAGCGCGTAGTGAAAGTGATGCTGTTTGCCGCGAACGGCCCGCTTTCCGTGAAGGACATCCAGACGGCCGTGAGCCGTTTCCACGAGCAGGCGACCGCGCTGCCGTTGGGCGACGAACCGGCTGAGCCGGCCGAGCCGACCCCCGAGGCCGCGGCGGAGGAAACACCCGCGATCGCCCCGGCCCCCGTGGAGGAAGACGAGTTTTATCGCGACGTGCCGGTCCTCGTGACCAACGCCCAGATTCGCGAGGCGGTCGACGCCGTCGCGCTCGAGTTGCAGGCCGCGGGCGCCGAGGTCATGGTCATCGAGGGGCACAACGGCTGGCGGCTGGTCACGCACCCGCGCTTCGCCCGTTGGGTGCGCCTGCTGCGCAACGAGCCGCCGCCGGTCCGCCTGAGCCCTTCGTCGCTCGAGACGCTCGCGGTCATCGCCTATCGGCAGCCCGTGACCCGCGCCGAGATCGAGCAGATCCGCGGGGTGTCGGCCGAGGCGGGCCTGGCCAAGCTGCTGGAACGCGAGCTCGTGTACATCGTCGGCCGCGCCGACCTGCCGGGCCGCCCGATCCAGTACGGCACAACCGAGAGCTTCCTGGAATTCGTGGGCATCCGATCCCTCGACGAACTGCCGGCCTCCGACGTGCTCTCGCCGCGGCAGATCGATGCCTGGCTGCAAACCGCCAACGCCCCGCGCGCCGCGAGCGATGCCGACATGGGCCTGGACGAGACCGAACAGAGCCAGCTCTCCTTGGATCAATCAGCCAAGGAGACCGGCGCCGCGCCGTGACCATTCGCATCGGCGTCATCGGGGCGGGCACCAACACCCGCACCAGGCACATCCCGGGATTCCTGGCGATACCCGAGGTCGAGGTGGTCGCCGTCTGCAACCGCACCCCGGAATCCGGGCAGCGCGTGGCGAAGGAGTTCAACATCCCGACGGTCGCCCCGAACTGGCGCGAGGTCGTCGAGGCCCCGGGCATCGACGCGATCTGCATTGGCACGTGGCCGAACATGCACGCGAAGCTGGCCGTGGCCTCGCTGCGGCAGGGCAAGCACGTGCTGACCGAGGCGCGCATGGCGCGCAACATCGCCGAAGCGGAAATGATGCTCGAGGAGTCGCGCCTGCACCCGAAGCTCGTCGCCCAGATCGTGCCGGCGCCGATGTCGCTGCCGTTTGACTCGACGATCACCTGGATGACCCAGAGCGGGATGCTCGGGCCGATCCGGGAGGTCATCATGACCTGCACCAACGACGCGTTCGCCGACAGCGCGGCCCCGCGCAGCTGGCGGCAGGACACGACCCTCAGCGGCAAGAACACGCTTTATCTCGGCATCTACTACGAGATGGTCCTGCGCTGGCTCGGGCGCGGCGTGACGTCGGTCGTCGCAACCGCGGCGATCTACACCAAGGAACGCAAGGACGAGGAGGGCGTGCCGTGGCCGACGACGATCCCCGAGAGCGTCAGCGTGCTGGGCACGTTTGAGGACGGCGCGCGCCTGATCGGTCATTTCAGCGGCGTCGACCGCACGGGCCCGCGAAACGAGATCCGGATCAACGGGAGCAACGCCGGCGTGCGGCTCGACCTCACCCGCAATGAGCTCTGGCTGACCAAGGGCCGGGAGAAGGAGCGGTTGATTGACGTGCCGCCGGAACGCCGCGGCTCGTGGCGCGTCGAGGCGGACTTCATCGACAGCATCCGCGAGGGGAAACCCGTCCGCCTGACCGACTTTGAGACCGGGGCGAAGTACATGCATTTCACCGACGCGGTGTGGGAGTCCTGGAACAACCACGGCCAGCGGATGACGCTTTGAGGTGTCGCCTGTGTAGGTCGGGCTTCATGCCCGACACGTCGGGCGTAAAGCCCGACCTACAGGAAGGCGTCCTGTTGTAGGAGCGGCTTTATGCCGCGATCTCGGTGTTGGAATCGCGGAACGATTCCATCGGAGGTAGGGGCGCTTGCCCCCAAGCGCCTTTTTTTTGCCGTTGAGGGCAACGGCCCCTACCGCCCCTTGCGAAACTCACCGTCCCTGGCGCAGGAAATACCAAGCCACGAGCCCGAGGGCGAGGAGCGCGAAGGCGCCGAGGAAATAGAGGAGGCAGCCCCGCTTGACGCTGCTCTGCAGCGATTCGGGATCGCGCCGGTATTCGGCCATCATCGCCTCGGCTTCCGCCTCCGCGCGGGCCGCGGCGGCCGAAGCGTGCGGGGCTGCCGCCGGCGACTCGACCGGCGCAACGCTGGCGGCGGCGGGCCTGGCCGTGGCCGGCGCGCCCGCTTCGCGGACGATTTCGCGGTCCAGCCAGGCCAGGTGTTCCTGGACGAGCGCGCGTTGTCGCTGCAGTTCTTTCAGGCGCTCGGTCATGCGGGGAGGGTCGATAAAAATCGCGCCCGGCGCAAGGGTGGAGGGCGGGGTCTCCGGTTCCGGCCGGCATCGGCGGCCTGCGGGGATGCCGCCCGGCGTGAAAAAGAAAGGCGCACCGGGAGAGGTGCGCCTGGGATAAGGATGAACGACGGGCTCAGACGACGCTGACCTTGCGGTGCGCCTTGTCGAACTGCACCGTGCCGTCGCGCAGGGCGAAAAGCGTCCAGTCGCGGCCGATGCCGACGCCCGTGCCGGCGTGGTGCTTGGAACCGCGCTGGCGGACGATGATCCCGCCGGCGAGAATCTTCTGGCCGCCGAAGACCTTCACGCCGAGGCGTTGCGAGGCGCTGTCGCGGCCGTTGCTCGATGTTCCCTGACCTTTCTTGTGTGCCATGGCAGTGTCTCCTTAGACGGTGATGGATTCGATTTTGATGACGGAAAGCTCCTGGCGGTGGCCGCGTTTGCGCTCCATGCCCTTGCGCTTCTTCTTCTTGAAGACGATGACCTTCTTGCCGCGCTTGTTCTCGAGGACCTTGGCCTTGACGGAGGCGCCGGCGAGGAAGGGTTTGCCCACCTTGAAATTCTCACCCTCGCCCGCGGCGAGGACTTCGTTGATCTCCACCAGGGAGCCCGTTTCGGTCTTCGGATAGCGATTGACGACGAGGATGTCGCCCTCGCTGACCGAGAACTGTTTTCCCTGGGTTTTGATAGTGGCTTTCATAAGTTCAAAGGGGCGAAATAAGGGGAGTGTGCGGAGGCGAATCAAGGATTTATTTACGACTCGAGGGAAAACAATTCCGCGCAGCCAATCTGAGCCCGGGAGTGTCGGCTTGCGAGCCGCAGTTTCGCCCGCCAAACGCTTCGGCATGCTGCGACCGCTTCCGCCTGCCGGCTTCCGTGATCGGGATACCGTGTCCATCGCAAGGTCACTGTTGGGCAAGGCCTTAGTGCGGCAGGTCGCCGGCGAATCGTGCGCCTGGCTCGTGACCGAGGTCGAGGCGTACCACAGTGAACGAGATCTTGCCTGCCACGCCAGCAAAGGCCGGACAGCCCGGACCGATGTCCTGTATCGAGCGGGTGGAATCTGGTACGTCTACCTCTGCTATGGCGTCCATGAGATGCTGAACCTCGTCACGGGACCGGAGGGACGCCCTGCGGCCGTGCTGATTCGCGGCGTCGCCGGCATCAACGGACCCGGGCGGGTCACCAAGCGACTGCAGATCGGTCGGGACCTCAATGGCCGGCCCGCCGTGCCCGCCAGCGGTCTTTTCCTGGCGGACGCCGGCGTCACAATCCCGCCGCGGCGGATCGTGGCGACACCACGCATTGGCGTGGACTATGCCGGGCCGGTCTGGGCGCGGAAGAAGTGGCGATTCTATTTCGAACCCGGATCGGCGGGCTTGCCCGTCGACTGATAATCGCTCAGCAGCAGCGTCGCGGAGCCGAAATTCAGCTTGAGCTGCATCTTCACGGGCAGGTTGCTGGCATCCTGCGAAATCCAGACCTTGATCTCGCCGCCTTTCTTGAAAAGCCCCTTCGGGTTTTTCTCCATTCGCGGGATCAACACGAGCGTCTGGTACGTTCCGAGCGGCGTGCGCACCTCCTCGTAGTGGTCGGCGGCGATCGAAAGCGGATAAAAATCGCGGCCAAACTGCACGAGGACGTCGTGCTTTTCGCCGGGCTTCAGATTCCACTCGCGGGTTTGCACCAGCGCGCTGATCAGGTCGACCGGGTCGCCGTCGGGAATGGGAATCTCGGCGCTGCGGCTGGCGTTGAGTTTGTCGACGTAGCGGGCGATCCGGGTTGAATAATCGAAGTTGATCTCGGTGTCGGTGGACTTCTTCGGGTCGCTCCCGTTTTCCCGCACGCGCAGCATGCGGCCGGTGGGCTGGTCGATGAGCACCTCGGCCTTGTTCTCGAACTCATAGAGCGCCCGAACGATGCCCCGCGACCGGGTCAAGGTGTCGATCCCCACGGCGTCGTGGCCTGCGAACTTCTGCTCGTGCGCCGAGATGGTGATGTCGCCCGCGTGCATGAACAGGGCGAAGCCCACCCGGTACGTGAACACCTCGCCATCCTTGAACGCGGTGAACGGCGCCGCGGCGGCCAGGGAGGGAAGAAACAGGAGCAGGAGATTTCTCACGAGTTCGGTGACACGACCAAGGGGCAAAAGTGCGGGTGCGTCGAGCTATTGTCGTCAGACGCCGAGCTCGAGCTGGTTGCCCTGGCCGATGGCCCAGGCCTCGATCCCGCGGGCGCGCAGCGTGGCGGCGAATTCGCGCGCGAAGCCGTGCAGGGTGTAGACGAGTTTCGGTTGCACCCGCTCAACGAACGCCAGCAGGTCGGGGAAATCGGCGTGATCCGAGAGCGGGAAGGCCGCGTCGCAACCGAAGCGATACGTTGCGCCCGCGTCGAGCGCCCAGCCCGACACCATCGCCGTGCGCCGCGGATGAATCCAGCTCACGGGCTCGTCGCCGCTGCTCATTGGCGGGCAGATGACCGCGTGCCCGGCGCGCTCGTGGACGTCCAGCGGCCGGAAGGGCGGCAGCGACATGCCCAGCTCGGCATAGCGGCGGGTCATCCGGTAGCCGTCTTTGTGCAGCATCACCGGGACGCCGGCGCGGCCGAGGATCTGCAGCAACTCCTGGGTCTTGCCCAGGCTATAGGCGAAGAACACCGGTGTGACCTTGTCGGCAAGCGCCATGCGGCAGAAGTCGAGGATGCCGCGCTCAATCTCCTCTGCGGGCGGAAACACATACCGCGGCAGGCCAAAGGTGGTCTCTGTTATCAGCACGTCGGCGCGCGGCACCACGCAGGTTTCCGCCGCCGCGCTCGGCCGCAGCTTGAAATCGCCGGTGTAGAGGAGGCTGCCGTGCTCGGTGACGGCATGAAACATCGCCGAGCCGAGGATGTGTCCCGCCGGGTAAAGGGTCACCTCGCAGCCGAACTCGAGCGGGCGGCGCTGCTCGAACTCCAGGATCGTCTCGCGCCGGCGGCCGTCGAGGCGCAGCCGCATCAGGCTGGCGGTGGCGCGCGTCGCGATGATCTCCCGGTGGCCGGCGATGTGGTCGGAATGGGCGTGCGAGACGAAGCTGCGGGCCTGGGCGCGGCCGGCGTCCAGCCAGCAGCCGATTTGCGGCAGATGGATGCCGCGATTGAAGCGCACGTCCCAAGGCATGGCGCCCACACAAATGCCGCAACGGGGGCGAAGTCAAAGGTTCGCCGTGGCGGAGCAGACTCTGGGTTCGGAGCGCGCCGTGTGCGCGCCCGGGTGTGGTCGAGCCACGCCCCGCCAGCTCATGGCTGGCATCAGCGGCGAATCGTGGAGGGCCGGTCTCCTGACCGGCCGCGGTTGGCCGGAAGGCCAACCCTCCAACAACATCAGTTCGCCACCGATTTCAGTTGCCCAGCGGCACGAGCCAGTAATCGGCGCCGTTGAACTGCCAGCGCTTGGAACCGCGGGGCAGGGCGTTCAGCGGATCGGGACGGGACGGCGACGCGGGCGCGTCGAAAAGTTGCGGTGGGGGTGCGACCGTTGGCCGCGGGCCTTTCGGCCCCTCCGGTGCGAAGGCTTGGTTCAGCCCGGGATACCGCTGGTCCGCCACCTGGGCCTTCAGGTCGAGCAAATCCACCAACGGCCGCCGCGCCTCGTTTGCGGTCGTGTTCCAGTCGAGGGCCACCTGGGCCGGGTCCTTGAGATCGGCGGAAGCGGCGACCGCGGTCACCGCGCTCAATGCCAATAGCAGCGGGGCTTTCATGGGGCTGAAGATCGTTGTGACAGGCCTTCGGGAGATTGGTTGCCGGCCAGAATGAGACCGGACGAGCGCTCCAATTCGGAGGCGCTTGGGAGCGCATCAACTGCCGGCGAAATATTTCCGCCGGAGCAAGCGCCAGGCGGTGACGATGAAGGCGGTCAGGGGCACGGCCAGCATCATGCCCAGGATGCCGCCGAGGGCCTTGCCCCAGAAGAAGACCGCCAGGATGATCGCCACCGGGTGCAGCCCGGTTTGGCGCCCCATGATCCGCGGCGTCAGGAACCAACCTTCGATGGCCTGCACGGCGACGAACACCGCGAGGCAGATCACGACGAGCACGAAGCCACCGTCCGGCTGCAGGAACGCCAGCGGGAGCGCCACACTCAGGCCGAGGATCGAACCGAGATACGGCACGAGGTTGAGCAGCCCGGTCAGCAGGCCGATGGCGAGGCCGAACCGCAGCCCGGCGACACTGAAGCCGAGCGCGTAGAGGCTGCCCATGATCAACCCGATGAGGAGCTGGCCGCGGAAGAAAGCCACGAGGATCCCGAGGAACTCCCGCACCAGGAACACCACATCTTCGCGCAGCTCGGGCTTCAGGAAGGGCAGGTGCTCGGGCAGCGACTTGGTCGGATCCTCATTGGAGAGGAGAAAGAAGAACAGGTAGACCGGAATGATCGCCACCGAGGCGGCGAAGCCGAACAGCCCAAAGAGGCCGGCGCCGGCTGATTTCAAGGTCGGCGCGACATGGCCGAGCAGGTCCTTCGCCTGCTGCCCGAGGCTGTCCGCGGCGCTCTTGACCGCGGGGTGGTCCAGGTAACGTCGGGCGACGGCCAGCCAGTCCGGGAAGTGCGTCTCGCCCCATTTCAGGGTGTTTGCCCAGAGATCCGGGAGGTAGGCGACGAAATCGAGAACCTGGGCCACGATCGCCGGCACGAAGGTGACCAGCAGGCCGGCGACGAGCAGGGCGAACCCGACGTAGAGCATGACGACGGCGAGCGGCCGGTTGACCTTCAGCCGCCGTTCCGAGACGGTCACGAGGGGCCGAAGCACCAGCGCGAGGATGCCCGCGACGGCGATCGGCCAGATGACGCTGGAGAAATGGCTGATGAACTGCGCGATGCCGTCCAGCACGAGGTACAACAGCCAGCCGATGCCAACCAACGCCGCCAAGCCGATGGCAAATCCCACCAGCCGGCGCTGGGCGGGGGTGAGGAGCGGCGTGGAGGCGGCATCCATGCGGCGAGGGAAGGGCGCGATCCGGGGCGACGCAAGCCCACAGCCGGAGCCAAACACACCCCGTCGCGTCGCCCGCTTTCGCGCAGCTTCGGCGCGGCGAGCGCCACCCCTCTTGGTAGAGGGGACCAAAACTGTCTAGTGCCGGTGGATTGCTGGTAGGGCGCTCTCTCCGCGAGCGCCTCGGCGCGGATCGGAGTCCGCGCCCTACCACCAAGCCAGCACACCGCGAGGGTTCCCCTCTAGCAAGAGGGGTGCCCGAGAGGGCAGGGTGTGTATCGCTTCGCGCCACACGCGAGAGGCGTCCGTTGACACCAGATTCGCGCCAGTGCTCAATCGGGGTCCCCGCCGTCGAATTCCCGGTTCATCGCTGGCAGACTCCTTACCCCATTATGCACTCCTTCATTCGCTTCCTCTCCTGCGCGGCCTTTGTGTTGGCCGCCGGATCGCCAGGCCTCCCGGCCGCCGCCGATGCCGCCAAGCCGTCCGACGGCGCGCCCGTGGTGATCCCGCGGGCCCGCCAGTACGACATCACGTCCAGGATCAATGGCCGCGAGTATCGCGTCTACGTGGCGATGCCGTTCAAGGCCGACCCGGCGAAGAAATACCCGGTCATCTATCTGCTCGACGGCAACTGGTATTTTGGCCCGGCCGCCTACAACGTCACGGAGAGCGGCGGCGCCCGTGCGATCCAGCAGGCGATCGTCGTGGGCCTCGGCTACCCGAGCGACGACAACGACCTCGCCAACTCGCGGCGGCTGCTCGAACTGACACCCAGCGACCCGAACAGCAGTGACAAACGACGCGGCGGAGGCGACGACTTCCTCCGCATCCTCGAGGAGGAGGTGAAGCCGCTGGTGGCCGCGCGTTATCCCGTCGACCCCACGCACCAGATTCTCTTTGGCAAGTCGCTCGGCGGGCTCGCCGTGCTCCGTTCCCTCTTCCGCAATCCCGGCGCGTACCAGGCCTACATCGCCGCGAGTCCCGCCATCGCGTGGAACAACCGCCAGGTCCTGGAAGACGAGGCGGCATTCACCAAGCGTGTGCGGGACGAGAAGCTGTCGTTGCGATTACTCATCACCGTGGGCGGCGATGAGCACTACCGCGGCGACGACCCGGCCCGCAAGGCCGCGGACGAGCAGAACGGCATGATCGCCAATGCCGCCGGCCTGGCGCAACGGCTGTCGGTCCTCAACTCGGACCGCGTCCAAGTCAGCTACGCCGTGATTCCCGACGAGAACCATGTGATGGTCTCGCTCGCCTCGATCGGCCGCGCGCTCGGCTTCGCGCTGAAGCCGTGAGGCGCGCCGCTGCGTCGCGGAAGGCGAATTTATTCGTCCGAGCCGGTTCACACGGGTAGGGGCCGTTGCCCCCAACGGCCCAGTCGAACCGAGGCGCTTGAGGGCAAGCGCCCCTACCATGACTGGCATTCGCCAATCGTAACCACTGGGTGATTCTCCCCTAGAAGTTCTAGGAGAAAAGGGTTGACGGACCCCTTTCCTAGAATATCTAGGAGGGGCATGGCCAAAGATGACAAGGACGCCTTGCTGCAGGGCACGCTCGACCTGCTCATCCTGAAGGCGCTGCAGAACGAGCCGATGCACGGGTTCGGAATCTCGATCCGGATCCAACAGATGTCGAAGGAGGCGCTGACGGTGGAGCAGGGTTCGCTGTACCCCGCGCTCTACCGGCTCGAGGACCAGGGGTGGATCAAGTCGGAGTGGGGCGTCTCGGAGAACAACCGCAAGGCGAAGTTCTATACGCTCACCGCCGCCGGGCGTCGCCAGCTGCAGGAAGAGACGGCGCTCTGGGAGCGGTTGTCGGCCGCGATCAACCTCGTGCTGAAGGCGACCTGAGGAGATCGCAGCCGCCATGGATCCGATTCCCGCCGATTTTGCCCGGGCGCTGAGCCGCCACCAGCTGGCCGGGTTTTTCACCGAGTGCGCGTATGTCCATCGCACCGATTATCTGCGCTGGATCGCCGAGTCGCGCCGGCCCAGCACACGCCGCCGGAAGATCCGCGAGGCGATCGCCCGGCTGCGCGCCCAGCGGCGGGAACTTTTCCGCGCGGTGGCGGCGCGTTGATCGCCATGAAACTCGGCCGCATCCTTCGCGCGCTCTTCCGCCGGCGGGAGCTCGACGTCGAGATGCAGGACGAGATGCGGCACCATCTGGAACTCCAGACGGCGCAGAACCGGGCGAAGGGTCTCGATTCGACCGAGGCGAATTTCACCGCGCAGCGCCAGTTCGGCAACATCGCGAGCGTGCAGGAACGCTGCCGGGAGACCCGCGGCCTGCCGCGCCTGGAGCACCTGCTGCGGGACCTCAGCCTCGCGGCCCGGAGCCTGGTGCGCTCGCGAAGCCACGCCGCCGTTGTGGTGCTGACCCTGGCCCTGGGCATTGGCATGACGAGCACGATATTCAGTGTCGTGTATGGTGTCCTGATCGATCCATATCCCTATGCGCGCTCGGGCGAGATCTGGGAACCGCAGGCGTTCGACCTGAAGACGAACCGCCGCATCGGATTTCGCATCCGGGACTATCTCGCCATGCAACGGCTGCCGGCCGTGGCCTCCGCCATGGCGACCGGCTACGGTCAGGTGACGATGTTCAGTGAGAATTCGCCCGAGATCATCACCGCGCCGCAATTGAGCGGCACAGCTTTCCCGTTCCTCGACGTGCAACCCGTGCTGGGCCGGGGCCTGCTGCCATCGGACTTCGAGAGCACGGGCGATGCCCGGCCCGTGGTCGTCCTGACTTTCAAGCTGTGGCAGCGCCTCTTCAATGGCGACCCCGCAGTGCTCGGGCGCACCGTCGACCTCGATCACGTGCCGCACACGATCGTGGGCGTGATGCCGCCGCGCTTCGGGTGGTACACCGACGACGGTCTCTGGCGTCCGCTGCCGGTGACCGAGCTCGACCGGGGGGTGCGGCTGATCGTGCGGCTCAAACCGGGCGCCACCCCGGAGGCAGCCAGCCAGCAGTTGCAGGCGATGCTGTTGGAGCAGGCGCGCAAGGATCCCGGACGCTTTCCCCAGGACGGCTTCAAGGCGGAGTTCAAGAACTACCTCGATGTCACCGTCGCCAGCGGGTCGATGCGGACGAGCTTGCAGCTGCTGTTCGGGGCAGTGGGGTTCTTGCTGGCGATCGCCTGCATCAATGCCGCCAACCTGCAGCTCGCGCGCGGCGCCGGCCGCAGCCGGGAAATGGCCGTACGGCTGGCCCTCGGCGCGGGGCGGGGGCGGCTCGTTCGCCAGCTCCTCACCGAGAGCGTCGTGCTGGCCGCGGCAGCCGGTATGCTGGGCGTGGCCCTGGCCTACGGGTGCATCCACTTGATCGTCGCCCTGCTGCCGCCGAATCACGTGCCCAACGAGGCGCGGGTGACCCTCAACGGCTGGGTGCTGGGCTTTTCGACGCTGGTGGCCATGGCGAGCGGCATTGTTTCCGGGCTGCTGCCCGCGCTGCAGTGCAGCCGGCCCGACATGAATGAGGCGCTCAAGGAAGGCGGCCACGCGGCCACCGGCCAGAAGGGCAACCGGCTGCGCCATGCATTTGCCATCGCGCAGATCACCCTCTCGGTCGTCCTGCTGGTTGGTGCGAGTCTGCTGACGATCACCTTTGTGCGGTCCGAGAATCGCTTCCGCGGGTTCGTGACCGAGAATATGCTGCTGCTGCGGGTGCCGCTCGATCCCAAGCGCTACACGTCGTATGCGGAGCGGATCGCGTTCGCGCGCGACTTTGAGCGGCGCACGCGCGTCCTCCCGGGTGTCACCAACGTCACGTTGGGATTGCCGCCGGGCTTCGATGGCCGGTCGACCGTGGAGGTCACCGGCCAGCCGAAGCCGCCGGAACCTGTTGGCGTCAATTCCGTGGATGCGAGTTACCTCGCAACGTACGGTATCGCGCTGAAGGCCGGGCGCACCCTGACCGAAAGCGAGATCGAACATGGGGATCACGTCGCGCTGATCAGCGAGTCGGCAGCCCGGCTTTGGTCGGGCGGCGTCAGCCCGCTCGGGAGGACGGTCAGCATCGACGCCCTCGTCGGCGGCGGGCCCAACAACCTGGCGGCACCGAACGCTGCGAAGGAGGTCACGGTCGTCGGCATCGTTGCGGATGTTCGCACGGATGGGCCCGACAAGCCTGCCCCGGTCGTGATCTTCGTCCCGTACACGCTGCGGGCGCGGGCGAACCAGATGTTTGTGGTCCGGACCGGCGTGGCGCCGACGAGCCTGCTCAA
Source organism: Lacunisphaera sp. (assembly GCA_035545835.1). Lineage (GTDB taxonomy): Bacteria > Verrucomicrobiota > Verrucomicrobiia > Opitutales > Opitutaceae > Lacunisphaera. The sequence continues at coordinate 62,981 of DASZXO010000002.1, forward strand.
TGCAGTCCGCAGCCAGCTGCGGGAAACGGACAAGGAGCAACCGATGCTCGACCCGATCACTTTCGAGGAATTGATCGAGCAGCAGGTCAAGGAGCCGAAGTTCAACATGATGCTCTTCAATGTGCTTGCGGGCGTGGCCCTGGCGCTGGCGGCGGCCGGCATCTACAGCGTGCTGGCGTACGCGGTGGCGCAGCGCACGCGCGAGATCGGCGTGCGCATGGCGTTGGGTGCCGGGCCGGGCCAGGTGCAACGCTTGTTTCTCAAGTCGGGCCTGGGGATGGTCGCGATCGGCGTCGGAGTCGGAACGGGCGTCAGCGTCGGACTGGCCCGGGTCCTGCGCAGCTTGATCTATGGGGAAGCCTGGTCCGATCCGCTGGCTTTTGCCTTCGCGCTGGGAACGCTGTCGGTGGTGGCCCTGGTGGCTTGCGTCGTCCCGGCCCGGCGGGCCGCGAAGGTCGACCCGATGGTGGCGCTGCGTTCTGAGTGACCAGTGATGCGTGACGAGACCCAACCATGAAACTCCTTCGCCAACTTCGCGCGCTCTTCCGCCGGGCCCAGCTCGACGCCGAGATGCAAGCGGAGATGCGGCACCACCTCGAGTCCCAGGCCGAACAAAACCGCGCGGCGGGGATGGAGGCCGACGAGGCGCGCTTCGCCGCCGAGCGCGAGTTCGGCAACCTCGCGAGCCTGCAGGAGCGGGCGCGCTGGCAGCGCGGATGGACGAAGCTCGAGCTGTTTGCGAAGGAACTCGGGTTCGCCTCCCGGGCGTTGCGCCGAGCGCCGGCGTTCAGCCTGGCGGCGCTCACGACGCTGGCCCTGTGCCTCGGGCCGAACATCGCGATCCTTTCGGCGCTCTACACTTTTGTCTACAAGCCGCTGCCGTTCCCCCAGCCGGACCGGCTGGTGTCGATCACCAACATATCGGATCGGTTGGGTGGTGCGAAGCGCCCCTCCAGCATCCCCCAGTATCAGGATTTCGTCGCGCACGCCGACCTGTTCGAGGGCTTCGCTTATTTCAGTTCCACGACGGCGACGCTGGGCAACGTCGAGGAGCCGGTGAGGATCTTTGGCATGAATGTCAGTCCGAACTTCCTGGGCACGACCGGCATTCCCATCCTTCTTGGCCGGGGTTTTCGGCCCGACGAAATCCAGCCCGGGCGGGAACACGTGGTGGTGCTCAGCCACGGGGCGTGGCTCGCGCGCTTCCAGGGTGACGCGCATGTCATCGGGCGCGTGATCCGGCTCGACGACGTGCCCTATGGCATCGTGGGTGTCGCCGCGCCCAACATTGAGGCTTTGTTCAACGACGTGGAGTTCTTCCGGCCGCGGGTGCAGGTCCCGGTCGACTTGGACAGCCGGTTCCGGTATACGGCATCGGTGCGCCTGATTGGCCGCCTGAAGCCCGGGGTGTCGCTTGGGATGGCACGTGAGCAATTGGCGACCCTGGAAAGGAACTTCCTGGATGGCGTGGCGTCGCCTTCGGATCGGGCGAAGATCGCCGCCAATGGCTTCCGCATCGATGTAGCCGCCGCCCGGGAGGAGATGGCGGCGCCGCTGCGGGCGCCGTTGTGGATGCTGCAGGGCGGGGCGATCCTTGTGCTTGTGTTGGGCTGCGTAAACGTCGCCAGCCTTTTGCTGGCCCGGACGAGCGCGCAACGGCAGGAGCTCGCCATCCGGCAGGCCTTGGGAGCGGGGCGGGGCACCTTGCTCCGCCAGATGCTCGCCGAAAGCGTGCTGTTGGTGGGAGCCGCCGGCGCCGTGGGTTTGGTCGTGGCGTTGGCCATGCTGCGGTTCATGAATGCCTACCTGTCGCTGGTGGTTCGGCATGTCCCGGCCATTGCGTTGGAAACTCGTGTGCTGGCACTGGTTCTCGGCGTCGTGGGGTTGTTGATCGTTATGCTGGCGCTCGTGCCTTTCGGCTTCTGGCGGGGAGCGGACTTGAAACCGAACGAATCGTCGCAGGCGTCGATGGGACGCCGCGGGCGTCGCACCATTGGCATCCTTTCGACCGGACAACTCGCGCTGGCCTTGGTCCTCCTGGTCGGAGCGGGCCTGATGCTGCGGAGCTTTGCCCAGGTGCTGGCGGTGCGCCCGGGCTTCGACGCGGCGCAGGTGGTGCAGGGCCGCGTCTACCTGCCACCGGCGCGTTTTGCCAGCCCGTCCGAACTCCTGGGCGTCCAGCAGCGCATCATGGCCGCGCTGGGCACCCTGCCGGGGGTTGAAGCCATGGCGGTGTGCGCCGATTTTCCCGTCCAGGAAAAGTTCAACGCGGTGCCGTTCGTCGTCCATGACGCCTCGGCCGCCACGGGCCAGGAGCGCGCCTTGGTCTATGCCAGCGGCGTGTCGGGGGGGTACTTCGCCACCATGGGCATCCCGCTGCAGGAGGGCCGGATTCTCGAGGATGGCGACGATATGCGAAAGGCGCCGGTCGCCGTCGTCGACGAGGCGTTTGCCCGCCGCTTCTTTCCCGGGCGCAACGTGGTGGGCATGGAGTTCGCCTTTGGCACCAACCCGCCGGCGGCAGATCGCCCCTGGATCCGGATCGTCGGGGTGGTGGGGCGCGCCAACCTGTCGGGCCTGGAGGGGCGCGACGGCTGGCCCTTCGTCTACCTGCCGTTCAACCAGCAGCCGACGACGGCCTTCACTTTCCTGGTGCGGTCGTCGCGGCCGGAAAGCGACATCGTCCGCGAGGTCCGCGACCGCGTGCGGGCGATCGATGCCAGCCTGCCGGTCTACAGCCTGGGCTCTCTCCAGGGCGCTCTCGACTACCTGCTGGGCAATCGCCGGGCGCTGCTGGTCCTGATCGGCTTGTTCGCCGGCCTGGCGCTGGCGCTGGCGGCGGTCGGCCTCTACGGAGTGCTGAACTTCGACGTCGCGCAACGGACGCGGGAAATCGGCATCCGCGGCGCGCTCGGTGCCACGCCCTGGCAGATCGTGACGCTGATCCTCGGCCAGGGCCTGGCCAAGGTGGCGGTCGGGATGGTCCTGGGCACCGTCGGCGCCGGGTTTTTCGCGCGGCTTCTTCGCAAGATGCTGTTCGACGTCAGCGCGGCGGATCCGCTGGCGTACGGCGGCGTGGGGGCGCTCCTGCTCCTCGTGGCCGTCCTCGCTTCCTGGCTGCCGGCCCGGCGCGCGGCGAAGGTGGACCCGGTGGAGGCGCTGCGGGCGGAATGAGAAATGTAGTGACGAGTGAAATGTGACGAGCTGAAGCGAAGAAATTCCTCCGCCAGGGTCGCACGCCGTTCCGGTGCGGCGTGGCCGAGGCGGTGATTGCTTCGGCGCGACTACCCGTTTTCGTGGCCGCAATGAGAACGCGCGCCGTGGTTGTGAGCATCCTCGGGATTGCTGCCGGAGGTTGTACGCAGGTGGCGGCACCGGACACCGGGTCGAGTTCGTTCAGGGTGGTGGAGCGGCCGTCGGCGCCGGCGCCCAAGGCTAGCATCCAGGTGGCCACGCAACCCACCAGCCGCGCGCAGTACCGCGATGCCCAGATCAAGGGGGACCCGGTGCTTCCGGTCTACCCGGCGCGGGCGCTGGCGGCGAAAGCGGGCGGAGCGCAGGTCGGGGTCCACCTGGTGATCGACGCCCAAGGCCGGGTCAGTGATGTTCGGCCGAGCATGGTCGCGGTGACCATCGCGCCGCCGGAGTTTGCCGCCGATTTCCAGCGGGCGGTGGAGTCGGCCGTGCGGCAATGGCGGTTCGTCCCGGCCCGCGCGCAATACGTGGAAACCGTTACGGGCACGGGTGGGTTCACCTACGATCGCGTGGCCCGGACGGAGGACGTCGAGGCCGAGGTGGACCTCGCATTCACGTTCACGTCGAATGGGAAAGTGCAGGCGGGGGCGAGGTGACCAAGTGGTTGGCGATAGCGGCGCTCGGCGAGCGCGGCCCGAATTTGCGACGGTCACAGACCGCCGCTACCGGACCTGATGCGCGTCAGGCCGTCGACGGATCGGCGGGCTTGAGCTTGCCGGCGAGCTTTTCGCGGAAGAGCCAGCGGGCGAGCGCGGGCATCAGCAGCATCGCGCCGAGCATGTTGAAGAGGAACATGAAGGCGAGCAGCACGCCCATGTCGGCCTGGAATTTGATGGCGGAGAACGCCCAAGTGCCGACGCCGATGGCCAGCGCCAGGCCGGTGAACACCACCGAGGTGCCCATGGTGCCAAAGGCGAAGCAGAGGGCGTCCTCCAGCGTCTCGCCCTGCTCGAGCCGTTCGAGGAGCGCCGAGCAGAGATAGATGCCGTAGTCCACGCCGATGCCGACGCCGAGCGCGACCACCGGCAGGGTGGAGGTCTTCAACCCGATCTGCAGATAGACCATCAGGGCATAGGCCAGGTCCGAAACGACGACCAGCGGCAGGACGACGCAGATGGTGGCCCGCCACGAGCGGAAGGAGAGCAGGCAGAGCGCGATGATCGCGACGTACAGCCAGGTGACCATCGGAAATTGCGCCGCCTCAACGACCTCGTTGGTCGCGGCCATCACGCCGACATTCCCGGTCGCGAGCTGGAACTTGACCTTTTCGTTCGAGAGCGCGGAGCGGAATTCCTTCACGGCGGCAATGACGCCCTTGATCGTCTCGGCTTTGTGGTCGGTGAGGTAGATCATCACCGGGATGACGCTGCCGTCGTTGTTGAGCAGGCCGCTGGCCGTCTCCACGGGGGACACGGACTGGGCCAGCATCTGCGGGTTGTGCGGAATGACGCGCCACTTGAGGCTGCCTTCGTTCCAGCCGGCGCAGATGGTCTTCGCCACCTCCGGCAGGCAGAGGGTGGACTTGACGCCGGGGACGTTGCGCATGCGCCAGCTGAACCGGTCGACCAGCGACATGACGTCGGGGTCGATGACGCCATTCGGCACGGTCTCGGCGATGACGGTGATGACGTCGACCCCGATGCTGAACTTGGCCGTGATGGCGGCTGTGTCCTGGTTGTAGCGCGAGGACTGACGGAGCTCGGGCACGCCGGCGTGCATGTCGCCGATCTTGACCTGCTTGGCCTTGACGAAGCCGAAGGCCCAGAGCGCGGCCACGACGGCGATGACGAAGAGCGAGCTGCGCCGGGCGGTGGTGAAGTTCGAGAGCCGGCGCCAGATTGGCTGGAGCGCGAAGCGGCGGATGTTGACGCGCTTCCGAAAACTCGGGCTCATCTTCGTGTAACTCAGCAGGACAGGCAGCAGGAAACGGTCGGTCAGGATGATGAGCGTCACGCCCAGGCTCGCGGTGATCGCCAGTTCCTGGATGATGGGGACCTTGACGAGATAGATGGTCAGGAAGCCGACCGTGTCCGTGAGGATTGCGACCGTCCCCGGGATGAACAGGTTGCTGAACGATGAGCGGGCGGCGATCTGTTCATCACGCCCGACGTAGAACTCGTAGCGGAATGAGCGCAGCATCTGGGTGGCGTGGCTCAGCGCGATGGCGAACACCAGGAACGGCACCAGGATCGACAGCGGGTCGATGCCGAAGCCGAACAGGTAGAGCAGGCCCAGCTGCCAGATGACCGCGCACGTGGAGGTGACGAGCGGAAGCACAGTGAGCGCGACCGACTGCGAGAAATAGTAGAGGAGGAAGGCGGAGATGAGGATGGCGACGCCGAAGAACAGCAGGACCCCGCGGGCGCCGTCGGTGATGTCGCCGATGACCTTGGCGAAGCCGATGATGTGGATCCGGATGTCGGCGGTCTGGTATTTCTGGCGGATCTTGTGCTCGAGCGCGTCGGCCACCTCGGCGTAGACGAGCTTCTTGCCCGTCTGCGGATCGACCTCGAGCAGCTGCGCGATGACCGTGGCGCCCGTGAAGTCATTCGAAACGAGCATGCCGACCCGGCCGGACTTCAGGATGTTCTCACGCACCCGCTCGAGTCCGGCGGTGTCGGGCACGAAGTCGGCGGGGATGACATTGCCGCCCTGCAAGCCGTCCTCCACGACCTCGAGGTAGCGGACGTTGGGCGTGTAGATCGAGGTCACCTGCGCGCGGTCGACGCCCGGGATGTAGAAGACCTCGTCGGTAACCGCCTTGAGCGTCTTGAAGAACTCCTGGTTGAAGATGTCACCGCGCTTCGCGATCAGGGCGATCACGACGCGGTTGGCCCCGCCGAACTGTTCCTGATACTTGACGAAATTGCGGATGTACTCGTGGTCGCTCGGCAGCTGCTTGTTGAAGCTGGCGTCCACATGCGTCTTCGAGGCAAAGAAAGCCAAGACCGCGGTCGTGGCGGCGAACAGCGCCACCACGAGGTGGCGATGGCCGAAAATGAAATCCTCGATGCGCTTCAGCATGGGATTGATGGATCTTCCCACACACCCCGGCGCTTCGCGCCACCCCTCTTGCTAGAGGGGACGCGGCCAGATGTAGGGTGGGGTCGCTGATCCCGCCTCGATGCTTTGAGCGGCGGAATCAGCGATCCCGCCCTACAACCCGCCGGGGATGATCGTGCCTTCATGGCAGGTTGAGCCGGACGGCGCCGGCTTCGCCAACGGTGACCACGGCGCCGTCGGCGGTGCCGATCAGGTCGGCGATGCTCGACTCGATCTCGGCCGGGCGGCGGTTCGTGAAAGAGCGCCCGCCGTCGCGGCTGACAAAGAAATTTCCGCCCTGGCCGGCCAGGACCGTGCGGCCGTCGGCCAGCCGCCGGCCGGCCATGATCAGGACGGTGGACCCGAGCGGAACCTCGCTCCAGGTCGCGCCGCGGTCGTCGGAGCGCAGGACGTGCCCCCGCAGGCCGTAGGTCAGCAGCCGGCCGTCACCGAGCGGGAGAACCCCGAACAACGAGCCATCGTAGGGCACGTCGGCCTTGGTCCACGTCGCGCCGTCATCCCGCGAGATCAGGGTCGTGCCGCTTTCGCCGGAAAGGTAGAGGGCTCCGTCGGGGCCGGCGGTGATGCGGTTGTAGTGAACCTCGTCCGCGGTGGGATGGCCGGCGGTCCAGGAGCGGCCGCCGTCGGCGGTGACGAGAAACTTGCCGTAGGCGCCGACCACGAACCCGTGGTGCTCGTCGCGGAACAGCACGTCGAGATGGACATCGTCGAGGTGTTTCCGGTCGTCCTGGCGCTCCCAGGTATCGCCGCCGTCGCTGGTGTGCAGGATCACGCCCTGGTGGCCGACGGCCCAGCCTTGCTTCGCCCCGGCAAAGCACACGCCCGTGAGGAGCGCGTGGGTCGGCGCAAGGCTTTGCCGCCAGATGCGGCCCTGGTCGGCCGAAACCACGATGTCGCCGTGGTCGCCGACAGCGACGAGCCGGTCGCCCGCGGCGGCGATGTCGAGCAGCAGGGCCCGGGCCGCCAGCGGGGCCGGCTCGGACATTTCGGCGGGGTGCGCCGGCACGGCGGTCGCCACAAAAAGGGTGGCGAAAAGGACGCAATGCCCGTAGCGGCGGTCTGTGACCGTCGCTTTTGTCGCACGGCGGTCACAGACCGCCGCTACAGCAAGCAACGCGCGCAACATGAGGTAACTGGCGGGGCATTGTGCGTTGGAGGCCGGCCAACACACAAGAAAAAGGGCGGCCGGGGTCAGCGGCCGCCCAAGGATTGGCAAGATATGCTCAGCGGACGCCTTCCTGGCGCAGCGTCGCAGGGGTGTAGTCGGCCGGCGTGCGCTGCAGGGTGAAGTCGTACATCTTGCCTTGGTTGTCGAGGCCGATGGCGAGGTAGCGGCCCGCGATGAGGTCGGTGTGGACCTCAAGCGTGCTCCAGAAGACCTGCGCGTCGTAATAGTTGATGCAATGCGCCTCGGAGACGCGCCAGAGCTGGCCGCGCCCGTCGTAGTTGTCGACGGCGAGGACCTGCCAGCTGTCCTCGTCGACATAGAACGTGCGGCGCGAGTAGACGTGGCTGGTCCCGGGCTTGAGCGTGGCATCGACGACCCAGACCCGGTGCAGCTCATAGCGGGTGAGGTCCTGGTTGATGTGGAGCGGCTTCAGGATGTCGCTGTATTGGAGCGATCCGCTGTGCAGCTTGTAGGAATTGTACGGGACGTACATTTCCCGTTTTCCGACGAGCTTCCAGTCGTACCGGTCCGGCGCGCCGTTGAACATGTCGAACTGGTCGGAGGTGCGCATGCCGTCGGCCGCCGTGCCCGGGTTGTCGTAGGCGACATTGGGGGCCCGGCGCACGCGGCGCTGGCCGGTGTTGTAGACCCACGCGCGGCGCGGCTCCTTCACCTGGTCCATGGTCTCGTGCACGAGCAGGATCGTGCCGGCGAGGCGCGCGGGCGCGGTGACCGCCTGCTTGAAATACACGAGCACGTTGTCGAGGTCCTTCTCCTGGATGCCCTCGCGGGCGTAGTTGAAGAGGAATTCATCCTCGAACTCGACCATCGTATAGCTGCCGTCGCGCTGCGGCGCGGCCTGCCCGATGTAGCGCACCGCGGCCGTCCCGCGATAGCGGGTGAGGTGGTTCCAGATCACCTCGAGGCCGTTCTGCGGGAGGGGAAACGGAATCCCGACGACGGAGCCGGTGATGCCGTTGCCGCCCTCCGTGAGCGACGCCGTGGTGGCGTGCTCGCGGGTGGCGTCGTAGATCCGCTGCGGATTCGAGGCGCTGCGGTGCGACGGGTAGACCGGCATCACGTAATCGGGGTAGGCCTTGAGCAGCGCCAGATGGCCGGCGGTGAGCTTGGCGGCATACTGGTCGGCGTTGGCGCCGGTGATGGTGAAGAGGACCTGGTCGCTGGCATACGGATCCGGGTGGTGCATGCCCGGCGTGTAGCCGGCCGGCGGCGTGGTGATGCCGCCGGCCCAGGCCGGGATGGAACCGTCGGCGTTGCCGGCCTTTTCGCCGCCGAGCGGGGTGAGGTCGCGGCCGAGGCGGCTGGCATCGGCGGCGGAGATCGCCGCGCGGGCGCCGGCGGCGACGGTGAGCGAGCAGAGCAGGGAGAGCAGGAGAGTTTTCGAATTCATGGCGGGGGGCGCGCGCAGGTTAGAAGGAGTATTTCAGGTTGCAGGACACGTAATCGCGGTCGCCGAGCAGATTGAAGCGACCTGCGCCGAAGAAGTTGACGTAGCGGACCTCGAACGCCCACGCATTCTGGAAGCTGAAGTCCGCCCCGATGGTCAGGGTCTTGCGCCCGTGCAGGAAATTGCCGAGCGGCTGGGGCGTGTTGCCCGAGACGTCGTGCGAGAAGACGACCAGCGGCGAGACGTTCACGCCCCGGAACACGTTGTTGTAGTCGAGGCGGCCGACCAGCTGGTAGCCCCACGAGAAGCTGTCCGCAAAGGCGGAGGCCGGATCCGAGCCCGACGCACCATTGCCGGATCCGGTCATGTAGTTGAGGTCGCCGCCGACGAAGGTGCCCGGGCCGTCGTAGCGCAGCTGGCCCTTGGCCGGGAGGTCGGCGCTGACGAAGCCCGCCTCGGCGATGAGGGTGGTCTGCTCCGCGCCGAGGATGCCGCGCAAGGCCTGGGTGGCCGTCGCCTGGCCGGTCCAGACGGCGTGGCGGCGGTACCCCGGCACGTAGGTGTTGAGCTGGCCGAGGAAATTGCCGATCTGGTTGTTCGGGCCGAAGGCCGGGTTGATCGAGGAGAGCGCGGCGAAGAGGAGTTCGACGTCGTCGACCTGCAGCGGCTGGTTGGACCGGTAGCTGACCTCGCCCTGCAGCGCGACGCCCTTGACGCTGGTGTTGAAGCTCGCGCCCCAGAGGTGGATGTCGCTGGGGAATTCGATGAGGTAGTTGCCCGTCGCCGCCGATTTGAAGAACGCGGTCGTCTTGGCGGCGGTCACCGTCGGGTCGGCCAGCGCCGCCGCGGCGATCGCCTGAGCCTGCGGGTAATAAGGCTGGAGAACGGGCGGAAGTGCGGCGGCCGGTACACCAGTAAGCGCAGCGCCGAGCAGGGTCGTGAGCGAACTGGAGAGACTGGAGAGCGGGAACCCACCGGCCAACATCACTGGCGCGAGCTGCGTCTGGCCGAGCTGCCCGGCCACTGCCTGCACCTGGGCGGACACCGGCGCGGTGTCGATCGCGGTGGTGGGTGTGCGGGCCGACACGAGCGGCAGCCGGCTGTGGTAGTTCATGTAGTAGAAGCCAAATTCCGTGTCGCCGAGGCCCTTGGCGAGCCAGCGCAGGTTGACGCCATACTGGCCCTCGTTGCTCGGTTCGTTGTCGCGGCCGCGCATGATCGCGCCGAGCGAGGCGGTGTCAGGCACGGCGCCGAAGCCGAGGAAAACCTTCGAGCCGCCCTTTGCCACGAAGTCATTCGTGCTGAAGTAGGTGCCCGGCGGGTCGACGCGGGTGCGTTCCCAGTCCAGCAGGTAGAAGGCCTCGAGCGAGAGGTCCTCGTTGAGATTCACGGTGCCCGAAACCATGTTCAGCGGCCGGAGCGCCTCCTTCAGCTCCGAGCCCGGCGTGCGCAATTTGGCGACGTCGATGGGGTTCACCGAGTTGATCCCGTTCGGGATGAAGGTGCTCTCGCCCCAGCTTAGCACCTGGCGGCCGACGCGGATGATGCCGGTCATGTCCCCGAGGCGCGGCTTGTACCAGGCATAGGCGTCGAGCAGCTCGGCGCCGTCACCGACGACCTTCAACGCCTGGTCGCTGAGCGCGGTGCGCGCGCGGCCGCCGTTGGTGTTGATGAAATCCTCGAAGTAGTAGCCGCGGACAAACACGCCGCCATTGCCGAGGTCGAGCTGGAGGTCGTGGCTGGCCTTGACGAGGAAGGAGGCGACGCCGCTGCGGTAGTTCAGGTTGCCGTCATCGGCGTTCACCGAGCGCTGCTCGCCGCCGCTGGCGAGGCCGTAATACATGCGGTCGGGATCATTGATCCGGTAAAGCGAGCCGATGGACAGGGTGGTGTCGAAGCTGCCCTTGGCGTCGCCGAGGGCGAAGACGAAGGCCCGGGCGGAGGGACCGAGCGCGAGCGAGGACACGAGCACGACAAACGACAGGCAACGCAGGCCAGACCTGCGATCTTGGCAAGGTTTCATAGGGATGCTGCAAACGCGCCTCGACGACGAGGCGGGGGGATTGTGGGGATGGGGATGCGCAAGCGTAACGCTTGGGTGTCGCCGGGATGAAGCGGGCTTTGGGGAGTGAATTCAAGAGCTAAACCTCTTCCAAGCAGGGGGTTTGTTCAACTATTAGCGTTTTGACGTGGGGGCGAAAGCAGCAACGTTGGTGCCCATGGACGCCGCGACGCACATCCATGTGAAGGGCGCCCGCGAGCACAATCTGCGGGACCTCGAGCTGCGCCTTCCGCGCGGCCGGCTCGTCGTGCTCACCGGTCCCAGCGGGTCGGGCAAGTCGTCGCTGGCTTTCGACACCATCTACGCGGAGGGCTACCGGAAGTACATGGAGAGCCTCTCGGCGCAGGCGCGGCAGGTGCTCGAGCAGCTGAAGCGGCCGGACGTCGATTTCATCCACGGCCTGTCGCCCGTCCTCGCCATCGAGCAGCGCACCGGCGGCAGCTCGCCGCGCAGCACGGTGGCGACAGTGACGGAAGTGGCGGACTACGCGCGGCTGCTCTGGGCGCTCTGCGGCGAGCAACACTGCCCCAAGGACGGCGGGCGCGTGGAGAAACGGACGCTCGACGACTGCCTCGCGCAACTGCTGCGCGAAGCCCCCGGCGAGCGGGCGATCATCCTCGCGCCCTGGATGCACGCCAAGCCGGCGGTGCTGCGCGACGAGCTGCCGCGGCTGCGGCAGCGGGGCTTCCAGCGCGTTCGCATCGGCGGCGAAATCCATGCGCTCGACGAGCCGCGGCTCGTGCCGAATGGCGCGACCGAACTCCCGGTGGAACTCGTGGTCGACCGCGTGGTGCTCGCCGCCGACCAGCGCAGCCGGCTCGCCGATTCGCTCGAGCTCGCGTTTCGCGAGGGGCACAATCGCGCCCTGGTGTTGGTGCAGAGGACGCCGGAGTCGCCCTGGCGCGAGATCCCGCTGAGCCAGGACCTGAGCTGCGTGCGGTGCGGCGATGTCTTCGAGCCGCTGACGCCGCGCCATTTTTCCTTCAACCACAGCGACGGCGCATGTCCCGAATGCGGCGGGCTCGGCCGCAAGCTGACCTTCAGCGAGGAGCTCGTGGTGCCCAAGCCGGAGAAGGCCGTGCGCGAGGGCGCGATCAAGCCCTGGCGGATCGGCGGGCGCAACCTCATCATCCGGCACAACGCGCTCCTGAAGCAACTGGCCGAGCAGCTCCCGTTCGATGCCGAGCTGCCCTGGCGGGACCTGCCGGACGATACGCGCCGGATCCTGCTGCACGGGGCGGGGGAGCGCCTGTTCAGCTTCCGGCTGCGGCGCACGCAAAAGGCCGAGCTCAAGCCTTTCCCCGGCGTGCTGGCGTTACTCGACGAGGCCCGGCGTGAGACGCGGAGCGATGGCTACCGGGCCCGCCTGGCGACCTTCATGGCCAGCGGCGATTGCCCGCTGTGCCACGGCGCGCGCCTCAATCCCCGCAGCGCGGCCGTGCTCCTCGGCGGGAAGGCCTTCACGGATTTCTCGGCCCTGGACATCCGGCGCGCGCTGGAATTCTGCCGCGGCCTGGGCGCGGCCCTCCCGGCCACCGACGCCGTCCGCGAGGTGCTCGAGGGGGTCGAGCAACGGCTGCATTTCCTCGGCGAAACGGGGCTGGACTACCTGACGCTCGACCGCGAGTACGCGACGCTGTCCGGCGGCGAGGCCCAGCGCGTGCGGCTGGCGACCCAGCTCGGCATGGGGTTGGTCGGCGTCATCTACGTTCTCGACGAACCGAGCATCGGGCTGCACCCGCACGACAACCAGCGGCTGCTCGCCACGTTGCGCGAACTGCGCGATCGCGGCAACACCGTCCTCGTGGTGGAGCACGACCTCGACACGCTGCGCGCGGCCGACGAGTTGATCGAGCTTGGGCCGGGCGCGGGCACGGAGGGCGGCCGCCTGCTTTTCCAGGGCACGCCGGCCGCGTGCATGCGGCTGCCGGCCTCGGTCTCGCGCACCGGCTCGTACCTCGCGGGCCGCGAGGGCGTGGTCAAGGACCAGCCGGCGCGGCGGCCGGATGAGCGCTGGCTGGTCGTCGAGGGCGCCGCCGAACACAACCTGCGCTCGCTCGAGGCGCGCTTTCCCGTGGGCCTGCTGACCTGCGTCACCGGTGTGTCGGGCTCCGGCAAGAGTTCGCTCGTGAACGACATCCTCGCCGCGGCCGCGACCCGGAAGCTGAACGGGGCCAAGGCCATCCCCGGCCGCCACCGGCGCATCACCGGCTTCGAGCATTTTGAGAAGGCGGTCGTCGTCGACCAGGAGCCGATCGGGCGCAGCCCGCGCTCCAACCCGGCCAGCTACGTCGGCGTGCTGGACCTGCTGCGCGACCTGTTTGCGCGCCTGCCGCTGGCCAAGGTCCGCGGGTACCGGTCGAGCCGGTTCAGCTTCAACGTTCGGGGCGGGCGCTGCGAGCGCTGCGAAGGCGAGGGGCAAATCCGGCTGGACATGCAGTTCATGGCCGACGCGTACGCGCCCTGCCCGAGCTGCCACGGCCAGCGTTTCAACCGCGAGACCCTCGAGGTGCGCTACCATGGCCGCAGCATCGCCGATGTCCTGGCGCTGACCGTGCGCGAAGCCATGGAGCTGTTCCGCGCGATCCCGCGCATCGCGGAAAAGCTGGCCACGCTCGAGGCGGTCGGACTCGGGTACCTGCAGCTCGGCCAGTCGGCGACAACCCTGTCGGGCGGCGAGGCGCAACGCATCAAGCTGTCGCTGGAGCTGAGCAAGCGCGAGCAGGGGACGACGCTCTACATCCTCGACGAACCAACGACCGGGCTGCACTGGACGGATGTCCAGCGCTTGATGGACCTGCTCTTCAAGCTGCGCGACACCGGCAATACCCTCGTCGTCATCGAGCACAATCTCGACGTCGTTCGGCTGGCCGACTGGATCATCGACCTCGGCCCGGGCGGCGGCCCGAATGGGGGCGAGGTCGTCTATGCCGGGCCCCTTGCAGGACTGGCGGGGGCGGCGCGGTCGGCCACGGGTCAGGCGCTGCAGGGGTAGGGCCGGGGCGCAGGGCCTGGCACCGAGGCACTTCCGTTGTGCAGGAGGCGGCCGGCAGGCGATCGGGCCAAGCCCGGCCTGCGGCCCAATCGCCGGCAAACAGATTCCCGCAGGTGTGAGCCAAACCTGACCGGGCCTGCCGCCTGCAACTTTCGGCCGCCTGCCGTGTGATGGGGATGACGGCCCCCGCGGCCTCCAACCCAACCCTAAGTCTTCCCCTCATGAAATCCCTGCGTTCTCTCCTTGTTGCCGGCGGTCTCTCGGTCGCCGTTTCCACCTTTGCCTCCGCCGCCGAGCCCGAAGCCGGCGCCGTCGATATCGGCCAGCTCATGCCCTCGGCCAAGGGCCAGTTCGTCGAGGTGAACCTCTCGCATTCCATGCTCAAGTTCGCGGCCAAGTTGACGGCCCGCCAGGAGCCCGAGACGGCCGATTTGATCCGCAACCTGAAAAGCATCCGCGTCAACGTCGTCGGCATGGACGATTCCAATCGCACCGCGACGATCGACAAGATCGAGGCGGTCCGGCATAAGCTCGAGACGCAGGGCTGGACCAAGATGGTCATGGTCCGCGACGAGAACGGCGGCGACAACGTCAACGTCCACGTCCTGCAACATGACGAGGATAACATCGACGGGCTCGTCGTGACGGTCATCGACCGGGAGGGTCAGGCGGTGTTCGTCAACATCGTCGGCAACATCAACGCCGACCAGATCGCCAAGATCGCCGACAAGTTCGACATCGAGCCGTTGAAGAAAGTGCACGTCAAACTCAGCCACGGGCACAAGGACAAGGAAGTTTGATCGGCCCGCCAGGCCCACGGGTCCCGCGCCGCCACTGACTTCGCCACCTCGCCATGAATTCCACCCCTGTACCGCCCGCCGGCCGCCGCCACGTATGGCGCTGGGTTGCCGTCGGTCTCGCGCTTTGCCTGCTGCCGGTCGTTTGCGTCGGCATCCTCGCGGCCAGCATGTTGAGCCTGAGCCGCGAGGCTGCGCTGCTGCGGAACCATGTGATGGCCGCCACGGACACGAACTGGCACCGGAAGGTCCAGCTGAGCATCGGGTCCATGACGCTGACCGCACTGCGCACTGGCATAGCGTTCGCGCATGGCAAGGACGTGCAGGATGTCCGGCTGGCACTGGCTTCAGTGCGCAAGGCGAGCGTCGGCGTCTATGAACGCAGCGGACGCAAGGGCACCTGGTCAAATGCGGTACTTTTCGCCGATGCCGACAAAGCCATGGCGCGGCGCGGCTGGACGCGCCTGGTCGGCGTCCACGACCACAACGACACCGTCATGATCTACGTCCCGGAGGACGCCGGGTCCGGCGACACGATGGACGTTTGCCTCGCGGTGGTGAGCGACGGCGAAATGGTCGTCGTCTCCACCTCGGTGAATGGCGGGGCCCTATCCGAGCTGATCGCGCGGCACGCCGTGGATTTGCCCGGCGGCCACCTGCACCTCGCGAAGTTCCGCCTCTGACCCAAGCGGCGGCCGGGGTTGAAAATTGCCGGCCGCGTGTCACTGATGGCGGGAAATGTCCCGCCTGCTGCCGACGATTGTGCACCTCGACGCCGACGCGTTCTTCGTGTCGTGCGAGCTGTCGCTGCATCCGGAGCTGCGCGGCACCAAATGCGCCGTTGGCGGGCGCGAGCGCGGCATCATTTCGTCGGCCAGTTACGAGGCCCGGGCGGTTGGCGTGTATACCCCGATGCCCACGAAGCTGGCCCTGAAGGTCTGTCCCGACCTCATCCTGCTTCCGCATACCGCCGGCATCTACAGCCGGAAATCGCGGGAGATGTTCGACCGGTGTGAAACCGTGACCCCGCTCGTGCAGCGCAACTCGATCGACGAGGGCTACCTCGACCTCGCGCCCTGCGGCCTGAAGACCATCGCCGAGATCGAGCGCAAGGTCCGCGCCCTCCAGCAGCGGATCTGGGACGACCTGCAGATTCCGACGTCGTTTGGCCTGGCGGCGAACAAGCTTGTCGCGGCCATCGCCAGCAAGGCGCGCAAGCCGCGTGGCTTCACGATCGTTCCACCCGGCGGGGAGGCGGCGTTCCTTGCGCCGTTGAAGGTCAGCGTCCTGCCGGGGATCGGCACGAAGACCAGCGCCCGGCTCGAGGCCGGGGGGATCCACCTGGTCGGCGACCTGCTCCGGCTGGACGAAGCCGCGCTCCAGGCTTGGTTCGGCCGCGGCTGGCCGGAGATGCTCGCCATGGCGCGGGGCGAGGATGACCGCGAGGTGCACGTCGACCACGAGGATGCGAAGAGCTACTCGGTGCAGGAGACCTTCGGGCACGACCTCGCGGATTTCGCCGCGATCGAGCGCATCGCCAAGCGCATGATCGACGAGCTGATGCCCGCCATCCGGGCGGACGGGAAGCGGGTCAAGACCATGACGGTGAAGGTGCGGTATCCGGGCATGGAGGACAGCAGCGCCGGGCGCAGCCTGCCCGAGGCGTCCGACCTCGAGGCGCCTTTCTATCCGCTCGTGGCCGTGCTGTTGCGCGCCGCCTGGAGCAAGCGGCGGCCGCTGCGGCTGGTCAGCGTGCGTTTTTCCAACGTGGAGGAGAAGGCGGCGCAGCTGGAGATGTTCGGCCAGCGCCAGGAACGCCAGCGCCGCCTCGCGGCGGTGCTCGACCGGATCAACGCCGGCGGGCCCCAGGCGGTCGTGAAACACGGGCACCAGCTTTCAAAACACGAGAACACGAAGGAGCGCGGCTAGGCACAAATGGCTTGAGTCCGTGCGGGCGAACCAGTGTCCATTCGTGGTTACCCTGCCATGCCGATCTACGAATTCTATTCGCCCGACACGAACAAGGTCTACTCGTTCTACGCCAAGACCCTCGCCCAGGGCCGGATCGTGCCGAAGTGCCCGGACGACCCGAAGGCGCGCATGAAGAAACTCGTCAGCGGCTTTGCCGTCGGCGGACGCCGCAAGGAAGAGCCGGCGGCGGCGGCGCCGGGGGGCGCCGGCCCCGGCGGGCCCGAGCCGGATGATGCGAAGATGGCGGCCTTGGAACGCGAATTCAGTGCGATGGATGAGAACGACCCGAAGGCCATGGCGCGGATGATGCGCCGGATGGCCGAGCTGAGCGGCGAAAAGCTGGACGAACCCATGGAGGAAGCGGTGCGGCGCCTGGAGGAAGGCGCGGACCCGGAGTCCCTCGAGGACGAGTTGGGCGGCGCATTTGGTCCGGAAGGGGACGACGACCCGTACGGCGGGCCTCCCACGCCGCCCACCGGGCCGCAGGCGGATGCTGGCGCGAAGGAGCGGACGGCCCGGTTCAGGGTGCGCCGCCCGCCAGCGCGCCGCGATCCCAAGCTCTACGAGTACGATTGAGATCCCGGAGGTGAGCCGGCGGTGCGCCCGCCGGCACGGGGACCGGTAGCGGCATGATTCCGGCCGTGGCACCGCGCCGCCGCGCGCCGGTGAAGTGGGCGCGGTGCCATTAAACGCTTTCCTGATGGCCGGCCCTGTGCATCCGTGGAGGGCGTGGAAAAATCAGAGACCGACCAACGAATAGCCGTCGCCCTGGGCGCGGTGCTCGGCGAAGCCGATTTGTTTCAACGTGAGTTCGGCCGGACCCGGGCGGTGCTCAAGTACGACGGCACGAAGGTCACGCCCGTGGACATTGCGATCTCCGAGCACCTCCAGGCCGCCATTCGCCGGGCCTTCCCCGCCGACCAGTTCTTCAGCGAGGAGCTGGCCCCGTCGGAGAAGCCGACGCCGGTCACGACGCGTTTCTGCTGGGTCTGCGATCCCATCGATGGCACGAACAACTATGCCAATGGCATCGCGCACTGCGCCATCTCGCTGGCGTTGCTGGAGCACGGCATGCCGGTGTACGGGGTGATCTACGACCTGGCCCGGCGCCGGCTGGTCCACGGCGGAAGCGGTCGCGGCGTGTGGGACGGCGACCAGGCTGCGCACGCGCGCACCGAGCCGCCCGGGCCGAACTGCCTGGTGGGCTTCCACTCGCCGGTGGAGAAGATCCATGCGGCCGAGGGCAAGCGGCTGATCGAGAATTTCAAGATCCGCGGGCTGGGCAGCAGCACGCTTCATCTCGCGTACATCGCCGTCGGCCTGCTCGATGGCGTGGTCGAGCACAACAACAAGCTGTGGGACATCGCCGCGGCCGCCGCGCTCGTGGAGGAGTCGGGCGCGGGCGTCGACTACCTCACGCCGTCGCCCTTCCCGCTGCGGGAATTCACGCTCCAGGCCCCGCGCATCCAATACGTCGCGGGCAACGCGGCGATGCGCGCGAAGCTGCACGAAGTGCTCGGGCGCTGAACGGTCGGGCCGCGGTAGGGCGGCTTGACCGCCAGGCGCCGCTGGGTTTTCCCTCGCGAGCCAACGCACTGAGGACAGCGCGTTCCACCTTGAACTGCACCGTTCCGCCTCAGACCTGGTATTGCTGCAGCGGGATCGGGTCGACGACCTTCGTCTTCGGCAGCTGCTGCTTGAGCTGCTCGGCAAACCAGGCACGGGCCGGCGGATCGCCGTGCGTCAGGACGATGGAGCGCGGATGGCTTTGCACGGCGTACTCCAGCAGCTCGTCGCGATCGGCATGCCCGGAAAGCTCGAATTTCTCGACCTGGCAGCGCAGCTTCACCTTCACGTCGACGGCGTCGAAAAGGATCGAGTCGCCCCGGGCCGTCGCGAGCAGGCGGCCGCCGGGCGTGTCGGGATCGCAATAGCCGACAAAACAGATGCTGTGCTTCGGCTGGGCGGCGAGGCAGGCGGCGAGCGTGTAGGACGGGGTGTTTTCCACGACCATGCCGGAGCTCACGACATAGATGCCCGGCTGCGGCGGCTCCCTGCCCGGCACGAGGTCGCGCGGGGACTTGCGCACCTTGAGGTCCTTCAGGATCGTCCGGGTGAAATGGACGGCGCCGGTCTTGCGCGCGATCTGGTCGAACAGGTCGGAAATGTCCAGCCCGAGGCCGGACGCGAAGATCGGCGCCTCGACCAGCTTGTTGAACTTCCGCGCATCGTGCAGGATCGCCATGATCTCCTGCATCCGCCCGAGGGCGAAAACCGGGATGAGCACCGACCCGCCGCGCCGGATGGTGGCGTTGATCGTGTCGACCAGCCGGATCATCTCGTGCGAACGGGCCTGGCCGGGCGTGCGCTCGGTGACGCCGCGCGTTGTTTCCATGACCAGGGTATCAAACCGCGCCGTGGGGAACATCGCGCCGGCAAGGATGCGCTGCACGTTGAAGAGGACGTCGCCGGTGAAAAAGAACCGGCGGGTCTTGTGGTGGATCTCGACGCCGGCGGCGCCCGGGATGTGCCCGGCGGGGTGAAGGATGAATTCGATGTCATCCCGTGCGCCCGGGAACTTCCGGGCGTGGCTGAAGGGATGGCCGTGAAAACGTGGCGCCACCCGGTCGATTTCCTCGTGCGTGAACAGCGGGTAGTCGGCGGTGCCCTTTTCCTCCCGCTCGCGCGTCATCACGTTGGCGGAATTGTGGAGCATGCGCTCGATCAGCATCCGGCTGGGCTGGGTCATGACCACGGGGACGTCCGGCTGGTCGCGAAGCAGCAGCGGCAGCGACCCGATGTGGTCCAGGTGGCAGTGGGTGATGATGACGAGGTCGAGCTTGACGCCCTGCAGCGGCCGGAAATCGGGCGCGGCTTGCCGGCCGGATTTCTTTGGGTGCAGCCCGCTGTCGATGACGAGGTGGAAGTCACCGATCTGGACGTAGAGGGAATTGGCGCCAATGCCGCCGTCGCGGTTGAGGTCGATGAGCTTCATCAGGGAGGGGAGTACCGCGGGTCTGGCCGGCGCCGCGTCGCCCAGCAGTCAGGCGGACGGAATCCGCATGTCAAACGCCGGGATGCGCACGAAGATCCGGTTCCCGTGGGCGTCGAGCCCGTGGAAACTCCCGTAGGCCCGGCCCGGGCCGCTGCCGACATGGTAGCTGTTGTAGGAGAAGTGGCCGCCGGGCGGGAGGGTGGGAGTCTCGCCGACGATCTTGTCGCCCTCGACCACCAGGCGGGAGCCGTCGGCGTGTTCGATCACCCATTTCCGGCCGAGCAGCGTGACCGTGCGGTCGGAGTCGTTGCGGATGGTCAGGAAATAGATGAAGGCGTGCTGGCGGTCCGCGGGCAGCTCGTCGCCGCCGTGCTGGTAAACCAGCCGGTCCAGCTCGACCGTGAGCCCGGGCAATTCGAGGGAAGCCGTCATCGTGGGCAGAAAGACAGGGAAATCCGCGGGCGGAAACCAAGAAAACTTCGCCGGCGGTGACCGGCTTTCGCCTTGCGATGACCAGGACGCCGCCCACAAACACGTGCAGCCATGGACAAGCTCGCCCTCCTTTCCGTCAGCGACAAACGCGGCCTGGTCGAATTCGCCACCACCCTCGTGCGCCAGCACGGCTACGGCCTGCTTTCGACCGGCGGAACCGCCAAACTCCTGGCCGCCGCGGGGCTGCCCGTGACCGAGGTGAGCCAGCACACCGGCTCGCCGGAGATCATGGAAGGGCGGGTGAAGACGCTGCACCCGAAGATCCATGGCGGGCTGCTCTGCCGGCGCGACAAGCCGGAACACCTGGCCGAGGCGGAGAAGCACGGCATCGCCCTCATCGACCTGGTCGTGGTCAATCTCTATCCCTTCGAGCAGACCGTGGCGAAACCGCACGTGGAATTCGAGGAGGCGATCGAGAACATCGACATCGGCGGCCCGTCGATGCTGCGCAGCGCGGCGAAGAACCATGCCAGTGTGACGGTCGTCTGCGATCCGGACGATTACGCGCCCGTCCTGGCGGCCATGGCGCAGCCGGCGCAGCTGCCCGGGCTCCGGCGCCGGCTCGCACTCAAGGTTTTCCAGCGCACGTCCTCCTACGACGCCGCCATCTCGCGCTACCTCGAGGGTCAGCAGGCAGAGCCGGATTTGGAGGCGCTGGGCGGCTTCCCTTCGACCTATTCGCTTTCGCTCAAGAAGGCGCAAAGCCTGCGCTATGGCGAAAATCCCCACCAAAAGGCCGCGTTGTACGGGACCTTCCACGACCACTACCAGCAGCTGCAGGGCAAGGAGCTCAGCTATAACAACATTCTGGACATCACCTCCGCGACCTACCTGATCGGCGAGTTCGAGCGGCCGACCGTCGCGATTCTCAAGCACACGAATCCCTGCGGGGTGGCCAGTGCGGACACGCTGCTGGCGGCCTGGGAGAAGGCCTACGCGACGGACCGGCAGGCGCCGTTCGGAGGCATCATCGTCGTCAACCAGACGCTCGACGGCGTGCTGGCGAAAGTGATCGCCGAGATCTTCACCGAGGTGATCATCGCACCGCGGTTCAGTGACGAGGCGCTCCAGATTTTCGGCAAAAAGAAGAATCTTCGCCTGATGATCGCGAAGGAGGGCATCGGGGCCGACGCATTGCAGGAGGTGCGCTCGGTGGTCGGCGGCGTGCTGGTGCAGGATCGCGACCGGGCCATGGAGAAACCGGCCAGCTGCCGGGTCGTGACGAAGCGCCAGCCGACCGCGGAGGAGTGGGCGGCGATGTTCTTCGGCTGGAAGGTCGGCAAGCACGTCAAGTCGAACGCCATCGTCTATTGCCGGGGCGAGCAGACGCTCGGCATCGGCGCGGGCCAGATGGCGCGCGTGGACAGCTCGCGGATCGCGGTGTGGAAGGCCGGCGAGGCGAAGCTGGATCTCCGGGGATCAGTGGTCGCCAGCGAAGCGCTCTTCCCCTTTGCCGACGGCCTGATCGCCGCGGCCGAGGCCGGGGCAACCTGTGCGATCCAGCCGGGCGGTTCCGTGCGCGACGAGGAGGTCATCAAGGCCGCGGATGACCGCGGCATGGCGATGGTTTTCACCGGCGTGCGGCACTTCAAACACTGAGGCCTGGGTCCAGGCGGGCGGCCGGCGGCGCGTCCGGCGCGACGAGCAGTTCGGGCTAGCGCCTCGGGCGAAGTTGCGTCAGCCTGGGGCATGTTTGATCCCGTCGAAAAGCTAAAGGAATACGTTCGCCATGCCAGCGTCTCGACCGACCCGCAGTTCAAGGACGGCATGGTGGGCGCGCAGAAATTCGTGTCGGGCCTGTTGCGCGAGGCCGGTTTCGCCGTCGAGGTGGTGCCCACCGCCCTGCATCCGGTGATCGTCGCCAAGCGCGGCGACAATCCCGCGTGGCCGCATGTGGTGATCTACGGCCACTACGACGTGCAGCCGCCGGACCCCCTGGCGAAGTGGAACACGCCGCCGTTCGAGCCCGTGATCAAGGGCGAGCGCATGTACGGCCGGGGCACCGCCGACAACAAGGGACCGCTCATGGTGCACTTCGCGGCCGTCACGCGGCTCCTGGAGAGGCATCCCCAGCTGCCGTTGCGGATCACTTTCGTCGTGGAAGGCGAGGAGGAGATGGGGAGCAAGCACTTCAAGGAGTTCCTGCTCGCCAACAAGGAGAAGCTGCGCGGCGATCTCGTCTACCTGTCGGACACGGGCATCCCGTCGGCGGACCAGGTGGTCGTCACGGTGGGCCTGCGGGGCATGGTCGCGTTCGAGATCGAGCTCACCGGGCCGAAGTCCGACCTGCACTCGGGTTTGCACGGCGGCGTGTTGATGAATCCCTTGCAGGCGCTGGCCGAACTCTGCGCGTCGCTCCACACGCCGGACGGCCGCGTGAACATCCCCGGCTTCTACGACGCGGTGGTCGAACCGGAGCCATGGGAGCGCGCCGAGTTGGCGAAGCTCGGCCTCGAGACGAAGGCCTATGCCGATTTCCTTGGCATCAAGGAATTCCACACGCCTCCCGGCTACAATCCGTTCGAGGCGATCCGGTTCCTGCCCACCTTGGAGTTCAACGGCTTCAGCGGTGGCTACCAGGGGGAGGGGACCAAGACGGTCATCCCGAGCAAGGCCAGCGCCAAGGTCACCTGCCGCCTCGTCTGCAACCAGACGCCGGAGAACATCAAGGAGACGATCTTTGCCGCGATCCGCGCGCGCTGCCCGAAGGGCGTGTCGCTCACGATCACCGAGCAGCACCACGCGACGCCGTACGTGGTAATTCCGCCGGACCGTTCGAACACGCCGAGGAACCAGTCGCCGGTCCTCGCCCGCGGCTTTCGCGCGGTGGAGCGCGCCGTCAAGGAGGTGTGGGGCCGCCCGCCGCTGTTCCTGCGCGAAGGCGGCAGCGTCGGCTTGATCGCCGACCTGAAACAAGTGCTCGGGATCGATGCGGTCATGCTCGGGCTGTTCCTGCCGGAGGACAACCTGCACGCCCCGAATGAAAGTTTTCATCTCGGCGTGATGAAGAAGGGTATCGACGCATCGGAGCGCGTGCTGGCGGAACTAGCCGGAGTCTGACGGAGTCGACCTGATAGCGGTTGAGCGTGCGCTTCGTGCAGGCCGGCCGCAGATGGCGGCGGGGTGCCCTCACCCCGCGAGGCTCAAATGCGAACTGCGACCCGCGGGACGAGGGCGTCCCGCCTCCCACCGGCGGTTTCAGCCCGGACGAAGTGCGGGCTCCGCCTCGCCGTAACAAAAAGCCCCGGCGGTGGCCGGGGCTTTCGTCGCGAAAAAACGAGAAATCCTTATTTCTTCAGGATGATGAAATCCACGCGGCGATCCTTAGCCCACTGCGCCTCGCCGCCGGACTGGGTCGCCTCGGTGGAACCTTTCGAGAGCGTCTCGAGCCGCGCGGGATTCACGCCCATGGATTCGAGGAAGCGCTTGACGGAATTGGCCCGGCGATCGCCGAGGCCGAGGTTGTACTCGGCGGTCCCGCGCCAGTCGCAATGGCCGACCAGCACGAGGTTCTTGTCGGCATTGTCGGCCAGCCACTTGACAGCAGCCTGGAGCTTCGGCCGCTCGGCCGGGGCCACCGCCGCGCGATCGAGGGCGAAGTAGATCGGTTCCACGACGCTCTTGTTGGCCTCATCGGGCGTGCCCACGTTCTCACGGGGTGTCAGGCTGGTGTTCTGGTCCGCCACGGCCACCTGCTCGGGATTGATGTTGCCGTAAGGATTGGCGTTCTGGCCCATCTGCGTGGTGTCCGGCGTGCTGCGGACGGGTTTCTTGGCGCAAGCCGAGAAAAACAGCGTGCTGACGGCGAGCGACAGACCGAGGAGTTTCGAAAGATTCTTCATGATGGGCGGAGAAATAGTTGCCGTGTTATTGGGCAAAGCCGGGGAGCGGGCAAGAACGAAAGGGGTAACCGGATGCGGGTCACCAACTTTGGGCACGATGATCGATCAGGCCGATCTCCAGGGAGTATCGCGTCAGGCTGGCGACATCATGCAGGTTCAGTTTGCGCATCAGGTTGGTGCGATGGTTGTCGACCGTCTTGACGCTGATGCCGAGCTTCTGGGCGATTTCCTTGGTGCTGTGGCTTTCGGCGACGAGCTTCAGGATCTCCCGTTCGCGATCGGTCAGCGTGTCCACGCCGGAAGTAGGGCTGTTGTTCGCCACGACTGTGCGCAGCAAGGCCGCGACACCGGGCCCGAAATAGGTGCCGCCATGGGCAATGGTCTCGAGGCCCTTCTTGAACTCGCCCAGGCCGGCCGTCTTCTCGACGAAGCCGTGGGCGCCGGCCTCGAGCATCTCGCGCACGAGCGCGGGGCTTTCGTAGGCGGAGAACACCAGCACGCGGGTGTTCTTGAGCTGCTTGCTGATGCGTCGCAGGATGTCGACGCCGCTGAGCCCGGGAAGGCGGGCGTCGAGCACGAGCAGGTCCGGCTTGAGGTCGAGGCAGAGCTGACAGGCCTGCTGGCCGTCGCCACACTCGCCGACAATGCGATAGGCGGGATCGATGCGCAGGATTTCCGCCAGCATTTCGCGGATGGCGGTCTGGTCTTCGACAATGACGATGCGCTTGGTCTGGGTGGTGGTCGACACGAGATTGGGGCCGGTGCCCTAGGGAAGGATAGGGCCGCACACTTTGCGCATCCGGGGAAATTATCAACCTCGATTCAGCTAAAATCTGGAGCCATCAAGGAATTGCCTCCGGCTGGTGGGGCGACTGGGATTCGAACCCAGAACCAATTGCTTAAAAGGCAACTGCTCTACCGTTGAGCTATCGCCCCGGGCCAACGGGCAAGGTTGAGATATTTTTTTGCAGCCCGGGCAATGCAAGAATTTAATGGCCGGACGCATCAGCAGCCGAGGGCGCGAGCGACTTGACCGGCCGGCCGGCAATGGTGCAAGCTGCCCGGCCAAGAGCGACTTTTGTGGGAACAATCCTGAAATTTCCTGATCACAACGATCCTGAGCAAATGACTGCCAAAGCCCAGGAAGTTGCCCTCGACCGCATGCTGGTGGACCGCTTCAAAGGCGGGGACGCCACGGCGTTCGACCAGTTGGTTTCACGCTATTGGGACCGCATCTATGCGATGACCAACCAGCTCCTGCGCAACCAGCAGGACGCCGAGGAGGTCACCCAGGATGCGTTCATTCGCGCCCACCGCGGGCTCGGCAACTTTCGCGGCGATTCGGCCTTCTCCACCTGGCTGTACCAGATCGCCACCAACCTGGCCCGCAACCGGTATTGGTATTGGTGGCGGCGCAAGCGGGACAAGTCGGTGTCCTTTGAGGCGCCGATCAGCGGCGACAACGACACCACGCTGGCCGAACTCATCCCCGCCGAACAGGAGACGCCCGAGGACGCCACGGTGACACAGGAGTTCGTGAACCGGGTGGCGGTTTGCATGGAGGAACTCAACGAAAAGCACCGCGAGATCCTGATCCTCCGCAATGTCCGCAATCTCGCTTATGAGGAGATCGCCGAGATCCTCGGCATCAGCGTCGGCACCGTCAAGAGTCGCATCGCTCGCGCCCGCGAAAGCCTGCGCGAGAAGTTGGGAGGAGAATTCGAACAATGAAAGACCACCGTTTCATCGAACTGGTGAATCTCTACATCGATCGCCAGATCACCGCGGCCGAGACCGCCGAACTGGAGACGGAGATTCAGGGCAACTCCCGCCGCCGCGCGATTTACCAGCAGTACTGCAAGATGCACCGCGCCACCACGCTGCTGTACGACAGCTTCCGCGCGCAAGCGGCCGGCCAGGGCGCAACCGAGACGCCGGCGCAGGGATCCATCGCCCTGTTCGAAAGCCGCCAGCGCGTCCGTCGTTTTCGCTGGGCCTATTATGCGAGCGGCCTGGCGGCGGCCGCCTGCCTCGCGCTCGTGCTGGTGCGGGTCAATACGCGCCCGCCGACCGAAGCGGTGCCGGCCGCGGCCGTCCCGGCGCCGATGACGGTGGCCGCCATCCAACCCATGGTGGCCGCCCAGCCCGTGGCCGTGCCGGCCTCTACGCCTGTGCACGTCGTGGTGGGCCCGGCCAGCCTGCGCAACGTCACCGACCAGGATTTCGCCGTGCTGCTGGCCGCCCTCCGCCAGGAGCAGCAGCGCAACGGCCGGGTGGCCGCGGATCGCGTGCCCTCGCTGTTTGACGACGGCATGTTCGAGGCGCCGCCGGTGCTGCTGCCTTCGGGCCAGCGCGTCTTTCGCAGCCAGCAGACGCCAGCCCAGCAGGCGGAGTTCACCGGCTTCCAGTTCCAGCGCTGAGGCTCAGCCCAGCGCCTTCTTGATCAGCGCCTCGGTTGTGGCGGACGCACCGAGGCCCGCCATCGCCTGGCGCACGGCCTTGTCGGCCTCGGCCGGCTTGTAGCCCAGCGCCACGAGCGCGAGCACCGCATCGCGCACCTTGTTGCCGGCGTGGTCGCCTGCCGGCGCCGTTCCACTGTCCGCGGCCGGGGCCACGCCCAGTTCCGCTGGGTTGAGCTTGTCCCGCAATTCGATCACCAGCCGCTCCGCCGTCTTGCGGCCGATGCCCGGGCACTGCGCGAGCAGGCCGACATCGCCGGCGGCTATGGCGCCCTTGAGCGTGCCGAGCGACAGTTTGCTGAGGACGCTCAAGGCCATCTTCGGACCGACTCCGGAAACCTTCTCCACCATCAACCGGAAGAAGTCGCGCTCCTCCACCGCCAAAAAACCGTAGAGGGTTTGCGCGTCCTCGCGGTAGACCGCGTACGTGTGCAGTTTCGCCGGCTGGCCGGGCAGGGGAAGCCGCTCGGCCGTGGTCACGGGAATGTGCACCTCATAGCCGAGCCCGCCCGCTTCGATGACGGCCGACAGCGGCGTGGCGGAAACAAGCGTGCCGGAAACGCTGGTGATCATTTCAGGCCAAGGACGTCCTGCATGTCGTAAAGCCCCGGCGAGCGGTTCGCCACCCAGTGCGCCGCCCGCAGCGCGCCGCGTGCGAAGATGGCGCGATCGCTGGCCTTGTGGACGAGTTCCAGGCGTTCGCCGAGCCCGGCGAAGATGACCGTGTGGTCGCCCACCACGTCGCCGCCGCGGATGGCGTGCACGCCGACTTCGGTCGGCCGGCGTTCGCCGGTGATGCCGGCGCGGCCGTGCTGCAGCGCCTGCGCGGTCAGCTTCCGCTCCTCCAGGATGATCTCCAGCAGCCGCGCGGCCGTGCCACTCGGGGCATCCTTCTTGAACCGGTGGTGCATTTCGACGAGTTCGGCGTCGTAGTCGGCGCCCAGCACGTGCGCCGCCCGCCGCGTGAGGGCGAAGAGCAGGTTGACCCCGACGGAAAAATTCCCGGCCCACACGCACGGCACCCGCGCGGCGAGCGCCAGCAGCCGCTGCTTTTCCGCGGCTTCGTGGCCCGTGGTCCCGATGACGACCGGCTTCCGGTGCGCCACCGCCAGCTCGAGGATCCGGCCGGTCGCCTGGTGCGAGCTGAAGTCGACGATGACGTCGCTTCCGGGCGCGGCGGCGGCGACATCGTCGCCCACGTCGACCGCGGCCGCGATCACTGCGTCGCATTCCGCCGCGACCGTCGCGATGGTCCGGCCCATGCGGCCCTTCGCGCCATTGAGCAGAATCTTGAGCGGCATGGCGGGTCAGCCTTGATAGGCGGCCAGCGCGGCCAGCAGCGCCTTGCGGCTCGCCTCGCTCAGCGAGCACAGTGGCGAGCGCACTTCCTCCGAGCTGATCAGCCCGGCGCGCGCCATCGCCAGCTTCACGGGCGCCGGGTTCGATTCGATGAAGAACGCCTTGAAAAGCGGGTACAGCTTCCGGTGCAGCTTGCGCGCGCGGGCATAATCGCCGGCGAGGGCGAACTCCACGAGCTTCACCACGTCGCGCGGGAGATGATTGGACACGACGCTGATGACGCCCTTCGCCCCGACGGCCATGAACGGCAGCGTCAGGCTGTCGTCGCCGCTGAGCACCGTTACCGAGTCGCCCAAGGCCTGGATCAGCTGGTCGACGCGATCGACGCTGCCGCCGGCTTCCTTGATGTGCGCCACATGCGGGTAGCGTGCGCGGAGTCGCTCGACGACGCCGACGCCGATTTCGACGCCGCAGCGACCGGGGATGGAGTAGAGGACGATCGGCTTGTCCGTGGCCTCGGCCACCTGGGAAAAATGCCGGAACAGGCCCTCCTGCGTCGGGCGGTTGTAGTACGGGGCGACGACGAGCATGCCGTCCGCCCCCGCCGCATCCGCCGCCTGCGTCATCGCGACGGCTTCGTGGGTGGAGTTGGAACCCGTGCCGGCGATCACCGGCACGCGGCCGCGGGCGGCGTCGATGGTGCAGCGGATGATCTCCAGGTGCTCCTCATGCGTGACGGTGGGAGACTCACCCGTCGTGCCGACCGGCACCAGGCCGTCGATGCCGCCCTTGATCTGGAATTCCACCAGCCGGCGCAGCTCGTCGTAGGCCACTTCACCGCGGCGAAAGGGCGTGACAAGGGCAGTGTAGCTGCCGGTGAACGGGCGGAGTCGTCTCATTGGAAAGTTACCTTGAATGGGAAGGGGTTAGGCTGTAGCAAAAGCACAGCTTTAAAGCTGGTTCACGCATAAAATTCCACCCGCATGACACTTCATACCGAAATTATCAATGATCTGCTGAAGCTGGCGGTCGAGAGCGGTGCGAGCGACATCATCGTCAAATCGGAAAAGCCCGGCTACCTGCGCCTGGGCGGGCGGCTGCGGCCGGTGGAGATGGACCCGATCACCTGCGACGTCGCGCAGGCCTTCGTCGACGAGCAGGTGCCGAGGATCTTCAAGGAGAAGTGGGACAAGGACGCGCAGGTCGACTTCGCCTACGCGGCCGAGGACATCGGTCGGTTCCGCGTGAACGCCTTCCACCAACGGGGGCTCGTCAGCATCGTCTTTCGTAACATCAAGAGCCGGCCGCCGACCTTCGAGGAACTGAACATCGAGGCGCCGACGCTGATCAAGATGGCCCAGGCCAAGGACGGCATCCTCCTCATCTGCGGGGCCACCGGGTCGGGCAAGAGTTCAACGATGGCCGCCATGCTCAACTGGGTGAACCAGAACCTCGACAAGCACATCGTGACGATCGAGGACCCGATCGAATACACCTTCAGCGATGACAAGTGCCTCTTTCAGCAGCGCGAGATTGGCCTCGACGTGCCGAGCTTCGAGTTGGCAATCAAGTCCGTGCTGCGCCAGAATCCCGACGTCATCCTGATCGGTGAGATGCGCGACCGGGAGACCTTCGAGACCGCCATCTCGGCGGCGGAGACGGGCCACCTGGTGTTCTCCACGATGCACGCGGCGACGGTGAAGCAGTCACTGACGCGCCTCTTCGAGTTCTTTCCCCCGGAGCAGCTCGAGCAGGCCCGCCGCCAGATCGCGGGCTCGCTCCGCGGCTTCGTCTGCCAGAAGCTGATCCCGGCCCTTGAGGGCGGCGGCCGCTACGCCGCGCACGAGATCCTCATCGCCGATGCGACCGTGAGCAACCTGATCCTCGACGGCCACAACGACAAGATCCAGCAGTTGCTCGAGGCCAGCAGCGATTCCGGGAACAAGTCGTTCAACAAGGACCTCTACCGCCTGATCAAGGAGGGCAAGATCAGCAAGGCCGACGGGCTCCGCTTCTCGCCCAATCCCCAGGCGCTGGAGATGAATCTCAAGGGCATCTTTTTCAAAACCTGACGAGCCCCCCGGGGCGCCGCCGAACCCGGGTGCCGGGTGGGGTTGGCCGCGCCCACCGGCCGCGACCCGGGCTTGCGGAGGATCGGGGCCGAAAACCCGTCGCCGGCGGATCGCGGCCGAATGAAAAATCCCGCAAATGCCGCCTGAATTTTAGGGCTTGGATTTTGCCCGGCCGACCGGTTTAACCGCACCTTTCATCCATGGCGTTGGCACTACTTTTCGCAGGTCAGGGCGCCCAGAAGGTGGGCATGGGCAAGTCGTTATACGATGGCTCGGCGGCGGCGCGCGCGCTGTACGACGAGGCCAACGGCATCCTGGGCTGGGACTTGGGAAAGTTGAGCTTTGAGGGGCCGGAAGCGGAGCTGACCCAGACGAAAGTCTGCCAGCCCGCGCTTTTCGTCCACGGCCTGGCGGTGGTCGCCGCCCTGCGCGAACGCGGCCAGCTCCCGGCGGTCAGTCACGCCATGGGCCTGAGCCTGGGCGAAGTCACCGCGCTGACGGCCGCCGGCGTCTTCGATTTCGCCACCGGACTCAGGGTGGTGGCCGAGCGCGGCCGGTTGATGCAGCAGGCCTGCGAGCAGACCGTCGGCGGAATGGCCGCCGTGATCGGCGAGGAACGCGAGACCGTGGCCGCCCTGTGCCGCGAGTTCGCGATTGAAGCGGCGAATTTCAACGCGCCCGGCCAGGTCATCATTTCCGGGGAAAAGGCCGGCGTGGATGCCGCGGTCGCCGCCGCCAAGTCCAGGGGAATGAAGCGCGTCATGCCGCTCAACGTCGCCGGCGCGTACCACAGCCGTTTGATGGAACCGGCGCGCGCAGCTTTTGCCCAATTCCTTGACGGCATCACGTTTGCCCGCCCGGCGTTCACCGTGTTCAGCAACACCACGGGCCGCGCGGTCAGCGAGCCCGGCCAGATCCGGGAGGCGCTGGTGCGCCAGGTGGTCTCCTCCGTGCTCTGGGAGGATTGCATGCGAAACTGCGCGGCCGCGGGCGCGACCGAGTTCTGGGAGTGCGGCCCGGGCGCCGTGCTGGCCGGACTGGCGCGCCGGACCGACCGGACCTGGGTGGTGAAAAGCCTGGCCGAACTCTCCGATCTGCCCGCCTAAGTGAACCTCGCGCCTTTCACCCGCAATTTCTGCATCATCGCCCATGTCGACCATGGGAAGACGACGCTGTCCGACCGGCTGCTCGAATACACCAGCACGGTTTCGCGGCGCGAGATGACCGCGCAGCATCTCGACGCGATGGACCTCGAGAAGGAGCGCGGCATCACCATCAAGATGCACCCGGTGGTCATGCAGTACGTCGCCAAGGACGGCCAGGCCTACAAGCTGCACCTCACCGACACGCCGGGCCACGTGGATTTCTCGTACGAGGTGTCGCGTTCCCTGGCCGCCGTCGAAGGCGCGCTGCTGCTGATCGACGCCGCCCAGGGCGTCGAGGCGCAGACCGTCGCCAACGCCCACCTGGCGTTCGCGCAGGGCCTCAAGATCATTCCCGTCATCAACAAGATCGACCTGCCGAGCGCGAACCTCGAGCTGTGCATGCGCCAGCTCGAGGACATCCTGACGATCCCGGCGGAGGAGGCGATTCTCGCCAGCGGCAAGGCCGGCATCGGCATCGTGGAGATCCTCGAGGCGGTGGTGACGCGCATCCCGCCGCCGCGCTGGACGGAGTACCCGGCACTGCGGGCCCTGGTGTTTGACTCGAAATACGACGCGTATCGCGGCGTGATCTCCCACACCCGCGTGTTTTCCGGCACCATGAAGGCCGGCGAAATGATGATGCTGATGAGCACCGGCCAGCGCTCGGAGGTGAAGGAAGTCGGGGTTTTCCGGCCCGCGATGGAGAAGGTCGACGAGCTCGGGCCCGGCGACGTCGGCTACATTGTCAGCAACATCAAGAGCACCGACGAGATCAAGATCGGCGACACCATCACCCATCCAAACAAGCCGGCGCAGGAAATGCTCCCGGGCTACAAGGAGGTCCGGCCGATGGTGTATTGCGGGCTCTATCCGCTCGAGTCGTCGGACTACGAAAAGCTCAAGGTGGCCCTGGGCAAGCTGCGCCTCAACGACTCCGCCTTGATCTATACCTCCGAGACGTCCGTGGCGCTCGGCTTCGGCTTCCGCTGCGGGTTCCTCGGCCTGCTGCACATGGAGGTCATCCAGGAGCGCATCCGCCGCGAATACGACGTCGAGATCATCTCAACGTACCCCAGCGTTGTCTATCGGGTGAAAAAGCACGGCGGTGAGGTCGTCGAGGTCGACAACCCCATCAACCTGCCGGACCCGGCCTCGATCGACGAGATCCTCGAGCCCACGATCAAGGCCGCGATCCACGTTCCGAACGAATTCATGGGGGACATCCTTTCGCTGGTGATGGAGAAGCGCGGCTCGTGCGACCACACCGACACGCTCGACGCCAATCGCGTCATGCTCACCTGCACGCTGCCGCTGAACGAGATCCTCGTGGATTTCAACGACCGGCTGAAGAGCATCACGCGCGGCTACGGTTCCATGGACTACGAGCTCGGCGAGTACCGCGCCTCGGATCTCGTGCGCATGGACATCCTCGTCAATGGCGACCCGGTGGACGCCTTTGCCAGCATCGTGCACCGGACCAAGGCGGAGGGGCAGGGGCGGGCGCTTTGCGAGAAACTGGCGGAGATCATCCCGCCGCAGATGTTCAAGATCGCCGTCCAGGCCGCGATTGGCGGCAAGATCATCGCCCGGGACAACGTGCGGGAGATGCGCAAGGACGTCACCGCGAAATGCTACGGCGGCGACATTTCGCGCAAGCGCAAGTTGCTCGACAAGCAGAAGGAGGGCAAAAAGAAGATGAAACAAATCGGCAAGGTTTCGATCCCACCTGATGCCTTCATCCAGGTTTTGAAAACCAACAGCTAAACCGCCACGCCCGTGTTCAGCTTTCTTTACTCCGAACGCTACAAGCTGCGGCAGAGCGCCAAGACCTGGCTCGAGCTGGCGGACCGCGTCCACAAATTCCGGCGCGATGTCCTGAGCGCGGCCCAGAACGACCGGTTGCTGGCGGCCGCCGGCGACGTGCGGGGCCGGTTGAAGGAAGGCGCGGGCGCCGAGGACCTTAAAGCCTCGCTGGCCGCCCTCGAGAAGACCCTGCGGGAGACGGGCGGGCGCATCTACCCGGCAAACTCGCTCGTGGAGAATGTGGAGTTCTTCCTCGTCGCGGCCATCGTGATCCTCGGGCTGCGGGCCTACTTCGTCCAGCCGTTCAAGATCCCGACGAACTCGATGTGGCCGAGCTACTATGGCATGACGGCGGAGTATTTCCCGGCGGGCCAGGAACCTGGCTTGCTGCGCCGCCTGGGCCGCCTGGTCGGGCTCGGGGCCACCCATTACGCAGTGACGGCGCCCGTGGATGGTGAGGTGTATCTGCCGGTTTTCAGCAACGGTCAGCCGGCATTCAGCGAGCGGCCCGGACGCAGCCTGTGGGTCTTCCCGACCATGCTCAACGAATACACCTTCAGGGTCGGCGACGCGCAGGTTAATCTCACGGTCCCGAACGAATTCGCCCCCGAGTATTACAAGGTGCTGGAAGATGGATTCAAAGGCAGTTCGCGCACGCTCGGCGAGGCCCTGCAGAACGCCGCGGCGCGAAGCAAGGGGGGCTTGGAGCACTCGAGCATGATCGTCCGGCAGGGCACGGAACCGTTGACGGTCTTCTGGGTTCCCACCGGCAAGCAGGTGCGCCGGGGTGAACATTTCCTCTCGTTCGACCTGTTGACCGGGGACCTGTTGTTCGTCGACCGGCTGACCTACAATTTCCTCGCCCCGCATGTCGGGTCGGGATTCGTTTTTCGGACGGGGAACATCGAGGCCCTGAAGGCGGACGAAGGCGACAAGTACTTCGTGAAGCGCCTGGTGGGCGTCCCGGGGGACAAGATCGAGATCAAGCGGCCCGCCAACGCCATCGCGGACGGTTCGGTGCCGCAAAATGCCAAGGACGGGATGCTTTATCGCAATGGCAAGCCGATCGACGGCGCGGCGGCCTTCGGGAAGAACGCGCGCAAGGAAGGCTTGTATCCCGGCTACACCGCCGAAGGCATGCTGAGTTTTGGCGAAACGGTTACCGTGCCCGCCGAATCATTCCTGGCGCTCGGCGACAATTCGCCGCGCAGCAAGGATAGCCGCTATTGGGGGTTCGTCCCGGAGAAGGACGTGGTCGGACGTCCGCTGTTTATCTATTATCCGTTTACCTCGCGTTGGGGGCCGGCGCACTAGGCGACGTCCAAGCGGCAGTGCGGCCGCTGCCAGGGGGATCGGTTTCATTGGAGCAAAGATCTTTCGCTGCGACCAAGATGACAATTTGGGAGATACTGTTTCCCAGTGCTTTAGCCCAAAGGAACGCACAATAGATATTATGTCTAATATATCTTTCACCCCGATCACACCCTGTAGAGCCGAGTATTTCTTTGTATCGACCGGTCAGGCCACCCTGTCCCGTCGGCGCCCCCGCAGGTAGCGGACGCCGGCCAGGATCAGCAGCGCCCCGGCAAACCAATCGTCCACCGCGCCACCCCCGCCGCCCGACGACGTGGACCCGCCGGTGGAGCCGCCACTACTCGATCCCGTGCCGCCCGACGAGGTGGAGGCAAGATGAACCGGGACGGTCGAGACGTTGGTCAACAGTCCATTCAGCGAGCGGAGAATAGAGTTTCCGGTATCAAGGACCGCGACATCCGCAGTGGTCACCAGCAGGCCCTGGGGGTGATTGAACAACGCGACCTCCGAGGGTCCATCCCTGCTCCCGGAGATTCCGGGAATGCCGGCCAGGGTCTCCACAATGCCACTGGCCGTCACGCGCCGAATGACGTTGTTGGCTGTGTCCGCGACGTAGAGGTTCCCGAAGGTGTCCACCCCGACGGCCGTCGGCAGGTTGAAGAGCGAATAGGTGCCGTCGCCGTCGTAATTGCCGGCAATCCCGGCGGAACCGGCCACCGTGGTCACCGTGCCCAGGGCATCGGTTACCGTGCTGACCGGCGCCGGGATGATTCCCGTGCAGGAGCCGTTGTCGAGTGAGAGGTTCGCGGCCGCGGTGTCGCTGACCGTCGAGAGGTAGGTCAGGAAGATCGCGCTCCCGCTCGAGGACACGGAGTAGCGGCCGGTGATGCTGCTGTTGGCCTGCAAGGCGCTCACGACCTTGGTGGCCCATGTGTCTGACGTATCCCCTGTCAACACGGCCACGTTCAACGTGACCGGGCTGCCCGAGAGGCCGGCATCAGTCAGAACCACCTTGGCCGTGCCGTCGGTGGCGATGGAGCCCGCAGCCACGGCCGTGACCCGGCGGGTCGACGTCGCGATTCTCCGGATCGTGTTGTTGTAGGTGTCGGCGACGTAGAGATAAGTGCTGTTCGTGTCGTAAGTGATGCCGACCGGATTGTTGAACAAAGCCGACGTCGGGCCGCCGTCCCGCTCGCCCACGGCGCCGGCGGTGCCGGCTAGAGTTGTCACGGTCCCGTCGGTCGCGATCTTCCGAATGGTGCTGTTGTTGGTGTCGGACACGTAAAGGTTGGATGTCCCGTCGATGGCGATGCCCTGGGGACTGTTGAACCGGGCCGCCGCGCCAACGCCATCGGCGAAACCGCTGCTGCCGACCGTCCCGGCCCACGTCGAAACCGTTCCATTGGCCGCGATCTTTCTAATGACCGAGTTGCCGGTGTCGCAGACATAGATGTTGTTGATGTTATCGACGACAAGGGCCGTCGGGTTGTTGAACGTCGCTTCGAGGGCCTTGCCGTTGGCCGAACCGGCCGTACCCGGCGTGCCCGCGATCACCGTGGCCGTGCCATCGGTCGCAATGTGCCGGATGCAATTGTTGGCCGAATCGGACACATAGATGTTGCCGGTAAGGTCCTGGGCAATGCCCTGCGGGTGCAGCAGCACACCGCGGCCCGTCGAGCTGGTGGAATTGGGTGCACCGACCAAAATACTGCCCACCACGGTGTCCCCCAAGGCGCCGCCGCTGCCGCCGCCGGAACCGCCGGAGCCGCCGCTGCCACCCGAGCCGGAGCCGCCACCGCTGCCGCCGCCGGAACCGCCCGACCCACCGCTGCCGCCCGAGCCGCCCGGAGGCACGCCCTTGCGGATCGTCTGGTTGCGCGTGTCGGCGACAAACAGGTTGCCAGCCGCGTCGACTGCGATGCCGGCGGCATTGAAGAACCGTGCGACCGAAGCGAGGCCGTCCGTGTTGCCCACGAGGCCGGGTGAACCGGCCACCGTCGTGACGGTGCCTCCGGCCGTGACCTTGCGGATCGTGCTGTTGCCCGCATCGGCGATGAAGATGTTGCCGCTGCCGTCGACGGTCAGGCCCGATGGATTGTTGAAGCGCGCCGCACTCCCGGTGCCGTTCGCCGATCCCATCACCCCGGGTGAGCCTGCCAGCGTCGTGACCACGCCGGCCGGCGAAATCTTCCGCAGCGTCTGGTTGCCGGAATCGGCCACGTAGAGGTTCCCCGCCGTGTCGACCGACACCGCCCGGGGCGAGTTGAAACGGGCGCCCGCGGCGGTTCCATCAGCCGAGCCTGACGTGCCCGCCGTGCCGGCGAAGGTGGACACCACCCCGCCCGGCGTGATCTTGCGAATCGTCTGGTTCCCGTAGTCGGCCACGTACAGGTTGCCCGCCGCATCCACTGCCACGCCGCTGGGGAAATTGAAACGGGCCGCATCACCGGAGCCGTCGTCCGAGCCGGGGGTGTCGCCCTTGCCGGCGATCGTGGTCGTGGTCCCGTCCGGCGCGATCTTCCTGATCAGGTGGCTGCCGGTATCGGCCACGTAGACATTTCCTGCGGCGTCCACCGCCACGCCGCTCGGGGCCGTGAAACTGGCGCTGGCGCCCACCCCGTCCGCCCAACCGATGGCCGTGGAGTTGCCGGCGAGCGTCGTGACCACGCCGCCCGGCGTGACCTTGCGAATGGCATTGTTGCCCGCGTCAGCCACGTAGATGTTGCCGCTGGCATCGACCGCGGTGCTCGTCGGTTGAAAGAACAGCGCGGGTGCGTTCAGGTAGCCGATGCCGTCCAGCACGCCCTTCGTGCCGGCGACCCCGGCCACCGTGGTCACCGCCCCGTTCTTGGCCACCTTGCGGATCTGCTGGTTGTCGTCGTCCGCGATGTACAGGTTACCAGCCTTGTCGAGAGCCACACCCGTCGGGCGCGCGAAGCGGGCATCGGTCCCCGTGCCATCGGCGCGGCCCGAAGCCCCGGAGCTCGAGCCCGCCAGGGTCGTGACGACGCCGGCCGGCGAGATCTGCCGGATGTTGTTGTTCAGGACGTCCGCCACAAACACGTTGCCCGCCGCATCGACCGCCAGGCCGAGGGGAAAATCGAAGCTCGCCGCCGCCCCCGTGCCGTCGGCTAGGCCAAAGGCCCCGGCCGTGCCCGCGAGCGTCGTCACCACCCCGCCCGAGGTGACCTTGCGGATGGTGTTGTTGCCCGTGTCAGCGACGTAGACATTGCCCGCCGCATCGGCGGCGATGCCGCGCGGATTGCGGAATCGCGCGGCGGCGCCGGTCCCGTCGACCGTGCCATTGGTACCGGCCGTCCCCGCCAGCGTGGTCACCACGCCGGCCGGCGTGATCTTCCGGATGGTGTGGTTTCCCGAGTCGGCCACGTAGAGATTGTCGGCGCCATCGATCGCCACGGCGCTGGGCAGGTTGAAGGTCGCGGCCGTGCCCGTGCCGTCGGCGCTGCCGCTGGTGCCGGCCGTGCCCGCGAAAGTCGTGACCACGCCCGTGGGGGTGATCTTGCGGATGGTCGAGCTGTTGGAGTCGGCGACGAAGATGTTGCCGGCGCTGTCCACCGCCGGTCCCTGCGGGGAATTGAAACGCGCGTCGCCATCCACCCCGGTGCCGTCGGCCGAACCGACCCGGCCGGGCGAGCCGGCGATCGACGTCACCACGCCGGCGGGCGTCACCAAGCGGATCAACGAATTGCCCGAATCGGTGACAATGATGTTGCCGGCGGCATTCACGACCAGCCCGGTCGGGCGGTCAAACAGCGGCAGGTTTGCCCCGCCGCCGGTGCCGTCCGTGGCACCAGATTTCGCG
This sequence comes from Lacunisphaera sp., assembly GCA_035545835.1. Lineage (GTDB taxonomy): Bacteria > Verrucomicrobiota > Verrucomicrobiia > Opitutales > Opitutaceae > Lacunisphaera. The sequence continues at coordinate 100,944 of DASZXO010000002.1, forward strand.
CCCACGCCGGCGATTGTCGTGAAGGCATATTCGGTGCTCAGGTCCGCCCTCGCCGCCGGGGCGCCGGCCAGCGCGATCGCCCCCAGGGCCATGCCGGCGGAGGCCAGCCGGCCAAGGTGATTCAGGATGGACGCGCGCGACGAGAAATGGGCGGCGGGGGCCGGCGGGGTCGAAACGACTGGATTCATGCAGGTTAAGTGGGCGATGTGACAACCGGTTGGGGCATACGTTCCAGCCGGCTGCGTAGACGTTCTTCAATCTAGGATGTTACCCTCCACGTCAACATAGACCTCGCGGGAATCTGCGCGACCGGCGAGGCCCGGCTTTTGCTCCGGTTTCCTCAACCGCCGAGGTGCCGGCGCACCTCCGCCAGGCACCGTTCCGGTGCATCCTCGAGCACGTAGTGACCGGCGGCTTCGAGATATTCCGCCGCCGCTTCCGGGAGGAGTTTTCGCCAACGCTCGTAGTAATGGCGATCAAAGCAGAAGTCCTGCCCGCCCCACAACAAGCGCACGGGCCGGTCGCGCAGAACCGGCAGCCGCGCCTCGATGTCCGCCAAAGCCCGATCGGAATCGCGGCCCTGTTGGCGGGGGATATCCAGGACAAAGCGATGCGTGGCAATCCGGCTGGCCCAGCTGTCGTAGGGAAACAGGTAGCCGCGCTTGATCTCGTCCGGCATCGGCCGGGT
>DASZXO010000003.1:0-122458 GCA_035545835.1 Lacunisphaera sp.
CCTGCTCGCGATGTCGGGCGGAGTGATCGCGAGCCGGCTCGCTCCCACGAGAAAATCATCCGGTTGCGTCCGCCTCGCGGGCTTTTTCGGTCTTGAGTCGCAGCTGGCCGCACGCCGCGTCGATGGCATGGCCTTTCTCCCGGCGGAGCGTGACGGACACGCCGCCCTCGTCGAGCACCCGCGCAAACCGCTCCTGGCGCGCCACGGCCGGGCGTTTCCACGGCAGGCCCTCGACGGTATTGTAGGGGATCAGGTTGACGTGGGCATGCAGGTCGCGGGCGATGTCGCGCAGCTTCTGCGCCTGGTCGAGCGAGTCGTTGAGGTCCTCGATCAGGATGAACTCCAACGTGACCATCCGGCCGTGGTGCGCGGAGAACTCGCGGACGGCCGGCAGCAACTCGCCCAGCGGCCAGCGCTTGTTGACGGGCATGATCTGCTCGCGCACCTCGTCGGTGGCGCCGTGCAGGCTGATCGCCAGGCGGAACCCGAGCGGCTCCGTCGCGAGCTGCCGGATGCGCGGCACGAGGCCGGAGGTCGACAGCGTGATGCGCCGCGCGCCGAACCCGAGGCCCCACGGAGCGTTCAGGATGGTGAGGGCGCGCAGGATGGCGTCGTAGTTGTGCAGGGGCTCGCCCATGCCCATGACCACGATGTTGTCGAACGAGGCCAGCTCGGCGCGGGCGCGCGGGGTCCGGGCATCCTCCTGCGCGCAGACCTGGATCAGCTGGTGGACGATCTCGCCGGCGGTGAGGTTGCGCTTCAGGCCGGCCAGGCCCGACGCACAGAACCTGCAGCCCATGGCGCAACCGACCTGCGTGGAGATGCAGATGGTCTTGCGCGATTTTTCCTGGCCGACGCCGAGCTGCGGCGCGCGGATGATGACGGTCTCGATGAGCGAGCGGTCGGCGAGCTCGAGCAGGAGCTTGTCGGTCACATCCTCGGACTGCTTCGTGAGGACGAGGGCCGTCGGCTTCAGCTCGAACGTGTCCGCCAGCCAGGTGCGGAGCGGGCGGGAGAGGTTGCTCATCGCGTCCCAGGAGGAGACCCGCTTCTTGTAGAGCCACGCCATGACCTGCCGGGCGCGAAACGCCGGGTGGCCGTGCGCGGCGAGCTGCGCGGTGAGCGACTCGAGCGTTTCGCCGTGGATGGCGGGTTTGGCGGCGGCGGGCGGCATGGCGGGCAGATTGACTTGGACACGATTGGCAGGAACGCGCAGAGTTCAACACCAGCATGAATCGCATCCACCGGCACATCTTCGCCAATGTCGTGCTGACGTGCGGTGCGGCGGTGGGCATGTTCGCCTTCGTGCTGATGCTCGGCAGCGCGCTCAAGGACCTCCTGGGCCACGTGCTCGCCGGCCAGCTCGGGCTGGGCACCGTCATCCGGCTCGTCGGCCTGACCATCCCGGTCGTCGTCTCGTACGCGCTGCCGATGGGCATGCTGTCGGGCATCCTGCTGGTCCTTGGCCGCATGTCCTCGGATCGCGAGGTCACGGCCTTGCGCGCGTCGGGGTTGAGCGTCGCCTGGCTGTCGGCGCCGATCCTCTTCTTCGGCCTGCTGGGAACGGGGTTGTCGGTGCTGGTCAACTTCGAGTTCATGCCGCGGGCCAAGGTCGCCTACGAGCGCGAGCTGGCCGAGGCGGTGCAGCAGAATCCGCTGAGCTTCATCACGCCGCGGACGTTCATCCGCGACTTTCCCGGCCTGGTCATCTATGCGGGCGAGAAGAACGGGAACCAGCTCAAGGATTTCTGGCTGTGGGAGCTGGATGCGCAGGGCCGCGTGAAGCATTTTGCCCGGGCCGAATCCGGCCGGGTCGAGTTCGACTCACCGAACAACCGGCTGGTGCTCACGCTCTTCAACGCGCGGGGCGAGCCGCGCAACGCGAAGGATCCGGAGAACTACGCGGTGCTCCAGGGCACATCGACGGCCCAGCAGGCGACCTTCGACCTGCCGCTCGGCCGCCTGACCGGCGCGGCGACGGTCAACGTGAAGCAGCGGTGGCTGACCTTTTCGCAGCTGCTCGCGCAATGGCGGGCCTTGCGCCGGCCCGACCCGAAGCTGACCGAGGACGAGCGCGCCCGGCAGCTGATGCGCGTCCAGATCACGATCCACGAGAAGTTCGCGACGGCGTTTTCCGTCCTGTCGTTCGCCCTCATCGCCGTGCCGCTGGGCATCAAGATCTCGCGGAAGGAGACGTCGGCCAACCTCGGCATCGGGCTCGGCCTGGCCATGGCCTATTATTTTGCGACGATCGTGGTGAGCTGGTTCGACAATGTGACGGCGCTGCGTCCGGACCTGCTGATGTGGGTCCCCAACCTCGGCTTCCAGGCCCTGGGCTTCTGGATGTTCCACCAGGTCGACCGCGCGAAGACCTGAATTGAGGCCGGGGCGGTCGGCCGGGAAGACGCGGGAGAGCAAGCGCGCCCGGCGCCGCCCCCGGGACCCTCGTCAGGCCGCGGCACCCTGGGTCGCGACGAGTCCCGAGCGGCCGTCGATCGGGGCCTGCGCCAGCGCGCACACCGGCACCCGGTCGCGCGCGGCCAGCAGGTCGCGGGCGCACCGCTCCAGCGAGACGACGGTCACGCCGGCCTGGCGGACCGCGGCGAGGAGCTCCTGGAAGATCGCGCGCCGGCCCAGGCCCTCGATCTCGGCATGCAGCGTGTAGACATTCAGCGCCTCGGGGTGCAGCAGCGACATCAGGTGCGGCACGAGCCGGTGGTCCGGAAATTCCGGCCGCCCCATCAGCTCGTCGAGGGTGGGCAGCGTGGTGGGAATCTCGAGCGTCTGGAAGGTCCGCCCGGCGTCGCGCGGGAAAAACGGGCCCGTGCCGCGGGTGTCGCTCGCGTAGAGCAGGCCGGCTTCGTCATAGACTTCGCGGCTGGTCGCGTTGGCCTGCCAGCCGGCCGCGCCGGCGGTCGGGGCCTCGGTCGCGAAAATGCGCCGGAACTCGGCGCGGGCGGCGTCGAACTCGGCGGCGACTTCCGCGCGGCTCATCCGATGGACGTAGTCCTGCCAGCGGTAATGGTTGTGGCAATGGATGCCGACCTCGAAGCCGGCATCGCGCACCGACCGGATGACCTTCTCGTTGCGCCGGCCGATGTGCGGCGCGGGCAGCAGCGTGCCGTTGAGCAGCGTGCGCACGCCGTAGAGCTCGACGATGCTGGTGCGGCCGACTTTCTGCAGGAACCCGGGGCGGAAGACCCGGGTGACGGCCCGGCCGGTCTGGTCGGGGCCGAGCGAAAACAGGAACGTCGCGGGCACGCCGGCGGCGCAGAGGTCGGCCAGCAGGTTGGGCACGCCGAGCCGGGTGCCGCGGTCGGTGTCGATGTCGATCTTGAGCGCGAGGCGCACGGCCATCGTGAACTAGTCGAGCGAATAGTCCTTGTGCGCGAGGTGGTAGTCGAGGGTCAGCCGGATGGCCTGCTTCAGGTCGACCTGCGGGTTCCACCCGAGCTGCTTGCGCGCGTGGGCGATCGACGGCACGCGCTTCTGGATGTCCTGGTAATATTTGCCGAAGTATTGCTTCGACGGCACGACGACGACCTTGGCGCGGCGCGCATGCGCGGCGTACTCGGGGAACTCGCGGAAGGCGGCGATGATCAACTGGGCGAGCCTGGCGACGCTGACCTCGTTGCGCGGATTGCCGAGGTTGAAGATCTGGCGCGACGCGCGGCCGCCCTTGTTCTCGATGATGCGCAGGAGCGCGTCGACGCCGTCGTCAATGAAGGTGAACGAGCGCGTCTGCCGGCCGCCATCGACCAGCTGGATCGGCTTCTCGAAAAGCACGTTCGAGATGAACTGGGTGAACAGGCGCGAGCTGCCCTCCTTGGCCTCGAAGACGTTGTCCAGCTTCGGGCCGATCCAGTTGAACGGGCGGAAGAGGGTGTAGTCGACGTGGTCGCGCACGCCGTACGCATAGATGACGCGGTCGAGGAGCTGCTTCGAACAGGCGTAGATCCAGCGCTGCTTCTCAATCGGGCCGTAGACCATGTTGCTCGTCTGCTCGTCGAGCACGCGGTCGGGCGACATGCCGTAGACCTCGGACGTCGACGGGAAGATGATGCGCTTCTTGTACTTCACGCACTGGCGGACGACGGCGAGGTTGGATTCGAAATCGAGTTCGAAGACCCGCAGCGGGTCCTTGACGTACTGCGAGGGATTGGCGATCGCCACGAGCGGCAGCACGGCGTCGCATTTCTTGACGTGGTACTCGATCCATTCGCGCGAGATCATCACGTCGCCTTCGACGAAGCGGAAACGCCGGTCGCCGAGGGAGTCGCCGAGCTTGTTGTCGCCGATGTCCATGCCATAGACCTCCCAGTCGGTCTTTTGCAGGATGGCATGCGTGAGCGAGCTGCCGATGAAGCCGTTGGCGCCGAGAATGAGGACTTTGAGGGGCATAAATCAGGGTTGGTTAACCGCGGGGACGGGGAAAAGCCATGCAAGAATGGCGGCGTCGGCTGGCGCGGGCTAGGCGCCGAGCCGGAGGCCGGGGGCCAGGGCCCGCGGCTCGCCGCGCCATTCGGTGCGGGTGAGTTCGAGGGCACCGTCGCCGGTGGCCACCACGAGCGGCGCCGCGGACAGGACCGTGCCGGGCGGTCCGCGCCGGCCGCGGGTGGCGGGCGAGTCGGGCTCGGCCCACCAGACCATGAACCGTGAGCCGGCCACCTCGGTGAAAGCGCCGGGATACGGATCGGTGACGGCGCGAATCAGGTTGAAGATCCGCGGGGTTGGCTGCGTCCAGTCGATCCGGCCGTCGTCGGGCGTGCGGCCGCCGAAATACGTGGCCTGGGACTCGTCCTGCGGCGTCTCCGGTGCCGTGCCGGCGAGCAGGGCGTCGATCTGGCGGGCCAAGACGCGCCGCGCGCAGGGGAGGACCTTGCGAAAGGCCTGCTCGGCCGTGTCGCGCGGGTCGAGGTCGACCCCTTCCTGGTCGACGATGGCGCCGGCGTCCGCGCTCTTGACCATGCGATGCAGCGTCATGCCGATGCGCGGCTCGCCGTGGAGCACGGCCCAGTTGATCGGCGCGCGGCCGCGGTATTTCGGCAGGAGCGACCCGTGCATGTTCCAGGCGCCGAGGCGCGGCAGCGCGAGGATCTTCGTCCCGATCATGTGGCGGTAGTAGACCGACAGGATGAGGTCAGGCCGCCAGCCGGCGAGGCGCTCGCGCCACTCGGGGGTGTTGACCGATGCCGGCGTGTGGAGGGGAATTCCCCGCGCGCGGGCGGCCGCCGCGGGGGTCTTGAACCAGATCTTCTCGCCCGGCTGGTCCTCGTGCGTGATGAGCGCGACCACGTTGTCGCCGCGTTCGCCCAGGAGCGAGAGGCACTCGTAGCCGACCTCGCTGTAGCCGAAGAAGACGATGCGCGGGCCGCTCACTCGGACGCTTCCAGCACGTGGCTGACGAAGTAGCGCTGCCGGGCGCGCACGACCTGGTAGGTGCGGCCGACGTACTCGCCGATCAGGCCGATGCCAACCATCGTGACGCTGACCAGGAAGAAGAGGATGCCGAACAGCGTGAAGACGCCGTGGGTGTCGTCGTGCAGAAAGAGGCGCATGTAGGCGAGCACGAGCACGAGGGCCAGGCTGCCCGCGGCGCAGAGCATCGAGAAGATCGTGAAGATCTGCAGGGGCGCGAGCGAGAAGCCGGTGATGAGGTCGAAGTTCAGCCGGATGAGCTTGTAGAGCGAGTAGTTCGAGACCCCGGCGTTGCGCTCGTTGTGCTCGACGCCGACCTCGGCCGGGCGGCTGCTGAACGAGTAGGCGAGGGCGGGAATGAAGGTGTTGATGGCCCCGCTGCGCACGATGGCGTCGATCACGGGCCGGGCGTACGCGCGCAACATGCAGCCCTGGTCGGTCATGACGATGTTCGTCGTCCGGCTGCGGACGAAGTTGATCAACTTCGAGGCGACGGTCCGGAACACCGAGTCCTGCCGCTTGAGCCGGTAGCCGCCGACGTAGTCGTGGCCGGCGTCGATCAGCGCGAGCAGTTTCGGGATCTCCTCGGGCGGGTTCTGCAGGTCGGCGTCGAGCGTGACGATGACCTCGCCGCGCACGCGCTCGAAGGCCGCCATGATCGCCATGTGCTGGCCGTAGTTGGCGTTGAACTCGATCACGCGCGTCTCGCGCGGCCGCGCCGCGTGCTGCGCCGCCAGAAGCTCGCGCGAGCGGTCGGCGCTGCCGTCGTTGGTGAAGATGACCTCGTAGCGCCGGCCGAGGGCATCGAGCACCGCGTAGAGCCGGCTGAACAGCGTCGGCAGGTTCAGCTCCTCATTGTAGACGGGGATCACGACCGAGAGCCTGACCGGTGACGCACTCATGGTTGCAGGTGCCGGCGAAGCACGTCCACCAGCGCCGAGGCGACGCGGGTGACATCGGCCGGGTTCATCGCGGGGAACAAGGGCAGCGTGAGGATGTTGCGGCCGGCGTATTCCGCGTGCGGGAAGTCGCCGGGTTTCCAGCCCAGCCGGCGGTAGAGGGCGAACAGGTGGATCGCCGGGTAGTGCACGCCCGTGCCGATGCCGGCGGCGTGGAGCTCCGCCATGATGTCGGCCCGCTTCACCGTGAGCCGCGCCTCGGGCAGGACGACCTGGAACATGTGCCAGTTGCCGTTGGTGAAATCCGCCACCGGCAGCTGGAGGCCGAGCGCGGCGGCGCCGAGGCGCTCGAAGGCGGTGAAATAGGCCCGCGCCAAGTCGCGACGGCGGCGGTTGAATTCGTCCAGGTGCGGCAGCTGGCCCAGGCCGACACGCGCGGCGACGTCGGTGAGGTTGAACTTGCCGCCGGCCAGCTCGACCTCCATGCCGTCGAACCCGGTGCGGACGACGCCCTGCAGGCGGTACTGCTCGGCCAGCTTCGCCTCGGCCTCCGTGTTGAGCACGAGGCAGCCGCCCTCGATGGTCGTCACGTTCTTGTTCGGGTGGAAGCTGAACGACACGAAGTCGCCAAAGGAGCCGATGCGCCGGCCGCGCCAGGTGCTGCCGAACGACTGGGCGGCGTCCTCGACGACGCGGAGGCGGTGCCGGGCGGCAAGGGCCTGGAGCCGGTCGCGGTCGACCGGCAGGCCGGCGAGGTCGACGGGAATGATGGCGCGCGTGGCGGGGGTGATCGCTGCCTCGACCCGGTCGAGGTCGAGGTTGCGGGTGACGGGGTCGATGTCGACAAACACCGGGCGCGCGCCGACCTCGAGGATGACATTGCTCGTCGCGACCCAGGACAGGGGCGTCGTGATGACCTCGTGCCCGGGGCCGACGCCGGCGATCCGCAGGGCGATCTCCATCGTGCAGGTGCCGGAGTTGAAGGCCCGCACCGGCCGGCCGCCGCAAAACTCGGACAATTTCGCCTCGAGCGCCCGGACCTGCGGACCGGAGGTGATCCAGCCGGAACGCAGCACCTCGGCGACGCCCGCGATGGTCTCCTCATCGATGGTCGGCCGCGTGAACGGCAGGTAGGGCAAGGCGGCGGCGGCGGGCGCGGCCGGGGTTTTCGCAGGCGCGGGCATTTCAGTGCTGGTTGCTCAATAGGTAGTGGGACCGGCTCTCCTCGAGCAAATAATAACGGAAGGTCGGATCGGCGTAGAGTTTCACCGCCTCCTCCGGCCGGATGACCAGCCAGACCCGGGCGGCGCCGGACCACACGCGGCGAAAGGCGGCCTCGTCGATGAACCGGCCGCTGGCCCGCGCGGCGGGATCGATGGCCAGTTCCAGTTCGCCCGGGTTGCCGACCAAGCCGACCTCGGTCTGCGCGTAGTAGCTGAAATCGTGGAAGTACTCCGCGTAATGAAACACCTGGTCGCCGGGTCGGGCGTGCCGCACGTAATACTCGGCGAGCTGGTAGGTGCCCGGCTTGGCGATCTTGTCCTGGGCGTCCGCGAGCGTGAGGAGCAGCACGAGGATCGTCGCGGCCATCGTCCCGACCGTCGCGAGGGCGTGCTTCCGGCGCCAGAGCCAGTGCACGAGGCCGCCGCCCGCGGCGAGGGCGAAGGCGCAGTAGAGGCCGTTGTCGCGCAGCGCCGCCATCTGCTCCGGGCGGCGGATGAGGCCCGGCTTCAAAACCGCCCAGGCGATGCCGAGGCCGAGCAGCAGGCTCATCGCGGAAAACATCCACATCCCGACCTTGATCCGCGGCCGGTCGTCCGTCGCGATGACCCGGGCGATCCAGGCCCCGATCACCACGGCGAGCGCCGGGAACACCGGCAGGATGTAGGGCACCAGCTTCGAGTGCGATTTGCTGAAGAAGACCAGCACGAAGCCAACCCAGGTCACAAAGAACCATGCGTCCGCGTTCTCCTTGCGCCGGGCCCAGCCGCCGGCCACGGAGTCGCGCAGGGCCGGCCAGAGAAATCCCATCCAGGGGAAGATGCCGCCGGCGATCACCGGCAGGAAGAACCACCAGGGCTGGTAACGGTCGTGCCCCTCCGTGGTGGTGAACCGCTGCCAGTGCTCGTGGATGAAATAGAACCGCGCCCACTCGGCGTTGCGCAGGGCCGCCAGCACGTGCCAGGGCGCGGCGATGGCCAGGAACAGCAGCGCCCCCGTGGGCAGGTAGAACGGCCGGAGGCGGCGCCATTGGTTGAAGACCAGCAGCCACAGGAACATCACCGCGCCCGTGACGAGGAACCCGATCAGGCCCTTGGTCAGCGTCGCCAGCGCGGCCGCGGCATAGAGCCCGTAGAAGAGGCACCGCCGGGTCCGGCCGGGCGGCTCGCGGACGGCGAGGATGAAGCAGAACAGCGTGGCGGCCATCAGCACGGACACCGCCATGTCGAGGGTGAGGATGCGTCCTAGGGCGAAGTAAAGCAGCGACGTGCCGAGGACGGTCGCCGACGCGACGGCCGCCAGCCGGCCGTGCAGGCGGCACGCGGCGCCGTAGGTCAGCAGCACGCCGCCGAGCGCGAACAGCGCCGACACCGCCCGCATCGCGAAGTCGTCGCGGCCGAAAACCTTCTGGAAGCCGGCGAGGACCCAGTAGACCAGCGGGGGTTTCTCGAAGTAGAACACCCCGTCGAGCCGCGGCAGGACATAGTCCCCGCGCGCGATCATCTCCCGGGGTATCTCGGCGTAGCGGCTCTCGTCGGGGTTGACCAGGGGGGAATCGCCCAGCTGGAAAAAATACAGGAGGCCAAAAACCAATGCCAGGACGGCAAGGTCGCGCCGGCAGGTGGGGGCTGAATCCGGTTCGAGCATGTAGCTGGCTGGAGTGAAACGCCTTTTGTCACCGGCCCGCAAGCGCAGTTCCTCCTCGGGGACGGAAACTTCGGCGGCGGCGGGGGGTCTCGTGATTCTCATTGCCGAGGGATGGTTCGCCGCGCCATGACTGTGGCGTTCGCGTAACTTGCCGGAGCGGTGTCCGTCTCAAGTCATGTGCCTGTTGACGAATACATATGGACCCAGCTGAAGCTGCCTTTGACGTGGCCGCCTGCCTTGAACGCGTCCGCCAGCGCGACCAGACGGCCGCGCGGCAGCTGGTGGAGCACCTGTATCCGCTGGTCATCCGCATTGTCCGGTCGCACCTGCCCCGGCGGGTGTCCGAGGAGGACCTCGCCCAGGACATCTTCCTGAAAATGTTCACGCGCCTCGAACAGTACCAGGGCAACGTCCCGTTCGCGCACTGGGTCTCCCGGATCGCGGTGACGACCTGCATCGACCAGCTGCGGGCGCAGAAGCGCCGGCCGGAGTTTCGCTGGGCCGACCTGTCCGAGACCGAGGCCGAGGTGCTCGACCACGTGCTGGCCGACGACCGCGAGGCGACCCCGGGCGACGCGCTGGCGGCCCGGGAGCTGGTCCACAAGCTCCTCGGGCAGCTCAAGCCGGACGACCGGATGGTGCTGCAGCTGCTCGACCTCGAGCAGAAGTCCATCGCCGAGATCAGCGCCCTGACCGGCTGGAACCAGACGCTGGTGAAAGTCCGGGCTTTCCGTGCACGTCGGAAATTGCAAAAGCTCTTCCAAGACCTACAAAGCAAGGAGAAGTCATGAGCCCCTTTGATTCACGGTGGCAGAAACTCGTCGCCCTTGCGCGCCAGGCCCCCGCCGATCCACGCGACGAAACGGCCCCGCTGGGATTTGCGACCCGGGTGGTGGCGCGGGCGGCCGGCCGGCCGGCCACGACGGGCTGGGCGCTGCTCGGGCACCTGGCCGTGCGCGGGTTGCTGGTCGCGGCGGCCTGCGGCATTGCGGCGGTCGCCCTGAATTACTCGGTCCTGACTTCCGACCAGTCCGTGGACTACGCCGTGGTGGATTCGGTGGGCGACCTGCTCGATTTCTCCTGAGATGACCCAACCTTGGAAAGTGGTCCTGGTGTTGATCGGCATCTTCGTGGCCGGTGCCGTGACGGGCGGCCTGGTGGTCGCCCGCTTCGGGCGGGAACTCATCACCCACCGCCCCATGCCGGACCAATGGGCGACGATGCAGTTGCGGCGGCTGGCCGAGCGCTTGGACCTCACGCCCCAGCAGCAGGAGGAGCTGAAGCCGATCGTGCACCGGAACATGGAGGAGCTGCGCAAGCTCCGGAACTATGCGATGTCCGAGTCCCGCACCGTCTTCGAGCGTATGCAGCGCGAGATCGGCGAGAAGCTCACGCCCGAGCAGCGCGCCAAATACGAGCAGATGGAGAAGGATTTTCGCGACCGGGCCCGCCGCGTGTTCCCGGACCGCCCCTGGCGCGGGCCGGGCGGCCCCGGCGGGCCGCGCTTCGACCGCGAACACCCGGACCACCCGGGCGAGGAACCGCCGGCCGACCGGCCGCCGCCGGAAAAGCCCGCGGACAAGCCGCCCGGCGTCTGAGCGGCCCGCCGCGCCGCCGCCCACATTTTGGTTGAAAGGCGGAGGGTCGCACCTACGTTCCGCCTTGGCCAGGCGCCATGCATGCGCAGGCGCGTGAACCCCGCCAGGGCCGGAAGGCAGCAACGGTGACGACGTCCTTCCAGTGCCGTGGATTGCCTGGCCACTTTTTTGGAATTTAGGGTTTGCGCGGGCCGCGTTCGGGTTTGGACTCACGCTTCGTGTCAGGCACCTACCAGGTCATCGCGCGCAAGTGGCGTCCGCAGACGTTTGACGACGTCGTCGGGCAGGACCACGTGGTCCGGACCCTGAAAAACGCCATCGCCCGCAACCGCATCGCGCACGCGTACCTGTTCGTCGGCCCGCGCGGCACCGGCAAGACCAGCACCGCGCGCATCTTCGCCAAGGCGCTGAACGCCACCGGCGGCCCGAAGGCCGACTTCGACGTCAATGACCCGATCTGCGTCTCGATCGCCGAGGGCTCATGCCTCGACGTCATCGAGATCGACGGCGCCTCCAACAACGGCATCGAGCAGGTGCGCGAGCTGCGCGACACCGTCCGCTACGCCCCGGCCCAGGGCCGGTACAAGGTCTACATCATCGACGAGGTGCACATGCTCTCGACGGCGGCGTTCAATGCGCTGTTGAAGACCCTCGAGGAGCCGCCGCCGCATGTGAAGTTCATCTTCGCCACCACCGACGTCCAGAAGGTGCTGCCGACGATCATCTCGCGCTGCCAGCGGTTCGACCTGAAGCCGATTCCGGGCGAACTCATCGTGCAGCGGCTGAAAAAGATCGCCGCAGCCGAGAAGATCAAGGCCAGCGACGCGGCCCTGGCCAGCATCGCCCGCATGGCCGACGGCGGTATGCGGGACGCCCAGTCGATCTTCGACCAGATGATCTCGTTCTGCGGCACCGAGGTGGGCGAGGCCGACGTGCTCGACGTCTATGGCCTGGTGGCGGCGGACAAGATCGCCGCCCTCGCGGCCGCCCTCGCGGCGGGCGATCACAAGAGGATCGTCGAGCTCGTCGACGAGGCCGATGAAAACGGCCGGGACCTGTTCCGCCTGCTCGTCGACCTGCAGGCGCATGTCCGCACCGCCCTGTTGGATTCGATCGCCAAAGGCGGAAACAGCGAGGCGCTCGGCGTGGCGATGACGACCGAGCAGCTCACGCGGCTGCTCGATGGCCTGCACGAGGGCGAGGGCGGCGTGAAGCACGGCCTGTCCGAGAAGATCAATTTCGAGGTGGCGCTGCTCAAGGCCGTCGAGGCCAGCCGCGCCCGCGCGATCGACAGCCTGATCAAGGAGATTGCCACGCTGGCCGACGGCCTGCCCGCGGACGGCTCAAAAAAAAACGACTGACGCCGCCGGCTGAGGCGGCGAAGCCGGAGGAAGAATCGGTTGCGGCGGTCTATGACGGCCGGGCCGATGACAGCGGCGGTCACAGACCGCCGCTACAAGATGGTCCCGATGCACCGTCGGGCCCGTCGGCCGACGAGGAGGCGGCTTTCCTGGCCCAGGAGCGCGAAAACGGGCCGGCCCCGGCGAACGGCCCGGTCAGGGAACCGGAGGCGGCCGGCGAGCTCCCGCCGATGGACGACCTCGTCAAACGCATCCCCGCACCCGCGCGCGCCGCGGTCGACGAGCTGTTCCGCGCCCGGTTCGTCACGGTGAAGCGCATGCCGAAGTCGGCGCTCAAGCCCTGATCACGCCGGCCGGGTGCGGCCGATTGTTCGCCGGCTCACGCGGGCCACGCTGGTCCTAGCTCGCGCCGGCCGGCCAGCGAACGGAGATACAGGTATGCCTCGGCCGGCACGCCGTCGAACGGCGGCTGCAGCGGGACGGGGACGCGGGCGTAAAGGCCCTCGGCCACGCCCTCGAGTTCGTCGAGGGCGGCCAGGCAGGTGTCGTCGACTTCCCAGAGCTCTCCGTGCACCATGCGTCCCGGTTCGCCGGACCGAACCATGCCGGGATAATCGCCGAGCGAATACAGCGTGAAGCCCTCGGCGGTGCCCGCCGCGCCGAGCAACCGCTGGCCGGCGAGGTAACGATGGTTCTCGAATCCCGCCTTCAACGTGCCGTAGGCAAAGATGCGGGTCATGACGCGGCCACCGGCGGCGGGGCGGCCTCGACGACCAGGGCGGTGATGTTGTCGCGGCCCGATCGCTCGAGGGCGGCGGCGATCAGGTGCGGCGCGAGCGGTGCGACCTCGGGTTCGCGCATCATCTCATCCAGGTGGCGATCCCACATGCCGTCGATCAACCCGTCGGAACAAAGCAGGAACCGGTCGCCGGGGCCGCAGGGCAGGGCGCCGAACTGCGGCTCGATGAACTGGTGGCCCGCGCCGAGCGACTGATGGAGGACGTTGCGCATCGGGTGGTCGCGCGCCTCGCGTTCGGTCAGCTTCTTGTTGCGCCGCAACCAGCCGACGTGGCCATGGTCGTGCGTCAATTGCGTGAGGGTGCCGCCCGGCGGGAGATGGTAGATGCGGGTGTCGCCGATGTGGCCGAAGTACATCCAGCCCGGGGTGAACCAGCCCAGGCTGAGGGTCGTGCCCATGCCCTGGCATTCCTCGTAGGACTCGCCCAGGTCGATCAGCTCGTCGTGCACCGCATGGAAAAGCTCCTGGAGCACGCGGTCGTAACCGCTTTGCGGCCCGGGGGCGGCCGTGCGGTAGATCTTGGGCATCTGGAAGGTGATCTTGTCGATGGTGATGCGGCTGGCGAATTCGCCGGCCTTCGCCCCGCCCATGCCGTCGCTCACGGCGAACAGGAAGTCCGCGCGCGCCGCCGAGGCCTCGCCGGTCTTGCCGAGGTAGCGTACCTCGCGGCCGTCGAATTCGAGCGCGAGGAAGGTGTCCTCGTTGTTCTTCCGGACGCGGCCGCGATCGGTCAGGCCGGACCAGCGCAGGTTCGGCGGCGCCGGCCGCGGGTCGACGGCGGCGGGATCGAGCAGCGCGGCGAACTCGAAATCGATAATGCAAAAGCGCCCGTCGGTGCGGCGATAGGTGACGTTGCGGATGTCGGGGTCGTCGTGCCGCACGCCGAAGGACTCGAGTTCCGCAAAGAGCTCCTTCTGGCGCTCGGGGTTGAGCTGGTCGACCCGCGAGCCGCAGTTGGAGGTCGTGATCTTGAGGGTGGACTCATCGGCCTCGAGCAGCCGGGGCACGAACGGGCAGCCGCGTTCCTCCAGGTAGCGCAACACGCGCACCTCGTTGAAGAATCGCTCGTAAGCCTCCGGCCCGCGAAAGGTTTTGTAGACTCGCCCGTCGAAGCCGATGCGTACCTGCGCCCGTTTGGTGTCCTTCACCTCGTGCATGTTGGGCAAACATTGGCCGGCCCGGAACTGACGCAAGCATGCGATTCCGGGCGCCGTTGCGGCGGGGCATGTAAAAGCTGAGTCATGTGGCCAAAATCGCTTGGCCTCTGGCACGTGAGGTGCTGAATTCCCCCGCGGGTTCAACCATGTGCCGGCGACCTTTCGTCGACGGTCGCGGCGGGACCCTTACCCTCTACCAACTCGATTCACTATGGCTAAATACAAACTGGAATACATCTGGCTCGACGGCTACACGCCGCTCGCAAGCCTCCGCAGCAAGACGCAAATCAAGGAATTCGCGAGCTTTCCGAAGCTGGCGGACCTTCCGCTCTGGGGCTTCGACGGCAGCTCGACGCAGCAGGCCGAGGGCAAGAGTTCCGACGTCGTGCTGAAGCCCGTCGCCGTGTACCCCGACAGCACGCGCAAGAATGGCGTGCTGGTGATGTGCGAGACCTTCCTGCACACGGGCGAGGCGCACCCCTCGAACTCGCGCGCCACGATCCCGGATGATCCGGACACCTGGTATGGTTTCGAGCAGGAATATTTCCTGTGGAAGGACGGCGCGCCGCTCGGCTTCCCGTCCGGCGGGTTCCCGGCGCCGCAGGGCCCGTACTACACGGGCGTCGGCTACAAGAACGTCGGCAACGTGGCCCGCGAGATCGTCGAGCAGCACATCGACCTCTGCCTCGACGCCGGCATCAACATCGAGGGCATCAACGCCGAGGTGGCCAAGGGCCAGTGGGAGTTCCAGATCTTCGGCAAGGGCTCCAAGAACGCCGCCGACCAGCTCTGGGTCGCCCGCTACATCATGATGCGCCTGTGCGAAAAGTACGGCATCGACATCGAATGGCAGTGCAAACCCGTCCGCGGTGCGTTTAATGCCCCGTTGGACTGGAACGGCTCGGGCATGCACACGAACTTCTCGACGAAACACATGCGCGAGGTGGGTGGCAAAGCCTACTTCGAGGCCCTCATGGCGGCGTTCAACAAGTACCGCGACGAGCACATCGCCGTCTACGGCCCCGACAACCACCTCCGCCTCACCGGCCTCCACGAGACGCAGTCGATCGACAAGTTCAACTACGGCGTGGCCGACCGTGGCGCGTCGGTGCGCGTGCCGCACAGCTTCGTCAAGAACGACTACAAGGGTTACCTCGAGGACCGTCGCCCGAACTCCGCCGCCGATCCGTACCTGGTCGCCGGCCGGATTCTCAAGACGATCCAGACCGTGCCCACGAAGTAACGCCGCCGGCCTTGCGCCGCAGCGCGTGCGAATTCCGGGCCGCCCGACCGAATGTCGGGCGGCCTTTTTTGGTGGAGCGCCATGACCGCATGGCGCTTCCTGGGATTTGTCAGCACGTCAAAGCGCTAAGGTCAGCGCGTTCCGCCTCACTCCGATCGAGCCGGCGCGGCCTGGAGGCGGAAAACAGAAAGCCGCGCCCGGGGGCGCGGCTGCAATGGGAACGGGTCCGGCGCGAGGCGCGGGACGACGCAGGGCGTCACTTGATGGCGGCCTTGTAGTTCGCCTCGGCGGCGTCCCAATCGACGACGTTCCAGAACGCGGCGATGTAGTCCGGCCGGCGGTTTTGGTAGTTCAGGTAATAGGCGTGTTCCCAGACATCGAGGCCGAGGACCGGCTTGCCCTCGAGGCCGGCGACGGCCTTGCCCATGAGCGGGCTGTCCTGGTTGGCGGTCGAGCCGATCGCGAGCTTCCTGTCGGGCCCGACCACGAGCCAGGCCCAGCCGGAGCCGAAGCGCGTCGCGCCGGCCTTGGCAAAATCCTCCTTGAACTTCGCGAAGCCGCCGAGCTGGCCGTCAATCGCCGCCGCCAGCGCGCCGCGGGGGGCGCCGCCCTTGCCCGGGCCCATGATGGTCCAGAAGAACGAGTGGTTGCTGTGGCCGCCGGCATTGTTGCGGACCGCGCCGCGGATCGCCTCCGGCACCTTGGCCAGGTCGGCGATCAGGGTGTTGACGTCGAGGTTGGCCAGCGCCGGGTGGTCCTTCAGCGCGTTGTTGGCGTTGGTGATGTAAGCCTGGTGGTGCTTCGTGTGATGGATCTCCATCGTCCTGGCGTCGATGTGCGGAGCGAGCGCGTCGTAAGCATAAGGCAGTTTCGGGAGTTCGTATGCCATGTTCGTGGTGGGTTTGGGTTGAATGGGCCAATGTGCACGGGTGCGCGGTCCCGTCAACTGCCGGAAGCGTCACTCCTCGTTGCGCTTCAACTGGAAATACGCGCGCAGCAGCTCGAGGCAGGGTTGCTCCAGCACGCCGCGCGCGAGCTCGACGCGGTGGTTCGTCCGCGGCAGCGCGTTCAGGTCGGTGGCGCCGCCGAGGCAACCCATCTTCGGGTCGGAAACGGCGAAGACCACCCGCTTGAGCCGCGACATCAGCGTGGCGCCCGAGCACATGGGGCACGGTTCCTTCGTGACGTAGAGCGTGGCACCGGTCAGCCGCCAGTCACCGACGGCCCGCGCGGCCTGGCCCAGGGCGAGGATTTCCGCGTGCGCGGTCGGGTCGCGCAGGCTGTCGCGCTGGTTGTGGGCGCTGGCGACGATTTCGCCGCCGAATTCGATCACCGCGCCGATCGGGACCTCGTCCAGCCGCCACGCGTCGATCGCCTGGTTGTAGGCCAGCCACATGTAAAACTCGTCATCCCGCCGCAATTCGGACGGATGCACCTTGGCAAACGGGCAGGGGAGCGTGGGCCGGTCTGGGTCCATGGATGGCTGCAGAAAGCCTTGACTACGGCGGGAATTCCACAGTTACAAGGGGCTTTTATTTCGCACTCCTGCATGACCCAAACCAGCCCGCAAGTCCCCTCCAACCATGTCTGACGGCAAAGTGATTGAAGTGGAGGGCAAGATCGTGACCGTGCTCCCCGGCACGATGTTTCGCGTGCAACTGGACAACGGGCACATGGTGCTGGCCCACATTTCTGGCAAGCTCCGCAAGCACTTCATCAAGATCGCCGCGGGCGACAAGGTGAAGATGGAGATGAGCCCCTACGACCTCGACAAGGCGCGGATCACCTACCGCATCCGCGAAACCAACGTCCCGCCGCCTGCGCCGCGCCGCCCGCGCCGCTTCTGAGCCGCCGGGTTGCTCCCATGAAACCGGCGCGCGACCCGCACGAGCCCAAGGATCCGGTCGCCCTCGCTCCCGCGAGTTTCCAGGAGGACATCCGCTCCTACCTCAACACGATCGCACTCGAGCGCGGCCTGTCGCGCAACACCGAGGTGTCCTATCGCGGCGACCTCGTGCAAGCCGCGGGTTTCCTGCAGCAACACGGCGCGCGCGACTGGACGGGCGTGACCGCCGCGCAACTCACCGCGTGGCTGCACTGGCTCAGCGACCGGAAGTTCTCGTCCAGCAGCCAGGCGCGCAAGCTGACCGCGCTCCGCATGCTGTGCCGGCACCTCGTCCGCGAACGCGTGCGCCCCGATGACCCGTCGGAGCTGCTCGCCGGCCCGAAGGTCCGCCGCAAGCTGCCGCAGACGCTTTCGCCGGGCGACATGGGCCGGCTGCTGGCCGCGCCCACCGGTGCCGACGCC
This sequence comes from Lacunisphaera sp., assembly GCA_035545835.1. Taxonomy (GTDB): domain Bacteria; phylum Verrucomicrobiota; class Verrucomicrobiia; order Opitutales; family Opitutaceae; genus Lacunisphaera. The sequence goes on from DASZXO010000003.1 coordinate 17,652, forward strand.
TACGCCTTGCGCGATCGCGCCATGCTCGAGCTGTTCTACTCGAGCGGGCTGCGCATCTCCGAATTGAGCGCCCTCACGCTCCAGCAGGTCGACCTCGACCACGGCTTCGTGCGCGTGTTCGGCAAGGGCGCGAAGGAGCGCGTGGTGCCGCTCGGCACCAAGGCCCGCGACGCCGTCGCGACCTATCTCGCCTCCGCGCGCCCGCGGCTGGTGAAGCCGCGCACCGGCAGCGAGCTCTTCATCAGCGAGCGCGGCCGCGCCATCTCGCGCAAGACCCTCTGGCACCTCGTCAAGAAGTACGCCCGGCGCGCCGGCCTCTCGCGCGCGGTCAAGCCGCACCTGCTGCGGCATTCCTTCGCCACGCACCTGCTCGGCGGCGGGGCCGACCTGCGCGCCATCCAGGAAATGCTCGGCCACGCCAGCATCGCCACGACGCAGATCTACACGGCGGTCGAGAATTCACGGCTGCTCGAGCAACATGCGCGCCACCATCCCCGCCGCCGGCTCAAGCCATGAGCTGGGCCGACGACAGCTCAGGTTGCCCGGCGGACCGGTCCGGGCAAACGGGACCTGACCATGCATAAGGGGCGCCTCGAAGCCTTCAGCGACGGCGTGCTGGCGATCATCATCACCCTCATGGTGCTCGAGATGAAGGTGCCGCACGGCACCGACTGGGCGGCGCTGGCGCCGGTGCTGCCGGTGTTCCTCAGCTACGTGCTGAGCTTCGTGTACGTCGCGATCTATTGGTCCAACCACCACCACCTGCTGCAGGCGGTCAGGCACGTCAACGGCGCCGCGCTGTGGGCGAACCTGCACCTGCTGTTCTGGCTTTCGCTGTTTCCGTTCGTCACCGGCTGGATGGGCGAAAACCACTTCGCGTGGCTGCCGGTCGTCGCCTATGGCGCCGTGCTCATCGCGGCGGCGATCGCCTATTACGTGCTGGTCCGGACGCTGCTCGCGACCCAGGGCGGCGATTCGACCCTGGCCCGCGCCATCGGGGACGACTTCAAGGGCCGCGTCTCCATCGCGCTCTACGGCGTGGGCATCGCCCTGGCGTTCTGGTCGCGCTGGCTCGGCCTCGGGTTGTATGTCGTCGTGGCCGTCCTCTGGCTGGTGCCCGACCGGCGGATCGAGCGCACGATCGCGAGCTGACGCCGTCGAACTCAGCCGGGCCAGAGCGCGGCCGGCCAGTCATAGCTGCCGGGTTTGACGAAGAGCAGCGGGCCGTCGGCGCCCGCCGGCCGCAAAACCGTCACCCCTGGGGCGGGCGCGGCCAGCACCGCCAGCCGCGTCCAACCGCCGGTCGACACGAGCGCCGCGGCGGTCGCGCCGCCTTCAAGCAGGATACGACGGGCGGCGCCGCGGCTGATGACCTCGCCCAACGCCTGGGCCAGCCGACCGAGCAGTTGCGCCGGGCTTTGCCCGCCCGCCGCGGCGTCGCTCCCGATCCCCGCCAGCGCCCGGCCCGTTTCGCGCAACGTGCGATCGATGGCGCGGGTGTCAGGGGGCAGCGCGAAGATCGGGATGCCCCGTGCCGCCGCCTGGTCCTGGCGCTGCGCCCACGCGGCGGCGCTGCCACACACCGCCAGCACCGGCCCGGCGGGGTCGACCATGGCGGCTCGTTCCGGCCGGCGGGCGCAGCGCACGGCCAGCAGGGCGGCGAAGAAATCGACGCCGCCGACGGGAAGGGTCGCTTCATCGATGTCAGCGGCCTGGCCGAACGGATCCGACGTCGTGACCGCGTCGGGCGTGGCGACCCCGGCCAGGTCACCCCCGAGCAGGTCCGCCACGCGGGAGCTGCGGCGCGGATGCTCGGGATCGCGGGCCAAGCGGGTCTCCGCGAGCGGCACGCCACCCACAAAACAGATTCCGTCGCGGACGATGCGCTGCCGGGAGGGATTGGCGGCGAGAAGGACGATCCGGGACTTGCCGGCGGCCTCCGCCGCGGCCCGCGCCTCGGCCAGGACCGGGCCGCGCAGCATCGAATCGCATTTCTTGAAGATCCAGGCCGGGTGAGTCGCCATCACCGCGCGCGTGACCTCCGCGACCCGCCGGGCCGCGTCGGCGGCGGGGAGCGAGCGGGACTCGGTGGTGACGCAGACGACCTCGGCCGCGGTGTCCGGCGCAAACACGAGTTGCACCTCCGCGGTCAGCCCGTGTCGCAGGGCCGCGCCGGCGAGCTCCGCCGCGCCGCTCAAGTCGTCTGCGACCACGGCAATCATGGGGCGGGTGCTGACAGCCGGGCGGCGAGACGAACGGCGGCGAACAGGCTGTTGGGGCTGGCCTTTCCCTGCCACGCGATGTCGAACGCGGTGCCATGGTCCACGCTGGTGCGGATCACGGGCAGCCCGAGCGTCGTGTTGATCGCGGAATCAAAGGCCAGCGCCTTGAGCGGGATGTGCCCCTGGTCGTGGTACATGCAGACAAAGGCGTCCGTCCGCCGCCGGCGCTCGGGCAGGAACGCCGTGTCGGGCGGCAGCGGGCCCTCGACGGCCAGGCCCTGGCGGCGCGCCGCCTCGACCGCGGGGCGGATGAAGCGCTCCTCCTCCCCCTGGCCAAACAGGCCGTTCTCGCCGGCATGCGGGTTCAGGCCGCAAACGGCGAGACGCGGCGCGCGGCCGCGCAGCCGCTGCATCGCCGCGGCGGTCAGCTCGATGACATCGAGGACGCGACGAACGCTGAGCAGGCCCGGCACCGCGTGGTACCCGACGTGCACGGTGGCGAAGCTGCACGTCAGCTCGGGCGACGTCAGCATCATGCACGATCGTGCGGCTTGCATTCGCTCGGCGAAGATCTCGGTGTGGCCCGGGTATTTGTGGCCGGCCGCATGCAGCGCCTCCTTGTTCAGCGGCGCCGTGGCGACGGCATCGACGCGGCCGGCCAGGCCGGCGTCGATGGCCGCGAGCACGTAGCGGAACGCCGCGTCGCCGCAGCGGGAATCGACGCGCCCGGGCGTGACCGCGTCGGCCTCGAGGCCCGGGAGATCGAGCACGGCCGGCGTGGTGGCAGACTCGACGGCCGCCACGACCGGCGCGGCCAACGGCAGGTGGAGCCGCTCCGCCACGCGCCGCAGCACGCTCCCATCGCCAAAGACAATGGGCACGCACTCCGCGGCGATCGCGGCGTCGTGGAGGAGACGCAGGCAAATCTCCGGGCCGATGCCGGCGGGGTCGCCCATCGTGACTGCAATGCGTTTCGGGCGCGGGGCACTCATGCGGGCGAGGCCGGTTCGTCGATCTCCCGCTGGCCGTCGATGCCGCGGGCGCGTTGCCGCCGGTCCAGCAGCACGACCGCGACCGGGCAGAGCAGGGCGGTGGTGATGACCGCGATCGAGATCTGCGCCGTGGCCGGGCCGACGATCGCCTGGTAGGCCGCGGCATGCGGCGAATGGGCCGCGGCGGCGGCCGCGGCGATCGCGGCGGGCGTGGCGGCGGCGTTGCCGGCCACGCTGGCCTCGGCCATCGCGGCGAGGCGCGAGCGATAGCCGAAGACCGCCAGCGCCAGCCACATCGCCCCGCCGGAGATGAGCGTGGTCATGACGCCAAGCAGCAGGCCGCCGAGGAGCAGGTCCCATTGCGTGAACACCGCCAGGTTCATGCCTGCGCCGAGCGCAAAGGCGAAGAACGGCACGATGAGTCGCTCGCCCGGCCGCAGGAACGCGCGCAGCTCCTCGTCAAGGTTGCCGGCGAGCAGGCCTAGCGCGAGGGGCAACAGCACGGCGAGGAAGACGGCGGTCGGGAAGCGCTCACCCATGAGGCCGAGCGCGACGAGGGTCAGGAAAGGCCCGTCGTTGAGCGACAGGACCGAGAGCGCGCCGACATCGCTGCGGTTGCCGTACTGCCCGGCAAGGGCGGCGAAGAGCCCGCCGTTGCCGTTGGTCATCGCGGCGATGATGGCAAGCGTGGACAGCCCGAGGAACCCGTGAAAGGGATCGAGCCAGCGGCCGAGGATGATGCCGGTGGCGGCGCCGGCGATGAACTTGCTGCCGGTCAGGAGCACGCCCTTGCCCAGGGCGCGGGCGCCGACCCGCACCGTCATCTGGCTGCCGACGCAGAACAGGAACAGCGCAATCAGCGTCAACGCGCCGGTCTTGAACAGGCTTTCGGTGAACGAGCTCACCCCCTCGGCGGGCACGGCGCCGAGCCGGAGAAACTCGAGATGGCCGTTCCGCGCGGGCGAGGCCCCGAGGGCGCGCAGTCCGGCTTCGACGACCGGCAGGTGGGCCTGGTCGATGGTGTTCATGGCGGCGCCCAACAACAGCGGAACGAGCATGAGCCCGCCGGGAATCCGCTCGAGGGTGGCCTTGATTCTCATCGGGGTGCGGGCGCGCGGCCCCGAGCACGCCAGCTCGGACCCGGGGCGTCAAGGCCCGCCCCGCGCCGGGTCACTGCCGGCGAAGCGATTTGTCCAGGTCGGACCGGAACTTCTCGTCGTCGGCTTTCTGCTTCTCCCACGCCGCGTACTCGGACGACCACGGGACACCCGACGGGTCCGCGCCGCCGACATCACGCTCGGCCGCGGCCATCGCCTCGTTGGTCGTCTTGTACTCCCCGCTGGCGATGTATTGCCGCGCGCGCGCGGCGACCTCCTGCCGGTGGAGCACGTCATCGGCGCCGGCGACCGGCGGCGGCGGACGGCGGACCCGGGCGTGCTGGCCGGGGGAGGCGCAACCGGCGAGCAAGGCGAGCGCCAGGCCCGCGGCGGCGGCCCGGGCGCCGGGCAAAGGGGAAGGGCGGGGTTTCACGGCGAACAACTTTGCCGCGGAAGCGAGGGTCGTCAACCTGTCCGCGGGGGATAGAGCGCGGCCAGGTTGCGCAACGTCGTCACGTTGCGCATGGAACAGGTCGGCAGGCGCAATGCCTTCATCGCCGGCGACGACCAAACCTTGGACTCGTTGGTCTTGATCCGGCACAGCCAATGGAATTCGCGGCCGGCGGGCGCAAAGGCATCCGTCGCCGTGGCGCAGGCGGCGAGCTGGCCGACCTGGCGGCGGCTGAGCGGTTCCTTGAGCATCACGACGTGCACGGCGCGGGCCCCGGCCGATTCGGCCGGGGAAAACGGCTGCGCTGCCGCGATCGCCGCGACCTCGGCCCGCGTGCGGACAAACGTGTCGACCGGATAACCGAGAGAGCGCGCCAGGCCCTGTTCGATGCGGGCCTCGAGGGCGGAGCGGTCATCCGCGCCGTCGGAAAAAATCACGTTGCCGCTGGCGATGAAGGTCGCGACCTCGGTGAACTTCATCCGCGTGAAGATCGCCCGCAGCCCGGCCATTGGCGGGCGCCGGGCGCCGAGGTTGATGCCGCGGAGAAACGCGATGTAGTCATGCCGGGCGGGGCGGGGCATGGCCGAGGACAAGCGGCCGGGGCGGCCCGGTCAAGCCGGGCCGGCGATTTGCCTTGGCGGCGATTGCATGCTCATTGCGGTTCCATGCACGCCACGCTTGTTCGCGATCCCGAGGTTCCCGCCACGGAACCGCTGCTCGACGCCTATTCGGAGGCCGTCAGCGGTGCGGTCGCCGCCGCCCATCCGGCGGTCGTCCACATCGTGGTCGAAGGGGAGAACGGCCCGGCGGGCTCGGGGTCGGGTTTCATCATCTCGCCGGACGGTTACCTGCTGACCAACAGCCATGTCGTGCACGGCGCGCGGGCGCTGCGCGTGTTCCTCGCCGACGGGCGCAAGCTCGAGGCCAGCCTGATCGGGGACGATCCCGCCACGGACCTCGCGGTGCTGCGCATCAGCGCCGACGAGCTGTCGCACCTGAACCTCGCGGACAGCGATGCCGTGCGACCGGGCCAGATCGCGATCGCGATCGGCTCGCCGATGGGCTTCCAGCAGACGGTGACGGCGGGCGTCGTGAGCGGGCTGGGCCGTTCCCTGCGGGGCGCGGCGGGACGGCTGATCGACAACGTCATCCAGACCGATGCGGCGCTGAACCCGGGCAATTCGGGCGGGCCGCTGGTCGACACGCGGGGCCGGGTCATCGGCGTCAACACCGCCATCATCCGGCCGGCCCAGGGCATTTGTTTTGCCATCGCCAGCAACACCGCCCGCTGGGTCGCGGCATGGTTGATCAAGGACGGGCGCATCCGTCGCAGCTATATCGGCGTGGCCGGCCAGACCGTGCCGCTGATCCGCAAGGTGGCGCGCTACCACAAGATCGACCAGGCCACCGGCGTGCTCGTCGCCGGGATCGAGCCCGACAGCCCGGCCGCCCGGGCCGGCCTGCAGGAGGGCGACGTCCTGCTGGCGCTCGACGCCGAGCCGACGCCGCGGGTCGATTCGCTGCACACGCTGCTCACGGGCGACCGCATCGGGGAACGGGCAATCATCAAGTTCCTGCGCGGCGTCGAGCTGCGCCGCCACGCGCTCATCCCGCTCGAGATGCCGGAGCGGGCGGGGTAGGGTGGGTCTCGCGGCGAATGCCGGTAGGGGCGCTTGCCCTCAAGCGCCCGGAGAAAATGGGCCGTTGGGGGCAACGGCCCCTACCTTGGAAACCGCACGCATGAGCGCATGCCTCGTCGGACGATTTTGCCTCAAGCCCCCGCCAGGTACGCCTCCAACTGGTCGAGCGTGCCGCCCCAGCCCTGGTTCATGCTGGGAAGTTTGTCCGCGAAAACCTTTCGTTCCTCGTCGCTCGAGTCGAGCGGGAGCCAGGTGATGGTGATCGCCGTTTTTCCGGCGGCTTCGGCGAACTCGACGATCGTGAGCAACTGCAGCGGCCAGAGCTCGGTCGTGAGCGGATGCCGCGTCGTGCCGCCATCGGGGTCGGAAAAGGAATTCACCCACACGATCTTCGAGGGCGGGACGATCTCGCGATAGTGCGCCTTGCCCCAGATCTCCTTCCCGTCGGGCGTCGTCATCATGTAGTGGTTCATGCCACCGGGGCGGAAGTCGAACTGTTTGCCCACCAGCTTGGCGCCCTTTGGGCCGAACCAGGCCATGAAACGGTCGCGCTCGGCCCAGGCGCGCCACACGAGATCGAGCGGCGCGGCATACTCGCGACGGATGACGAACGGCTTCGACTGCATGGCCGCGAGGTGCTCGGACGCGCGCTCGAGCGTCTGGCGCCCGCCCTCGACGGCGCCGAATTCGCGTGCGACGAAATCGCGTTCCGCCGCCGTGGCAAAGACCATGCGGCCGGTCAGGCGCGTCCGTCCGGCCTCGACCGTTTCGAAGGTCCACGTGGCCGTGAAGCTCGCGCCCGGGCCCTGCTCGCGCCCGCCGCCGTGGGTGTAGACGATGCGCTCGAGCGGGACGATTTCCTTGAACACGCTTTTGTTGGGATAATTCGTGCCGTCGGGACCGCGCATCACGTGTTCCCAGGCGCCGCCGACGCGGAAGTCCATTTTCTTGATCGTCGTGGTGAAGCCCCGCGGGCCCCACCACTGCGCCACGTGCTGCGGGTCGGTCCACGCCTGCCAGACGAGGTCGCGTGGAGCGGTGAAGGTGCGGGTGATGACGATCTCCCGGTCGGAGGTATCGGGCTTGGAGGCGGATGGGTTGGACATAAGCGTGGAGAGTTTCAGCGGCTGGCGACGAGGTGCGCCGCGAGCCGGTCGAAATTTTGTTCGTTGGCGGTGGCGACGAGGGCGCGGACCCGCGCGAACTCCTCCGCCGACGCGAAGACCATGCGCCAGGTGAGTCGCGTGCCGGTGCCCTCGGCGGCGAAGGTCATGGTCATCCGGAACCGATGCACGGGATCGTCGTGCTCGTAGACGACCCGGTTGGGCGCCGCGACCTCGAGAAAGTGGGAGAGGTTGACGAACTTCGCGCCGTCCGGGCCCCGCATCGTGAGGCGCCAGGCGCCGCCGGGCCGCAGGTCAAACTCGTGAATCTGAGTGGTGAAACCATCCGGCCCCCACCAGCGCGCCAGCTGCGCCGGATTGGCAAAGGCGGCGAAGACCCGCGCCGGTGCCGGGTCGAAGCGGCGCGCGCTGACGATGGCGCCCTCGGCGGCAGGGGTGTTCGTGGATTTCAAGAGCGTGGAGGTGGAAATGAAAACCGGGGCCGGGCCTTCAACGTCTGACCGCTCGCCGGGCGGACCGGCGCGCGGGTTTTTGGGCGGCCCGCGGGTTCCTGGCCTGGAGCTGCTGCAGGTACGCGCCAAGGCGGTCCAGGCTGTCCTCCCAGTGCCGGCGGTAGAGGCCCAGCCAGGCAACCGCCTCTTTCATCGGCGCGGCCTTGAGGGCGCACGGCCGCCACTGGGCCTGGCGGCCGCGCTCGATCAGGCCGCTGCGCTCGAGCACGCGCAGGTGCTTCGAGACGGCCGGCAGGCTCATGTCGTGCGGCGCGGCGAGTTCCGACACCGACGTGGCGCCCTCGGACAGGCGCGTGAGGATCGCCCGCCGCGTCGGGTCGGCGAGGGCGGCAAACGTGGCGCTGAGCTGGTCGGTCGGCACGGCGGTTGGCTCTTTGTTTAACCAAGTGGTTAACTACAAATTCACCCCCGTCAAGCGGTGAATGGGCCGCTGCTCCCGTCCGGGCGAGCGCGCGGGGCGGGTTCGTCCGCGGCGCCGGCGGCAACGGCCGTTCCCGGGCGGTCGCGCATCCGGCCGTCGCCTCGTCGGTGGCGCCGGGAAATTCGCGTCCCCGCCCGCCCGGGGAGAGCCGTCCCCCGGGAATTGGGCCTTGTTCCGGCGGCGCAGGTGGATTCGATTGGGGCATGCGTTCCAACCTTGCCCCGGGCGCCGGACTTTCGCGGCGCCAGTTTCTCGCGGCGTCGGGCGTGATCCCGGCCGCCTTGCTGGCCCAATCGCTTCCCCTCAACGCGGTCGCGGCCGAAACCGCGCCGAAGTCGCCGTCGCGCCGTCCCATCGGGCTCGAGCTCTATTCCGTGCGCGACGCGCTGGCGAAGGACCTGCCGGGCACGCTGCGGCAGGTGGCCGCGATGGGCTACGAGGTCGTGGAGTTCTACGCGCCTTATTTTGACTGGACGATGCCGTACGCCAAGGACGTGCGCCGCCAGCTCGACGATCTCGGCCTGCGCTGCCTTTCGACCCACAACCACATCGGGGCCTTCACGCCGGGCGCGGGCGTCGGCAAGGCCATCGAGCTGGGCCAGATCCTCGGCACGCGCTACGTGGTGATGGCCAGTGCCCCGCGCGAGATCCAGACGGCGGACGATTGGAAGCGGCTCGCGGGACAGCTCGCCGCGGCCACCGAACAACTCAAGCCGCACGGGCTTTCCGGCGGTTACCACAATCACCAGGCCGAATGGAAGAAGGTCGACGGCGACCAGCGCATCCTCGACATCCTCGCCGCCAACACGCCGCCGGAGTTCATGCTGCAGCTCGACGTCGGCACCTGCATGGAGGCGGGGCAGGACCCGGTGGTTTGGATCAAGTCGCATCCCGGCCGCATTCGCTGCCTCCACCTCAAGGACTGGGCCCCTGGCCGCCGCGAGGACGAGAAGGGTTACCGCGTGCTCTTCGGCGAGGGCGTGTCGCCCTGGGCGGACATCGTCGCGGCCGCCGAATCCGTCGGCGGCGCCGAATTCTACCTGCTGGAGCAGGAGGGGAGCCGCTTCGGGGAATTCGAGACCGCGCGCCGCTGCCTCGAATCCTGGAAGAAGTTCCGCGGCCAGGCCTGAACCCACGCCCGCCATGAATCGTTTCCTCTCGCTTCTCCTCGTCCTGGTGCTCCTGGCGGGTTGCCAGACCGCGCCGAAGCCCACGGCCGCGACGCCACCGCCGGCCGCGACCGCGGCCGCCCCGTCGGCCGCGCCGTCCGATCCGTACTGGCCGGCCGACGGCAGATTCGACGCGAAGGGCCGCACCTCGTCCTGGTCCGGCTTCCGCAAGAAGAACCAGCAGCGCCGCGCCGAGTTCGCCGCGCATCGCGCCGAGGACCAGAATGGCATCGTTTTCGTGGGCGACTCGATCACGGAGGGCTGGCACACGCTGCAAAAGGATTTCGCCAGCCTGCCGGTCAAGGTCGTGAACCGCGGCATCGGCGGCGACACGACGCCGAACCTGCTGTACCGGCTGCCGGACGACGTGCTGTCGCTGCACCCGCGCGCGCTCGTGTTGCTGATCGGCACCAACGACCTCGGCGAGCACACCCCGCCCGCCGACATCGCCGACAACCTGAAGGTCTTCATGAGGCGCGTGCGCGCCGAGTATCCGCGCATCCCGATCGCCTGGTGTCTCGTCATGCCGCGCGGCGGCGGCGATACCTACCCGGAGCGGATTCACCAGCTCAATGACCTGATCGCCAAGCTCGCGGCCCGGGACCGCCGCGTAACCCTGGTGGATACGTTCGCGCCGCTGGCGCAGGCCGACGGGACATCGCGGCCCGAGTACTTCGTCAAGGACCGGCTGCACCTGAACCCGGCGGGCTACGAGGTGTGGCGGTCGGTCATGCTGCCGGTGCTGGCCGGCTGGAAGCTCCGGGCGAACTGAAGGCGACCAGGCCGGGGGCGCACCGATTGATGCCGGAGCCGGTCCTCAAGGCTGGAGCCCTCGCTTTGCCCAGGCGGACGGCAGCGAAGACCGGGATCCGGGATCGGTCATGCTGAGCGAGGCGAGTAATCCAGCGGATGGCCCGTGCGTCCCGACCTTGGCGGGATCGTGCCGGGTCGTAATCTAGTCCGTCCGGCGCATTCGGCGAGCGACCGGTCGCTTGCCATTTGACCGCGGCCTGCGGAGGCGCATCGTTCGCGCCAACATCCCCTGATCCCATGGTTACTCCCCTTGCCCTTGGACGCCGGCTCGTGGTCGCCGCCGCGTCATTGGTCCTCCTCCATTCCCTTCCCGCCGCCGGCCTCGACCGCGCCGGCATGGATCCAGCGGTCGCGCCGGGCGACGATTTCTATCGTTACGCCAACGGCCAGTGGCTGAAGACGACGGAGATTCCCTCCGATCGCAGCAACTGGGGACCGTTCCGCGTCCTGGCCGAGCTGACCAACACGCGCCTGCGCGAGCTGGTGGAGACCGCCGGCCGGGACCGGGTCGGTGCCAGCCCGGCGGCACGACTGGTGGGCGACTTCTATCGCGCTTACATGGATGAGTCCGCAATCGAGGCCCGCGGCCTGGCGTCGCTGCAGCCCTGGCTGGATCGGGTCGGCGGCCTCAAGGACAAGTCCGACCTCGCGCGGGCCCTGGGCGAGAGCATCCGCGCCGATGTCGACCCGCTCAACGCCACGAATTTCATCACTGAGAACCTGTTTGGCCTGTGGGTGGCCCAGGGGCTCGACGACCCGGCCCACAACACGCCCTACCTGCTGCAGGGCGGGCTCGGCATGCCGGACCGGGAGTATTACCTCGCCGACAATGAACACATGCAGGACATCCGGGCGAAGTACCGGCGGCACATCGCCGCGGTGCTGCGGCTGGCGGGCCGGACCGACGCCGACGCCCGCGCGGAGCGGATCTACGCGCTCGAGCTGGCCCTGGCGCAGGCGCACTCCAGCCGCGCCGACTCCGAAGACGTGCAGAAGGCGAATCACCCGTGGCGGCGGGCCGAGTTTCCCGTGAAGGCGCCCGGCATGGACTGGGCGGCCTTCTTCGCCGGGGCGCAGCTGGCGGACCAGGATCGTTTCATTCTCTGGCACGAGGGCGCAGTCGTCGGCGCCGCGGCGCTGGTCGGCCGCGAACCGCTGGAGGTTTGGAAAGACTGGCTGGCGTACCACGCCATCAACCAACACTCGGACGCGCTGCCGAAGGCCTTCGCGGACGAGCGTTTCGCCTTCAACGAGACGGTGGTGAACGGCACCCCCGAGCAGCCGGCGCGCTGGAAGCGCACGCTCACGGCCGCGAACCAGGTCATGCCCGACGCCATCGGCCAGGTGTACGTCGCGAAGTATTTCCCCGCCTCGAGCAAGGCGCGCGTGCAGGCCATGGTTGCCAACATCGTGCACGCGTTCGACGAGCGGATCGGCCGGCTCGACTGGATGGCGCCGGCAACCAAGGCCCAGGCGCGGGCCAAGCTGAAGGCCCTCTACGTCGGGATTGGTTATCCGGACAAATGGGACAACTATGACGGGCTGGCGATCGACCCGGCCGACGCCGCCGGCAACGTCATGCGCGCCGAGGCCTTCCGCTATCGCCGCGCCATCGAGAAGCTGCACCAACCGGTCGATGCCACGGAATGGTGCATGTCGCCGCAGGAGGTGAATGCGGTCAACATGCCGATGCAGAACGCGCTCGATTTTCCCGCCGCCATCCTGCAGCCGCCGTTCTTCGACCCGGCGGCGCCGGACGCCGTCAACTACGGCGGCATCGGCACCGTCATCGGCCACGAGATCAGCCACAGCTTCGACGACCAGGGGGCGCAGTTCGACAGCCACGGTTTGCTCCGCAACTGGTGGACGCCGGACGATCTCGACCATTTCCACCGCGCGACCGCTGCCTTGGTGGCGCAATATTCCTCCTACCGGCCGTTCCCCGACCTGGCGCTCAACGGCCAGCAGACCCTGAGCGAGAACCTCGCGGACCTGGCGGGCGTGTCGGCCTCGTTCGACGCCTGGCGCGCCGAGGCCGGCGGGCACGCGGCCATCGTCGATGGGTTCACGGGCGAACAGCAGTTCTTCCTCTCGTTCGCCCAGATCTGGCGGACGAAGTACCGTGACGCGGCGCTGCGGCAGCGGGTCATCGCCGACGGCCACTCGCCCGGCCAATACCGGGCGCTGATGGTGCGCAACATCGACGGCTGGTACGAGGCCTTCGGGGTGAAGCCCGGCCAGGCGCTCTACCTGGCGCCCGCCGACCGCGTGCGGGTGTGGTAGGGGGACGGCGGTTTGGAGCGGTAAGGCAGGGCGCGGACTCCGTTCCGCGCTGTGTTCGGCGGCGAGCGGAGTCGCCGCCCTACCTTGCAGAACGGGCGCAGCGTTGGCCGCCAATTGAACCCCGCTGTGCGGGTGCACGACCGCCCCGGGCCTTGCCAGCGTGGGGTGGAATTGCATCGTCCCGCCATGGCCCTGCAACTGCGCCCCACCTGCGAACACTGCAACAAGCCGCTGCCGCCTGATTCGACGGAAGCGATGATCTGTAGTTTCGAATGCACCTTTTGCCGCCCCTGCGTCGAGCGCGTGCTCGGCAACGTCTGTCCCAACTGTGGCGGGGGTTTCTGGGTGCGCCCCGTGCGCCCGAAGACGAATTGGAAGGACAACCTGTGCGTCGCCGGCCGGCCGCCGACGTCCGAGATCACGCACAGCCCGGTCGACCCGGTCGCGCACGCGGCGTTCGCAGAGAAGATCCGCGGCATCCCGCCGGCGCAGCGGTGAGCACCAGCCAAGCGGCCCGTCCCGGGCGGAAAAATTCGCGGCTTGTGACACACATCGATGCGGCGTTTGGCGTGAAACCGGCTCCGAATAACGTACCCATGGAGTCGTCCGCCACCCCGTTTGCCCCCCATTCCGCCAAGCCGATTCGCATCGGCCTGACCTGCTGGCGCTGGCAGTCGCGCAAGGCGCAGTCCATCGTGCGGCTTGCCCAGGAATTTGGCGTCACGGTGCAGCTCACGGAGACCATCCACGGCCTGCATCGCGAGATCGAGGCGCAGGTCTCGGGCGCCAATCTCGACGAGTTTCTCGGCGCGTTCGCCCGGCAGTGTTGAGTGTGGGTGCTACAGGATAGGGCGCGGACTCCGCTCCGCGCCGGCACGAAGCGGCGCGCCAGGGACTCGCGCCCTACCCGTCGGCGGCCTTCATGCCCCGCCGAGCACGCGCGCCGGCAGGAACAGGACCGCCCGGATGAAGGCGAACGTCGCGCCGATGCACAGGCCGACCAGCCGGAAGGGCAGGGCCACGAGCCAGACCAGCGGCGCCAGCACGAGCGCCAGGAGCGCCAGCGGCCAGCACAGGGCGAAGAGCAGGCACCACAGCAGGAATACTCCAATGACTTTCATGGTCGGATAGGCTGAAGACCCGCCGGCCGGCCGAAAGTTGCATGAAGGCCGGCGGATTTGTTGCCTCGGAATGCAGGAGCATGCCTGCACGCGATGCAAAACGGCCACCCGCGGATCGGCCCTCGATTCGCCCGCAAGCAGGCTGCTGCAATGAAGGTCATACCGGCCCAGTACAGAATTTCAGCCTTTGATCCGGCGCTGCGCCGGGCCTACCTTGCGGCATGAACGACGTTCGCGAACTCAAGCGCCTCGCTTCGCCCGCGCCCAAGCCGCAGTCCCTCGCGTGGGACGGCCGCTCGCTATGGATGGGATCGAAGCAGACGAAACGCATTTATCGGATCGAACCGGCCGGATGGACCGTGACCTGGGAGGTCACGCCGCCGGGCCTGCCCTATGGCATGGCGGCGGTGAACGGCGAACTCCGCGTAATCTGCGGTGAGACTGAAGACGACCACCGCTTCGTGCGCCGCTGCATCCCCGGAGAAGGCTTTGATCCCGATTTTCGCCTTCCCTGCCCGGACGACACCGGCTCGCAGCTCGGTTGGGACGGGCGCCGGCTGCACGTCAGCCAGTGGTACCCGAAGAAAGTCCTGGCGTTGGGAGCCGGCGGGCGCGTCGAACGCACGATCATGATCCCGCACGAAATCTGCGGGCAGGTCTTCGTTGGCGAGCTGCTCTACCTGCTGACCACCGACCGCGAGGAGACCAACGATTATTGGCTGACGCGGATCGATCCACGGCCGGAGAAGCCCGTGATCGAGGACCTCGCCCGCGTGCCGTTCCAAGGCCGGGCCCTGGCTTTCGATGGCACCAACTTCTGGTCGAATCACCGCGAACAGAACCAGATCGTCTGCTTTGCGCGCCCGGACTGAGCCCGAACCGTGGCGTGGAGAACCGCGTATTGGCGGCGGGACGCCATCGTCCCGCGGCTTGCCATTTGCGCTTGCGCCTTGCGGGGTGAGGGCACCCCGCCTCCAGATGCGGCTCAGATTCAAGTGAGCGCAGGTTCCGCCATGATTTTGTGGGGCCAGCCCGACCAAATTTCGCCTAGCCGCATGGCACGGCGGCTCCTAGGTTCGGGTTCCTCCAACCCCTCAACCCGTCCACGTCCCATGAAGAAACTCGTTTCGCTCGCCCTCCTGTCGTTTGCCGCCGCCAGCCTCGCGTTCGCCGCCGACGCGCCCCCGACCGAAGTCATCCAGCTCGATCACGCCAAGCTCGACGCGATCTTTGCCAAGGGCGGACCGATCCTGGCCAATGCGAAATACAAGCTGATGGCCGGCCGCCGGGTGGCCAGCGGGGCGGTGGAGGTGCACGCGCTCGACACGGATGTCTTCTACATCGTCGAGGGCTCGGCGACCTTCGTCACGGGCGGCACGGTCACCGAGCCGAAGGACACCGCTCCGAATGAGGTCCGCGGCAAGGCCATCGTCGGCGGCGAAACGCGGCACCTCAGCAAGGGTGACGTGATCGTCATTCCCAAGGGTGTCCCGCACCAGTTCACCGAGGTGAACGGCCCGTTCCTCTACTTCGTCGTCAAGGTGACGGAGTGATTCGAGGCGAACTTTGCTCAGAACCGGCTGAGCAGCTTCTGCTTCAGGGCGTCGAATTCGGCATCCGTCAGGAGGCCCTTCTTGCGCAGGTCGTCGAGTTTGGTCAGTTCGTCGTGCAACTCGTCCGTCGTGATCCGCGGCGGGGGCGGGGGCGCGGCGGGCGCCATGGCCGGCGTTGCGACCAGGCCCGGCGCGGCGGCGAGTTCGGGATCGCCAGAGTTGAGCGCCTTGAAGGTCAGGACAACCTTCGCCATCGGGCCGACCAGGTACATCTGCTTGTCCTCATCCGCGGAGACCAGCTTGAACTGTTTCCCTTGCTTGGCGCAGAAATCCTTCGCGGCCTCAATCCCCTGGTCCTTCAGCTTCGTCGTGTTGCGCGTGAACTTGGTGCTGGCCTTCACCGTCAGCGTGTAGGTGTTGTCGCCAAGCGACGTGACCGGCGAGATCTCGCTGGACCAGACGCTGGTGGCGAAAAGCAGGAAGAACAACACGCCGATCGGGCCGGGGAAGGGTCTCATGCCGGGAGTATCGCCGGCGCGGGGGATGGGTCAAGGATCGGCCGGCGTTTCATTCGCCTCCGGCTGGAACCGCTCCAGCGAGCCTTCGTATTTGCCCGCGGCCGGCCCGAACAACTTCTGGAGGTAGGCATGGAGCGCAGGTTGCTCCCGCTTGATCTTTTCGCGGTGGAACGGCTCCTGGGCCGTGGTGCCGTAGAGGTAGGTAGTGGCGGCACAGGCGAAATATTCCTTCTCGTTCTGCATCATATGGGACTGGACGGCGAACGCGGGCAGGCCGCGGGCCTGCCGGAACAGCGTCAGAATCTCGGGATTGGCGAAGCCTTGCGCGAGTTTTCGGTCGTGGTAGGCGTGCATCAGTTCGTGCAATAGCACCGGTTTGTGCCGCACGCCGATGACGGCCGAAGAGACCCGGACGCGACCGTTGCCGTATTGTCCGGGCGTCGGGCGCGGAAAGGTCCCGTCCGGCACCAGCTGGAACGTCACGCCTTGCAGAAGGGCCAGGGCGTCGGTCGGAAGACCCACGGCGTGCACGATGTCCACCTGTTCCCTAGTCGCGGCGAGGATCGCAGTGATCCCGGGCATACCCTGGACCTGGACATCGTCGATCGTGAAGCCGCGGTAGGTTTCCGCGGCGCACCCCGAGCCGGCCAAGAGCAGGCCCGCTAGTACCAGCCGGCCGGTGCGGTGACAAGAGCCCGAGCTCAAGGAAGGCATGACGGGTCGCCGGGCCCCTTCAACCGACCCACTCCCGGGCGTTGTAGAAGAGCTTCATCCACGGCGAATCCTCGCCCCACGGCCTCGGCGCCCAGCTCATGCAGGCCGACCGAAACACGCGCTCGGGATGCGGCATGAGGATGGTCACGCGACCGGTGGTGGTCGTCAGCGCCGTGATGCCGAACGGCGAGCCGTTCGGGTTGAGCGGATATTGCTCGGTGACCCGGTGGTGGTTGTCGACGTAGCGCGCCGCCACGAGCCCGGACTGGCTGCACGCCTCGGCCGCGGCGCGGTCGGGAAACTCGGCGTAGCCCTCGCCGTGGGCCGTGCAAATCGGGATCACCGCGCCCGCCATGCCGCGGAAGAAGAGGCTGGGCGAATCCTCGATCCGCAGCGAAACGAAGCGGGCCTCGTAACGCTCGCTCTGGTTCTGCACGAAGCGCGGCCAGTGGTCCGCGCCCGGCACGATCGCCCGCAGCGTGCTCATCATCTGGCAGCCGTTGCACACGCCGAGCCCGAAGGTATCCTCGCGGGCGAAGAACTGCCGGAACTCGCCCAGCACGCGATCGTGGAACAGGATGCTCTTGGCCCAGCCCTCGCCGGCACCCAGCACGTCGCCATAGCTGAAGCCGCCGCACGCGACCACGCCGCGGTAGTCCTGCAGCGACACCCGCCCGCCCAGCAGGTCGGTCATGTGCACATCGACGGCGCGGAAGCCGGCGCGGGTGAAGGCGGCGCCCATCTCGACCTCGCTGTTGACGCCCTGTTCGCGCAGGATGGCCACGGCCGGGCGGCCGGGACGACGGCGCGCCCGCGCCGCGGCCTCGACGACGTCGAACGTGAGCTTCGGCGTGATGCCGGGATTGCCGGCGTCGAGCCGGACCTGGTGTTCCTGGTCGGCGGAGGCCGGGTTGTCGCGCATCCGCGCAATGCGATGGGTTACATCCGACCAGAGGGCGCGCAAGGCCGTGAGGCTCTCGGCGAACACCTCGCGGCCGGATTGGCGGACGCGGAATTTGAAATCGCCGTTCAACCGGCCGATCGGGAACACGGCGCCCTTGAGCCCGTGCTGGCGGAACGTCAGCTCGACCTCGTCCGCATCCTCCGCGCGCACCTGCACGACGGCGCCGAGTTCCTCGGCGAAGAGCGCGCCGAACACCTCGCCCTTGGCGGGCAGGTCGAGGTCCACGCCCACGTGCCCGGCAAACGCCATCTCGACCGCCGTGGCCAGCAGCCCGCCGTCGGAACGATCATGGTAGGCCAGGATCCGTCCCTCGCGGCCGAGTTGCTGGACGCCGTTCCAGAATGCCTTCAGGTCGGCGGCGCTGTCGACATCGGGCGGCGCGTCGCCCGTCTGGGAAAACACCTGCGCGAGGATCGAGCCGCCGAGCCGGTGGCGGCCGCGGCCGAGGTCGACGAGCAGGAGGACCGTCTCGTCGAGGTGCTGCAGCTGGGGCGTCAGCGATTGCCGGACATCCGCCACGGCGGCGAAGGCGGACACGATGAGCGAGACCGGGGCCGTGACGCGATGTTCGCGGTCGCCGTCGCGCCAGGCGGTGCTCATGCTCATCGAGTCCTTGCCCACCGGGATCGTGATCCCGAGCGCGGGGCAGAGTTCCAGCCCGACGGCGCGCACCGCCGCATAGAGGTCGGCGCCGTCGCCGGGCACGGCGGGTGCGGCCATCCAGTTGGCGGAGAGGTTGACCTTGCCCAGGTCGCCGATCTGCGCGGCGGCGAGGTTGGTCAGCGCCTCGCCGACCGCGAGCCGGGCGGAGGCCGCGGCATCGTTGACCGCCACCGGCGTGCGCTCGCCCATCGCCATGGCCTCGCCGGTGTAGACGTCGAAGGCCGCGGCGGTGACGCCGCAGTCGGCCACCGGCACCTGCCACGGTCCGACCATCTGGTCGCGGCAGATCATGCCGCCGACCGAGCGGTCGCCGATGGAGATGAGAAAGGTCTTGTCCGCCACGGCCGGGTGCGAAAGGACGCGGTGGACGGCCTCGCCGAGGGCAACGCCCTCGAGGGCCACCGGCGCGAGCGGGCGTTGGCGGGTGGCGTCGCGGCGCGACATCCGCGGCGGCTTGCCCAGCAGCACCTCGAGCGGCAGGTCGATGGGCTTGTTGCCGAAGTGGGCGTCCTCGACCACCAGCTGCCGGGGCTCGGTGGCCTCGCCGACGACGGCGAACGGGCAGCGTTCGCGCGCGCACAGCGCGCGAAAGGTCTCGAGGCGCGCCGCGGGGACGGCGAGCACGTACCGCTCCTGCGATTCGTTGCACCAGATCTCGAGCGGCGACATGCCGGGCTCGTCGTTGGGCAGGGCGCGCAACTGGAAACGGCCGCCGCGGCCGCCGTCGTTCACCAGTTCCGGCAGGGCGTTCGAGACGCCGCCGGCGCCGACATCATGGATGAACGAGATCGGGTTGTCGTCGCCGAGGGCCCAGCAGCGGTCGATGACCTCCTGGCAGCGGCGCTGCATCTCGGCGTTGTCGCGCTGGACGCTGGCGAAATCGAGGTCCTCGTTGCCCGTGCCGCTGGCCAGCGAGCTCGCCGCGCCGCCGCCGAGGCCGATGAGCATCGCCGGGCCGCCGAGCACGATGAGCTGGTCGCCGGGCTGGATCGCGCCCTTGCGCACGTGTCCCTCGCGGATGTTGCCGAGGCCGCCCGCGAGCATGATCGGCTTGTGGTAGCCGCGAAGTTCGGTTGCCCCAATGTGACCAGTGACAGGTGGCGAGTGACGAGATGAATTTGATTCGCCGTTGCTTGTCACTTGGCCCTTGTCACTGGTCACTTCTCCGGCCGGCACTTCCTGCTCGTAGGTGCGGAAGTAGCCGTTGATCGCCGGGCGGCCGAACTCGTTGTTGAAGGCGGCGCCGCCGAGCGGGCCCTCGATCATGATGTCGAGGGCGGACACGATGCGGTCGGGCTTGCCATGGTCGTGCTCCCACGGCTGCACGGCGCCGGGCAGCCGCAGGTTGGAGACGGTGAAGCCGGTCAGGCCCGCCTTCGGCTTCGCGCCGCGGCCGGTGGCGCCTTCGTCGCGGATCTCGCCGCCGGAGCCGGTGGCGGCGCCGGGGAACGGGGAGATGGCGGTCGGGTGGTTGTGCGTCTCGACCTTGCAGAGAAAATGGATCGGCTCGTCGTGGGCGGCGTACTCGTGCGTGCGCGGGTCCGCGAAGAAACGGCCGCCGCGGCTGCCGGCCAGCACCGCGGCATTGTCCTTGTAGGCGGACAGGATGCCGTCGCGGTGCACCTCGTGCGTGTGGCGGATCATCTGGAACAGCGAGCGGTCCTGCGGCCGGCCGTCGATCTCCCAGGTGGCGTTGAAGATCTTGTGCCGGCAGTGCTCGGAGTTCGCCTGGGCGAACATCATCAGCTCCACGTCGGTCGGGTCGCGGCCGAGCGTGGTGAAGGCCTTGACCAGGTAGTCGATTTCGTCGTCGGCGAGCGCCAGGCCGAGGTCGAGGTTGGCCGCCGCGAGCGCGGCGCGGCCGGCGGCCAGCACCGGCACGGTGCTCAGCGGCCGCGGTTCCCCGTGGCGGAAGAGCGCCGCGCACGCCGCGAGGTCGCCGAAGACGACCTGCGTCATGCGGTCATGGAGCTTCGCGGCGAGCAGGTGCTGCTGGCGGGCGTCGAAGGGCGAGAGCGGGAAGGGCGGGACGGAATCGCCGAGGTTGAGCGTGAAGGCGACGACGCGCTCGATGCGCCGGACCGCGGACAGGCCGCAGCTGTGCGCGATGTCGGTGGCCTTGGAGGACCACGGCGAGATCGTGCCCGGCCGCGGCGCGACGACCTGCAGGAAGCCCTGGAGCCTCGTCCCGGCGCGATGCGGGCCGTACGCCAGCAGTTTCTCGAGGATCACGCGCTCGGTGGCCGTGAGCTCGCGGGCCACGTCCACCACGTGCACGAACTCGGCCGCCACCGCCTTCACCGGCAGCCCCGCGTTCGTGAGGTCGAGCAGGAGTTTTTGGAGCCGAAACGAGGAGAGGGCGGGCGAGCCGCGGAGGATCAGCATGGTGCGATGCGCGATGTTCACCAATTCGCCCCGGCGGTCAAGTGACGTGCGCCGGACCCTGGGACGAAAGAAGGTGGCACCGGCACTCCGTGCAGGTTGGTCGGACCTGGAGGCGGGGTGCCCTCACCCCGCGAGGCGCAAGCGCGAATCGTAGCCCGCGGGACGAGGGCGTCCCGCCTCCACCAGGCGATTGGTTGAGCCCGCACCGGCGGGCGCCACCACGCAGCCCCCTTTTTGACGGGTTTTCCGCTTGCGTCGGGCGGCTCCGCCGCAACGAATCCCGCGACATTTTACCGCGATCCTCTCGCGACCGGGCGCGTCCCCGCGCCGCCCCGGAATTGTCCGCCCCGACCACACCCCAGTTTTCCCGATGGCATTCTCGATTGATATGCCGACCGTTTTCATGGTGTGCAGCGCGCTGACCCTGGTCGTGGGCGTGTGCATGGCGCTCGTATACGCCTCGGGCAAGACCTACCCGGGATTCGGACACTGGACGATCGGCTCGATGGGCCTGGGAGTCGCCTTCACGGTCTTTGCCTACCCGGAGATCTTTCCGCCCGTGGTGGTTATGGTCGGCGGCAACCTCTGTTTCGCGCTGTTCGGCATGCTCAACGGCCGCGGGCTCCGCGCCTTTGCCGGCCTGCCGGCGCGCAACGTCCCGGCCCTCGCCGGGCTCGTGTGCATCGGCCTCGTGGCCTACGAGCTGTCGCTGGTGCATCCGACGATGTTCTGGCGCGTGACCATCCTCACGCTCGTCCTGCTGCCGTTCTACCTGGAATGCGTCTGGCTGGTCGTGCGCGAGCGGGCCTTCGAGTACCCGATCGTGCGCCGGTGGCTGGCGGCGTCCTTCGGGCTGTTCCTCGCCTGGAGCGTGTTGCGGGTCGCCCTCATGGCGATCGTCGAGCCGGACCACCAGGACATCATCAACAACCCCTCGGTCATCCAGGCCGTCACCATGGTGGTGTCCATGACCGTGTGCGTGGCCACGGCGATCGGCTTCATCCTGCTCAACTTCCGGCGGGCCACGGCCAGCCTGGAACAGCACGAGCGGCGGCTGGCCTTCGCCATCGGCGCCACCCAGGACGCGATCTGGGAGCGGAACCTGGCGACGGGCGAGGTCTTCTTCAGCCCGCGCTGGTTCGAGATGCTGGGCCTCCCCGCCAGCGGCGCCGCCATGGACATCGGCGGCTGGCTGGCGCGCTGCCACCCGGACGACGTGGCCGTGCTCCGCGGCCGGGCCCGCGCCGCGCTCGAGGCGAAGGAGGACCGCCCCTTCGTCGCGGAATTCCGGATGCGGCACGCCGACGGCTCATGGCGCTGGATCCAGACGCGCGGGCGGGTGGTGCAGCGCGACGCCTCCGGCCGGCCGCTCACGATGAGCGGCACCAACAGCGACATCACGGACCAGCTCCACGCGCGGGAACGCCAGTCCCGCCTCGAGTCGCAGCTGCACCAGGCGCAGAAGATGGAGGCGCTGGGCACGCTCGCCGGCGGCATCGCGCACGATTTCAACAACATTCTCCTGGGGATCATGGGCAACGTGGAGCTGGCGGCGATGGACGCGCCCGCGGGCGGCCGCCAGGCGAAGCTGCTGGCGAATGCCGAACAGGCCAGCCGCCGCGCCCGCGACCTCATCGCCCGGATCATGACCTTCAGCCGCCCCCACGAGCCGAGCCGGCAGCCGGTTGCGCTGGCGGCCATCGTGCAGGAGGTCTGTGCGCTGATGCGCGCGAGCCTCCCGGCGCAAGTCACGATCGAGGCGCACGTCGATCCGGACGTGCCGCCCGTGAACGGCGACCCGGGACAGTTGCACGAGGTGCTGATGAACCTGGCGGTGAACGCGGGCAGCGCCGTCGGCGACCGGCCCGGCCGCATCGAGATCGGCCTGCGCCACGCGCCGCCGTCGGCCGAGCTGCTCGGCCGCTACCCGGACCTGAAGCCGGCGCCGCAGGTGCAGCTGGCGGTCCGCGACTCGGGCGTCGGCATGGCGCCCGACGTGGCCGAGCGGATTTTCGAGCCGTTCTACACCACGAAAGGCCCCGGGCAGGGTTCCGGGCTGGGCCTGACGATGGTGCACCGGATCATCACCGACCTCAACGGCGCCGTCACGGTGGTCAGCGCGCCCGGCCGGGGCACGGAGATGACGGTCTTCCTGCCCGCCGCCGAGGAGCCGGCCACGCCCCCGCGCAACCCGGACGACACACCGGCCGGCGGCGCATCCCCGATCGGCGGCGACCACGGCGTCCTGGTGATCGACGACGACCCGCTGGTGTTGAACGTGACCGCGATGGCGCTGCAACGGCCCGGGTGGACCGTCTCGGCGCACGCGCAGCCCCTGGCGGCGCTGGACGAGTTTGCGCGGAATCCCCGGGCCTTTTCCGTCGTGCTGACGGATCTCACGATGCCGCAGATGAGCGGCCTGGAAGTGGCCCGCGACATCCGGCGGCGGAACCCAAGCGTGCCGATCGTGGTGATGACCGGGCACCTGACGAGCCGGGCCCAGGCCGAGGGGGCGGGCATTCCCCATCTCCGGTTCATCCAGAAGCCTTTCGAAATCGACCGGCTCCTGGCGATGGTCGGCCCGCAGGCGCCGGCGGCCAGCGAAGTGCTCGGTTGAGAGCCGCCGCCGGGGGCGAGACCCGGGGATTTCCCGGGTCGCGCGACGAAGACGGAGAAAGCCGTTGACGAATCGCCCGCGGTCGCCGGAATAAACGTTTTTAATGCCGTGAGCAAAGTCCACTCCTCTCCCGACCTGCACCCAGCAACCGGGGGCAGTGTGGGCGGCAAACGGGGGACACGCTCGTGAGCGAGTTCATCACGCATGAGTGCGGCATCGCGCTGGTCCGCCTGAAAAAACCGCTGGCGTACTACCAGGAGAAGTACGGCACGCCGCTCTGGGGCTTCCAGCAGCTCTTCCTCCTGATGGAGAAGCAGCACAACCGCGGGCAGGACGGCGCGGGCATCGCCTGCGTGAAGTTCGACGTGCCCGCCGGCGAGCCGTACATGTTCCGCGAGCGCAACGTCGAGGCGAACCCGCTCGACACGATCTTCCAGTCGCTCATCGCGCGCTACGACGCCCTCGTGGGCGACGGCACGGTGCACCCGGAGTTTCCCGACACGGCGAAGAGGAACTTCGATTTCTGCGGCGAGCTCTACCTCGGCCACCTGCGCTACGGCACCTCCGGCGGCTACAACCTCAGCGCCTGCCATCCCTATTTCCGCCGCAGCTCCTGGCCGACGCGCAACCTCATGCTCGCGGGCAATTTCAACCTCACGAACACCGCCGAGCTCAACGACAGCCTCATCGCCATCGGCCAGCACCCGATCTTCGCCACCGACACGCAGGCCATCCTCGAGCGCATCGGCTTCTGCCTCGACGAGGAACACGAGCAGGTCTACCGCGAGCTCCGCCAGGCCGGCCTGCCGGGCGCCGAGATCACGCGCCGCATCAACGCCGAGGTCGATCCCGCCCGCGTGCTCCGCAACGCCGCGGCGAACTGGGACGGCGGTTACTCGCTCGTCGGCGTCCTCGGCAACGGCGACGCCTTCGTCGCGCGCGATCCCTCCGGCATCCGGCCCTGCCATTGGTTCGAGAACGACGAGATCGCCGCCTTCGCCTCGGAGCGCGCGCCGCTCTGCACCGTCTTCGACCTCGAGGCCGGCGACGTGGCCGAGGTCGAGCCCGGCTGCGCGGTCGTGCTCAAGCGCAGCGGGCGCATCAGCGTCGAGCGCATCACGCCGGCCCTGCCCAAGACGCAGTGCACGTTCGAGCGCATCTATTTCTCGCGCGGCAACGACGCCGACATCTACCGCGAGCGCAAGGCCCTCGGCGCCGGCCTCGCCACGCAGATCCTGGCCGCGATCGGCGGCGACCTCGCCAATTCCGTCTTCAGCTTCATCCCCAACACCGCGGAGGTGGCGTATTTCGGCCTCATGAGCGAGCTGCGCTTCCGCCGGCGGGCGGAGGTCAAGCAGACGCTGCTCGATGCCGCCCGCGACGGCCGGATCACCGAGGCCCTGGTCGACGACCTCATCCTCAACAACTGGCCGCGCGGCGAGAAGATCGTCAGCAAGGACGTCAAGCTGCGCACCTTCATCAGCCAGGAGAAATCGCGCAACAACCTCGCGTCGCTCGTCTACGACGTCACCTATGGCGTCGTGGCGCCGACCGACAACCTCGTGTGCGTCGACGACTCGATCGTGCGCGGCACCACGCTGCGCCGCTCCATCCTGCGCATCCTGAAGCGGCTCAACCCGAGGAAGATCGTCGTCGCCTCGACCGCCCCGCAGATCCGCTACCCGGATTGCTACGGCATCGACATGTCCGAGCTGGGCAAGTTCGTGGCCTTCGAGGCGGCGATCACGCTGCTGAAGGAACGCGGGCAGGGCGGGTTGATCGCCGAGGTCTACCAGGCGTGTCGCGACGAGCTGGCCCGCAAATCCCCCGAGCCGGTCAACCATGTCCGCCGGATCTACGAGCCCTTCACGGCTGAGGAGATCTCGGCGAAGATCACGCAGCTGGTCTCGCCCCGGCCCAACGGGTGGAAGGGCGAGATCGAGATCATCTTCCAGTCGATCGAGAACCTCCGGAAGGCGCTGCCCAACCACACCGGCGACTGGTTCTTCACCGGCAAATACCCGACGCCCGGGGGCTATCGCGTCGTGAACCGCGCGTTCGTGAACTATTTCGAGAAGCACGAGGGCCGGAGCTACTGAGGACCGGAGAGGTGTGACCAGTGACGAGTGACATGTGAAAAGTTTCCCATCCATGAAGCGCTGTTTGTTCCCTTCACTCATCACCCATCGCTGGTCACTTTGCTGATGTCGCTATCCTACGAAAGCTCCGGGGTGCGCTACGACCAGCTCGACGCCTTCAAGCGTGCCTGCCGGCAAGTGACTAGTGACCTGTGACGAGTGGAGAGTTGACCGGCGATCCGCGTTTCTGATGACCATTCTTGTCACTCGTCACATGTCACTCTTCACTCTGACCTGATTCCATGTCGCTAAGCTACGAAAGCTCCGGGGTGCGCTACGACCAGCTCGACGCCTTCAAGCGCGCCTGCCAGCAGTCGGCGCGGGCGACCGCCGGCGAACTCGCCGCGCACGGCTACGCGGAGCCGGCGACGACGCGCGGGGAGAGCGCGTACCTGATCGAGGCGCCGGACCATTTCCTGGCCCACGTTGAGGAGGGCCTTGGCACCAAGAACCTCGTGGCGGACGTCGTGCACGCGCAGACCGGCCGGTGCTTCTACCGCGAGATTGCCATCGACACGGTGGCGACCATCGTGAACGACCTCGTGACCTGCGGCGCACGGCCGATCTCCGTCGCCATGCACGCGGCGGTCGGCGACTCGGGCTGGTTCGCCGATGCCACGCGGATGCAGGCGCTGGTGGACGGCTGGGCCGAGGGCTGCCGGCGCGCCGGTGCCGTGTGGGGCGGGGGCGAAACGCCGACGCTCAAGGGCATCGTGCATCCCGAGGCCATCGTGCTGGCGGGGTCGGCCATCGGGAAGATCGCGCCCAAGGCGTTGCGCATCACCGGCGAAGTGCAGGAGGGCGACGCCATCGTTTTCCTCGCCTCGACCGGCGTGCAGACCAACGGGCTCAGCCTCTGCCGGCTGATCGCGGAGAAGCTGCCACTGGGTTACCAGACCCCGGTCGGCCACGGCGACACTCGCACCTACGGCGAGGCCCTGCTGGCGGCGTCGGCCATCTACGTTGACTTCGTGGTGCGCTGCCAGCTCGCCGGCGTGAAGCTGAATTACGTGGCGCATGTCACCGGCCACGGCTGGCGCAAGCTCATGCGGCTCGAGCAGCCCTTCGTCTACGAGATCGACCGCCCGGGCGACATTCCGCCGCTGTTCCGCTTCCTCATGGAATCCGGCCCGATCAGCCTGCGCGAGGCCTATGCCACCTTCAACATGGGGGTCGGTTTCGCCGCTTTCGTGGCACCGTCCGCGGTCGAGGCCGCACTCGCGGCGGCGGACGCGGCCGGGCATGTCGCGTGGGTCGCGGGCCGGGTGCGGAAGGAAGGCGGTCGCAAGGCGGTCGTCGTCCCGTCGCTCGACCTCACCTTCGAGGCCGACACGCTCCAGGTGCGCTGAAGGCTGAACCTGCAGTCCCAGGTACCGCGCCAAGGTGGGGGCCGTTGCCCTCAACGGCCCGGCTGATCAAGGCGCTTGGGGGCAAGCGCCCCTACCGCCGCCAGCCCGCGCGGAGTGATGGATGTCGGGCGCGTCGCTCTCGCACCGGTGGGAGCGGTTGACTTGGCCCGCGCCAGCCGCTTTAGCACTGCCATTGATGCCGGCCCTGGTCCAAGTTGCGATTCTGGTCATCCTCACTGCGGGCGCCGGCTACTGGATCTGGCGGGTGGGGCGGCGACCGGACCCATTCCGCGCCGTCACCTGGCTCTGGTGCGGGCTGGCGGGATTTGGCCTGGTGTTCCTGCTGCTGCAGGCGCTCGCCTACGTCGATTTGCCGCTGCGACGGACCGCGCCGTGGGCGTTCGCCGTCGCCGTCGCCGGCGCCGGCCTGCTCGCGCGCGCCGCCTGGCGGGCGCGGCGGACGCTTTCCCGCCGGCGCCGGCGGGAAACCGGTTTGCTTCTGGCGGCGGGGGTGGCCGCGGGCTTGCTGCACTCCGCGAGCATGGCGGGCCTCGGCTCCGACCGGTTCATCGGCCTGGCGCAGATCGACCAGGTCAATTACGTGACCTCGGCGCAGTTCCTGGCGAACGAGCCGTATTCGACCGACCTGCATCACATCGGGTTGCGACCCTGGCTATGGATGCCGCTGCGCTGGAAACAGGAGCGCCTGACCCAATCGGTCGTGCTCGGCACCGTGGCCGTGCTCGCGCGCTCGGACGCGCAGCGCGCGTGGGGCGCGACGGCCGTCTTCTTCACCGGCCTGTTGGGGACGGCGCTGGCGGCGATGTGGCGCGTGGCGGGCCGCCGCCCCGTGCCGGCGGCGACATTGGGATTTGTCGGGGCGGCAATCCCGGGGGTGACCTACGTTTTCCTGATCGGTTTTTTTTCGCAGCTGGCCGTGCTGTTCGTGTTTCCCGCGCTTGTCGCGATCTGCTGGAGCGGCGCGCTGCCGCGGCGCATTGCCGCCGTGCTGGCGGCCTGCCTGCTCGGCTATCTCGCCGGGACGTATCCCGATTTCTGGCTGATCGGGGCGGCCGTCATGGGCGGCGGGATGCTGTGCTGGCGGCTCCGCTTCTGGCCACGCGTGGGCTGGGCGGCGGCGACTTCGCTGTTGTCGCTGCTCCTGACGGGAGTCTATGCCACGATGATTCTCCGGCCGGTCTTCCATCGCGTTGCGGCAACCATCAACTGGCGCCTGCGGTTGAGTGGATTCGTGCCCGCGGGCATCGGCTGGCGGGGTTGGGGCTGGAATTTCCTTGGCGGCGAGGCCTCCTGGCTGGCGGCGGCCGGAGGACTGGCGGCGGCCGGCGTGGCGCTCGGCCTGGCGTTGGAGCCATCCCATCGGCGCTGGCGCTGGCTCGCGGCCCTGGCCGGACCGCTCGCGCTCGCGGCGTACCTTTACCTGTCACCCACGGTGCCGGTGTATCCGATCTTCAAACTCCTGGTCACGTTTGCGCCGATCGCCGCGGGCCTGGCCGCCATCGGCTGGTGGGGCGCGGCGCGGCGGTTCGGCCAAACGAGCGGGCGCGTGGCCACGGCCGTGCTGCTCGGAGCGGGCGCTCTCGTGGCGTGGGCGGGCCTGGGCGGCCATCTCGATCTCGTGCGCCAAAGCCTGGGCGCAAACCGGCCCACGCTGGATCGATTGTGGGCGGCACGCGATCGCGTCGAGCATCGCCGGGCTTCCTATGTGGTGGAGGATGCGAATGCGCTGACCGGCGCCTGGCTGGCGTACTTTGCCCGCGCTTCGGACGTCTACTACGATCTGCCGCTGCTGGCCGACGCGCGCATCCCGACGGAGTCCGCGCCGTTCCGCAGGATTCCCGCCGGGGTCCCGCTCGAATGGCTCGACCTGGATCGCACCGGCCCGGCACCGGCGCCGGAACCGTCGCCAGCCCTGGCTCTGCCCGGGGCGCGATCGGTGTTCGAGACGGCGCAACAGCCGGTCCGCGTGCTCGGGCGCGACACGGAAATCGAGGTGACCCGGTTTGTCCCCGCGGGCACGCCGGCGCGCGAGTTGGCCCTCGAGTTTGGCTTCACGCCTTTGCCGGGCGTCGGGCCCTGCGCATTGGAACTGGTCGATGCCGCGGGCTCGGCCACACCGGTGCGCCAGCCTTCGGGCGCCAGGATCATGAGCGTCCGCCTGCAGGCCGCGGCCGGTCGGAATGTTCTCCGGCTGCACGTTCGCCCGATGGCGGAGGCTGCCGGGTCCGCGGGCGCGGGAAAGGACCTGGGCCTGTTGCAGGCGCTCAGCCTCGAGCGCCCGGAAAACGCGGCGCGTTGAACGCGGCCGAGGGTCAGCGACGGCCCCAGCGGCCGCGCGCCAGCCGGCCCGGGCGGTGAGGCGGGGCAGCATGACCGGGCCCAGGGGCGGGTGACTGGGAGTGCGCGGGATGAGCGGACGGGGGCGCCGAGGGCGACCGCATGCCTGGTTGCGCCTGCGGCGGCCGCGGCTGGTGGTGTCCGCGCGGCTGGCCCGCCTGAGACGGGCGCCGGTGCTGGTCGGGATGGGCCGGGTGCGGCGCGGCGGCGGCCATCGCGCCATAGGCAAAGCCCTCGAGCTTGAGCTGCGGGACCTTCTGCCCGATGAAGCGCTCGATGGCGCGGATTTCGCCCGCCTGGTCGGGCGTCGTCAGCGTGAACGCATCGCCGACCGCGGCGGCGCGGCCCGTGCGACCGATGCGATGGACATAATCCTCGGGGTTGGCGGGGATGTCGTAGTTGATGACGTGCGACACGCCGGCGACATCGATGCCGCGCGCGGCGATGTCGGTGGCGACCATCACCTCGTATTTGCCGGATTTGAAGCCCTCGAGCGCCTCGACGCGTTGCGATTGCGAGCGATTGGCGTGCAGCACGGCGACGGCGTGGTTGGCCTGCTTGAGCTTGCGCGCGATCTTGTCGGCGCCGTGCTTGGTGCGCGAAAACACCAGGCAGCTCTGGAAATCGGTCTTGGCCAGCAGCGCAAGGAGCAGCTCGAATTTCTGCCCGGCGTTGACCGGGTAGAACGCGTGCGTGACCGACTGGTTCACGGTGCGGGCCACGCCGATCTCGACGCGCGCGGGGTTGCGCAAGGCGAAGCGGGCGACCTCCTCGATTTCCGGCGGCACCGTGGCGGAGAAGAACAGCGTCTGCCGCTCGCGCGGGCAGCGCCCAATGATCTTCTTCACATCCTTGATGAAGCCCATGTCGAGCATGCGGTCGACCTCGTCGAGCACGAGGATCTTCAGCCCGTCGAGGCGCAGGGTGCCTTCGTTCAGGAAATCCATCAGGCGGCCCGGCGTCGCGACCACGATGTCGGTGCCGGACTGGATTTCGCTGCGCTGGCGGCCGTAGCCCACGCCGCCGTGAACGACGGTGGCGCGAAGGTCGGTGAAGCGGCCGAAGTCGCGAAAGGCGGTCTCGACCTGCGCGGCGAGTTCGCGGGTGGGCTCGAGCACCAGCACGCGCGGGCCGCGGGGTTCGTGCCTGGCGAGCCGGGCCAGCACGGGGAGGGCGAAGGCGGCGGTCTTGCCCGTGCCGGTCTGGGCCGAGCCGATCAGGTCGCCGCCACCGAGGACGACGGGAATGGCGCGGAGCTGAATCGGCGTCGGTTCGGTATAGCCCATGGCCTGGACCCCGTGGACGAGAGCGGGCGGCAGCCCGAGCTTGGAAAATGGCATAGCGGGCCATTACCCCGGGGTTCGCCGCGCAAGGCGAGGTAATTCGGCTGCGGGCGGCCAGCCCGCTATTCCACCAGCCGAAACCCGATGCCCGCTTCCGTGAGCAGGTGGCGCGGAGCCGACGGGTCGCCCTCGAGTTTCTGGCGGAGATGGGCCATGTGCACCCGGAGATAGTGCGTGTTGCCCTCGTTGCCCGGGCCCCACACCTCGCGGAGGATCTGGCGCTGCGTCACGACGCGGCCGCGGTGCTGGACGAGCAGCTGGAAGAAGGCGTATTCGCGCGCGGTCAGGTGCACGTCCGCGCCCCGCCGGCGCACGCGGCGCTCGGCGCGGTCGAACTCGATGTCGCCGAGGCGGATGATGGCCGGCTCGGCCGCCGCCGGGGTGCGCCGGAGCACCGCGCGCAGGCGCGCCAGCAGCTCGCGGCCGCTGAAGGGCTTGGTCAGGTAGTCGTCGGCCCCGCCATCGAGCGCGGCGATCTTGTCGTCCTCGTTCTCGCGCACCGTCAGCACCAGCACGGGCACCTTCGACCACTCGCGCAGGCGCCGGAGGACCTCCCGGCCATCGAGGTCCGGCAGGCCGAGGTCGAGAATGACGCCGTCGGGAGCCTGGTGGGCGACTTCCTGCAGGCCGAGGAGCCCGGTTTCGGCCTCGCGCACCTGGAAGCCGGCGCCCTCGAGGGTGACGCGCAGCAGGCGCCGGATCTGGCGCTCATCATCGATGACCAACAGCGTGGCGGGCGGCGGGCTCATTCGGGGGGCTCAGGCTGCGGCGCCCGGTGCGGCAGGTAAATGGTGAAGACAGCGCCGCCACCAGGGTTTTCCCCGACCACCACCTCGCCACCCTGGGCGACGACGAAGCCGCGGACGATGGAAAGGCCGAGGCCCAGGCCGCCGGCCCGCGCGGCATCGCCGCGCTCGAATTTCTGGAACAGCCGCTCGCGCATCGCGAGCGGGAAACCCGGGCCGCGGTCGGCCACGGTGAAATAGGCGCGCGCGCCGCCGCGCTCGATGCCCGCCGTGACGAACACCGGCGTGCCCGGCGGCGTGTGCCGGGCGGCGTTCAACAGGAGATTGGCCAGCGCCTGCTCCGTGAGGGCGAAGTCGGCCCGGACCGGGGGCAGGTCGTCCGGCAGCACGACCTCGAGCGGATGGCCGGCCAGCGCATCCCGCACGCCCTCGAGCGCGGAATTGACCAAGTCGCGCGCGTCGCACCAGTCGAGGCGGGGCCGCAGCGTGCCGCTCTCGAGCCGCGTCTGGTCGAGCAGGTTTCCCACCAGCCGGTTCAGGCGCCGCGCGGCGGCGCGGCCCTCCGCGACGAGTTCCGCGCGCAACCCCGGGGTGGCGTCCGGCAGATTCTCCAGGGCCCCGGTGATGACGGCAAGCGGGGTGCGCAGCTCGTGCGAGACGCTGTCGAGCAGGACCCGGTGCAGTTTGTCCGATTCGGCGAGCAGCTTCTCCCGGGCGCCGGCCTCACGCAGGTGCTCGCGTTCGACCATGAACGCCAGCTGCCGGGCGAAGGCCTCGAGCAAATCGCGCTGCGCCAGCGTGAGCACGGCCTCGGCGGGCACCGTGACGCCAAGCACCCCCACGGCTTTCGCTTCGCGCAGGAGCGGCAGGTAGAACCCGGTGCTGCCGGGCAGGGTGTCGGTGAAGCGACCCGCCGGCCGGCGGTTGGTGAACACCCAGTCGGCCACCCCGCGCTCCCTGGCATCGAGGGCGAACGAGCCGGCGAAGTGCGGCGCGACGCCACCCTCGGCGTCGGCGAGCAGCAGGGAGGTCCGCGCGCCAAAGAGCTGGTCCGCCTGCCGCAGCGCGGCGAACACGGCGTCGTCCAGCGTGCCGGCCTCGGCGAGCGCGCGCGTGAGCTTGAAGAGCGCGGTGGCGCGGCCCTCGCGCCGGCGCTCGGCGAGCGCCTGGGCGCGGATGCGCGACGTCAGCTGGCCGGCGACGAGCGCCACGACGAAATACGTGCCGAAGAGGAGGCCGTCCTCGACCTTCTCGATGCGAAACGTGAACCGCGGCGGAATGAAGAGGAAATTCCAGGTCACGGCGCTCAGCAGCCCGGCGACAAAAACCGGCCCTCGGCCGACGCGCAGGCTGAGCAGGATCACGGCCAGCAGGTAGACGAGGCCGGCGGCGAGATAGTAGTTCGAGGGCAGCAGGAGGCCGGCCAGGGTCAGCGTCGCCACGGTGCCGGCCGCCCAGGCGTATTCGCCGGCGCCGCTGCGGAGCTCATGATCCAGGTCGTCGAGCGAAAACGGCCGGCCGGCGGTCTCCGCCGGCACGACGTACACGTCGATGTTGCCGCCCAGCCGGATGACGCGGTCGACGAGCGAGCCGCCTGGCGTGAGCCGCTGCCACCAGGCCTGCCGCGGCTTGCCCACGACGATTTGCGTCGCGTTGTGCTGCAGGGCGGTGCGCACGAGGGCGGTGGCGAGGTCGCGGTCCTGCGTCACCACCACCTCGGCGCCGAGCTCCCGCGCCAGCGCAAGATTCCGGTCGAGCAGGCGCTGGTCCTCGGGGGCAAGCGGCGCCAGCGCTTCCACGTGGACGGCGACCCACGGCGCGCCCTGCGCGGCCGCCAGGCGGCGGGTCCAGCGCACCAGCTGGGTCGAGAACGGGCTCGGTCCGACCGCGACGAGCAGGCGCTCGCCGCTGCGCCAGACGGTTTGCTTCACGACGCCGGCCCGCAGGTGCCGGAGCTGGCGATCGACGCGTTCCGCGGTGTAGCGGAGGGCGAGTTCGCGCAGGGCCGCGAGATGGGAATCCTTGAAGAATCCCTCCTGCGCCGCCACGGCGCGCTCGCCGAGGTACACCTTGCCCTCGCGCAGGCGCTCGAGCAGCGCCTCGGGGGTCAGGTCGACCAGCTCGAGTTCGTCGGCCAGGTCGAGCACGGAGTCGGGCACGGTCTCCTGCTGCGGGGCGCCGGTGATCTGCCGGACGGCGTCGGCGCGCGAGTCGACGTGCTGGATGTTGAGGGTGGTGCAGACGTCGATGCCGGCGTTGAGCAGCTCGACGACATCCTGCCAGCGCTTGGTGTGGCGCGAGCCCGGCGCGTTGGTGTGGGCCAGCTCGTCGACCAGCACGAGGCCGGGCCGCCGGGCGAGCACGGCCTCCAGGTCGAGCTCGGTCAGGTGCGCGCCGCGATATTCGATGACCTGGCGCGGCACGACGGTGAGGCCGGCCAGCAGGGACTCGGTCTCGATGCGCCCGTGCGTCTCGACCAGGCCGACGACGACATCGGTGCCCGCTGCGCGCTCCCGCTGGGCGGCCTGCAGCATCGCATAGGTCTTGCCCACGCCCGGGCACATCCCGAGGAAGATCTTCAGGTGGGCCCGCTGCGCCCGGGCCTCGTCCGCCCGCAAGGCGGCCAGCACGGCATCGGGATCGGGGCGAAGCAGCGGCATGGCGGTTGGCGAAACGGGACGATAAGGGAAACGCGGGCGGGAAGGCGACACCCATCGGGCCGCGTCAGGGTGGGGCGGTGGTCATGGCCGGCGGCCCGCCCGGTCGAGGGCGAGGTTGAGCTCAAGGACGTTGACGCGCGGCTCGCCGAACAGGCCCAAGTCACGGTCGTGCGTGGCCTCCCGAATGAGGCGGCCAACCCGTTCCGGGGCGAGGTCCCGTGCTCCCGCCACGCGACCCGCCTGGAGCAGCGCGTTGGCCACGCTGATATCAGGATCCAGCCCGCTGGCGGAGGACGTGACGGCATCGGCCGGCACCGGGGTCGAGTCCGCGAGCCCGTTTTCCGCCCGGTAGGCGGCCACGGCCGCCTGGATGGTGTCGGCCAGCTTCTGGCTGGTCGGGCCGAGGTTGGTGCCGGACGAGTTGGCGGCGTCGTAGCCGTTGCCCGCGGCGGAGGGGCGCGGATGGAAGTATTGCGCACCGGTGAATGCCTGCCCGAGGAGGGCCGAGCCGCGCACGGTTCCATCCCGGTCGCGGATCAGGCTGCCGTTGGCCTGGTCGGGAAAGAACGCCTGGGCCCCGGCCCAGACCGCGAGCGGATAGGCGCCGCACAACACGAGGGCGAGCACGAACGTGAGGAGGACGGAGGTCTTGAGCTCGGTGAGGAGGGATTTCACGAGGGGAAAGGGTACGATCAGCCGAGGTGCACGGCGATGACGAGCAGGTCGATGAGCTTGATGCCGGCGAACGGCACCACCACGCCGCCGAGACCATACAGCAGGAGGTTCCGGCGGAGCATGGCGGCCGCGCCAATCGGGCGGTAGGCGACGCCTTGCAGCGCCAGCGGGATGAGGGCGATGATGACGAGGGCGTTGAAGATGACCGCGCTGAGGATGGCGCTGGTCGGCGAGGCCAGGTGCATGACATTGAGCGGGGCGATCGCCGGGAAGGCGCCGACCAGCAGCGCGGGAATGATGGCGAAGTACTTGGCCACGTCGTTGGCGATGGAGAACGTCGTCAGCGCCCCGCGGGTGATGAGGAGCTGCTTCCCGATCTCGACGATCTCGATGAGCTTCGTCGGGTTTGAGTCGAGATCGACCATGTTGCCCGCCTCCTTGGCGGCCGGCGTGCCGGTGTTCATGGCGACGCCGACGTCGGCCTGCGCGAGGGCGGGCGCGTCGTTGGTGCCGTCGCCCGTCATGGCGACGAGATGGCCGGCCGCCTGTTCCTGCCGGATGCGGGCGAGCTTCATCTCGGGCGTGGCCTGGGCGAGGAAGTCGTCGACGCCGGCCTCGGCGGCAATGGCGGCGGCGGTGAGCGGATTGTCGCCGGTGATCATCACGGTGCGGATGCCCATGGCGCGAAGCTGGGCGAATCGTTCCTTGATGCCGCCCTTGACGACGTCCTTGAGGTGGACGACGCCGAGGGCGCGCTGGTTCTCCGCCACCACGAGCGGCGTGCCGCCGCCGCGCGCGATGCGGTCGACGGCCTCGTCGACCGCGGCGGGCCAGGCTCCACCCTGGCTTTCGACCCAGGCGCGCACGCTGGCCGCGGCGCCCTTGCGAATATGACGGTCGCCCAGGTTGATCCCGCTCATCCGCGTCTGGGCCGTGAACGGGACGAAGGTGTGCCGCGCGGGCAGCTCGCGGCCGCGGAGGTTGAACCGGCCCTTGGCGAGGACGACAATGCTGCGCCCCTCGGGCGTCTCGTCGGCCAGTGAGGCCAGCTGCGCCGCATCGGCGAGCTGCTCGGCGGCCACGCCGGGACCGGGAACGAAGTCCGTGGCCTGGCGGTTGCCGAGCGTGATGGTGCCGGTCTTGTCGAGCAGGAGCACGTCGATGTCGCCCGCGGCCTCGACCGCCCGGCCGGACATGGCGAGGACATTGCGCTGGAGCAGGCGGTCCATGCCGGCGATGCCGATGGCGCTGAGCAGTCCGCCAATAGTGGTCGGGATGAGGCAGACCAGCAGCGCGACCAGGGCCGTCAGGGAGAAATCGACGTGGGCGTAGACGCCGAACGGCTTGAGCGCGAGGACGACGAGCAGGAAGATGAACGTCAGGGCCGAGAGCAGGATGGTCAGGGCGATCTCGTTCGGCGTCTTCTGCCGCGACGCGCCCTCGACCAGGCTGATCATGTGGTCGAGGAACCCCTCGCCCGGGTTGGCCGTGATGCGGATCACGAGGTGGTCGGATAGGATCCGGGTCCCGCCGGTCACGGCGCTGCGGTCGCCGCCCGCCTCGCGGATGACGGGCGCGGATTCGCCGGTGATGGCGGACTCATCGACGCTGGCGATGCCTTCCACGGCCTCGCCATCGCCCGGGATGACCTCGCCGGTCCGGACCTCGACAATGTCCCCGCGGCCCAGCTGCGCAGCGTCGACCGACTCGAGCGCGCCGTCCCGGCGCCGGCGGCGGGCCGTGAGCTGCTGTCGGGAGGCCCGCAGGGCGCGGGCCTGGGCCTTGCCGCGGCCCTCGGCGACGGCTTCGGCGAAGTTGGCGAACACGACCGTGAACAGCAGCCACAATGCGACCTGAAGCACGTAGGCCAGCGGTTCGGGCGAGGTGAACAGCTGGCCGAAGGTCACCAGCGCGCCGAGCAGGGTGACAAACATCACCGGATTCCGGAGCTGGGTGCGCGGGTCAAGCTTGCGGAAAGCGTCGAGGACGGCCTGGCGCAGGAGCGAGCGGTCGGCCAGGGCGGCGGGGAGGGTGGTGGTGGTGGCCATGGTCAGAACAGGGCGCCGGCGTGCATCAGGAAGTGCTCGAGCACCGGGCCCATGACCAAGGCGGGGAGGAACGTGAGCGCGCCCACCAGCAGCACGGTCCCGATGAGGAGCACGACGAAGGTCAGGCCCTCGGTCTGGAACGTGCCCGCGCTGGCGGGGACGGTCTTCTTGGCCGCGAGGTTGCCGGCGAGCGCAAGGAGCGGGACGATCATCAAGAACCGGCCGATCAGCATGGCGAGCCCGCCGGTGAGATTGTAATGGAGGTCGCCGTCCGCCGGGTTGCCGGTGAGACCGGCAAACGCCGAGCCGTTGTTGCCGACGCTTGAGCTGAAGAGATAGAGGATCTCGCTGAAGCCGTGCGGTCCGGCGTTGGCGAGCCCGGCCTGGCCCCAGGCCGTGACCGCCGCCCAGGCGGTGCCGCCGAGAATCGTGGCCGCCAGCACCATCAGCACGAGCATCACGAGCTTCACATCGTAGGCCTCGATCTTCTTGCCGAGGTATTCCGGCGTGCGGCCAACCATCAGGCCGGCGATGAACACCGCGAGGATGACGAACACGAGCATGCCGTAGAGCCCGGCGCCGACGCCGCCGAAGATGACCTCACCGGTCGCGATATTGAACAGGGGCACGAGCCCGCCGAGCGGCGTGAAGGAATCGTGCATCGCGTTCACGGCGCCGCAGGAAGCGTCCGTCGTCACGGTCGCGAAGAGCGCGGAATTGAAAATGCCGAAGCGCACCTCCTTGCCTTCCATGTTGCCGTCGGCGCCGGCGACGCCGAGGTGGCGGTGGATCGGGTTGCCGGCGGCCTCGAATTTCCAGGCCACGAGCACACCGGCCACGAACAGCACGAACATCGCGGTCCACACGGCCCAGCCGTGGCGCGGGTTCTTCGTGGCGCGGCCCAGGTACCAGGTCAGCGCACTCGGGAGGGCGAAGATCGAGAGCATCTGCAGGAAGTTCGAGAGCGGCGTCGGGTTCTCGAACGGATGCGCCGCGTTGGCGTTGGCGTAGCCGCCGCCGTTCGTACCCAGCATCTTGATCGCCACCTGCGAGGCCATCGGTCCCTGGACGATGGCCTGCGCGGCATGGCCGTCGACCGTCGTCGCCGTGGTGTAGGGTCGGAAGTTCTGGATCATGCCCTGCGATACCAGGACCAGCGCGAAGACGAGGCACGCGGGCCCGAGCAGGTGATAGTTAACGCGAACGAGATCGACCCAGAAGTTGCCGATGGTCCGGGCGGAATGCCGGGCCACACCCCGCACCAGGGCGGCGGCGACAGCGATGCCCGCGGCGGCCGACGTGAAGTTGTGAAAGGTCAGCCCGACCATCTGCGAGAAGTAGGACATCGTCGCCTCGCCGGCGTAGTTCTGCCAGTTGGTGTTGGTCGTAAAGCTCGCGGCCGTGTTGAAGGCCAGGGCCGGCGCGACCGCCACCAGCTGCTGCGGGTTGAGCGGCAGGCGGTCCTGCAGCCGCAGGATTGCGTACGTGAACAGCATCCCGACCAGGCTGAACGCGAGCAGCGACCCGGCATAGGCCAGCCAGTCCTGTTCCTGCGCCGGGTCGATGCCGCAGAGGCGGAAAGTCAGGCGTTCGAGCGGGCGCACGACCGGGTCGAGAAAGGTCCGGCCACGCGGGTCCAGCACCTGGACAAGGTAAAGGCCGAGCGGCTTGGTGATGAGCACGAGGGCGCCGACAAAGAGCGCGAACTGCACCCAGGCGTAAGGATCGTTCATGGCCGGTCAGAATTTCTCCGGCCGCAGCACCGCGACCACGAGGTAGGCGAGGCAGGCCAGCGCGAGCAGGCAGAGAATGAGTGTTTCCATGGTCGGCGGGCGGTGCGATTCAGCGGAGACGATTGCAGCACCGGGCGAGAAACAGGGCGGCCGCGAAGAAGCCGAGCGTCAGGCCGAGGCAGAGGAGGTCGGTCATGCCCGCAGGATCGCACGAAGCCGGGCCCGACCGTTAATCAAGAGCGGGGCTCCGGGCGTTAAGAAATCGCTAAGACCAGGCCCGGGTGTGCGCGGGCGCGGCGCTCCCCGGGGGTAGCTTGACAGGCGCCGCCGCCGCCGGTATCTCCCGACGCATTGTCCATGGAAGCCGCACTTGACCAACCTGTTCTTGTGCTGAATCGCCTCTGGCAGGCGGTGAACATCATCGTGGCGCGCCGGGCGTTTGCCCTGCTGGCCCGCGAACATGCCCAGGTCGTGCACCAGACCGAGGATTCCTTCCGGACCTACTCGCTGCTCGATTGGATCGATTTCTCGAACTACAACCCGCCGGTCGAGGCCCTGGAGACGGTGCGCACGATCAACCGCCGCATCCGGCTCCCGCGCGTGATCCTGCTGACCTATTTCGACAAGCTGCCCTGCAAGGAGCTGAAGCTGACGCGGAACAACGTCTTCGAGCGCGACGGCGACCACTGCCAGTACTGCGGGCAGGTCTTCCCCCGCGAGCACCTCAACCTCGACCACGTGATCCCGCGCCACTATGGCGGCAAGACCACGTGGGAGAACATCGTCTGTTCCTGCATCCGGTGCAATTCGCGCAAGGCCAACCGCCTTCCGCACGAGGCGCACATGCGCCTGATCCGGAAGCCCGTCCGCCCGAAGTGGCGGCCGGTGATCTCGCTGGTCCTGGGCAACCACGGCCACGAGAAATGGAAGGATTTCCTCGACGTCGCCTACTGGAACGTCGAGCTCGAGGAATGAACCGCGTCGCCGGCTCGTTCCGCGCTGCATGAGGCTGCGCCCCCTCCGGCATCTCCTCGCCCTGGCGGGCCTGATCGGCGCGACCCTGGTCGCGCGCGACGAGCAGCGCATCGCGCAGGTGAAGGAGGCGATCAAGTCGGTCGAAACCGTCATGGCCGACAGCAACGCGCCGGCCGCCGACCGGCCGCGGCTCGAGCACAAGCTCGACGCGCTGAAGCAGGAGCTCGCGATCCTCGAGGAACGCGAGGCGATCGAGACCCGCGAGCGCAGCCTGAAGGCGGAGGTGCGCACCCAGACACGCGAGCAGTTGCGCGAGAAGCTGCAGGCCATCGGCTCCGA
Source organism: Lacunisphaera sp. (assembly GCA_035545835.1). Classification (GTDB taxonomy): domain Bacteria; phylum Verrucomicrobiota; class Verrucomicrobiia; order Opitutales; family Opitutaceae; genus Lacunisphaera. The sequence continues at coordinate 57,275 of DASZXO010000003.1, forward strand.
CCCGGCGACGGTCGAGGCGAGGCAGCGCGAACTCGAGGCCCGCCGCCTGAAGGCCACCGCCGAGCGCGCCGCGCTCCTGAGCCAGAAGGAGGACGCCGCCGGCGGCGCCAGCGACAGCCGCCGCGCGGAGATCGACGAGCAGCTCTTCACGAAGAACGAGGAGATCCGGTCCATCGCGCTGCAGCAGGAGGCCGCCGACTACGAGGCGGCCCTCGTGCGCCAGGCGCAGGCGCTGCGCGAGAACCTGCGGGCGGACGAGGCGGCGCTCGCCGCGCCGACCCTCAAGGCCTGGTTTGCGAAGCGGGCCGACCTGAAGACCGACTCGACCCGCGACCGGCAGCTGGCGGACATGGCGGCCAACGTCGCGGAGAACCTGCGGGTCACCGAGGCCGGGCTGCTCCTGGCCCGCCAGAAGATGGCGAAACTTGACGAGGAACTGCAGCTCCTCGAGCGGCAGACGACCTTCCTGCACCGCAACGACCGGCTCGAGCAACTGATTGCGACCCAGCGGGCGCAGAAACAGATGCAAGGCCAGCGGATGCCCTACCTCGCCGATCAGGTCGAGGCGCTGCGGCAGTCGCGCGACAGTCTGGCGGCGCGGCGCGAGCTGATTGTCCTCGAGGAACGGCTGCTCCACGAGCAGGCCGACGAGCTGCGCAGCGCGTACCTGTACCGCCTCCTCTGGCCGTTTGTCGCCTCGCTCGCGATCCTGCTGCTTTACCTGGCGATCAGCCGCTTCGTTTTCGAGCGGCGCTACAAGAAGGAGGAGCTGTTCCTGGCCCGGCGCCTCGGGCGCTATGCGACCACGCTGCTGATCGCCATCGTGGTGACGCTCTACCTCTTCGAGGACCTGCGCCTCATCGCCACCACGCTGGGTCTCGTCAGCGCGGCGATCGTCATCTCGCTCCAGGACGTGTGCGCCTCGTTTTGCGGTTGGTTTGTCATCATGGCCGGGCAGAAGTTCACGATCGGCGACCGCCTCGAGATCGAGGGCGTGCGCGGCGACGTGCTCGACATCCAGCTCCTGCGCACGACGCTGCTCGAGCTCAACAACTGGCTCGGCGTCGACCAGCCGACCGGGCGCGTGATCATCGTGCCGAACAATTTCATCTTCAAGACGAAGGTCTTCAGCTTCACCCACGGCCACCCGTTCATCTGGGGCAAGATCGAGGTCACCGTCACCTACGCCACGCCGGTGGCGAGCGCGATGGCGCTGCTCCAGAAGGTCCTCGAGGAGGAGACGCGCGAGGATTTCGCGGAGGCCCGGCGGGTGTCGGCGGAAATGGAGCGCCGCTATGGCGTCGAGGACGCCGACTACCGGCCGAAGATCTACACCCGGATCGCCGACAGCGGCATCACCTTCAGCCTGCTGTACGTGTCGCATTACCGGAACACGTCGACGACGCGCAACCGGATCAACCGGCGGTTGATCTCCGAGCTGGAAAGCCATCCGCACATCCAGCTTGCCTACAACACCGTCGCGGTGCTCGCCAACGTGGCGCCGGCGGAGGGTCCGTCGGCGGTCCTGGGCCAGGACGTGACGACCGTGCCATTTCCGCTGCAGCCGAAGCGGTGAGGGCGACGCGCGGCCAAGGGATCGTTGGAGGGCCGGTCTCCTGACCGGCCGGGACAGGCGAAGGCGCGGTCGGCCGGAAGGCCGACCCTCCACGCCACCCATCTCACCGATAATCGTCGCGCGCGGGCGAGAAGGCGTCGAGCACGAGGCAGCGCGTCAGGGTCCGGCCGCCGTGGGGCACGCCGCCGGGAATCACGGCCACCATGCCCGGATCGAGAATTGTCGTCTCGGAGCCGACCGTGAATTCAAACCGGCCGGAGATCACGTACGTCATCTGCTCGTGCGGGTGCTGGTGCATCGGCACCACGACGTTGGGCTCAAGCGTCACCTCGCCGAGCGTGAGCCGGTCAAGGTGGGCGTACTGGCCGCGGATGGCGCCGTTGAAGAGTTCCTTGGACGGGACCGAGGCGAGGGTGAGGAAAGCCATGGGGAAGGGGAGGGCGCGATTCTTGGCGGGCGTCGCCTCGTCGCAAGAGGCATCATGAGGTCGGCAGGATGTGACTTGCTGAACATTTCGTGAAGTAGTGACGTATATCGTGGCTATCACGAAGACCCAACCCAACACACCCTGCCCTGTGGGCACCCCTCTTTGTAGAGGGGACCTTCGTCGGCCTTGATCTGGCTCCCCTCTAACAAGAGGGGTGGCGCGAAGCGACGGGGTGTGTTGCTTCATTGCGCAATGCCCAATAGATGCAAGTTGCTAGCCGCGGGGACGCACCTAACATTGGCCCATGATCGAAAGCCTCGTCCTGACCATCATTGCGGCCGACCGGCCGGGACTCGTGGAGCGTCTGGCGGGCTGCGTGGCCGACCACGGCGGCAACTGGGAGGAAAGCCGGATGTGTCACCTCGGCGGCCGCTTCGCCGGCATCGTGCGCGTCGAGGTGGCGGGCGAAAAGCTCACGGCGCTCCGGCGCGCCTTGCACGGCCTCGAGGCGGACGGCCTGCGGATTGTCGTGGAGAGCGGCGCGGGCCCGTCCGGGGCCGCGGGCGCGGTGGCGATGCTGGACCTCGTGGGCAACGACCGGCCCGGGATCCTGCGCACGGTCACGGGGGTGCTCGTGGCGCGCGGCGTCAACGTCGAGGAGCTTTCGTCGAATTGCCTGCCGGCGCCGATGGGCGGAGGCGAACTGTTCCAGGCGCAGGCGCGGCTGCTGGTGCCGGCGGGCGTGACGCTGGAGGACGTCCGCGCCGACCTGGAGAAGATCGCGGCCGACCTGATGGTCGACCTGAAGCTGCGCCCGGCGGAGTGACGCGACGGTTTCGCCGGCTCATGTAGGTCGGGCTTTACGCCCGACACGTCGGGAATAAACCCCGACCTACACGACTGCGGTCAAAGGGACGCGCCGCGGCGGCGAAAGGAGTCGTCGCCCTTCCGCCCGATCCGATTCACCCTCCCGCCGCCGGCAGCGTGGCGCGCATCGTGGTGCCGCGCGGGCCGCTGGCGTGGACGGTCAATTCGCCGTGGTGCTCGTGCATGATCCGCTGCGCGATGGCCAGGCCGAGGCCGGTGCCGTCGGCACGGCCCGACAGGAATGACTCGAAGATGCGCGGCCGGATCGAATCGGGGATGCCGGTGCCGGTGTCGGTGATCTCCATGTGCACCAGGTGCGCGCCCGCCCTGTCCTCGGTGACGCAGGCGACGGTAAGCTCGCCGCCGTGCGGCATGGCGTGGAGGGAATTCAGGACGAGGTTGAGCACGACCTGCTGGAGTTGACCCTTGTTGGCGTCGACGATCAGCCCGCGGCCCGGCGCGGTGTAGTGCAGTTGCACGGCGGCCTGCGCCAGTTTCGAGCGCAGGAGCACCAGGGTGTCATCGAGGATCTCGGCGAGCGACCAGCGCGAATGCAGGGCGGACGGCGCGCGGCCAAACGACAGGACGCGCGAGACGATGACTTCGAGCTGCTCGATCTTCTCGGTGATGACCTGGAGGTCGCGACGGCGCGGGTCATCGGGCGGGAAGTCGGCGCCGAGCGGCCCGACGAGGAGCTTGACGACGGTGAGTGGATTCCTGATCTCGTGCGCGATCTCCGCCGCCAGCATGCCGAGGGTGGTGAGTGTCTCGTTCTTGCGCAGGACCTCCTCCGACTGGAACACCCGGGCATAGAGCCGCGCGTTCTGCAGGGCCACGGCGGCGAAGCTGCCGAGGGCGTTGAAGAGGCGTTTCTCGTCATCGCTGAACCGGTGCGGTTTCCCGTGGAACACCGACAACACGCCCGCCGGCTCGCCCTCGATGATGATGGGCGCGGCGAGCGCGGAACATAGCTTGCGGTGCCGGGGCAGGTCGGCCGCCTCGCGGTAACCCGGGCCGTCGATGTGCTGGAACTCGGCTGACTTGCCGGAGCGGACGACGGAAGCGAGGAGGGACGAGTCGGCGGGCACCGCCTGGTCCTGGAGCTCGAGCCCGGCGGCGGACAGGTCGCCGGCGGCCGACCAGGCATGGAGGCGGAGTTCACGCCGGCCCGGATCGTAGTCGTGCAGCAGGCACAAGCTGGCGTTGAACAGGGCCCGGCCGCTTTGGGTGAGGGTCGACTGGAGCTCCTCCGAGGCGAGCTGCGCGACGAGCGCGTGGCCCAGCTCGACCAAGGTGGCCAGCTGGGTCGAGTTGGTGCGGAGCCGCTCGAACTGCCAGAGGCGGTGCAGCACCGTGGCCGCCTCGGCGGCAAACCGCGTGAGTCGCGCCAGCGCCGCTTCGTCGAAGGCGCCGACGCGGTCGGCGTCGAGGTTGACGACGCCGATCGTGCGGCCGTCGATCACCAGCGGCGCCGCCATCTCGCAGCGCACGCCCGGCCGGGCGGAGATATAGCGCGGCTCCGCCGCGACGTCGGCGACCAGCAGCGGGCGGCCATGCAGCGCCACCCAGCCGGTGATGCCCTGTCCGGGCCGCAGCGCAAACTCCCCGACTTCCGGCGGCAGGCCTTTCTCGACGCTGATCTCGAGCTGGCCGCTCTCGGCGCTCAGCAGGGCCAGCGAGCCGCTGTCCGCCGCGAAGGCCGACATGATGGCCGCGAGGATGCCGCCCTGCGCCGACGCGGCGTCGGCCGCCTGGGTCGCGAAGGAGGCGATGCGGTAAAGGACCGCGGAGTCAGATGTGTCGTCGCCAGCCATGCGGGCCGAGATGAACAGGAATGCGGCGGCTTGGGGAGCGAAAATCGCGCGATCGCCGCAGGCGGGCAGGGCGCACAGTCCCGGCGCGCCGCGGCGGCGAACGGACTCGCCGCCCTACCGGCATCCTGGCCACACCTCGACCGATGCCAGAAATTCGACTGGATTCTTCGCTCCGCTCAGAATGACACGCATAGGGAATGAATATTCGTCCCTGTCATCCTGAGTGCAGCGAAGGATCCAGATGTCAGACTTACAATCCGCGATCGCCGATTCCCAATCCGCAATCCCCAATCCTTAATCCGCAATCTTCCTCAGGCGCTGGCGGCCTCGGTCGGCGCGGGTGTGATCAGCGCCCGCAGCGCCTCCTTCAGCTTCTGCAGCCGCTCCAGGTCGATCGTCGCCTCGGGTTTGCTGGGCTCGATGTAGAAGGTGTCGATGGCGATGCTGCGCTCGGTGTTGATGCGGGCGAAGGTCGTGTCGTAGCCGTGGTCGGAGATCGTCTTGACGAGGCGGAACAGCAGGCCGATCTGGTCGTGCGCCTGGATCTCGACGATGATGCGGTTGAGCGAGATCTCGTGGTAGACGTCGACCGTGGGCGGGAAGGTGGCGGGCAGCTCCTGGCTGGCGGCGGTGTAGCGCGTGGCCGCCGCGTACTTCCGGGCCTGGGCGGCGATCTCGGGCAGGAGGTCCTTGTTGCTGACGAGGCTGTCCTCGACGGTGCGGGCAAAGGTGTCCATGGCCGCCTGGTTCTGCACGACGCCGCGGCCGGGCACGACGACGTGGAAGGTGTCGATGGCGATGTGGTCGGAGCGGGTGGTGATGCGGGCGGAGAGGATGCTCAGGCCGGCGACGCTGAAGGCGCCGGCAAGCTTGTAGAAGAGGCCGGCACGGTCCCAGGTGACGACGTGCACGGTGGTGTAGCTGCGGTTGATGTCGTCCTTCCACTCAATCACCGGGCGCAGCGACCCGAGCGAGTCGGCGGCCGAGATGGAATGCAGCAGCCGGTTGACCATCTGGATGTGGAGAGTGATCTCCGGCGCCTCGGTCTGGACAAAGTAGCGCTCGGGCAGGAGATTGAAGTGGGCGGTGATTTCCTCGGCGCTGATGCCGGGGATGTGTTGCGCGATGAGGTTGCGACGGGTCATTTCCTTGTTCTCCAGCAGGCGGGTGTCGACTTTGTCACCGAGCGTCAGGCGTTCGAGCGTGGTTTCAAACAGGCGGCGGTGCAGGGAATCCTTGTAACCGTTCCACAGGCCCGCCGACGTGCCGTTGGCGTCGCAGTAGGTGTGCACGTAGAGGTAGCGCAACCGGTCGGCGTCGCCCACGATGTCGGCAAAGGCAGCGGCGGTCTTGGGATCATCGAGGTCATGTTTCTGCCAGAACCGTGCCATGACCAAATGATTTTTGATGATGAAGACCACCATTTCCCGGCGTGCGGGGTCGACCTGCATGCGCTCCAACACCGGGCCGGCGATGGCCACGCCCGTCTCGGCATGGCCCTGGATGCCCTCGCCCTTGCCGATGTCGTGGAGGAGCAGGATCAGGTAGAGCAGCGTGGGGTCGGGGGTCTGGTGGAGTTCGTCGCGGTATTTCTCGTGGAGGGGGCTCGCGAGCGAGTAGATCGTGTCCAGCTCGCGGATGGCGTTGAGCGTGTGGATATCCGCGGTGTACCGGTGGTAGTACTCGTGCTGGACGAGGCAGGTGAGCGGCTTGAACTCGGGAATGAAACGGCCCAGCACGCCGAGCTCGTGCATCAGCGAGAGCGGCGGGTAGACGCGGCCCGCCTCGCCGAGCATGGTCCGGAAGCTCTGGTTGGCCGCCTCCGAGTGGACGACCTGGTCGGTGATCAGGTCGAGCGACGCCCGCACGAGCGCGGCGAGGTCGACATCGGGCGAGCAGCCGAGCTGCTGGCAATGCCGGAAGACGCGGATGAGCCGGACCGGGTCCTCGCGGAAGATGTCGGGGCGCTCCGCCGCCAGCTCGCTGCCGCGGAGCACGAAGCCGTCGAGGCGCTTGGTGCGCTCGGACCGGCGGGCGAGCAGGAGGTTCTTGAGCGAGCCGACAAGGCCCGGTCCGCCGGCAATGGTGAGGGCGAGGCGCTGCTCGATGATCTTCGAGATGCGGTAGATCGCCTGCGCATGCCGGTAATAGTCGTGCATGAACTTCTCGAGGCGTTCGAGGAGCGCGGCCTGGTGGTAGCCGAGATTGGCGGCGAGCTTGGGTTGCGTCTCGAGGTTGAGCACGTCGGTGGCGTGCTTGCTCATGTAGTGCAGCTCGTTCCGGACCCGCAGGAGGAAATCGTAGCCCGCCTCGAACTGGGCCAGTTCGGCCGGCTGCAGGTAGTTCTGCTCGACGAGTTGGTCAAGGCGCGCGATGCCGAGGCGCACGCGCGCCATCCAGAGCGCGTTCTGGTAATCCCGCAGGCCGCCGACGCCGTTCTTGATGTCGGGTTCCTGCATGAACACGGTGTCGCCGTGCTGGGAGCGCCGCGCGGCCTGGTCGGCGAGGCGCGCCGCGATGTAGGCCTTCGGATTGTCGGTCAGGTAATGCTTCTGGTAGGTCGAGGCGAAGTTCTCGTAGAGCGTTTCCGACCCGGCGAGGAAGCGCGATTCGAGGAGCGAGGTCTTGGTGCGGATATCGCGGGCCGCCTCGCCGAAGACGTCGGTCAGGGTGCGCGTGGAGTGGCCGATCTTCAGGCGCAGGTCCCAGAGCGGGTACAGGATCGTGTTGGAGAGATGTTCCTGGAATTTCGCGAGGCCGTCCGCCTTCGCCGCGGTCGGGAAAAGGAACATCACGTCGATGTCGCTCAGCGGGCTCAACTCGGCGCGCCCGTAGCCGCCGAGGGCGATGAAGCAGACCGGCAGCGGCGGCTCGCCGTGGTCCTTGCGCCAGGTGGCGAGCGCGTGATCGAACAGCTGGGCCAGCAGGACATCGACGGCCTTGGCATTGGCGGCCACCACCTCGCGGCCCGACGCGCCCGCGCGGTGCAGGTGATGGATGCGGGCGTTCTCGGCGCGCAGGTAAGCCTTGCAGGCCGCCAGCCGCTCCGCGGCGGTCGCTCCGTTCGCGAACGCGGCGCGCATTTGCGCTTCGACTGTTTCTGGTCCGGTCATGGGGGAGGACTACATGAACAGTGCAACTCGCTCCGGGAAAGCTGGAAATGCCCGCCGGGCACGGCGGGGAGGAATTGATAATTCTGGTTGACGGGCAAATCCGGAGCAGAATACTCGCCCTCTCTCTCGCGGGTGTAGCTCAGTTGGTAGAGCACCACCTTGCCAAGGTGGACGTCGAGAGTTCGAGTCTCTTCGCCCGCTCCATTTCGAAAAAGCGCCCGGATTCCGGGCGCTTTTTCATTTCCATCCCCCAAACGGTCAGGTGTTTGCGCGGCCCGCCAATCTGCGCGGACTTGGCGGTGGCCGGGGTGGGTGGCGGCCGCGGGTCGGCTGGGGTGTTTGCCTGTCGGCCGAACCAAAGGCGCCGGCCGAGGTTCTAACCCGACAGATGAACCTGAAGCGCCGAATCATTCCCCTCGTGAGCCTGGTGGTGTTGCTGCCGGGCGCAGGACTCGTGGTCACCACCGCCGGCTGCGCCGGGCCGGGGCACGGGGCCGGCGGTGTGGTCGTCGATCTCGACGACTACGACTACTATCCCGGCTACGAGGTCTATTACAGCCGGCGGCATCACGACTACTATTACCAGGATGGTCATGTCTGGGTGCGGCGGCCGACGCCACCCAAGGCCTTCGGACCCGGGCCGTCGGTCCACATGGATTTCCGGGATGCCCCGGAACACCATCACGCCGACGTCGTCCGCCGCTATCCGCACAACTGGCAACCGGAGAAGCGGCACGATGATCGCAAGGACGACGACGACCGGCGGCGCGACCAGCACTAAGCCAACGCGGATCGGGGTGTGCCTGGCGTTGGCGAGGCAATCGCAGCGCAAGCAGCTGGATTCTTCGCTGCGCTCAAAATGACATGTGGTGAGCAATATTCCCGATTGTTGTCATCCTGAGCGAAGCGGAGGATCCGGTTGTGTTCGGCAGGGATTTCGGTCGACGCCTATTTCTGGTTCCCGCCTAAAAACCGCTGTTCGCCCGCGGTTTTTTTGTTATCAACCGGGCCGTGAAAGCCTCCGACTACTTCGCCCTGCCGCCGAGCCTGGCGCGGTTTGCCTCGTTCTTCCCGGCGGAAGCGCCGCCGTGGGAATGGCTGAAACAGATCGGCGCGGCCCTGGCGGCGGCGGATTTCGGGCCCGGCGAGGCCAGGTTCCCGGCCGGCGTCCATGTCGAGGGCCGCGTGTGGGTGCACCCGTCGGTCAAGTTGCCGGCCTACGCCACGATCATCGGGCCGGTCTACCTCGGGGCCCGGACCGACATCCGGCCTGGTGCTTTCATCCGCGGCAACGTCATCGCCGGCGAGGGCTGCGTGCTCGGCAATGCGAGCGAGTTCAAGAACTGCCTGCTGCTCGATGGCGTCCAGGCGCCGCACTACAATTACGTCGGGGACTCCATCCTCGGCAATGGCGCCCACCTCGGCGCCGGCGCCATCTGCTCCAATCTCCGGCTCGACCAGGCGGAGGTCACGGTCCGGTGCGACGGCGCGGTCGTGTCGACCGGGCTGCGGAAGTTCGGTGCCATCCTCGGCGACAAGGCCGAGGTCGGCTGCAACACCGTGCTCAATCCCGGCACGCTGCTCGGTCCGCGCTCGCTGGTGATGCCGGCGATGGCCTTCGGGGGCGTGCTGCCGCCGGCCACGATCGCCCGGGTCCGGCACGCGGTGGCGACGTTCGCGCGGCGGAACTGACGGAAAATCTTTCTCGTTCTCTTTATCTTTCTCGTTCTCTCTAGTCGGCTCCTCGAGAAAGACTAAGCGAACGAGAAAGATCCCTGACATGAGAGTCCTCACCGGCATCACGCCCTCCGGCACCCTGCACATCGGCAACTATTTCGGCGCCATGCGTCCGGCCATCGAGCTGCAGGCCGGCGGCGACGCCTACTATTTCATCGCGGACTACCACTCGATGACGGTCATCACCGACCCGGCAGAGCGCCGCGAGTACACCCGCGGGATCGCGCTCGACTGGCTGGCCTGCGGCCTCGATCCGGCCAAGGCGGTCTTCTGGCGCCAGAGCGACGTGCCCGAGGTCTGCGAGCTCACGTGGCTGCTCGGTTCGCTCACGCCGATGGGCCTGCTCGAGCGCGCCCACAGCTTCAAGGACAAGCTCGCCAAGGGCATCTCGCCCAACTTCGGCCTCTTCGCCTACCCGGTGCTCATGGCCGCCGACATCCTGCTCTACGACACCAACGTCGTCCCGGTCGGCAAGGACCAGAAGCAGCACCTCGAGATGACCCGCGACATCGCCATCAAGTTCAACCAGACCTACGGCGAGGACACCTTCGTCGTGCCCGAGGAGCAGATCCGGGAGGATGTGGCGGTCATTCCCGGCCTCGACGGCCAGAAGATGTCCAAGAGCTACGGCAACACGATCGAGATCTTCGGCGACGAGAAGGCGCTCCGGAAGAAGATCATGGGCATCGTCATGGATTCGCGCACCCCGCAGGAGCCGAAGCCCGACGCCGACAAAAACCTCGCCATCCAGTTCCTGAAGCTCTTTGCGCCGCCGGCGGTCGCCGCGGATTTCGAGCAGCGGCTCCGGGCGGGCGGCCTCGGCTACGGTGACCTGAAGAAGGCGCTATTTGAGCACTATTGGAATTTCTTCGCCCCTTATCGGGCCAAGCGCGCCGAGCTGGCGGCCGACCCGGGCTACATCGACCGGGTGCTGCGGGAAGGCGCCGACCGCGCCCGCGCCGTGGCGGCCAAGGTCATGACCCGCGCCCGGAGGAATTGCGGATTGAGGTAGAGGAGTCGCTCCTCGGCAATCACGTGCAAGCTCGCCTCAGGTACCGGGTTGAATTCTCGACCACGGATCACCCGGATATTCACGGATGACAAGACCGCCAGGGGCGTGCAGGCTCTCTCCGTGCCCACTCGTGGCTAAATGAATTCCGACCATTCCGACTTCGGCCGACGTCATCAGCGCGAGATCTATGTCGCTGGCGTTGGCGGGCAGCGGCCGGCGGTGCCGGTCGGGCAGTCGGAGTTGGAGAAGGCGGCGCAGGCGGCGATGTCGCACGTCGCGTGGGCCTACGTCGCCGGCGGCGCCGGGCGCGAGTCCACGATGGACGCCAACCGCGCGGCGTTCGAAAAATGGCGGATCGTGCCGCGGGTGTTGCGCGCTGCAGAGAAAAGGGACCTGGCGATTGAGCTTTTCGGCCGGCGGCTGGCATCACCGCTCCTGCTGTCACCGATCGGCGTGCTCGAGCTGGCGCACCGCGAGGCCGATCTCGCGGTCGGTCGGGCCGCCGCGAAGCTCGGCGTGCCGTTCATCTTCTCGAACCAGGCCTCGCTGCCCATGGAGCAGGTGGCGGCGGCGATGGGCGATGCGCCGCGCTGGTTCCAGCTCTACTGGAGCAAGTCGGACGCGCTCGTGGCCTCATTTCTCAAGCGGGCGGAGGCCTGCGGCTGCGCGGCCATCGTCCTGACCCTCGACACGACCATGCTCGGCTGGCGGCCGCGCGACCTCGATCGCGGTTCCCTGCCGTTCATGAAGGGACAGGGTATCGCCCAATACACGAGCGATCCCGTGTTCCTGAGGGAGATGAAGGAAAGCGCGCCGGGTTCGGCGCGTTCCACCGAGACCAAGCCGCCATTGAATTTCTCGACTATCCTCACGGCGTTGGATCAGAAGGCCAATTTTCCGGGCGGCCTGATGCAGAATTTTTCCTCGGCGGCACCGCGGGCCGCGGTCCAGCGTTTCATGACCACCTATTCGCGGCCGTCGCTGCAATGGGACGACCTGAAGTTCCTGCGCCAGCACACCAAGCTGCCGCTGTTGCTCAAGGGCGTCCTGCATTGGGACGACGCGCGCAAGGCGATCGAGCACGGCGTCGACGGCATCATTGTTTCCAATCACGGCGGCCGGCAGATCGACGGCGAGATCGCCTCGCTTGACGCGCTGCCGGCAGTGGCCGAGGTGGTGAACGGCAAGATCCCGGTGTTGTTCGACAGCGGCATCCGCAGCGGAGCCGACGTGTTCAAGGCTCTGGCGCTCGGCGCGACCGCGGTGTGTCTCGGGCGGCCGTATGTGTACGGCCTGGCGGTCGCCGGCCAGCGCGGGGTGGAGGAAGTGATTGGCAATGTGCTCGCCGAATTGGACCTGACGCTGGGTTTGGCGGGTTGCGCGGGGGTGCGGGAAGTCGGGCGCGAGGCAGTCCAACGCTGTAGCGGCGGTCTGTGACCGCCGCGGTCGGCCGGGAGGCCGACCCTCCAGCAAGGCAGCTGATCTGGGGTGGAGGGCTGGTCTCCCGACCAGCCGACACGGCGCGGCGCAGACGGCGCTCTACTTCAGCAGCTCCCGCAGATCGCCCAGGCTGAGCCTGCCCGCGGCGGCGTCGCTGGCCTCGAAGACGTCCGCCAGGAGCGCGCGTTTCTCGTCCTGCAGCGCGAGCACCTTTTCCTCGACCGTGCCGGAGCAGATCAGCTTGTAGCTCGTCACCACCCGGGTCTGGCCGATGCGGTGCGTGCGGTCGGTCGCCTGCGCCTCGGCGGCCGGGTTCCACCAGGGGTCATAATGCACGACAACGTCCGCGCCGGTGAGGTTCAGGCCGGTGCCGCCGGCCTTGAGCGAGATCAGGAACACCGGCACCTTCTCATCCGACTGGAACCGGTCGACCTCGGCCTGACGCGCCTTGGGCGGCATCGAGCCGTCGAGGTAGCAGCAGGCAACCTCCTCGGCCTCGAGTTCCTCGCGCAACAGGGCGAGGAGTGACGTGAACTGCGAGAAGACCAGCATCCGGTGGCCTTCATCGATCGACTCCGCGAGCAGTTCACGGAAGGCCTCGAGCTTGGCGGATTCCGCCGCGGCCGGTGCGTCCGGGAGCAGCCGCGGATCGCAGCAGGCCTGCCGCAGCCGCAGGAGCTGCGTGAGGGTCGCGAGGCGGAGGCGGCCTTCCGAGGCGCCCTGCGCGGCAAGATCGATGAGCTGGCGCTCGCTGTCTTCCTGCAGGCGGCGGTACAGCGCCGCCTGCCCGGGGGCCGGCTCACACCAGACCACCTGCTCGATCTTCGGCGGGAGTTCCGGGGCGACGGCGGTCTTCGTCCGGCGCAGGATATAAGGCGCCGTCTGCGCGCGCAGGCGCTCGTCGTGGAACGCCTTGTCCTCGCGACGCAGCCCGGCGGGCAGGCGCGGGACGAACCCGGGCATCAGGAACTCGAAAAGCGAGCGCAGGTCGTCGAGCGAGTTCTCGAGCGGCGTGCCGGTAAGCAGGAACCGGCCGCGGCCGCGCAGCATGCGCAGCGATTGCGCCGCCTGCGTGCGGCGGTTCTTCAGGTGCTGGGCTTCGTCGGCGACGATCAGTTCAAACTCGATCGCGGCGAACAGCTCGACGTCGCGCGCGAGCGTGCCGTAGGAGGTGAGCACCAAGTCGAAGCCGGCGAAGTCGTCGCGGCCGAGTCGTTGGTCGCCGTGGTGGACAAAGAGCCGCAGTCGCGGTGCGAAACGCGCGGATTCCCGGCGCCAGTTCTCCATCAGCGAAGCCGGCACGACGACGAGGTGCGGACGTGGCCGGTCCCGGGCGGTCGTGCTTGCCGCCAGCAGGGCAAGCGCCTGCGGCGTTTTCCCGAGGCCCATCTCGTCGGCGAGGATGCCGCCGAGCTCCTGCCGGCGCAGGTGCCAGAGCCAGGCGACGCCGAGTTCCTGGTACAGGCGAAGCTGGCCGCCGAACCATGCGGGCACGGGCGCGCGCGTCAGCTGGCTCAGGTTGCGCAGCGTTTCGCTCCGCTCGCGCCAGGTCGCGGGGGCGGCGTAGCCGGGCGAGAGTTCTTCGAGCAGGTCCGACACCTCGGCGGCGCGGGCCTTCGCGATGCGCTGGCGGCCAATGGCTCCCGCCGCGGGCTCCTGGGCGAGCGCGCGCTGCGCGGCTTCGAGGCGGGCCACACGGGCGGAATCGATCAGATAAATCTGCCCGCCATCCTCGATATAGCCGCGGCCCGTGGCGAGTGCCGCCCGGACCTGCTTTTCCTCGGCCGAACCCGCCTTGAGCCCGAGGGCCACATCGTAGGAGTCGTCGGCTTCGCTCACCTTCGCGATGACCTCAGCCGGGCGCAGGTGGGCCGTGTTGTGCTCGAAGTTGGCGGTGAATTCCGCCGCAAACTGGTCGCGCAGCTCGGCGCCACGCGACGCGAGCAGGTTGAGAACCTTGTGGCGGTCGCGCAGCCACCACTTGCCCGAGAGGGGATCGAGAATGAAGCGGTTGTCCCGTACCAGCTCGAGCGCGGCGTCGTACATGGCCGACTCGCGCGAGGGCAGGGTGATGGCGAGGAAATGCTCGGAGCCGTCGACCTGCATCCGCCGCAAGGTGGGAGCCGGTGCGGCCGGTTTCCGCGGGCTGGGCTTGGGCGGAGGTGGTGGGGGCGGCGGCGCGGGCTCGTCGGCCAGGTGTTCGCTGACGCCCGGCAAATCGAGGCCGTTCCACGGCAGGGGATCGGCCGGCTTGTCCGCGCGAAAAAACACCTTTTCGCCGACAAAGGCCTTCAGCAGGTCGCGCAGTTGGGAGCGCTTGAGCTGGAGCAGGCTCACCGGTTGGGGCGCCACGCCCATCCGCTGCAGCGACGCGAGTCCCGGCATAAGTTGCGCCGGCGGCGGTGCGTTCAGGTCCAGTTCCAGGCGCACCGCTATCGCATCGCGCACGGCGGCGCTGGCGAGGTTGGGCGGCAGGAGCAGGCGGACGTGGGCCGGGGGCATGAGGGGACAGAGTCAGGGAGGAATCAGCCGAAGCGCCAGAGTGTTTTGTCGCATTGCCGTGGAGGCGGGGTGCCCTCACCCCGCGGCCGGCAAGCGCGGATGGCAACCCGCGGGACGAGGGCGTCCCGCCTCCAGATTCCGTAGCGGCGGTCTGTGACCGCCGGCGACGCTCGCAGAGCGCCGCTACAGCCGATTCATGGCTTCGTCGCGGACTTGGCCTCGGGCGCAGCAGGCTTCGCCTCTGCCGCCGGCTTCGGTGCGTCCTCCCAGAGCTCCGCCTCGGTGGCGGGCAGGCTCGTGAATGCCCACTCGCTGATTTCGAATGCGCGTTTCTTCGCCAAGGCATCCACCGGTTCCTTGCCGTCGGCGCTGCTGACGAAAGCAAACACCGGGCCGGCGGGAATGGTCTCGTATTCCGGTTCCTTCGGCTTGGCCGGTTCCGCCTTGGCGGCGGCATCGCCGCCCGGTGCGGCGGGCTTCGCCGCGGCGTCCTTGGCGTCGGCGGTTTCCGGCTTCTTCTCCGGCGCCGGCGGCTTCAGCTTCTTTTCCTCGGGCTTGCGGCCGAGGGCGACGGTGTAGGCCTTGTGGTCAAAGGTGGTGAGCTTCACGGTGCGGCTGTGTGCCTTGGCGGCGAGGGCGTCGGCATCGTCGAGCGCCTTCGTGTCGGTGAAGCGCAGGGGCGCGAGATTGCCGATCACCGAGTTGATCGTGGCGGACTTGAGCTGCTTGCCGGCGGGCGCACCGGCTGACGTCCACGGATCGCCCTTTTTCGCGCGCGTCGCCGCGACGATCCGGCCGTCGGCGAAGGACAACTCGACCCCGGCGAGGTCATCGGCCTGGAGGTTGAGCAGCGCGGTGTCGGCCCAGCCTTTTGGGTCGGTGTCGAGATAGGAGGTGAGGTTGGCCAGGTAGCCCTTCTGTTCGGTGTTGTAGCGCAGGAAACGGCCGCCGCCTTCCGCATTCTTGCCGAGTGTCACCTGCCAGAGGTCCTTGCCCGCGGCGTCCAGTAGCGTGATGGCGCTGTCCTTGAACTCGAGGCGTTCCAGCCGGTCGGGCCGGCTCGTGACGAGCCGCTGGATCCGGGCCGACGTGAGGTCGTCGATCAGCCGGCTGAGTTTGGCGAAATCGGCGGGGAAGTCGTAGTAATCGGCCACGTGCCAGGCGCCGTCGGCCTGGTGCTCGAGCGTGACCTGCTTGCCTTGGTCGGCGACGCGGACCTTCGCGGCCTTCGCGGCCAGGTCACCTGCGAGCACCGGCTGGCCGACGCGCGGGTCGGTGGCGGCGGGCGCCGAGGGCCGTTGGAGAAACCAGACGACGCCGCTGAGGACGGCGAGGACGACAACGGTGAGGGACAGCTTGCGCAGGTTCATGGGACTTTCGGGGCGGAACCGGCGGAATGGCGGCGCTGGCGGTGATACCACCAGCCGTACAGGGACACGATCACCGCCGGGGCGAGCAGGTTGATGACGATGAGAGTATTCTCGAGCACCTCGATGCCGTGACGCAGGGCGGCGCGGATCTGCCGGCGCTCCCCGCGCATTTCACTTTCCTGCTTCTGAAACTCATCGATGGCCTTTTCCATCTCGGGCGTGGCGATGAGCCGGTTGCCCTCGGTCTTCTTGCCCTGGAGTTCGGTCAGTTTGTTCTGCACGTCGGTCAGGCGGGCCTCGAGGGCAGTCAGCTGTTCCTGGTACTGCCGCTGGGCCTCGGCCTCCATGCGGCGCACGACGGTGAACGGCCGGTCCGACGACGCCTTGCCGCGGATCGAGATGAGGTCCTGCGAGCCGGAGAGGAACTCGATCGCGTTGCTGGCAAAGGCGAGGTTGTCGTTGAGCGGTTCGGCCGACTGCATGCCGAGGAAGCTCATGCGGCGCACGCTGTAGTCGTCCATCAGCCAGTCGGAGTCGGCGACGATGATGAGCGTGGACTTGGCCTTCGATTCCTTCAGCGCCGGGGACGTCGGCTTGGCGTTGTTCGCCGCCGCGCCCGGCTTGGCGTCCTTGGCGGCGTCGTTCTTGGCCGGCTCATCCGCCGGCGGGCCCTCCGGGAAGGCGGACTTGAACCTGCCTTCGACGAGGGCGGCGATGGTCTTGCTGCCGGAGGCGGTGAGGTCCTTGCCCGCCTCCTCGGGCGGCGTGAACTGGAGCGTCATCGCCGGCACGGTGCCGCTCCGGGCGGAGGTGGTGACGAGCGGCGTGAACGTAAGCGGGGACCCGGCCTTGAGCGCGACCGCGCCGGGCTCGATGAACAGCAGCGAGCTGAGCTGGCTGGTGGCGAGCGCGGTCCGGTTGAGGTTGGCGCTGGTCAGGTTGATCCAAATCGGCAGGCGGCTGACCACGCCGGCACCTGTCTGGACGGGCGTGGCGTTGTCGGGATCGCCGATGACGTCGGCCGGCCTGTATTCAAGGCCCCACCCGCCGAGCAGCTTCGGCAGGTCGCTCGAGGTGCCGGGCGGCGGCCCGCCCATCATGCCATTGCGCTGGCCCTGGTCGGCCATCGTCCGCGACGACGGGTCGACGGCGATGAACACGGGCTTGCCGCCGAGCAGGAACTGGTCGATCGCGAACTGGAGTTTCTCGCTGACGTTCTGCGGATGGATGATGGCGAGGGCATCGAGGCCGGCGGGCAGCTCGGTGGCCGACGCCGGGACATCGACGATCTCGAACGAGCGTTCCCACTCCGACAGCACCAGTTGGCTGCGCGGCATGCGGCCCGTCTGCATGGCCATCATGTCCATGGCGCCGCGCAACGGCAGCGAGGTGAGCAGGCCGAGCTTCGGCCGGTTGAACTGCTGGATGCGATAGATGACCTGCGAGAGGTCGTATTCGAGGAACTGTTCGCGCTGCGGGCTGAAGAACGCGATGACCTGCTGCTGGTCGGCCAGCGTGGCCACGAGGCCGAAGTAGACGCGGTCGCCGTTGCTCAGCGGCTGGCCCGAGACGCCGGCGGCGGTGGCCTTTTCCTCGGCGGGCGTGTCGGGCTTCGGGTCGGTCACCACCAGCTCGAGGTGGCCGTGGGACGCCCGCACGTACTGCCGGAGCATTTCCTGCACGCGCGCGGCGTAGTTCTTGATCGAGATCGGCAGGCCGGCGGTGCTGGCGGAGAAATAGAAGTCGAGCCGCACGGGTTCCTCGAGCTTGTCGAGGATGGCGTGCGTGCCCGGCGACAGGGAGTAGATGTGCTCCGCCGTGGCGTCGACCCGGTAAGGCAGGGCTGACGCCAGGTAGTTGACGGCGACGAGTCCGACGAAGAGGAGGACGATGGTCAGCGGGATGCGGCCGAATTTCATGGCGCGGGATCAGCGTTCGAGGGCGAGCACGTTCAGGAAGAGGCAGAAGCCGGCGAGCGAGAGGAAGAACATCACGTCCTTCGGGTCGATGATGCCCTTGGTGAAGGCGTCGAAGTGTGTCGTGTGGCTGAAGTTGGCCAGCAGGTCGACGATCGCCTGCGGGAACACGGCGGCGAGCGCGCCGTTGAACACGCTCCAGCCGAGGAACACGAGCACGAGGTTGGCGAACAGGCCGAGGACGAAGCCAACAACCTGGTTCTTCGTCAGCGCCGACATGAGCGAGCACACGCCGAGGTAGGCGCCCGCCATCAGGATGCTGCCGAGATAGCTGGACGCCATGATGCCCCAGTCGGGGTCGCCCAGCCAGGCGACCGTCAGGGCCAGCGGGAAGCTCAACAGGATGGCCGCGGCGAGGAAGGCCCACGCGGCGAGGAATTTCCCGAGCACGGCCTCGAGCGGCGTGACGGGCAGGGTGAAGAGCAGCTCGATCGTGCCCGAGCGGCGCTCCTCCGACCACAGGCGCATGCCGGCGGCCGGGATGAGGAACAGGAACAGCCAGGGATGGAAGGTGAAGTAGGCCTCGAGGGTCGCCTGGTTGCCCTTGAAGAGCTGGCCGACGAAGAACGCGAGGCCGACGGACGCCAGCAGGAAGATGATCAGGAACACGTACGCGACCGGCGTCCGGAAGTAGCCGAGGAACTCGCGCTGGAAGAGGGGAGAAATCTGTTTCATGGCGCCTCAGATGTCGCCGCGGGTGAGCTCGCGGAAGATCTCGTCGAGCCGCGCGCCGGGCCGCCGGGCGCGAAAGGCGTCCGGCGTCTCGTCGACCACGACCTTGCCGCGCGAAATGACAATGATGCGCGTGCAGAGGGCGTCGACCTCCTCGAGGATGTGCGTCGAGAGGATGACGGCCTTCTGGGTCGCAAGCTGCTTGATGATGGCCCGGACCTCGTTCTTCTGGTTCGGGTCGAGGCCGTCGGTCGGCTCGTCGAGCACCAGCACGGGCGGGTCGTGCAGCAGGGCCTGCGCGAAGCCGACGCGCTGCTTGAAGCCCTTCGACAGCGTCTCGATGGACTGGCCGAGGACGCCGTCGAGGTGGCAGAGCTCGACGACCCGCCGGATGCGCGCGGCCTTTTCCACCGGCGCGCGGAAGCCGCGCATCTCGGCGATGAAGCCGAGAAACTCGGCGACGGTCATCTCGGGATAGCACGGGGCGCTCTCGGGCAGGTAGCCGATGCGGCGCTTCACCTCGATCGGGTCGCGCGTCACGTCGTGCCCGTCCACCACGGCGGTGCCGGCGGTGGGCCGCAGGAACCCCGTGATCATCTTCATCGTGGTCGATTTGCCGGCGCCGTTGGGCCCGAGGAAGCCGAGGATGTCACCCCGCTGGACGGAGAAGGAGACATCGTCGACTGCCCGAAACAAACCGTAGTTTTTGGCGAGTCCTCTGACTTCAATCATGATTCGGCCGTGGAGTAGGAATAAAGGCTGCTGGGAAAAAATATCTCGGGAAATGTTCCGGCTCGCGGCGAGAAAATTTTTCCTGCAAGCAATCGGCGATTTGCGGACCTGACGCAGCATCCCCGTGTGGGAGCGAGCTTGCCCGCGAGGTTCCGGCCATCGCGAGCAAGTTCCCCTTACCTGGCATCGTCAGATCACCGGCAGCACCGGGCGCGGGAGCGCGGCGATGCGGTCCATGATGCGCTGGGCGGCGTTGTCGTAGCGCGCCTTGCCGTCGGCCGGGTTGTCGTACTCGGGGGGTTGGAGCGGCCGGCCGAAGACGATCGTGACCGGTGTGCCGAGGCGCGGCACGCGCCGGCCTTTGCCAAACGCCGCGAAGGAATCGTACACGCGGCAGGGCACGACGGGCACGCCGGTCTTGCACGCCATCAGGCCGACGCCGGCTTTGGGCTTTTGCAGGTGGCCGTCGGGCGAGCGGGTGCCCTCGGGAAACAGGACCACCGCGCGGTCCTCCTTCAGCGCCTGCAGCACCTTCTTGATCGCGCCGATGTCGCCCGTGTCGCGTTCGACCGGGATTGTCTCCACCCGGTCAAGCCACCACGCGAGCAGCCGGTTGTTCCACAGGCTGCGCCGCGCGAAAAACCGCATTTGCTTGGCGATCTGGCAGCCGACCATCGGCGGGTCGAGATGACTGGCATGGTTCGAGGCGATGAGAAACGGTCCTGCGGTCGGGAAGTTTTCGGTGCCGACGACCTCGCCGCGGAACCACATGCCATAGATGCTGGAGGCCAGGTAGTGGAAGAAGCCGTAGAACGGCTGCATCTGGAGGGGATCGGGCGGACGCGGCATGGGGAACGGTCAGAAGGTAGGGGCGCTTGCCCTCAAGCGCCTCGGCGGCGCGGGCCGTTGGGGGCAACGGCCCCTACCGGCAAAAGCCCGCACGGGGTGCGGGTGCCGCCGGGCGATTGGACGGCGGACGTTCATGGCGGGCCCGCCTCGATGCGTGCCGCCATCCGCTCGACGACCTCCGCGAGCGTCAGGTGCGTCGTGTCGATATCGATGGCGCCGGCCGGGCAGGTGAGCGGCGAGGCCTTGCGCGAGGAGTCGAGCCGGTCGCGCTCGGCGATCGAGTCCTGCTGGCCCTCCTTCGCCCGGCGCTTGGCCCGCTCCGCCGGGTCGGCATGGAGAAAAAAGCGGAATTCGGCCTGGGGGAAGATCACCGACCCGATGTCGCGGCCCTCCATGACCAAGCCATGGAAATGGTGTTCGCGGGCCACCTCGACCTGGCCGCGCTGGTAGCCGAGCAGGACCTGGCGCACTTCGGGAATGGCCGCATAATGCGAGACGTGGTCGTTGACGTGCTGGCCGCGGATCTCGTTCCCGGCGGGCTGGCCGTCGATGAGCATCTGCGCCGAACGGCCATTGAGCCGCGTCGAGAAGTGCAGGCCGGCGAGCGCCGGGCGCAGCGCCGGCAGGTCGGAAGGGGGAACACCGCGCCGCAGCAGCTCGTAGGTGATGTGGCGGTAGAACGAGCCGGTGTCGACGTGCAGCAGGTTGAAGCGGTCGGCCAGGATCCGGGACGACGATGATTTGCCGGAGGCGGCGCCACCGTCGATTGCGATGATGAAGAAGGAAGGAGGCGCCATGGCGGTCAAGGTGAGCCCGTTCGCAGGGCGGCGAGCAAGTCGAAGAATGCGGGGAAGGTCTTGGCGCAGCAACCGGGATCCTTGATCGTGAGCCACGGGCGGCCGCCGCCGCGGAGATCGTGGCAGCCGAGCACGGCGAAGCTCATGGCAAAACGATGATCGTGGTAGGTCTCGATCTCCACGTCCGGCCGCAGCGGCCGCGGGTGGATCTCGAGCGCGTCCTCCGTCTCGATGACCTCCTGGCCGAGCCGGCGCAGTTCGGCGGCGGCGCCCGCGACCCGATCGGTCTCCTGCCGGCGCGTGTGCGCGATGCCGCTGATCCGGGTCGGTCCGTCGAGCAGGGGCGCGATGGCCGCGAGCGTCAGGAAGGTATCGGAAAACTCGCGGAAGTTCACGGCCGGCCCGCGCCGCGCCTTTTCGGCGCACGCGCGAAACACGGTCAGGTTCCCGGCGCGCTCCTGCGCCAGGCCCAGGGGGGCGAGGACGTCGGCGAACCTGGCGTCGCCTTGCAGGTCTCGCGTGAAGTTGGTGAGGACGATTTTCCCGCCGGTCACCAGCGGCAACGCCAGGAAGTAGCTCGCGGCGGTCGCATCGCCTTCGATGGCATAGTCGGCCGGCCCGGCGGCAAACCGCCCGATCATCTTTTCGGTCATCGCCACGAATGGCTTCGAGCCGGCCTCGCCCTTCAACTTCACGGTGAGCGGCTTTTTCGCGTGCGGCGCGACCATCAACAGCGCCGAAAGCATCTGGCTGCTCTCGGAGGCGTCGAGCTCGACGGTGCCGCCCGGCAGGCCGGCGGTCTGGAGCGTGAAGGGAAAGCTGCGGCTGTTCGCCCGTGCGCCCTGGGCTTCCAGGGCCTCGAGCAGCGCGCCGATCGGCCGGCGGCGCATGGCGTCGTCGCCATCGAAATGATACTTGCCGTCGGGGTGCAGGCAGACGAACGCCGTGAGGAATCGCGCCGCGGTGCCGGCGTTGCCGACCTCGATCCGGGCCTCACTGACAGGTATCACTCCGCCGCGGCCCGCGACCGTGATGGTGAGCGCCGTTTCGTCAGTGGTCACCGCGAAGCCGAGTGCTTGCAGCGCCGCCACCATGATGCGGGTGTCGCGGCTGAACAGCGCGCCGCGCAGCGTCACCGTCTGCGGCGCCAGCGCCGCGAGGATGAGCGCGCGATTCGTGATGCTCTTTGAGCCGGGCAGCGTGACCCGCCCGTGCACCGGCGAGGTGAACGGGAGGATCGGGAGTTTGTCCGGGAAGGAGGGCATTGGTAGCGGCGGTCTGTGACCGCCGGACGGCGCTCATAGAGCGCCGCTACAGAAAATGGTCACGGCACCGGCCTGAATTGGTCGCGGTAACCCTTGCCGCGTTCCAGGATGGCCTGGACCTCGAACCAGTCGCGGTTGGCCAGCGCGCGCTCGAGGCCGTGCAGCTCGTCCTGGAAGGCGCGGACGGCGCGCAGCACCTCGTCGCGATTCTGCTCGAGGATGGTCTTCCAGAGCTTCGGGTCGCTGCCCGCGATGCGGGTGGTGTCGCGCAGGCCGCCGCCGGAATAGTTGCGCCACTGGTGGTCGCGGCGGTTGAGGCAGGCGCACAGCGCCGAGGCGACCACCTGCGGCAGGTGGCTGATGTGGGCGACGATCTCGTCGTGCGCGTCCGGTTCAACCGTGGCCACCTCGGCGTCGAGCGCCGTCCAGAACGCCGCGACGCGTTCGACGGCCTTGGCTTCGGTGTCCGGCAGGGGCGTGACGAACACGACGCGGCGGGCAAACAGGTCGGGGCGCGCGTGCGTCCAACCCGTTTTTTCGGAGCCGGCCATGGGATGGGAACCGATGAAGTGCGCCCGCGGGCCGACGGCCTTGGCGCCGAGGCGGCAGATCTCGCCCTTCACGCTGCCCACGTCGGTGACGATGGCGCCGGGCTCCAGGTGTTTGGCGACCTGCCGTGCCAGCGCGACGATCTGGTCGACCGGGGCGCACAGGACCACCAGGCCGGAACCCGCGGCGGCCGCCGCGGGCGTGTCCGCAACCTCGTCGCACCACGGCTGGTTCTTCAGCTGCAGCCGGGTTTCCGGCCGGCGCGCCCACAGGACGATGCGGCGGGTCGCGCCGAAGTGCCGCGCCGCCTGGGCCACGGAGGCGCCGAGGAGGCCGGGCGCGAGGATGGTGATCTGGTCAAACACGCCCGCATCTCAAGCGGACGCCCGGGGATTGTCGAGCCCGCCGGCGGGGAGGAGGCGGATCGTGCTGCTGCCCGCTCTCCGTGCGGGCAGGAAACCGCCGGTTGGAGGCGGGACGCCCTCGTCCCGCTGGTTGCCATTCGCGCTTGCGCCTCGCGGGGTGAGGGCACCCCGCCTCCACCTGCGCCGAGCCCGCACGGAGTGCAGGCTCCACGGTCACCCGCCGGCCAGCTTCAGCACGGCCTTGAACTCGGCCGGTTTGACCGGCTGCACCGAGAGGCGGCCGAGCCGGATCAACGCCATGGCCTTCAGCGCGGGCGTGGCCTTGACGGTGGCGAGCGTCACCGGTGACGGCAGCGGCCGGCCGGCGGCGAGCTCGACCGCGACCCAGCCCGGTTCGTCGGCGGTGGGATCGGGAAACGCAGCCTTGGTCACGCGGGCGAGGCCGACGATGCTTTTGGCCTCACCGCTATGGTAGAAAAGGACCTGGTCGCCGGCGCGCATGGCCCGGAGGTGGAGGCGGGCGGCGTAGTTGCGGACGCCGGTCCACGCGGTGCGGCGCTCGGCCGCGAAGTTGTCCCACGAGTACGTGCCGGGTTCGGATTTCACTAGCCAGTATTGCGTTGTCATTGGCAGGGGAGGTTGGTCGGATGCGCGCAATGAGCGAGACGGATCCGGAGCTAGAGAAAAAGGCCCACCGGGCACAGCTGATTCTTTATGGCGTCATGATTTTCTTCCTCGTGCTGCCCTTTGTCTTGCTGTGGTTGAAGAACAAGGGTGTATTCCATTGATCGGGCGCCCCTCCGCATGAACAAGACGCTGCTGGTTATCCGGATTTTCTTCATCGCCCTCTGCATCACCGCCAGCTGGCTCGTCTGCTACACGGTCGAGGACTGGGACCACCGCCGCGGGCTGGCGGTCTTCATCGGGTCCGCGATCGGCATCCTGGTCGTGCTCGTCGACCTGATGCTCAAGGGCTTTTCCCTGCGCGGGCTGACAGCGCTGACCTTCGGCCTTGGCATCGGCGCCGTGATCGCCTGGTTGCTCGGCACGTCGCCGCTGCTGAAGGAGGGCGACCCGCAGATCATCTACCTCGTGCAGCTCGCGCTGTTCATCATCTGCACCTACCTCGGCACCGTCATCGCACTGCGCGGCAAGGACGAGTTCAACCTCGTCATCCCGTACGTGCGCTTTGTGCCGCACGAGGTGGACGTGCCGCTGGTGGTCGTCGACACCAGCGCGCTGATCGACGGCCGCATCGCCCGCATCTGCGAGACCCAGTTCCTCGGCGCCGCGCTCATCATCCCGACCTTTGTCCTGAACGAGCTGCAGGCCATCGCCGACTCGCCCGACCCGGTGAAGCAGGCGCGCGGCCGGCGCGGCCTGCAGGTGTTGAACGAGCTGCGTGCGATCAAGGGCCTCGACATTCGCATCCACCAGAGCGAGGTGGCGCGCCGGCAGGACCTGGAGGCCAAGCTCATCTTCCTCGCGCAGTCGATGCGGGCCAAGCTGCTGACCACGGACAGCAACCTCGCCAAGATGGCGCAGTTCCAGGGCGTGTCGTGGCTCAATCTCCACTCGCTCGAGTCCGCGCTGCGGCCCGAACTGGTCATCGGGGAAAGCATCGCGCTCGACCTCGTGAAGAGCGGCAAGGAGGAGGGCCAGGCCCTCGGGTACCTGCCGGACGGCTCGATGGTCGTGGTCAACAACGCCCGAGCCTTCGTCGGCAAGCGTGTTTCGGCCGAGATCATCGGCGTCCTGCCCAGTGGCGGCGGCAAGATGATCTTTGCCAACCTCCTCGGCGAGGTTGAGGCGGGTGACGGGCGGGCCTAGGTGGGACGGGCACGCGGGCTGTCTTGCTGCGTTCCCCGGGGCCATGGCGATCGCTGGAGGGCCGGTCTCCTGGCCGGCCGCGGCTGGTCGGAAGACCAGCCCTCCACGCCTGGTGCCATCATGACTACCCGCACTTTTCCCTTGCCGTCCTAACCGTACTAGTGCAAATAGTACGGGGTGCTCCCGTTCACCGTCGAACTCAAGCCCGGCCTGCCGATCGCCGAGCAGGTGATCTTCGCCGTGAAGAAGGCGGTGGTGGCGGGCCAGCTGAAGCCCGGCCAGCCGTTCCCGTCGGTGCGGGTCGTGAGCCAGGAACTGAAGATCAATCCCAACACGGCGCACAAGATCGTGGCGGCGCTCGTGGCGCAGGGGGTCCTCATCACGACGCCGGCCGTCGGCAGCGTCGTGGCCGAACAGGCGCCGGGTGACCGGGCCGAGCGCGCGGCGCTGCTCGGGTCGGAGCTCGAGCGGCTGGTGGTTGAGGCGCGCAAGCTCGGCCTGTCGTTGGACGAGGTGTCAGCCGGCCTGGCCGCGCAGTGGAAGAAGCTCGGCCGGAAATAAGCCATGAACCAAATTTCCGACAGCGAACTATCACCTGTAGGGGCGCCGCTTGTCGGCGACCGCGGGCGTCGTCAAGCGACGCCCCTACAACCCAAAGTCCCATGAACATCGTCGAAACCAACGGACTGTCCCACCGCTACTGGTCGGAGTTCTCCTTCGGCACCTGGCGCAACGAGGCGGTGCACGATCTCACGCTCGCCGTGCCCGAGGGCAGCCTGTTTGCGCTGCTCGGGGCGAACGGCGCCGGCAAGACTACCACGATCAAGATGCTGCTGAACCTCCTCCGCCCATCGCGCGGGACGGCGCTGGTCATGGGGGTCGACTCCCGCCGGCTCGGCGAGCGCCAGCTCGCACAAATCGGCTACGTGTCGGAAAACCAAAAGCTGCCGCTCTGGATGACGGTCCGGCAGCTACTGGATTATTGCCGGCCGTTCTACCCGACGTGGGACCGCGACCTGGAGAAGAAGCTGCTCCGGCAATTCGAGCTGCCGGAAGACCGCAAGCTCCGGCACCTCTCGCGGGGCATGCTGATGAAGGCCGCGCTGCTCTCCGTGTTGCCCTACCGACCGAAACTGCTCGTGCTGGACGAGCCCTTCAGCGGCCTCGATCCGCTGGTCCGGCACGATTTCGTGCGCGGCGTGCTGGAGGTATCAACCACGGGCGACTGGAGCGTCCTGATATCGTCCCACGATATCGACGACGTCGAGCGCCTGGTCGACCACGTTGGCATCATGGAAGAAGGCTGCCTGAAGCTCAGTGAGCCGGCGGAGGCGCTGCTGGGGCGTTTTCGCCAGGTTGAGCTGACCGGGGCGTCCTTCGATGCCACGCTCAAGCCCGCCGGCGCCCTGGAGTGGGAAAGCGCGGGCAACCTGACGAGGTTCATCGCCACGGATTACGCGGGCGAAGCCAGCGAGCGCGCCTGGCAGGCCCGCTGGCCGGAGGCGACGCTGCGCGTGTCGCCGCTGACCCTGCGGGAAATTTTCATCACCTTGGCCCGCGCGGGCCGCAACGTGGAAAAAGGAGCGGTGGCATGAACCTCACCTGGCATATCGTCAAAAAGGACTTCCGGCGACTCCAGTTGCCCCTGTTCTTGTGGACCGTTCTGCTCGGCGCGCAAGCCGTGCTATGTATGCGCCTGTTTTCGGCGCGGGCCGGCAACGCGGAATGGATCGAACAGCAGTCTGGGATCATCACCGCGCTGGCCGGCGTCGGCTGGCTGTTCACCTTCGTTCTCACCGCGGCATTTGTCCTCGAGGATCCACTCACCGGCACCCAGATGTTTTGGGCCACACGACCAATCTCCGGACGGCGACTGCTTGGCGCGAAGACGCTGGGCGTGCTGGTGGCCCTGGTCGTCTGGCCCGTTGTCGTGGCGCTACCCTCTTGGATCTATTTCGGCTTGGGCGCACGAGACTTGGTCGCGGCGGCAGAGCGCATTGTGCTCGTGCAGGTCGCCATTGTGATCGTGGGTGGCACCCTGGCAGCCGTGGCCGGACAGGGCAGCCGGTTCCTGTTTTGGATGCTGGCCTTGCTGGTTGGCATCCCGCTGGCCATGGGGGTCGTCACGATCCACGCGCCGGCCGGAATTTCGCCTGACGCGAAAAGCACCCGGCTGTTCCTGACCGTGGTCGTGCTGCTGGGGTCGACGCTGACGGTGACCTGGCTGCAATTCACCTCGCGCCGGATCGGCCGCTCGCTGGCGGTTCTTGCGGGTGGGTTGGGCCTGACGGTGATCCTGTGCCTGGTTTGGCGCTGGAACTGGGTCGCGCTTTGGCCGCACAGCCACGAGCAGGCGCCCGGGACGGAACCCATCGAGTTGTCCGTGCTGTCGGGCGCGTTCCAAGCGGAAGGAGGGGGCGACTCCCGCCTCGTCCTCAATCTCCAAGCCAGGAACGTGCCGGACGACTTCAGCCTCGTTCCGGGCGGGCGGGTGGAAGCCGATTTTCGCTGGGCGGACGGCACCACGCTTAGTCTGTCGTCCACGCTGCGGGTGCACAGTCTCTGGGCCGGGTATGCCAAACTCCTGCGCGCGTCCGCGCCCAATCCCGACAAGGAAACGGAGGCGAAGCTGCGCCAGTCGGTGGCCGACTTGGACGAACGCGCGATGCGACGAACGGGCAAGCCGGCGCCGAGCGGGGTCGGGCAGACCTCACTCGAGGCGATCTTCACCGTGGACCCGCAATGGACGGAACGATTTCACGCTGCGGTGCCGGCCTGCACGTTGCGTATGCGCGTTCTCACCAGTCATCCGAAGGTCGCGGCGGAGCTCCCGTTGCAGGAAGGAGCGGATCGTATTGGTAGTGGGGCGCGCATGCGGATCGTCCGTTACGGGGATGAGTATCGCCCCAAGCCGGGACAGCGCGGCCAGAAAAATCTCTATGTGATGGTTTCGCGCCCGACGACAAATGCGTTCGTTGATTTCCGGGTGACGGATCGCGTCCATGGCACGGAATCGTGGGTGTACTCCGGGAGCGGCCCCGGCTCGTTGTTGACCGTGGGGTTTTTGCCCGTGCGGTTCGACTGGCAGTTCGTGGCCATTCCCTATCCGCGGGCCTGGCGCACGGACAAGTGGGTCGATATGCCCGCATGGTTGCAGGACTACACACTGGCCTTTGTCATTTTTTCGCCGGATGGCGGCTTCGACCGCGAGCTGAAGATCGATCGGCTGCCGATCGGGCCGTGAGTCACTCCTGGCCGCCCAGCCATTCCTGTAGCTTCGCCTCGGAATTGATCTCACGGTAGAACTGGTAGTCGGTGGCGAGGAGCGACGAGTAGGTTGGGTCGGCGAAGCGCCGGCAGTGGAGCAGCACCTTGGCCTTCTGGCCCGGCGCGCGCACGAGCCGGCCGAGCGCCTGGTTCACCTTTTGCAGGCCCGGGATCTGATAGACGCGCCGGAAGGCCGCATCGCGCCCGAGCGAGGCGAAGGCGTCCATGCGTGCCTTTTGCACCGCGTTGACCTCGGGCAGCGCCGGGCCAACGACCATCGCATGCGTTACGCGCCCGCCGAGCAGGTCGATGCCCTCGGCGAAACTGCTGCCGAGCACGAGGAACATCGCGTCCGCCAGCGCGAGGCTCTCCTCGACCCAGGCCGCCTGGGCGGCGAGGTCGGGCAGCTTCGGCTGGAGCGCGACGCGCAGGACGCTGCCGGAATTTTCCAGCGCCTTGAGGACGGCGTCAGCGTAGGCGTAGGAAGGAAAGAAGACGGCGACGGCAGAAACGCGGGGTGAGGGCACCCCGCCTCCATTTGATGCTGCAGTGCAGAGTGCTTCGATGGTCGCGGCCGTCGTGCCGTAGTGGGACGCGCGCTGCCGGAAGGACGTGTCAACCCGCAGGTCGACGGCGACGTCGTAGGCGCCGGTGCGCCAGGGGGTGGGGGCGGTGAGAGTGGTCCAGGTAGGGCGGTCAGTCCCTTGCCCGCCGGAAATCAACGGCGCGGAAGGGACTCCGCGCCCTGCCTCAAGACCGCATGAAATCGCGAACTCGTCGAAGGGCTGCAGCGTGGCCGACATGAGGATGGCGCCGCCGAATTCGCGCAGCGTGGCGCCGATCGCGGCCGCAGCGTCGACGCAGGTGAATTCCAGTTCGCCGGCTTTCGCGACCCACAGGAGCTTTTTCAGCTCCGCGTCGTCCATGAACTGCAGCAAGGCGGGGAATTGCCAGAGCGTGGCCGAGTGTTGGGGGCCGAGCGCGACGTAGTCCACCTGCTGCGTCAGGGTAAGGTCAGCGAGCCGTGCGAGCAGGTCGTGGATCTCGTGTTCGTGCGCTGGGTCGAGCGACTCGGTCGGCTGCAAGGCACCGAGAAGCCGGGCCCATTCCTCGACCGCGAGCACGAGCGGCGCCGGTGCGCGCAGGTGATCGAGCTCGGCCAGCAGGAGCCGGGCATCGGTCTCGGTGGCGCGGTGCGAATGCGCGCCGGCGACGCGCGATGGCAGGTTGTGGGCTTCGTCGACGACGAGCAGCGTTTGGGTCGGGTCGAAACCGGGCTGGTCAAACATCAGTCCGCGGTTGTCGGGGGCGAAGACGTAGTTGAAGTCGCCGATCCAGGCGTCGTTGAACGCCAGTGCGGTCCGGGTGATTTCGTAAGGGCAGATGTTCGCCTCGCGGCCGGCCGTGCGGAGCGTGTCGAGGTCGTGCGGCTGGGTCTCATTGAGGTAGAACTTCGCCAGGCCGCTGGACGGCCATCGTTCCGTGCAGCCGCGGAGGAATTCGCAGCCGTCGCGCACGCAATGAAACGTGTGGTTGACGCAGTGCTCGGCCTTGTTGCGGACCTGCCAGGCCGCCACGGAAGAGGCGGGAAGTGGCAGGTGCGAAGGGCCAAGGGCCAGGTTGGGTGCAGTCATCAACTGTAACGTGGAGACAACCTGAAGCTGGCCGGTGGACTTGCCTGTGAGCCAGATCAGCCGGGAAAACCGGCCGTCGCGCAGCTGCCCGAGGGCAAACTCCAGCACGCAGCCCGTCTTGCCGTAGCCGGTGGGAGCCTCGAAGAGCAAGACCGTCGAGGGTCGAGTGCCGAAAGTCGAAGGCGGGAGGACGGCGGTTGCGGGCTGGCTTTCGTCATTCGACGTTCGGCTTTCGACACGGACGCCGAAGGCGGCGGCCAAGTCCGCCTGGATGCTCTCCTGGCCGGGGCGGAGGTGCGCGAAGGGTGGCCGGAAATGCAGCGAGCGGCGGCGCTCGCGGGCGCGCAACTGCAGGTTGAGGAACTCGACGATCGCATCGAGCTGGTGGTGGACGAGGGCCTCATCGAACGGCGTGAGGACGATCGTCTGCGACAATCCCGAGCCGGCCTCGACGAAGAGGAGCTCAGCGCGGGGCGCAGCGAGCGGGGAGCCATTTTGTGCGAGTCGCTGCAGCACCACGTAGACGGCGAGCTGCAGGAAATACTCGGGATAATCGGCGCGGAGTTCGGCCTCGTCGGCCGGCAGCGGACGCGTGACGGTCTTGATTTCCCGCAAGGTCGGGCCGATCACCTGGTCGATGCGGCCGTTCAGGCGAAAGATCCAGCCGCGGTGGATGAGCTTTCCGTCGATGGGGACCTCGAACTCCGCGCCGGCCGACTCCGCCAGCGTGCGCGTGCGCAGTTCGTTGTGCCAATGCTGGCCGAGCTGGGCGCGCCAGAGTCCGGCCGCCCCGCCGGCCGGCTCGCGCGGGCCGAGGGCGAAGCCGGCGAATTCGCCGGCGCTGAGCCGGGCGGTCTTGGTTTCGAGGGAGAATTGCATCCTGGGACCTCCCACGGAAACCACGGAATCCGCGGAAGGAAAGAATGAAGGACCCTTCCGTGGAGGGTCGGCCTCCCGGCCGACCGCGGCCGGCCGGGAGGCCGGCCCTCCAGTCCCTTTACGACAAGCGGATTTCCGTCTCGGCCCGCACCCAGTCGGACAGATGGCGGAGGATGCGATCGACGGCGGCGGGTTCGGCCGTCTGCTCGGCGAGCGGTTGGTTGAGCAGGCGCGTGGCGAGGTCGCGCTCGTCGGCCGGCAATTGCGGCCACCATTGCTGTTTCACCGGGTAGCCTTCGTCGCGCAGGAACGTGAAGAGCGTCTTGAGCCACACGATGTCGGGCCGGCCGCCCGCGGCGAGAGCGGCAAAGCTTGTCCGCAGCAATTCCGCGATGACGGGACGCGATTCATCGGAGACCGGGTTGCGGCCGAGCAGTTGCGTGAGGGCGGCGGCGGCGCGGAGGGCGTCGTAGGACCGGCCGATCCCCGGATGACGCTGCACGAAGCGATGCTCCCGGATGAACCAGGTGCGTCCCTGGTTGGACGACTCAAGCCAGAGCTCGACTTCGTCGAAGAGATCGGGGCAGCCTTCGCTCCGGTTTCCGGAGCTTCGGCGCCCCAAGGCGGCCCCGGCCGGCCGTGAATTTCTTAACAGGCAGTGGAGAACACCGTGTTCGCCGGAGAACACCGTCAGTTGCTCGAACCGGTCGGCGCCCGAGGGTTTCCTCTCCAGGACGAAGGCGGTAAGCTGGAGCTGCTGGCCGGGCATGGCGAATCGAGGGTCGGCGGGCGAGACGCGGGTCCCGGGCGGCGGGATCCGGCGATCCCGCGCTACAACGGCTGGTGAAGCGCCGCCTTGGCCGCGGCCCCATTGGGCCAGGTCGGCAGCACGGCGCCGCACGAAATGACGGTCTTCATGCCGTCCGTGACGGACATCTCGAGCTCGATGATCTCCGACTTGGGCAGGAACACGAAGAAGCCGTTGACCGGGCTGGGGCAGGTCGGGACAAACACGGCCCAATGTTCATCCGGCAGGTGCCGGTGCGGCTCGCCGGGCGCGCGGTTCGTCAGAAAACCGATGGTGTAGGCGCCCGCCCGGGGAAACTGCACCAGCACGACCTTGCTGAACTGCGCGCGATCGCGCGCGCCGAAAGTCTCGATGAACTGCTTGACGCTGTTGTAGAAGCCGCCGACGCCCGGGATGCCCTGGATCAGCCGCTCGCCCAGCGCGCCGAGCATCTGGCCGAGGAAAAGGTGCGAGAGGAAGCCCAGTGCCGTGACCAGCGCGAGCACGATGATCGTGATGACGATGTCCCAGATGATGCTCGGCAGGTGGCTGAGGGCTTCCGGCAGGTAGGGCGCGAACAGCGGCGTGATCGACCCGCCGACGATGCCAATGACCACCTTCAGCGCCCAGATCGTGACCACGAGGGGCGCGACCAGCACGATGCCGGTGAAGAAGGCGTTGCGGAATGTCTTGAGGCGGGTGTCGGGCATGTGGAGCGCAGTGAACCACAGATGAACGCGGATGCACTCAGATTTTTGGGTCCGGCCGTACAGGGAACGCCGTAAACCAGGCCAAATTGACCGGGAGGTGCAGGGCGGCATCCCCGAGTCCCGCCATGCGGGACCGGCGGGGTTCGGTGACCCCGCCCGACAGTTCCTGAGCCTATTTGAAGCGAAACTCGGGCATGGCGCCCGACGCCTTGAGCAGCCGCATGGCCCGCGCCTCGGCGGCGCGCATCCGGCGCTTCTTCGCCGGCTGGAGGTCGTCGTAGCCGGCGAGGTGGAGCCAGCCGTGGACGAGGTAGAGGGTGAACTCGAGGGAGAATCGTTCTTGGCGGGCCGGCCTCCCGACCGGCCGCGGTCGGCCGGGAGGCCGACCCTTCCGCAACCCGACAAACCGTGCCGCCATGTCGACCGACACGCAGATTTCGCCCGCAAGCCCGGCCGCCGGATTGCCGGGAAAGGTGATCACGTCGGTGGAGGACGGGTCGTCCATGAAATCACCGTGGATCCTTGCCAGCGCCGCGTCGGACAGGAACACAAGCGAGAGTTCGCCGGGCGGGCACCCGCCGAGGAATTCGGCGGCGTGTGCGTCGAGGGTTGCGATCGCACGCGCGACGGCACGGCGCGAGAGGCGCAGGCGCGGATGGCGGTTGGCGATGGCGACGGTGCGGGTCATTTGAGAGTCGGCCTTCCGGCCGACCGCGGCCGGTCAGGAGACCGGCCCTCCACAAAACCCGGGCTGCAAGCTCGCGGGCGCCAAAAGTGTCATGGCGCCGAGCTCTCCTCCCCGGCCTTGGCTTTCTCGTAAGCGTCGATGATGCGCTGGACGAGCGGGTGCCGGACGACATCGCTGGCGGTGAAGTGGTGAAACTCGATCCCGGGGATGTTCTTCAGGATGCGCGGGGCCTGCGTCAGGCCCGATTGCTTGGCGCGGGGCAGGTCGATTTGCGTGATGTCGCCCGTGACGACCATGCGCGATTCATCGCCGAGGCGGGTGAGGAACATCATCATCTGCTCGGGCGTGGTATTCTGGGCCTCGTCGAGGATGACAAAGGAGGCCGACAGCGTCCGGCCGCGCATGTAGGCCAGCGGGGCGATTTCGATCACGCCTTTTTCCGAGAGCGTGGCCACGTCCTCGGGGTCCAGCATGTCGTGCAGCGCGTCGTAGAGCGGCCGCAGGTAGGGCAGGATCTTCTCGCGCAGGTCGCCCGGGAGGAAGCCGAGGGTCTCGCCGGCCTCGACCGCCGGGCGCGTGAGCACGATGCGTTGCACCTGGTTCTTCAACAGCGCGGAGACAGCCATCGCCATGGCGAGGTACGTCTTGCCGGTGCCGGCGGGCCCGATGCCGAAGACGACCGGGTTCTTCTGGATCGCCTGCAGGTAGAGCTTCTGCCCAATCGTTTTTGGGACGACGCTCTTGCGCTTGGTGGCGATGACCAGCGGTTCGTCGAACAACGCGCGCAGGCTGGCGCCGTGGTCGCGGGTGTAGAGCTGGAGCAGGCGCAGAAAGTCCGGCGTGCGCACCGCGAGGCCCTGGGTCCGGCCGGCGTTGAGCAGGTGGAAAAACTCCTCGGCGCGAGCCTGGGCGTCGGCCGGGCCGTCGACCTGCAGCCATTCATCGCGCGTGACGAGGCGCACGCCGAGGGCCTGTTCGACGCGCGCGAGGTTGTCCTCCTTGCCGCCATAAAGCTGCTGCAGATGCCGGGCGCTGGGGAAATGGAGCTTCTTGGGTTCGGGCACGGGAGGGGGCAGGGAGCGGAGGGCCGGGGGGCGGTTGCCGGCGCGTCGGGGCCGGCGAGTGGGGTCAGCTTTGGGCGGACAGGTCGTCGGCGACAACCTTGAGCCGCGCGTACATCGCCTCGAGGGATTGCGGCAGCACGCGGGTCTGGCCGATGACGGGCATGAAGTTGGTGTCGCCATTCCAACGCGGCACGATGTGCGCATGCAGGTGCGTGATGCTGCCCCCGGCCGCATTGCCCAGGTTGAAGCCGATGTTGAAGGCATCGGGCTTGAGCGCGGCGCGGAGGACCTCCTTCCCGAAGATGATCTCGTCCATCAGATCGGCGCGTTCGGCCGGCTCGAGGCCGACGAGGTCGGCGACATTGCGGAACGGGACGGCGAGCAGGTGGCCCGCGTTGTAGGGATAGCGGTTCAGGACGAGGTAGGAGAGCCGGCTGCGGTGGATGATGAGCGCCTTGGCATCGTCGCCCATCGCCGGGAGGGCGGTGAAGAGATTTTCGCCGGTGGCCCCGCGCGGCGCCTCGATGTATTCCATGCGCCAGTAGGCGTGGAGGTGTTCCATGATTCGCCGCGACCCTACGTCGCGCACCGGGTCATGTCAAAACCCCAAAAAACGCCGCACGGCCGCTTTGACAGCCGGCCGCGATTCGCAAGGCTTCGCCCGTGCTCGTGGAGTTCAACAAGGTGCGACAGGAGCCCGGCGCCGGCCGGCGCCGTTGGTTCGATGGTGGCGATTACAGCCTCATGGTCTGGTACCGGCCCGACGGCGCGTTGACCGGTTTCCAGGTGGTGTACCGGGCCGGGTTCGAGGAGCACGCCCTGACCTGGCGCGAGGGCGAGGGCTTCCGCCACAGCCGCGTCGACAGCGGCACGGCCTCGCCGCTCAAGAACCTGACGCCGATCCTGCTGCCGAACGGCGCGATCCCGTGGGCGCGCATGCGGGAGGAGTTCGAGCAGCAGAGCGTGAACCTGGACCCGGACCTGCGGGCGTGGGTGCGCGGCCGGCTGGAGGCGCGGGCGTGACCGACCGCCGCCTGGGGTGGTTTTGCGGGCTGCTTGCCCCGGTGCTGGCCTGGTCGGCGGTGCGGCCGCACGACACTTTCACCTGGTTCCTCGAGGTGGCGCCGATCTTCATCGGCGTGCCGGTCCTGCTGGCGGTCCAGCGGCGGTTCCCGCTGTCGGGCCTGCTGCTCGTGCTGATCTGGTGGCATGCGGTGGTCCTGATCTTCGGCGGGCATTACACCTATGCGCGGGTGCCGCTCGGCGACTGGGCGCGGGACTGGTTCGGCTGGACGCGGAACAACTACGACAAGCTCGGGCATTTCGCGCAGGGCTTCGTGCCGGCCATCCTCGCGCGGGAGATCCTGCTGCGAACGTCGCCGCTGGGCAACCGCGGCGACGGGCGGCCGAGTCGCTGGCTGGGATTTCTCGTCGTTTGCGTGTGCCTGGCGTTCAGTGCGTTTTATGAGCTGGTCGAATGGACCGTAGCGGTGGCCAGCGGCTCGGCGGCGGACGATTTCCTCGGCACGCAGGGCGACCCGTGGGACACGCAGTCCGACATGGCCATGGCGCTGGTCGGCGCCATCGCGGCCCTGCTGGTGCTGTCGCGGGCGCACGACCGGTCGCTGGCGAAGCTTGCCGCGCGGGCCTGAGTCCGTTTGCTCGCCCCCATGAACGGCCCGTTGTCCGCCGCATCCGAGAAGACGCCCGCGACCTTTCGCGCGGCGCTCGGGCTGGCAGCCGGTTTCATGGCGTTCGTGGCCTGGGACCAGTCGCATTGGTGGCGGGTGAAGGAGGACTACTCGTTCGGCTGGCTCGTGCCGGTCTTCGTCGCCTACGTCGTGCACGACCGCTGGCCCCGCATCCGGCTGC
This sequence comes from Lacunisphaera sp., assembly GCA_035545835.1. Taxonomy (GTDB): domain Bacteria; phylum Verrucomicrobiota; class Verrucomicrobiia; order Opitutales; family Opitutaceae; genus Lacunisphaera. The sequence continues at coordinate 93,069 of DASZXO010000003.1, forward strand.
GGCTGCACGAGGCCGGGGCGCGGCCGGCCGGCCCGCGCTGGGCACGGTGGACGCTGAACACGCTGGCGATCCTGGGCCTGGTCGGGGGCGCCGCCTTTTTCCTGCTCGGCGCATTCTACCGCGCCGGCGCGGGCACCTCCCAGCCGGGCACCTTTGCGATCACCACGGGCATGGTCGCGATCGTGCTGCCGCTGATCTTCTTCAACGTGCCCTCCTCCGCCGAGGCTCCGGAGGGCGGGCCCGCCATTTTCAACCTTCGCGATCTCTGGTCCGAGCGTCGCTTCCGCGTGGCGGCCCTGTTCATCTTTCCCGTGCTGGTGTGGGTGATCTCGGCGCCGCTGGTCTCCGCGGTCGAGTCGCAAGTCAGCCTGTTTCTCCTGCGGAAGGTGGTGACGGTGGTCGCGTTCGTGTTCGACCTGCTCGGCTACCCCCTGGAGCAGCAGGGCAACGTGTTGTTGCTGCCAAAGGGCTCGGTGGGCGTGGCGGACGCCTGCTCGGGCATCCGCTCCCTCACCGCGTGCCTGTTCGCCGGCTCGTTCCTGGGCGCGACCTTCTTCACCGAGTTGTGGAAGAAGGTGGCGCTCGTGGCGGCAGCGATGGTCTTTGCGTTCGTGATGAACCTCGGCCGCAGCCTGTTTCTCACGGGCTGGGCCTATGCCTACGGCCCGGACGCCATCACGGGCACCGTGCACGATACCGCCGGCTATGCGGTGCTCGGGCTCACCTGCGTCGGCCTGCTCGCACTGGTGCCCCTGCTGAACCTCAAGCTGGCGAGCGAGGGGCCGGTGGCGCCCTGACCGGTGGAGGCGGGGTGCCCTCACCCCGCGAGGCATCGGCGCAAATAGCAGCCCGCGGGACGAGGGCGTCCCGCCTCCATTGCGAAGTCAGCGCTCCGTCCGGCGGATCACCAACTTGAGCCCGGACCACACCTCGTCGACGGCACAGACCTTGATGTCGACCAGGCCCAGCGGCAGGGCGACGGCCCGGACCGTGTCCTCGGTGACATCCGTGGCGACGCCCGACGCCTTCTTCGGCCACGAAACCCAGATGGTGCCGTCCGGCACGATCTGGCGGCGCAAGGCCGCCACCTGGCGGCGCAGCGCCGCGGCCTCGGTCACGAACACGTGCGCCAGGGACAGGGTTGCGCCGGGCCGGGCGAGCCACGTCACGGTCACATCCGCGGGCAGCTGGAGCATGGCCCGATAGTTGCGCGGCGCGCCGTCCACCCACGCGCAGGTGCCCGGCTTGTAACCGAGCTTTTTCCAGAGCGGGTTGGAGGAATAGCCAGCCACGGGCGGGGGGGGGAGATGATCAGGGTTTGGGCGCGGGCGGGGCCGCGGTCTCGGCCAGTTTTTCGGCGGGACGGACAATGAACTCCGAGGCGCGCGCCGGGTCGAGATATTCCCGGGCGAGCTGGTCCAACTCGGCCGCGGTGACGCTTTCGTTGTCGGAGTACCGGGTGCGGCTCCAGTCGAGGTGCTGCGGGAATTCCTGTGCCGAGGCCAGGACAGTGTTGAGCCAGTAGGCGTTGGTGCGCGACGATTCGCGCAGGGCGGTGAGCACGGGCTGCTTGGCGCGCACCAGTTCCTCGTCGGTGACGCCGCCCTGCCGGATCGCCGTCGCCACCGCCTTGATGGCCTCGGCGATGGTGCGGGCCTCGGCGGGCGCGACCGTGGCATCGGCGATCAGCCAGCCGTAGCCGGGATAGGTGTCGCTCAGGTCGCTGGCCGTGCCGGGGCTGTAGGTGCCGCCCATTTCCTCGCGGATCTTGACGCGCAGCCGGTCGGCGAGCACCTCCATGAGCAGGCGCAGCCGGCGGGAGAGCTTCACGTCGAAGCTGTCGGTGGCCGGCCAGTACAGGCGGACGAGGGCCTTGGGGATTTCGGTCGGCACCGCGTATTCCTGCTCGAGCGGCCGGGCCGGCGCCGTCACCTTGCGCGCGGCGGTGAAGGCCGGCTTCTCGGCGCGCCGCGGCAACGCCCCGAACGTCTGCGCGACGGCGGCGATGGTGGCGTCGGGTTCGATGTCGCCGACAATCGCGACCTCGATCGGGCCGCGCGCCAGCTCGGGGGCCAGCCACGCCTTCAGCTCGTCGAGGTTGCGCGAAAGCATGACGTCCTTCGGCGGCAGCCCGAAGCGCGGGTCGCCGCCGGCGAGCAGGCGCGCGACCTGGAGCTGCAGCGGCCCGTCGGGGGTGTGTTCGAGCCGGGTGTAGAGTTGCTCGGCGCCCTTGCGGACCTGGCGGAGCGCCTCCGGCCGGTAGCCGGGGTCGGTGAGGTAGGCGCAGAACAGCTGGAGCTGCAGCAGCAGGTCGGCGCGGTTGGTCGACCCGCCGAAGACAAAGGCATCGTCCTCGGCGCCGAAGCTCAGGCCGAGGGTCCGGCCCGCGAGGATGCGCTGCAGGTCGTCGACGCTGTGCCGGCCGAGGCCGCCCGTCGTGAAGGCGCTGTTGGCCAGCAGCGACAAGCCGGGCTGGTCGAGCGGCATGCTGAGCGTGCCGGCGCCGAACCGGACCGAGACGCGGATCCGGCCGGCCTCGAAGTCGGTGGCCTTGAGGTTGAGGCGGACGCCGTTCTTGAATTCGATGAGCGTGGCGCCGAGGTCGGCGACCTCGGTGCGTTTCGCGACCTGGCCGGGCCGGCCGAAATCGGTGTAGGCGAACGCCGCCTCCTTCGTTTCCTCCGGCGCCGCGACGGGGACGGCCTCACTCGCCTTGTAGGCGCCCGCGATGGCGGCCGCCGCGTGGGGCAGCTTGAGGTTGCCGGACACGAAGATGAGGCGGCCCGGCGCCTCGTTCCACGCCGCCCGGAGGGCGTCGGCGCAATCCGCCGGCGTGATCCTCGCCAGCGCCGGCGCGTAGACGGCGAGGTTGGCCGTGGGGTGGGTCGTGACCGAGCGGTCGAGCAGGTCGCCGGTGATCTCGTCGGCCAGGCCGGCCGAGCGGCGGGTCGCGGCGGTGCGCACCGCCTCCTCGAGGTTGTTCCTCATCTCCGCCACAGACTCGGCGAGTTCCGCCGGCTGGAAGCCGTGCTCCAGCGCGCGGCGCAGCTCCTGGTCGGCGACGGCCAGGGCGGCCGACCATTGCTCGGGGCGGCAGTTGAGTTCGATCGAGGCATTGCGGAAGAAGTCGAACTGCTCGGTGACGCCGACCAGTCCGCTGAGGAACGGCGCCCCCTCTTTCTTCGCGAGGATCGAGAGCCGCCGGTTCAGCATCCGCAGCGCCAGCGTGCGCGGCAGGTATTTGACGCGGAGCGCGACGGTGTCGGGCTCGAACGCATACGGCACGACCGTCTCGAGCGCGACGTTCGTGCTGCCGGCCTCCGGCTCGGCGTGCAGCGTCGCGGTGGTGGTCGCCGGCGCCGTGACCGTGCCGAGGCGCGGCTCGGGCAGCGCGGGCGCGCGGTCGGCCAGCGGGGAGAAAAGCTCCCGGACGACCGACTCGACCTCCGGCGGGTTGATGTCGCCCACGATGACGAGGCACATCCGCTCCGGCCGGTACCACGCATCGTAGAACGCGGCGAAGCGGTCGTGGCGCGCGGTCTTGATCACGGTCTCGTCGCCGATGGGAATGCGCACCGGCAGGCGGGTGTCGGGGACGAGGAACTCCAGCTCGGCGACGAAGGTGCGCAGGCCCACCGAGTCGCGGGCGCGTTTCTCGCTCAGGACGACGCCGCGCTCCTGGTCGATTTCCTTGTCGTCCAGCAGGAGGCCGCCGGCGATGTCGGCGAAGAAGGTCAGCGACTCGCGCAGCGTCGCGGGTTTCGTGTCGGGCAGCTCGAGCTGGTAGAGCGTGCGGTCGAAACTGGTCGAGGCGTTGGTGTCGCCGCCAAACCCCATGCCGAGGCGTTGGAAGAACTCGACGACGCTGTCCGACGGGAAGTGCCGGCTGCCGTTGAACGCCATGTGCTCGAGGAAGTGCGCGAGGCCGCGCTGGTCATCGCTCTCGTAGAGCGAGCCGACGCGGACGGCGAGGCGTGCGCTGACGCGCCCCTTCGGCTCCTGGTTGTGCACGATGGCATAGCGCAGGCCGTTCTCGAGGCGGCCCCAGTGGATCGCGGGGTCCGGCGGCAGGTCGCTGTTCTCGTAGGGAAAGTCCGCGGCGCGCGCCAGCAGCGGCAGCAGGAGCACGAGGGCGAGGAGCCGGCGGAAGACCGGCGGGCGGGCGGGGAGGGCGGTTTCCGCAGGGGAGTGGAACATGGCTTCCCCGGAGTGAGGCGAGGGGAGCGCGGAGTGCAAGTCCCGTGCGGCGGGCGGTTAATAAAGGGTGGACTTTTAGGGTGGCATAACCTCCCGGCCACTTTCTAAAGTTCCTTGGTCATGAAAGCGAAAGCCCAGTCCCAACCGGAGAAGATCCACGCCGCGCTGGCCCGCAGGAAGGGCCCGGTGTCGCGGTTCGTGGCGCATCATTTCCGGCATTTCAACGCCGCGGCCCTGATGGACGCAGCCATCGCCTATGAACGGCACCTGGCGGCGGGCGGCCGGATGGTCGTGACGCTGGCCGGGGCGATGTCGACCGCGGAACTCGGCCTGTCGCTGGCCGAGATGATCCGCCGCGACAAGGTCCACGCGATCGTCTGCACGGGCGCCAACCTCGAGGAGGACATCTTCAACCTGGTCGCGCACGACTATTACGAGCGGGTGCCGCATTACCGGCACCTGTCGGCCCAGGACGAGCAGAACCTGCTCAAACGCCACATGAACCGGGTGACGGACACGTGCATTCCCGAGATGGAGGCGATGCGCCGGATCGAGGCGGCCGTGGCGGAGGAGTGGGTCGCGGCGGACCGCGCCGGCGCGAGCTACTTTCCCCACGAGTTCATGTACCAGATCCTCCGCTCGGGGAAATTGAAGCGGCATTACCAGATCGACCCGCGGAATTCCTGGATGGTGGCGGCCTGCGAGCGCAACCTGCCCATGATCGTGCCCGGCTGGGAGGACTCGACGCTGGGCAACATGTACGCGGGTCGCGTCATCACCGGCGAGATCCGACGCGTGCACACGGTGCGCACCGGCATCGAGTACATGGCGTGGCTGGCGGATTGGTACACGCGAAACTCGCGGAAGCTGCGCCATGGCGAGGGCTCGCTCGGGTTTTTCCAGATCGGCGGCGGCATCGCGGGGGATTTTCCCATCTGCGTCGTGCCGATGCTGCACCAGGACCTGCGGCGCACGGGCGTGCCGCTCTGGGGCTACTTCGCGCAGATCAGCGACTCGACCACGAGCTACGGCAGCTACTCCGGCGCGGTGCCGAACGAGAAGATCACCTGGGGCAAGCTGGGGAAGGGCACGCCGAAGTTCGTCATCGAGAGCGACGCCACGATCGTCGCGCCGCTGATCTTTGCGTGGGTGCTGGGAAAGTGAGCAGTGAGCGGTGAGCTGTGAGCAGTAAGGCCGGAGAAAAACCGCACAAGAAGCTGCTCGCGTGGCAGCGCAGCATGGACCTTGACGTGGAAGTCCATCGACTCACCCGCGCTTTCCCGAGCGAGGAGAGATACTTGGTGTCACAGATCCGGAGCGCAGCGCTTTCCGCCCCATCCAACATTTCCGAAGGGGCCGCCGACCAGACTCGGGATCAGTTCAAATCGTTTCTCGGGTACGCGATCCGCTCGCTGAACGAAGTTGAAACCCAGTTGGAGGCCGCCCGGCGCGTGGGACTGGTCGTCGACCAAGAGGCGGCGAGACTCGCGGCGATGATCGACGAATGCCTTCGGCTGACCCACGGGTTGAAACGCAGCCTTGGTTGAAGTTGCTGGTCTGCTCACTGCTCACCGCTTACTGCTCACTTCCTTGATCTGGCTCTACCGCCTCCTGTTCCTGCCGCTGCTGCTGCTGCTGGCGCCGTACTATCTCTGGCGGATGCGGCGGCGCGGCGGGTATGCCGACAACTTCGGCCACCGGTTCGGCCGGGTGGACGCGCTGCCCGCCCGCCGGCCGGGCGTGCCCCGGGTGTGGCTCCAGGCCGTGAGCGTGGGCGAGGTGCTTGCGGTCGCGCCGCTGCTGGAGGCGCTGCAGCGCGACGGCCGCACGGAGGTCTACCTCACGACGACCACGAGCACGGGCTACCGGCTGGCGCGCGAGAAGTACGCGGCGCTCACCGTCGGGGTCGGCTATTTCCCGCTCGATTTCTGGGCGTTCAGCGCGCGGGCCTGGCGCGCCGTCCAGCCGGATCTCTGCATCCTCATGGAAGGCGAGCGCTGGCCGGAGCACGTGCACCAGGCCTGGCGGCGCGGCGTGCCCGTGATCGCCATCAACGCGCGGCTGTCGGACCGCAGTTTCCGGCGTTCGCTCCGGTTCCGCGGCGTGCTCCGCCCGCTGGCGCGGGGCCTGACGCGCGTGCTGTGCGCCTCGAAGCGCGACGAGCAGCGGTTCAAGGCGCTCGGTTTTCCGCCGGCGCGGCTGACGCACACGGGCAACCTGAAGCTCGATGTCGCCATCCCGCGGCTCGGCGCCGCGGAGCGGGAACAGCTGCGGCGCGAACTCGGGCTCGGGCCCGGCCTCGTGCTGCTGGGTTCCTCGACCTGGCCGGGGGAGGAGGTGGCGCTGTTGACGGCCCTGCAGGCCGCGCGCGACCGCGGGCTGGCGGTGTCGCTGCTCCTCGTGCCCCGGCACGCCGAAAGGCGCGACGAACTCCGGGCCTGGCTGGAGAAGTCCGGCCGGTCGTTCCATTTTCGCACCGCGGGCGCCGCGCCGGGCGTCGTGGACGTCGCGGTCGGCGACACCACCGGCGAGCTGCGCAAGTTCACCCAGCTGGCCGACGTGGTGTTCACGGGGAAGAGCCTGGCCCCCCACGACGGCGGCCAGACGCCGGTCGAGGCGGCCGCGCTGGGCAAGCCGGTGCTCCACGGCCCGCGCATGACGAATTTCCGCGAGATCATCCGCACGCTCACCGAGGCCGGGGCCGTGCGCCGCGTGGACACCCACAGCGACCTGATCAGCGCGGCCGTCGAGCTGCTGGCCGACCCGGCGCAGCGCGAGCGGCTGGCGGCGGCGGCGCGGGCCTGGCACGAGGAGAACCGCGGGGCGACGGAGCGAACGCTGGCCGTCCTCCGCGAGGAGCTGGCGGCGCGCGGCGCATCCAGGTGACGGCAGGGCGGAATCGTTGATCCCGCCGCCCGGGATGCGGGTCTTCACGGGGGGATCAGCGATCCCGCCCTGCAACTGACGCGTTCGCGTCCTTGGGCTCGCGGTCGGTCACCCCAAGGCAAGCTTCCGGTGTTGCGCGCCACGCCAGCCGACGCCCGCCAGCACCTCGGCGGCGATCACGCGCGCGGCGTCGGGCCGGGCGAGGCGGCTGAGGTTGGCGCGCCAGTGCTGCCACACGCGGGCATCGTGGGCGAACATTCGTTCCAGCGCGGCGACGATGGCGGCGGGTGATTCCGCCAGCGCCCCGCCGTCGTGGCGGCGGATCAGCTCGAAATTGCCCTCCTCCTGGCCGGGCACGATCTGGCTGACCAGGAGCGGGCACAGCGCGTTGATGGATTCCTGCGTCGTCGCGCCGCCGGCCTTGCTGATCACCGCGTGGTGGGTCATCAGCAGCTCGGGGATGCGATCGGTCCAACCCAGCACCTCCGTGGCCGCCGGCGCGCCGCGGCCCAAGGCCAGCAGTTCGCGGCGCAGGACCTCGTCGCGGCCCGCCGTGAATGTGACCCGCCATTCCCGGCGCGCCACCAGGGAGCGCGCGATGTCGAGGGCCGGCCGGCGGGCCGTGTTGATCATGAATAGCACGCGGCGTTCCGTCCGGTCGGAGGGCACCGGGGGCTGCCAGGAGGCGGGGCGGTCGGCGAAGGCGAGGGCGACGGGGAAGCCGCTGACGTGGATGGCTGCGGGCGGCACGCCCTGGAAGGAAAGGAACGAGGCCGATTCGCAATCGGTGACAAACCAGCCGGCCGACGGCGTGCGGTACCAAAGCGAGTTGATCGTCAGCGCGTCGGTGACGACGGTGAAGTGCGGGCAGAATTCGTGGCCGTCGCGGCGGAGGCGGTTGAGCAGCCACGCGTACACGGGGTAGGTCGACACCAGGGCAACCGGCTGCTTCTCCGCGATGATCCGGGCGAGCAGCCGGCGGTGGCTGGCCAGCGCGTGAAACAGCCAGGGGGCGCGCGGGGAACGGTCCAGCCAGCGATAGGCCGCGCTCCAGACCCCGGGGGCGGCGTTGATCACCCGCAGGTAGGCGCGGCGGGAGAATTCGTTGAGCCGCGGGGCGCGCCGCGCGAACAGGTCAACCAGCTCGGCCTCGAGGCCGGGCTGTTCCCGGAAGGCGGCCTGCAGGGCGCGGGCGGCGCTGTTGTGTCCCTCGCCATAGCCGGCGGTGAGGATGAGGACCCGGGCCATGTTCAGGCGAGGACGGGCAGGCGCAACGGCTCCTCGAATTCCTCGACCGGCGCGACGGGCGGACGGGGGCAGCGCGCGAGGAACTCCTGGTAGGTGATCAACCCGAGCCGGCCGTCATCGTGTTCGATGATGGCGGTCATCGATTCCACCCAGTCGCCGGAGTTCAGGTAATGGATGTCGCCGATCATCTTGTCCGCCGGCGTGTGGATGTGGCCGCAGATGACGCCGGTGCAGCCGCGCTCGCGCGCGAGCCGGGCGATCTGCTCCTCGAACTGGCCGACGAAGCTGACCGCCTGCTTGACGCGGGCCTTGATGGCCTGGCTGAGCGAGAAGTACTCCTGGCCGCGGAGGGCGCGGAACCAGTTGTAGAAGCGATTCAGGCGCAGGAGGAGCGCGTAACCGATGTCGCCGAGGTGGGCGAGGAAGACCATGTTCTTCACGACGCCGTCGAACACATCGCCGTGGAGCACGAGGTAGCGGCCGCGCGGCGTCTCGAGGACGCACTCCTCGACCAGCTGCAGGCGGCCGAACTGCATCGGCAGCAGGCGGCCGATGAAATCGTCGTGGTTGCCGCGCAGGTAGACCACCTCGGTGTCGCGCTTCTGGACCATGGTGAGGACGCGGCGCACGAAGCGCGTGTGCGCCTTGGTCCAGACGCCGCCGCGGCGGAGGCGCCAGCCGTCGATGATGTCGCCGTTGAGGATGAGGCGTTCGCAGCGGACGTGCTTGAGGAAGTGCGAGACTTCCTCGACCTTGCTGTGCGGCGTGCCGAGGTGGATGTCGGAGACGATGACGGTGCGGACCTGGAGGGCGGGTTTGCTCATGGGCGGGAGGGGGTGAGGGATTCGGGTTGGTCGAGGGCGGGGGCCGCGGCCCGCGCGGAAGTGTCCGCCATGGCCTCGGCGAGGTCGGCGATGAAGCGGTCGATGACGGCGTCCCACGAGCTGTGCCGGACGGCGGCCGGGGCGGCGGCCGCCAGGTGCGCGCGGAGGGCGGCATCGGTGGCCAGGCGCGCGGCGTGCGCCACAAAGGTGGCGGTGGCGCCGACCGGGGCGAGCAGGCCGTTCTCGCCGTGCCGGATGAACTCGTGCGCGGCGGCGTAGTCGAAGGCGCCGACGGCGAGGCCGCTGGCGAGCGCCTCGGTGATCACATTGCCGAAGGTCTCGGTCGTGCTGGCGTGCAGGTAGATGTCGCCCGAGGCGTAGTGGCGCGCGAGGTTCACGCCCGTGTAGAAGCCGGTGAAGACGATGTCGGGGCGCTGCCGTTGGTACAGGGAGAGCATCGGCCCGTCGCCGACGAGCACCAGCCGGGCGCGCGGCACGGCGGCCTTGACGGCGTCGAAAGCCCGGAAGAGCTGCGGGTAGTTCTTTTCCGCGGCGAGGCGTCCGACGTGGAGGACGACCGGGTCGTCCGGCGCGGCGCCCCACGAGGCGCGGAGGGATTCGTCACGCCGGGCGGGGTTGAACAGCGCGGTGTCGACCCCGCGCGACAGCAGGCGAAGATTGAGGTAGCCTTCCGCGTCGAGCTGGGCGAGCAGCGAGCGCGTGGGCACGAACGTCCGCCGCGTGCGATTGTGAACGTGCCGGAGCCACGCGGCGACCGCGGGCTTGAGCCAGCCGATGCGGTAGTCCCGCGTGTACTGGTCGAAGTTCGTGTGGAAACTCGAGGTCACGGGCACGCCGAGCGCGCGCGCGGCGGTGATGGCCGACGCCCCGAGCGGGCCCTCGGTGGCCACGTGGACCAGGTCGGGTCGCTGGAGGGTCCAGAGCTGGCGGAGGCGACGGCCGGCCGGCAGGCCCAGCCGGAGCTGGGGGTAGCCGGGAAGGGGGATGCCCGGCAGGCGCACCTGCCGGCAGGCGAGGCGCTGGGTGACGCTGAAGCGGGCGGACTCGTGCCGCTGGCGCGGGCGGACGATCGTGACGCGATGGCCGCGCTGGGCGAGGCCGTCAACCAGCCGGCCCAGCGTCATGGCGACGCCGTTGATTTCGGGAGCGTAGGTTTCGGTTACGACAACAAGGTTCAATCAGGTGGCCCGGGCGGCGGTGGCGGACCGGCCGTCGAGCGCGCCGCCAGCCTGCGCCCACCGTGTTAACGCCCGGTGTCGCCGGCGTGACGATCAGGTAAAAGCCCCACCCCGGGACGGCCCGGGATATTCCGGAAATATTGGTTGCACGCCGTGCGCGAAACTTTCTAACGTCGTGCTTTTAGTTTGATGCAAACCCACGGGCCGAAGCGCATCTATACTCCGCAGTCCCTCGAATTCTGGTTCAACCGGCTCGAAACCGACTGGGAGCAGCAGTTTGAGCCGGCCCAGGTCGAGCGCGGCCACGAGATGTACCGTGACGGCGAGATCCGCGAACTCGAGCTCGGGGCCAAGGACGCCATCGTCCACCGCAAGGTCGAGAAACGGGAGGAATATGCTGTCATTGAGTGGGATGGGGATGCCATCAAGGTGCGCTCCTCGTCGACCGATGCCCTGCTGGCCAACGCCATTGCCGTGGCGGGGATGCACGAAATCGAGGAATTGCTCGTCGACGAGCTGACCGCCCTGCTGCCCGGCGCCAAGCCCGCCGCCGGTCCCGCCGCCAACGGCCATGCCCCGGCCCCGGAAGCGAACGGGACCAAGTCCGACCAGCCGGGCCGCGACCTGCTGCTCAGCTTCACCACCACGAACGAGGGGTTGATCTTCCTCGCCTATTGGAAGCAGGGCCGGAACCGCATCCCGGCGCTGGGGAACACGTCGAACCACCCGACGGCCGCCGAACGCGCCAAGCTGATCGCGCTCGCGACCTACGCCCGCAAGGCGCATTTCCGGTACAACCAGACCACGCACGCGTACGCGCTCGACGCCCTGGCGGACATCCCGGGCTTCTTGCGCGACATGCTGCCGCACTGGAAGAAGCAGTTCGCGATCGAGCTCGACGTAAAGGTCGGCAACCTGAAGGAGGGCGCGCGCGCCATCGAGATCGAGGCGGTGGCCGACAAGCGCAACGGCTCCGGCCTGAACCTCCGCTGGATTTTCCGCGCCGGCGAGAAGCTGCTCACGGAGGAGCAGGCCGCCGCCCTGATCAAGCACGGGCGCACGCCGATGCTGCTCCCCGACCTTGGCATCGTGACGATGGCGGAGGACAAGTGGGAAAGCCTCAACCAGTGGCGCCGCAACCTCGCGGAGACCCAGACGGAGGGCGTCGTGCCGCCCTATCTCATCTTCTCCCTCTTCAACGACCACCGGATCAAGGTCACGCTCGGCGCGGAGATCGAAGCCTGGCGCCAGAAGGTGCTGGCGCCGCCGGCCGCGCCCCCGGTGCTGCCGGATTTCCTCCGCCAGTACCAGCGCCGCGGCGTCGAATGGATGCACCACCTTTCGGAGACCGACTGCCACGGCTTGCTGGCCGACGAGATGGGCCTCGGGAAGACGGCGCAGGTGATCGCGCTGCTGCGGTCGCGCCCGCTCGAAACGCACCGGCACCTCGTCGTGTGTCCCGCCAGCGTCGTCCCCGTGTGGCGCGAGGAGCTCGCGCGGTTCCATCCCGGCGCGCGAATCGACACGCTCAAGTCGGGCAACGATTTCGGCACGCAGGCCGCGCCGTGCATCTGGCTGGCGAGCTACACGCAGCTGCGCAAGCACCGGGCGCTCCTCGATGCGAACGAGTTCGGCTACGCCATCCTCGACGAGGGCCAGTTCATCAAGAATCCCGATGCCAAGGTCACGCAGGCGTGCTTCGCGATCAAGGCCCGGCACCGCATCGTGCTGACCGGCACGCCGCTGGAGAACCGGCAGCTCGACCTGTGGTCGATCTTCCGATACCTGCTGCCGGGCCTGCTCGGCTCGCGGGCGGCCTTCGAGTCCGCCCTCGCGCAGGACCGTGCCGGCACGATGAACCGCCTGCGCCAGCAGGTCGCGCCGTTCATCCTGCGGCGCACGAAGGGCGAGGTGGCGCAGGAGCTGCCGCCCAAGGTCGAGATGGACCTGCTTTGCCCGCTGACGGACGTGCAGCGGGCCGAGTACGCGCGCATCTGCACGGAGGGCCTGGCGCGCCTCGGCGAGGACATCGGCGTCGCCCTGCGCGAAAAGTCCTTCGGCTTCCTGGCGCTGCTCACGCGCCTGCGCCAGGTCTGCTGCGATCCCGACCTGCTGCCGTGGCTCAACGCCCCGCTGGCCGACAGCGGCAAGCTCCAGCTGCTGGTGGAGAAACTCGTCGAGGTCGTCGCGAGCGGCCACAAGGTCGTCATCTTTTCCCAGTTCGTCACGCTGCTCAACCGGGTGCGCGCGGCGCTGGAGCAGCATTACCCGGAACTGCCGCGCTTCGAGATCACCGGCATGACGGTGGACCGGCAGAAGCCGGTGCAGCAGTTCCAGACCGCGCAGGGCGCGGCCGCCATGCTCGTGAGCCTCAAGGCCGCGGGCACCGGCATCACCCTGCACGCGGCGGACTACGTGTTCCTGCTCGACCCGTGGTGGAACCCGGCGGTCGAGGAGCAGGCGATCGATCGCGTGCACCGCATCGGCCAGACGAACACCGTCTTCGTCTATCGCATGGTGACGGCCGGGACCATCGAGGAGCGCATCCAGGCGCTGAAGACCGAGAAGAAGCAGCTCTTCAACCAGGTCGTCGGCAGCCACGCGGGCGACTTCGAGTGGACGAAGCATTTCAGCTCGCTGAACAGCCTGATCCAGCTCAGCGCGGTGGAATCGGGCGAAACCGAGCAGCTCAATGCCGTCATGGGCCCGCCCTCGCCGGGGCCGGACCCGGCGGCGGCCGGCGCGCCGTAGGATCGCGCATCCTTCGGGAGGAGGGGGCGCGTTGGGGCAAGGCGACAGCGTGGTCCGGCCCGCGCCACGCCATCGCCGCAGGCTCGCGCGCGGCGACACAAGACGCCCGCCACCGGGCCTACGCCGGCGTGCCCGGCGCGGCGGGCGGCGGCGCGGGCGGCGGGGTGGCGGCGTCGGCCGGCATGTGTTTCGTGTCGTAGAAAATCCGCACCTCGGCCTTTTCCGGCAGGAGTTCGTTGGCGCGCTTGAGCGCGCGCCGCGTGGCGACGGTGGGGTTGGCCTCGGCCGGGAAGAGGTTGTTCTCGCCGAGCTGGGCCAGCAGGCCGCTGCGGCGCAGCACGTCGGTCACATCGCGGTTGCTGCCGCTGATGATGAGGTGGCGGCCGGTCTGCCGGAGGTAGTCGTGGAGGTTCTCGAGCGCCATGACGGTCGAGGCGTCGAGGTGCCGGGCGTTCTTCATCCGCAGGATGAAGACGCGGATGTCCTGGTTCTCGGCGAGGCGGCGGACCTCCTCCTGGAAGAGGTCGGCGGCGCCGAAATAGAGGTCGCCCTCGACGTGGATGATCGAGATCTGCGGGTGCGGCCGTTGCGACGGCTCGCGCAGCTCGGCCAGCATGCCCTCGGGGTTGATGGTGTATTCCGCGAGGGTGGGGGTGCTCGTCTTCTGCAGGAACAGGGCGAGCGCGACGCCGATGCCCGCGTAGATCGCCGTGTCGAGCTTGAGCAGCAGGCACGACGCAAGGGTGACGACAAACACGATCAGGTCGGAGCGCGTCGACCGGCAGGCGATGCGGATCTGGTGCCAGTTGATCATCTTCACGCCGACCCGGATCAGGTGGGCGGCGAGCGCGGCGATCGGGATGAAGTTGAACACGGGCGTCACGAAGAGCAGGACGAACAGCACGACGACGCTGCTCAGGATGGATGACATCTGGGTGCGGGCCCCGCTTTGGAAATTCACCGCGGAACGGGCGAACGAGGACGATCCGGGCACGCAACCGAAGAGCGCGCAGGCGATGTTGGCGGCGCCCATGCCCATCAGTTCCTGGTTCGGCTCGATCTTCTGGCCGCTCTTGCCGGCGAGGCCCTTGGTGATCGAGCTGGCCTCGAGCATGCCGAGGATCGAAATCGCGATCGCGGTGCCGGCGAGGTCGGGGAACAGGTGGAGCTTGCGCTGACCGAAGTGGAAACCGGCGAAAGCCGGGATGACGGCGTGGAGCGCGCCCTCGTCCTGGACCATCCGGAAAGGCGTCGCCGGCATCCAGAGCGTGAACAGGCGCGCGGCGATGCCGAGCAGGCCCAGGCCGATCAGGGCCTCGGGCCAGGTCGGGCGCAGGCGCCGGACCGCGGCGAAGACCAGCAAGGTCACCAGCCCGATCGCGATGGCCCAGGGCTGGACGGCGAAGGTGAACAGGAACACGAACGCCTGGGTGATGTTGAGGACGAAGGTCTGGCCCGACTCGACGTCGTAACCCAGGAAGTTGTGCAACTGGCTGCCGACGAGCAGGATGCCGATGCCCGTGCTGTAGCCGACCACGACTGACCGGGAGATGAACTTGGTGATCTCGCCGAAGTTCAGCAGGCCGGCCAGGAACTGGATCAAGCCGATCAGCAATGACAGGTAGATGGCCAGCTGCAGCGGCTCGAGCGTCGTCGTGGTGGAATTGGCCGCGATGGTGGCGGCGACGATGAGCGAGATCGAGCTGGTCGGCCCGAAGACGTGGTGGTGCGACGAGAAGAACAGCGCGCCGACAAAGCCACCGATGATGACCGCCGCGATGACCGGCTGCGGCGGCAGGTTGAGGATAAGCGAGAAGCCGATCGCCTGGGGGATGGAGACGAGCGTGAGGGTGGCACCGGCCAGGAGGTCCGCCCGGAATTTTTCCCATGAATACTGGCGCAGCTCGCTGACGAACGGGAATCGCACCTTGAACATCTGGGCGCTGAGCGCGCTGACCTCCTCCGTCAGCTCGGACAGCTCGGATGCTTTCGTCATGGTCAGAAAAGTGAAAAGCCCGGCCGGGATGGCGAGCGCATTTTGTTCGGTCCCGGGCGGGCATCGGCCACCTCCGGAAGACGCGGCGGCACGGTGTTTTCCCGGTTTGTCACCGGAGTGACACGAAACCGTAACAAAAGCTCCCTAGTCTCGGCGCCGTGTTTCCGGCCCCACGCCGGGCGCATCCGCAACCCAGGCAATCAAACCTCAACATGTTCTCCTACAAATCCAAATTGGTCTCCCTGGCCGCCGTCCTGTTCGGCGCCAGCTTCGCCTTCGCCCAAGACAGCAAGGCGCTCATTGATGTCCTGATCCAGAAGGGCATCCTCAACAAGGAGGAGGCGGCCTCGATCCAGAAGGATCTCGTGAAGCAAAACGCCGCGACGGAGGTCTCGACCTCAGGCAGCAAATACCTGGGCAAGCTGACCCTGAGCGGTCGCTTCCAGGTCCAGTATGCCGGCCTGAGCACCGATATCAGCGGGACCACGGCCGACCCGGCGGCCACCAACCACTTTTTCATGCGCCGCATGTACCTGGGCGCGAAGGCCGACATGGGCGCCGGCTGGAGCGCGACCCTGAACTACGACTTCGCCGGCACCACCTTCGATGCCGCGTTCATCGAGTACAAGTACAGCGACATGGCGGTGCTCGATGCCGGATTCCGCAAGGTGCCGATCGGCCTCGAGGAATGGTACACCTCCAGCGGCAACCTGCGCGCCATGGAGCGCTCGCCCGCGACCCGCTTTTTCGTCGAAAGCAACAACGGCCGCCGGCTCGGCGCGGGCAGCTATCGCGTCGGCCTCTACCTCGGCGGCAAGGACACCTCCGGCTTCTTCTACAACCTGGCGCTCACGAATCCGGAGCGCAATGAGGACGCCACGGCCGGCGTCAACAGCGCCGGCAACAACACCAACAACAACCTGTCCTACTGGGCCAACGCCGGCTACGTGGCCAAGATCGAGGGCGGGAGCCTGACCCTCAGCGCCTCGTACGGCTTCCTGCCCGACCAGGGCGGCAAGACGCTCGGCGCCGGCAACGACCTCTCCGTCTACAATGCCTTCGCCGAATACACCCGCGGTCCCGTCGACCTGCAGGTGGAGTACTTCGGCAGCAACAATGACCGGGGCGCCTCCGCCACGGCCGATTCCTCCAGCAGCGCCTGGTCGATCCAGCCGGCCTACCGGGTCGGCGATATCGAAGGGGTCTTCCGGTACTCGTACGTTGATTCCGACGGCCGCGGCCTGAGCACGTCCGACCTCATCCGCTCGGCGCCTTCCGGCGGCACGATGGACAAGCTCAGCGAGTATTTCGCCGGCCTGAACTTCTACCTCCGCGGCAACGACGTGAAGTGGCAGATCGGCTACATCCACGGCGAGTCCAAGAACACGGTCACGGGCGGCAACGCCAAGGCCACGACCGACGGCGTCCGCAGCATGATGCAGGTCAATTTCTAGTCCACCGCACCCGAACCTACCACGGGTCGCGGGATCGCGGCCCGTTCCCTTTCCCCCACGCCCCACAGTCAATCGCAGGTCAACTCAACTCAGTATCATGAAAAAAATCCTTGTCGCCGGTCTCGCCGGCCTGATCGCCACCGCGGCCGCGTCGGCCCAGATGCTCATCAACGGCGCGGGCGCCACCTTTCCGCAGCCCATCTACACGAAGTGGTTCGACGAATTCGCCAAGGTCGACCCCAGCGTCCGCTTCAACTACCAGGGCATCGGCTCCGGCGGCGGCCAGAAGCAGATCCTCTCCGAGACGGTCGATTTCGGCGCTTCCGACGGCCCGATGTCCGATGAGAACCTCGCCAAGGCGCCGCGGAAGCTCCTCCACATCCCGACCGTCGCGGGCGCGGTCGTCGTGACCTACAACCTGCCGGGCAACCCGACGCTCAAGCTCGACGGCGCTACGGTCGCCAACATTTTCCTCGGCAAGATCCGCAAGTGGTCCGACCCGGCGATCACCGGCCAGAATCCCGGCGTGAGCGTCCCGGACCAGGACATCCTCGTCGTGCACCGTTCCGACGGCAGCGGCACCTCCTACATCTTCACCGACTACCTGAGCAGCGTGAGCCCCGAGTGGGCCTCGTCCGTGGGCAAGAACACCTCCGTCAACTGGCCGGTCGGCCTGGGCGGCAAGGGCAACGCGGGCGTCGCGGGCCAGATCAAGCAGTCGCCGAATTCCATCGGCTACGTCGAGCTCGCCTATGCGAACCAGAATCACCTGCCGTTCGCCACGCTCAAGAACGCCGCCGGCAACTACGTCGTCGCCTCGCTCGACAGCGTGACCGAGGCCCTCGCCACGGCGACGATTCCCGACGACTTCCGCTTCTCGATGGTGAATCCGCCGGGCGCGAAGGCCTACCCGATCGCGGGCACGACCTGGCTGCTGGTCTACCAGGAGCAGAAGGACCACGCCAAGGGCGAGAAACTCGTGCAATTCCTGAAGTGGGCTTACAACGAGGGCGAGAAGATGGCCACGACCCTCGATTACTCGCCGCTCCCGGCCAACGTGCAGGAACGGGTCCTGGCCCGCGTCGCCGAGATCAAGTACTGAGCCGCCGCCGGTTCACCTGATTGTAACACTATAGGATTCGTCAACGGAGGGTGCGCCGCGACACCCTCCGTTTGCGTTCCTCTGTCCGCATGCCAGACCCAGCCGCCGGGAAGACTGCCGCCGAACTTGCGCCGCCACGCCGCTGGCCGGACCTGTCGTTCCGCACGCTCGCGCTGCTCGCCGCGGCGACCATCGTCGGCCTGATCTTCCTGGTGGGGTGGGAGCTCTATCGCGGCGCCCACCTGGCCGTCGCGAAGTTCGGCCTGAAGTTCCTGACCAACACGACCTGGGACCCGGTGACGGATGCGTACGGCGCCTGGCCGTTCATCTACGGCACGCTGGTCTCCTCGGTCATCGCCCTGGTGATCGCGCTCCCGCTGGGGGTGGGAACGGCGCTGTACCTGACGGAAATGGCGCCCGAGCGCATCCGCCAGCCGATCATCATGGTGATCGAGATGCTCGCGGCCGTGCCGAGCGTCATCTTCGGCCTCTGGGGCATCTTTGTGCTCATCCCGTGGCTGCGGGACAACCTGTTCGTCTGGCTGAAAACAACGCTCGGCTTCCTGCCGCTGTTCCAGGGGCCGATCTACGGCGTCAGCATGCTGGCCGCCGGCATCATCGTCGCGATCATGATCCTGCCGATCGTCACCTCCGTTTCGCGCGAAATCCTGCGCTCGGTGCCCAACCTGCAGCGCGAGGCGGCGTATGCGCTCGGCGCCACGCACTGGGAGGTCATCCGGATCGCCGTCCTGAGCTACGCGCGCCGGGGCATCTTCGGCGCCGCGGTGCTCGGCCTCGGGCGCGCGCTGGGCGAGACGATGGCGGTGACCATGGTCATCGGCAACCGGCCGGAGATCAGCGCCTCGCTGTTCGCCCCGGGCTACACGCTGGCGAGCGTCGTCGCGAATGAATTCACCGAGGCCACGAGCGACCTCTACATCGGCGCCCTGTTCGAGCTCGGGCTGGTGCTGCTGGGCGTCACCATCCTGGTGAATGCGATCGCGCAGCTCATGCTCCGGTCGCTGGCGGGCGCGGGCTCGGGCAAGGTGACCTGAACCATGGAAAACGCCGCCACCGCCCCCAGCTTCCTGCGCAGCGAGCCCGTGGGCCACTCCTGGCGCAAGTTCAAGAGCCGCGCCATGTCCGGGGTCATGCTGGCGTGCAGTGTCGCCGTGATCGCACCCCTCTTTCTCGTGCTGTATTTCCTCATCCACGAGGGCGCGAGCTCGATCGACTGGCACTTCTTCACCCAGTTGCCGAAGCCGACGGGCGAAACCGGTGGCGGCATGGCCAACGCCATCGCGGGCAGCCTCGTGCTGCTGGCGATGGCGGCCTGTGTCGGCGTACCGGTCGGCGTGATGGGCGGGGTCTACCTCGCCGAGTTCGGTTCGGACCGGGCCAACTACTGGATCCGCTTTGCGGCCGACGTGCTCAACGGGGTGCCCTCGATCGTCTGGGGCATGGTGGCCTGGCTGCTCCTGGTCGTGCCGATGAAGGGATTTTCCGCCTACGCCGGCGGCGTGGCGCTCGGCCTGATGATGGTGCCGCTCGTGATGCGCACGACCGAGGAAATGCTGCTGCTCGTGCCGCAGGGCTATCGCGAGGCCGCGCTCGCGCTGGGCATCGCCCAATGGAAGATCACGACGATCATTGTCATCCGCACCGCACTGAAGGGCATCATCACCGGCGTGCTCGTGGCGCTCGCGCGCGTGGCGGGCGAAACCGCCCCGCTGCTCTTCACGGCGCTCGGGAACAATTTCTGGAACCGCAACCTGCGCGAACCCATTTCGGCTTTGCCGCTCCAGATCTACAATTACGCGATCTCGCCTTACGACGACTGGCACCGCCAGGCGTGGGCCGGCGCCCTGGTCCTCGTCACCCTCATTCTCCTCCTCAACCTCGTCGTCCGCATCATCTCCCGCGACCGCAAGTTCAGCTAACCATGAGCGCCATGGCCGACCCGATTCCCCTGTCCCCGCCCGTCCTCCCCCCGCCGGCGCCCACCGTGCCGAATGCCCCCGTGCCCGCGCCCGCGGCGCCCGCCCAGCCGGGCCAGGCGGCGGAAGAGGTGGCCTTCGACATCAGGAATTTCTCGCTCT
Source organism: Lacunisphaera sp. (assembly GCA_035545835.1). Lineage (GTDB taxonomy): Bacteria > Verrucomicrobiota > Verrucomicrobiia > Opitutales > Opitutaceae > Lacunisphaera. Next base: position 112,825 of record DASZXO010000003.1, read on the forward strand.
GGTACCACGCCCACCAGGCGCTGCACGAGGTCTCGATCCAGATCCCGAGCAAGAAGGTCACGGCCATCATCGGCCCGAGCGGGTGCGGCAAGTCCACGTTCCTGCGCGCGCTCAACCGCATGCACGAGCTCAGCCCGGGCGTGCGCATCGCCGGTGACCTCCGGCTCTACGGCGACAACCTCTACGCCCCGACGGTCGACCCGACGCTGGTCCGCCGTCGCGTCGGCATGGTGTTCCAGAAGTCGAACCCGTTCCCGACGATGACCATCGCGGAAAACGTGCTCTGCGGGCTGCGCCTGAATGGCGTCACGGACAAGCGCCTGCTGCGCGAACGCCTCGAGGAGTCGCTCCGCATGTCGGCGCTGTGGGACGAGGTGAAGGACCATCTCTACCGGCCCGGCACCAGCCTGTCGGGCGGCCAGCAGCAGCGGCTGTGCATCGCGCGCGCCATCGCGGTGCGGCCCGAGGTCCTGCTGCTTGACGAGCCCTGCTCGGCGCTCGATCCCATCGCCACCGCCAAGGTGGAGGAGCTCATCCACGAGTTGAAACGGGACTACACCCTCGTCATCGTGACCCACAACATGCAGCAGGCGGCGCGCGTTTCCGACCGCACCGCCTTCTTCTACATGGGCAAGCTGGTCGAATTCGCGGCCACCCGGACGATCTTCATGAATCCCGCCAACCCCCAGACCGAGGCCTACGTCTCCGGTCGTTTTGGTTGAACGACCGGAGAAACCTCAAACGCCAGGTGCCAAACTCCACCTTCGAACGAGCCCCGGGTCCCAGCCGCCAGTTTGGCGTTTGGACCGTTGGCGGTTGTGATTTTCCCCTATGAAACGCTTCTTCGACGCCGAACTGGAGAACTTCCGCTCCCACCTGCTGCAGATGGGCGAGCGCGCCATCGACCAGACCCGCCGCGCCATGCGCGCGCTGGCGGACGCCGACATCCCGGCGGCCGACAAGGTCATCGCCGCGGACGACGAGATCGACAAGCTCGAGGTCCAGATCGACGACGAGGCGGTGCGCTACATGACCCTGCGCGGCCCCGTCGCCTCCGAATTGCGCCTGATCGTCGTCGGCATGAAGGCCAGCCATGACCTGGAGCGGGTGGGCGACGAGGCCACCAGCATCGCCCGCCGCGCCCGCAAGCTCGCCATCGAGCCCCGGCTCGAGCTGTACGCCGACCTGCCGCGGATGACGAACATCGCCCTCGAGATGCTGCGCGACGCGCTCGACTGCTTCGTGCAGGAGGACGAGGTCAAGGCGATCGGCGTGATCCGACGCGATCCCGAGGTGGACAACCTGAACCGGCTGCTCTACCGGCGCCTGACGAGCTACATGATCGAGAATCCGGACACGATCGCCCGCGCGCTCGAGCTCATGTTCATCTCGAAGTCGATCGAGCGGATCGCCGACCACGCGACGAACATCGCCGAGGAGATGGTCTTTCTCTCCCGCGGCCAGGACATCCGCCACAGCGAGGTCACGAAGACCGTCGCGCCGCCCGGGGCCACGACGCCGCCGCTGTGATGGGAAGGTAGGGCCGGATGCTTCACCTGGGAGGGTCGGTCTCCTGACCGACCGCGGCCGGCCGGGAGGCCGGCCCTCCACCAGCCGATCGGATTGGTGGAGCTGGGTTCAACAATGCCGCCTCAGCGGTAGCCGAGCGAACTGAAGGCGACCATCGTCAGGAAGCCGATGAGGCCGGTCACCGGCAGGGTGAAGATCCAGGCCCACACGATCCTTTCCACGATGCCCCATTTGACGGCGCCGAAGCGCTTCACGGCGCCGACGCCCATGATCGACGTCGAGATCGCGTGCGTGGTCGACAGGGGGATGCCGAAGGTCGAGGCGAGGTGGATGATGGCGGCGGCCGTGGTTTCCGCCGCGAAGCCGTGCACCGGCTGCAGGCGGACCATCTTGTGCCCCATCGTCCGGATGATGCGCCAGCCGCCCGCGGCGGTGCCGGCCGCCATCACCAGCGCGCACGTGGCGACGACCCACGTGTCGACGACGAATTCCGGGGTGCGGAGAAAACCCAGCCAGCCGGGCAGGTCGGCAAACGCGCCGGATTTGGTGCCGGTGAAGAGGGCGAGGGCGATGATGCCCATCGTCTTTTGCGCGTCGTTCGAGCCGTGGCTGTGCGCCATGAACCCGGCGCTCACGAGCTGCAGGCGCCCGAAGACGCCGTTCACCGTGCGCGGGGTCAGCCGGTGGACCACCACGGTCAGCAGGAACATCAGGAACGCGCCGCCGATAAAGCCCAGGAGCGGCGACGTGAACATCGGCAGGACCACCTTCGGCCAGAGGCCGTCGCTGGTGTGCCGGGCCGCGTTGGCGATGGACCAGCGCAGCACGCCCCAGTCGCCGCCCGCCGAGGCGATCGCGGCGCCGCAGAGCCCGCCGATCAGCGCGTGGCTGGAGCTCGACGGCAGCCCGAGCCACCAGGTCAGCAGGTTCCAGACGATGGCCCCGACCAGCGCGGCCATGATGGTGAACATCGTGACCACGTTGGTGTCGACGATGCCCTTGCCGATGGTGCTTGCGACGGCCGTGCCCATGAGCGCGCCGGTCAGGTTGAACACCGCGGCGAGCACGATGGCCTGGCGGGGTGTCAGCACCTTGGTGGACACCACCGTCGCGATGGCGTTGGCGGCGTCGTGAAACCCGTTGATGTACTCAAAGACCAGCGCGGCGGCGAGGACGATCAGGAAGATGGTCATGGGCTCGGCGGCGGAGCGGCGGTCGGCCTCAGGAGTACTTCAACATGATCTGGAACACGACCTGGCCGGCGTCGCGGGCGCGATCGATGGCGGTTTCCACCAGGTCATAGAGTTCCATCAGGATGACGACCTCCTTGGCATCGTAGGGCCCGTTGTAGAGCTCCTTGACCAACGCCAGCATGACCTTGTCCGCCTCGCCCTCGGCAAACTGCAGCCGGGAATGGCCGTCCTGGATGCGGTCGAGGTGCGAGCCCTTGCGCAGCTCCTTCACCATGTTGACCACGGACTCGACCGCCTCCTCGAGGAGCACGACCTGGCGTTGCATGCTGTTGCGCGGCACGCGCGCCGGGCAGATGGTGAGGCGTTCGACGATCTTCTCCACCGTCTTGGGAATGCGATAGAGGGCGAGCGACAACGCCTCGATGTCCTCGCGCTCGAGGGGCGTGACGAAGGTCTTGCAGAGCTCCTCGGTGATCTGCTGGGTGATCCGCTTGTCCTTGCGCCGGGTCTGGATGATGTCGTGGATGCTCGAGGCCTGCGCCGCGCTCTCGTTGGCGAGGATCTTGGCGAGCAAGCCGGTGCTCGAGCGGGCCTCCTCCGCGCTCGCCTCCAGGAGGTCATAGAACTTCTCATCCTTGCCGAGCAGCTTTTTGACGGAAATCATGCCTGTGAGCGCATAGCTGAATCATCGGGCGAGGCGAGGGTAATTTACAAAAGTGACGTCGTCGCCAAGTCATCGCCGGCCCAAGGGATAACGGCGCCCGGGCCGTCCCCCGCCGCGGCCGAAAATCGCGCCGGGAGAATGGTTGACACCTCGAAATCCGGCATGGATGTTCGCCCCTCCAGTTTTCACGGCGGCCATAGCTCAGCTGGTTAGAGCACAAGATTGTGGATCTTGGGGTCGCGGGTTCGAGTCCCGTTGGCCGCCCCATTTTCGCCGGTGCGACTTCGCCTTCTCACCTTCAACATCGCCCATGCGCGCGGGGCGCTGCCTGTGCACCAGGGCCTGCGTTCCGAGGCCAAGCTGCGGTCGAACCTGCTGAAGATCGCGCACCTGATCCACCGGCTCGGGGCCGACGTGGTTGCGCTGCAGGAAATCGACGAGAATTCGCGCTGGAGCGGAAGCTTCGACCACCTCGCCTACCTGCGCGACCAGTCGGGCCTGCCGCACGCCGTGCACGGCGTGCACAACCGCCGCGGCGGCCGCTACCACTTGAACTACGGGAATGCCGTGCTGTCCCGTTTCCCCATCGTGCATCACCACACGATGCCCTTCGGCCTCGGCCAGGTCGGCGGGAAGGGATTCATCTTCGCCGAGATCGAGCCGCCGGGGCGCGGCCGCGTGCCGCTGGTCAATGTCCACCTCCACCACACCTCGCGGCGGCAGCGCCTCCGGCAGACCGCCCGGATCATCCACTTTCTCGACGAGCAGCGGCCCATGCGCGGCGCCCGGTGGCGCACGCCGCCGCTCGTGTGCGGCGATTTCAACACGCCGTCCGACCGGACGGACGCGATCGCGACGCTCCTCGGGTACTTTGAGCAGTCGAACAACTACACGCTGCTGCCGAAGACCGGCCGGACGTTTCCCTCCCTCCTGCCGGCCCGGGCGCTTGACTACCTGTTCCTGCCGGAGGAGTGCCGCGAACCGCGCGCCGAGATCGTCCGCAGCTGGCTTTCCGACCATTTTCCCGTGCTGGTCGAATTTTCGCTGCCATGAGCGGGACGGACGCAATTTTCGCTCGACCCCCGGCGTCTCCGCCCGAACCCTGCCCGCACATGGACCGCATCTCCCAGGCCTTTGCCCGGGCCCGCGCGGGCAAACGCGCGGCGTTCGTCGCGTACCTGTGCGCCGGCGACCCGGATTTCGACACCTCGTTGCAGGCCTGCCGCGCCGTCCTCGACGCCGGCGCCGACGTCCTCGAGCTCGGCGTGCCTTTCTCCGATCCCCTGGCGGACGGCCTGACCAACCAGCTCGCGGCGCAGCGCGCGCTCGAGGGCGGGATGACCCCGGCGCGGGTGCTTGACCTCGTGCGGCGCGTGCGCGAATTCAGCCAGGTCCCGATCGTCTTCTACACGTACTACAACCTCGTCTTCGCCCATGGCATCGAAGCCTCGGTGCAGGCGGCGAAGGCGGCGGGGGTCGACGCCATGCTCGTCCTCGACCTGCCGCCGGAGGAAGCCGGCGATTTTCTCGCCGCGTGCCGGCGGCACGACCTGAAGACGGTGTTCATCGTCGCGCCGACCACGCCGCCGGAGCGCCTCCCGCGCATCGGGGCGGCGGCCACCGGGTTCATCTACTACGTCTCCCGTGAGGGCGTGACGGGCGTGCGCGACCAGGTCGCCGCCAACATCCCCGAGGCGGTCGCCGCCATCCGCCGGCACACGACGCTGCCGGTGGTGGTCGGTTTCGGCATCTCGAAACGCGAACAGGTCCGGCAGGTCGCCCGCTCCGCCGACGGCGTCGTCGTCGGCAGCGCGCTGGTCAATGTCATCCGCGAGAACCTCGACAACCGCGCGGGCCTGCCCGCCCGCCTGCGCCTCACCGCCGCCGAACTGGTGGCCGGCACCGCATGACGCCGGCGCCCGCCAGTCCCCGCCAGCCGCGCAAGCTGCTCCTGATCGACGACGACCGGATGCAGCACACGCTGATGGAGGCGATGGTCCGGAATTTCCGCAGCGGGCCGTTCGAGCTCGAGCCGGCCACGACGTTTGCCGAGGGCATGAAGAAGCTCCTGAGCGGCAAGTACGTCGCGTGCCTGCTCGATTACCGGCTCAACGACGGCGACGGCCTCGCGCTCCTGCGCCAGGCCCGGATCGACGGTTGTGTCACCCCGACGATCGTGCTCACCGCGGACGACAGCGAGGAAGTGGACCTGGCGGCGATGGACGCCGGCGCGGTGGACTACCTGGTGAAGGGCACGTTCACGCCCCGGCTGCTCGAGCGCTCGCTGCGTTATGCGCTGAAGCTCGACGAGACGCTGGCGCAGCTCCGGCTGCTGGCGCAGCGCGACGAGCTGACCAAGCTGCTCAACCGCCGCGAATTCCAGCGCATCCTGGAGGAGGAGTGGGACCGCAGCGTGCGGTTCAAGCGCCCGTTCACGCTCATCATGGTCGACATCGATCATTTCAAGAAGATCAACGACCAGCACGGCCACCAGACCGGCGACGAGGTGCTGCGCCACGTGGCCAGCCTGCTCGCGGGGCAGGTGCGCAACGTCGACCGCGTCGCGCGCTACGGCGGCGAGGAGTTCGCCCTGATGATGGTCGAGACGGACAAGAAGGGCGCCGTCGAGACGATGCAGCGGCTCGGGCTGCTGCTGAAGGAGACGCCCTGCGTCGTGCCGTTCAACAACCTGACGATCGAGGTGACGCTCAGCGCGGGCGTGGCCACGAGCCTGGAGGACGCGGCAAGCGCCACCGAGCTGGTCGCCGCGGCCGACAAGGCCCTGTACGAGGCCAAGAAGGGCGGCCGGAACCAGATCGTGGCGAACGGCGTCTCGTACCGTTACACGGTGACCTGAGCGGGAGCGGTGGAGAGGCGAGGTCCGCCGCTCACGCCGTTGTCCCGCCCGCGCGCGGCACCATGATCCGGAGGCTCTTCGCCTTGAGCGTCACCTCCAGCCGGGCGGTCGTCGCGCGCGGCTCGCCGTCGGTGTGCACCCAGCCGGGCTTGGACCGCTCGATGACGAAGGCCGCGCCGCTCAACCGCGTCACGGCCCGCACCTGGTCGAAGGTGTCGGTGCCGAGGCGGTAAAGCATGGCGCAGGCGCCCCCCAGGCCGACCCGCGGCACGCTGACGAGCTCGAAGCGGCCGTCGTCGGTCCGCGCGCCCGGCGCCACGCGCGCGTCGTTGCCGTACTGGTCGGAGTTCATCACGGCCAGCGTGAACGTGCTGAGCCGCGTGGTCGTGCCGTGGTGGTGCACGACGACCTCCTCCGGCTCGTGCGCAAAGAACGCCGGCACGCCCACGCGAAAATAGCCCGCGAGCCCGCGGTTCACCAGCTGGCTGAAGCGCACGGCGATGTCCGCCTCGAAGCCGAGGCCCATGGCGTTGAAGAACGGGAAGTCGTTCACCAGGCCGGTGTCGATGGCCTTGGGCTCGCCCTCGAGCAGCGTGCGAAAGGCCCCGGCCCCGGGCCGCCGGATGCCCAGGTGCCGGCCCAGGCCGTTGCCCGAGCCGCACGGGATCAAGCCGAACACGGCGGGGGTCCCGACGAGCCCGGTGGCGACCTCGTTCATCGTGCCATCACCGCCGATGGCGACGACCAGCGCGCAGCCCTCGTCGACCGCGCGGCGGGCCAGCTCGGTCGCATGGCGCGGCCGCTCCGTCGACACGATCGTGGCGTCCAGCCCGCGCTGGGCGATGAACTCGGCCGCCCGGTCGCGCAGGTACGGGTTCTTCCGGTTGGAGCCGGAATACGGGTTGAAGATGAACCGGGCTTTCACGGGTGGGGGCGGATTGTCGATTCAGGCCGTTTCGCCGCCGCGTGGCAAAAGGAGTTTTGCAACAAAACGGCGCGGGGTGTCCACTCGGCGCATGCTTCCCGTGCTCCATGTGCTCACCGGCTGCACCGCCGTCGGCAAGACGGAGCTGGCGCTGCGCTGGGCCGAGGCCAACGACGCCGAGATCGTCTCGTGCGACTCGCTGCAGTTCTACCGGGGCATGGACATCGGCACGGCCAAGCCGACGCCGGCCGAGCGGAAACGGGTGCCGCACCACCTCATCGATGTTTGTGCGCCCACCGACCAGATGGATGTGACGCGCTACGTCCGCCTGGCGCAGGCGGCCGTGGCGGCCATTGCCGCGCGCGGCCGGCGGGTGCTCGTCACCGGCGGGAGCGGATTCTATCTCAAGGCGTTCTTCGGGCCCGTCGCGGACGACGTGGACGTGCCGCTCGAGTTGCGCACCGAGCTGCGGCTGCAGCTGGCGACGCACGGGGTCGAGGCCCTGGTCGGGGAGCTCCAGGCGCTCAACCCGGCGGGCTTGGGCGGGCTCGACGTGCACAATCCGCGGCGCGTGCTGCGCGCGCTCGAGCGCTGTCGCGCGACGGGCCGCACGCTGGCGGAACTGCAGGCGGAGTTCGCGAAACAACCCGGGCCGTTCGCGGGCCACGCGGTGCGACTGTGCGAGCTGGTGCGGGAACGGGCGGACCTGGAGGACCGGATCCAGCGTCGCGTGACGGCGATGCTGGCGGCGGGGCTGGTCCGCGAGGTGCGCGCGCTGCTGCCGGCGGGGTTGCGCGACAACCCCAGTGCCGCGGGCGCCATCGGCTACCGCGAGACCATCGCGTTTCTCGACGGCGAGCTGCCGGAGGCGGAACTGCCGGCGCTCATCGTGAGGAACACCCGGGCCCTCGTGAAGAAGCAGCGGACCTGGTTCAAGACGCAGCTGCCGGCGCACGAACCGGTCGACGCGGCGTCAGTCGACGGGCGGGGGCTCTTTGCGCCGGAGGTTTAGCCAGATCGTCACCAGGCCGGAAAACACGGCGCCGAGGGCGGCGTAGAGGCCCGCGGTGAGGACCGCGAGGCCGATCGGTCCCGCCATCCAGCGGAAGGAGCGCACGAAACCGCGCACGGCGAGCTCGGATTCGCCGGCGGCGCGCATCCGCGCCACCTGCCATTCCAGGCTGAGGTCGATCCACTCCGGGTTGATGAGGGTCACGTAGAGGCTGAGGAACATGTAGTACACGAGCCCGGCGGCCAGCCCGGCGAGCAAACCGTGCAGCATGCCGTCCCACGCCGGCATCCAGTAACGATCGAGCGCGGCGAACCGCGCCTGCGTCACGCGCCAGAGCATCAGCAGCAGGATGGCCTCGGTGCCCCAGCCGGTGTAGCGGCCGAGGGCGAAGTGCGCGTTGTGCAGGCCGAGCGCATATTCCGCCAGCGTCCAGGCGATCATCGCCAGGCCGGCGAGCAGCCCGTATTTCAACTCCCGTCTCACGCCGCGGCGAATTCGCGCCGCAACCGCACATAAATGAGGACGTGCGTGGCGATGATCAGCGGCACGAGGAAGGTCGGCAGGAGGCTGAGCGGCAGCTCGGTGAGGGGCAGCATCAGCCAGGGCTTGGCGAACCCGATGCGGGCGGCGGTGAACACGACGAGGAGGATGTCGACCAAGCCCATCGCGTTCCAGATGCCGATCGCGTGCCGGGCCCGCCGGGCCTCCAGCGGCACGAACACGACGACGAGCGCGAGGGTGGCGACCGCGATGTCGCCCCAGCCCCCGGGCACCGCGAATTCATACGGCAGTTCGCCCCGGCGATAGAGAAGAAGGAAGTAGATCCCCACGAAGCGGGTGAAGTGCAACGCGACCAGCGAGCGGACATCCAGGGCGTCGATCCATGCGCGCAGGGCGCGGACGCGAAAGCACAGGACCAGCACGGCGGCCGTCAGCCCGAACAGGATGGCCTGCACGGCCGGCATGGGCACGCGGCGCAGGAGCCCGAAGTTGCCGACGAGGACGGCGACAATGAGCCACGTCCAGACGCCGGCGCGGATGAGCAGGGGAGTCATGGGCGGGTGCTCACGGTTTGCCCGCCGCGGCCGGCGGGGACTTCAGCCGGTCCAGAATCTGCCTTTCCGCATCGGCGGACGGCGCAGCCGGCGGCTGGCTGAGGCCGGCGGCTCCGCCCTGGGCCTGCGCGATGAGCTGCCGGGCGGCGGCGACATTCTGGCCGTTGGGAAAACGCCGGAGATACTGCTGCCAGGTCTCGACGGCCCTGGCCGGCTGGTGCAGGTCGTCGAGGTAAAGTCCGCCTTGGTTGAACAGGCTGAACTCGTGGTTCGGGTTCATCTTCTGGGCGAGCTCGTACTGGACGAGCGCGTCCTGCGGGCGGCCGGCGAAGCGATACGAGTTGCCGAGATCCGTGCGGATGTCGGCATCATCCGAGCCCTGCCGGATGGCCGCTTCG
>DASZXO010000004.1:0-45131 GCA_035545835.1 Lacunisphaera sp.
AGCCAGAGTTGCCGGCGGAAGATTTCCCGGGCCGCCGGGTCGAAGAGCCGCTCCCCGTTGACCGTCCGGCTCATGCAATGATACGCCGCCTGGTCGAGTTCCGCATCCACCTTGATTCGCGCCTGCCGCATGCGCCAACGATCATCGTCGCCACCTCCGCCGGCCCGCCACCGCTTCGTCTATCCATTCTTAGGTAGTTACCAACCTGTCCCTTTTGACCCAACCTGTCCCTTTTGACTCTGGTCCATTTCAACCAGCTCCTCCACATCCCTCAACTTGTGCCTGCTCCGCTACACAGCTAATCCGTGGTGGCTGGGGAATGGTGCGTGGATCGCCGCATCCGCCTTCGCCAAAGCTACGACGAGACAACAAAAGCCACTCCTGCGGGCGGTGGGTCCCCGGCAAATCAGATGATCCGGTCGACGAGGGGTTCGCCGGCCTGGAAGCGGCGGAGGTTGTCGAGAAAGTGCCGCGCGAGCTTGAAGTCCTGGTCGCCCGTGCCGCCGCCGATGTGGCAAGTGATGTAACAATTCGGCGCGCGCCACAACGGGTGCTCCGGCGGCAGCGGCTCGGGCTCCATCACGTCGAGGTAGGCGCCGCTGACATGCCCCGCCTCGAGCGCCGCGATCAGCGCCGGCTGGTCGACCGTCGTGCCGCGCCCGATGTTGTAGAAGCGCGCCCCCGGCTTCATCTGCGCGAACCGCGCCGCCGCCACGAAATTGCGCGTGCCCGCCGCCTCGGGCAGGAGGTTCACCACATGGTCCGCCGCGCCGAGCGCCGCCGCCAGGCCGGCCTCCGTCACAACCGGCACGCCCTCGTCGCCGCGGGCCGAGCGCCGGAATGCCGCGACCCGCGCGCCGAAGGGTGCGAGCAATTGCGCCAGGCGCCGGCCGATGGCGCCGTAGCCGAGCAGCACGACATTCGCGTCCGTCAGCACGCGGTTGGTGTAGCGGTCCTCGAAATAGCGCCACGCGCGCGGGCCGTCCTGGTTGCGGAGCTGCGTGGGCAGGCCGCGCACGAGCGCGAGCATCGCCGCGAGCATCTGCTGCGCGCAGGGATCGGCGAACACCTCCGAGGCATTCGTCACGAGCGTGCCGCGCGCGCGCATGGCGGCGCGGAAGTCGTCGCGGTCGTACCGCGTGTAACCGGCGGAGGAGAGCGAGACCCATTTGAGCCGCGGGTACTTCATCACGTCCGCCGGATCCGGCTGGCCGTAGGCGATCTCAGCGTCCGCCAGCGCCGCATCGGTGCCGCTCGCCACGAGCACGGACGGCGAGGACAGGGCCGACTGCAACAAGCGGCAGCCGGCCTGCGCCAACCCGGCGTTGAAATAGGCGCCGGCCTCCGGCCGCAGCTCATGGTTGGTCCAGACGGTCAGGCTCATGCCGCCATCACGCGCGACGCCCCTCGACGCCGCAAGCCAAAGCTCGCGCGACATCGGTCATGCGACCATCCCCCGTTGGCCGGCTCAATGGCCGCATTGGAATAATCGATTAACGCCTCGCCGCCGCCGACCGTATGATTCCGGCCATGTCCCCATCGTCCTCCCCCGCTGCGCGTCCCGGCCCAAGGCTTGCCATCCCGGCACCGCCGGATCATCAAGAGGCCGACCGGCCGTCCCCATGGAACTACTCCTAGTCCTGCTGGCTCTCTACCTGTTCGCGGTTCTCGTTGTCCTCCCGGTCTGGGTCATCGTCAAATTCGGGGACCAACAGCGCCTGCTCGATACGCTGTATGCCGAGATCGAGAAGTTGCGCGCTGAAGTCCAGGGGCTCCGCGCGACGAGCGCCTCCCGGTCGACGGAAGCGACGCCCGCCGGCCCCGAACCGGCGCCAGCACGCCCCGCGGGCGTCACGCCCTCCACCGCGGCGGCCACGGCCGTCTCACCGCCTCCCGCCGTCGTCGCGGCCGTCCCGCCGGCCACCGTCCCGGCTCCCCCCGCTGCCGAGGACGACGGTCCGCCGGTGATGGCACCCGCAACCACCGCCGCAACTCCGCCCCGGCCGGTGGCCGCGCCGCCCGTCTACACCCCGCCGCCGCCCCCGCCCGGCTGGATGGACTCCATCAACTGGGAGCAGTTCATGGGCGCGAAGCTCTTCGCGTGGCTCGGCGGCCTCGCGCTGTTCCTCGGCGTGGCTTTCTTCGTCAAATACTCCTTCGAGCACGACCTCATCCCGCCCGCCGTGCGCGTCGCCCTCGGCTTCGTGTTCGGCGCCGGCCTCGTGGTGGGGGGCCTCCGCATCCCGCGCGAACGCTACGCGGTCACCGCGCAATCCCTGATCGGCGCCGGCATCGTGTCGCTCTATGCGGTGACCTTTGCCTGCCGGTCGATCTACCACTTTGAGTTTTTCGGGGCGGTGCCGACCTTCCTGATGATGGCGTTGATCACCACCACGGCGTTCGTCCTCGCCGTGCGGCTGGGGGCACAGGTGGTCGCGATCCTCGGCATCCTCGGCGGTTTTCTCACCCCCGTCCTGATCAACACGGGGGTGGACAATCCCGGCGGGCTTTTCGGTTACCTGGCGCTGCTCGACGCGGGCTTGATCGCCGTGGTGCTCGGCACCGGCTGGCGGTACCTGGTGCCGCTGGGCGCCGCCGGCACCGCGCTCATGATGGTGGGCTGGGCGGACAAGTTCTTCGTGGCCGCCAAGGGCCCGGTGGCGATGACCATCTGCCTGGGTTTTGCCGGGCTGTATTTCGCGGCGGCCGAGATCGCCCGGCGGCGCGAGGCGTCCGGCCCGGAATTCTCGTGGACCGCCGTCGCGATGCCGTTCGTGGGTCTCGGCTTCGGCCTGTATTTCCTCAACTTCGATGCGCTGGCCGCGCGGGCGGCGCTCTATTTCGGGTATGTGCTCGTGCTGGACGGCCTGCTGCTCGCCCTTGCGTGGTACGACGACAGCAAACCCCGGCTTCACCTCGCGGCGGGAATGGCGGTGTTCCTGCTGCTGTCCGTCTGGACGACCGCGCATGTCACCAACGAACTGCTGCCGTGGGCGCTGGCCGGGTACCTGGCGTTCGCCGCGCTGCACACGGTGTTCCCGCTGGTGCTGGAGCGGCATCGCCCGGCCGCGACGCCCACGTGGTGGAGCCAGTTGTTCCCGCCGCTGGCGCTCGTCCTGATGCTGCTGCCGATCTTCCGGCTCGACACCGTGTCCTTCCTGCTCTGGCCCGCGATCCTGCTGGTGGACGTGATCGCCATCGCGCTGGCGGTGCTCAGCGCCTCGCTCGCCGCCGTGGCGGCCGTGCTCCTGCTGACGCTGCTGGCCACCGGGCTCTGCCTCTTCCGCGTGCCGGTGGCCGCGGGGCTCGACCTGTCGCTGCTCGTCATCATCGGCGGGTTCGCGGTGTTCTTCTTTGCGGCCTGCCTGTGGCTCGTGCGACGGCTCGGCGACCGGCTGCCGGCCGCGGACCGCCGGTTGTCCGCGCTCTTCGGCGATGCGCGGGCCCAACTGCCTGCCTTCGCGTCGCTGCTGCCCTTTCTCCTCCTGATCATGGCGTGCGCCCGGCTGCCGGTGCCGGATCCATCGGCGGTGTTCGGCCTGGGGCTGCTGCTGGTGGCGTTGACGCTCGGGCTGGCCCGGGTGCTCGTCATCGCGTGGCTGCCGGCGTGTGCCCTGGCGGGCATGGCGGCACTCGAACTGGCCTGGCATTCCCGGCACTTTGACGCGACGAGGGCCGGCGGGCCGCTGGCCTGGTATGTCGGTTTCTATGCGTTGTTCGCGGCCTATCCGTTTGTCTTCCGGCGGCAATTCGCCCGGCTCACCGGCCCGTGGGCCGTGGCGGCCCTGGCCGGCGTGGCGCAGTTCTGGATGGTCTACCGGGCGATCAAGCTCGGGTGGCCGGCCAGCGCCGGTTACCTCGGACTCGTGCCCGCGCTCTTCGCCGTCGCGCCGCTCGCCAGCCTCGTGGCCGTGCTGCGTGCCGCGTCACCCGACAACCCGAAACGGCTCAACCAACTCGCGTGGTTCGGCGGCGTGGCCCTGGCCTTCATCACGCTCATCTTCCCGATCCAGTTTGAGCGGCAGTGGCTGACGGTCGCCTGGGCGCTTGAGGGCGCGGCGCTGCTCTGGCTGTTCCATCGCGTGCCGCACCCGGGCCTGCGCGCCACCGGCGCCGTCCTGCTCCTCGTGGCGTTCGGGCGGCTCGCGTTGAACCCGGCGGTGCTCGGCTACCATGTGCGCGGCGACACCGGCATCCTCAACTGGTACCTCTATGCCTACGGGCTCGTCCTCGCCGCGCTGTTCACCGGGGCGCGGCTCACCGCGCCGCCGCGCCACCAGGTCCTGGGCGTCAACATCCCGCCCGTGGGCAACACGCTCGGCGCCATCCTCGCCTTCATTTTGCTCAACATCGAGATCGCCGACTATTTCACGCCGCCCGGCGCGCGGGCGCTGGCCTTCCAGTTCTCCGGCAATTTTGCGCGCGACATGACCTACACGATCGGCTGGGCGCTCTTCGCGCTCGGCCTGCTGGCTGCCGGCATCTGGCGCCACGCCCGGGCCGCGCGCTACGCCGCCATCGCGCTCCTCAGCCTCGCCCTGCTGAAGCTGTTCTTCCACGACCTCGCGCGCCTCGAGGCGCTCTATCGCGTCGGCACCCTGATGGGCGTCGCCGTGATCGCCTTCCTCGCGTCGTTCGCCTACCAACGCTTCCTGCCGGGCAATGAAAAATCTCCTCCCCCCGCTGCCTAGCGGCCTCGCGCTGTGGCCGCTGCTCGCGGCCCTCACCGCGGGCGCCGCCGTCACGCCGACCGAATGGCAGCACCGCCAGGGTCTCAAGGTCACCGCCCCCGGCCTCACCCGGGTCACGCTGCCGGCCGCCGTCTTCGATGCCGCGCAGCCCGGCCTCGCCGACCTGCGGGTGCTCGACCCCCGCGGCCAGGAGCTGCCCTGCCTGCTGGTTCGCGACCTGGGCGACCGCGAGCTCGCCTTCGACCAGGCGCGGCCTTTCCGGCCGGAATCGTTCACCGCCCAGGCCGGCGAGGAGGCAACGCAATGGCTGATCAAGACCGGCTCGACCGCCGGCCTTGCGGCCATCGAATTCGAGACCGCCGCCCCGTATTTCCTCACGGCGGCGCACGTCGACGTTTCCGCCGACGGCCACGAATGGCAGTCCCTGGGGGCGGCGGTTCCCCTCTTCCGCCAGTTCGGCGCCGAGCAACTGCGGTTGGCGCTGGACCGGCGCCCGGCCGCGTTCATCCGCGTGACGATCGCCGACCATCGTTCGCGCCCGGTGGTGTTCACCGGCGCCCGCTTGATCCCGGCGCCAACACGCGCGGCGCCGCCGCCCCTGGCCCCGCTCGGCGCCCGGATCACCCGCCGCGACGAGTTCGCCAACGAGACCGTGCTCACGGTCGCGCTCGACGGCGCCCACGTGCCGCTCGCGAGCCTCACCCTGGCGGCCACCGACCCGTTGTTCATGCGGCGCGTGACCGTCGCCATCCGCGAAGTGCAGGGGGCGTGGGCCGGCGAGCGTCTCGTCGGCTCCGGCACCATCTACCGCGTGGCGCTCGATGGCGCGCCCCCGCGCGCCGAGCTCGAGCTGCCCCTGGATTTCAGCCCGCCGACCCGCGAACTGCTTGTCCACATCCATAATGGCGACTCGCCGCCGCTGCTGCTCGCCGGCGTCTCGGCGCAGCAGCATCCGGTCAACCTGGTGTTCATGGCCCCGGCGGCGGGCGACTACTGGCTGTTGTCGGGCAATCCGCAGGCCGGCGCGCCGCGCTACGACCTGGCGGCGTTTGCCGGTGACCTGCGGCGGGCCGATGCCGCGGCGGTCGTCCCCGGCGAGCTGGAGGCGATGCCCGACTACCACCCGCGCGAGTCGCTCGCCCCGGCGCCGCTGCCCGAGGTGCCACTGGCGGGCGCGCCGCTCGACACGAGGGACTGGCCCTACCGCCGGCCGCTCCGGCTCGAAGCCGCCGGCGTGCAGGAGCTGGAACTCGACCCGGAGGCCCTGGCGCGCACGCGACCGGACTTCGCGGACGTCCGGGTCATGCATGACGGCAACCAGATTCCCTACGTGCTGGAGGAACCCGCCCTCGCCCGCTCCCTTACCCTGACGGCCACGCCGGCCCCCGACGCCAGGCGCCCGTCCGTGAGCATCTGGCGCCTGTCCCTGCCGCACGCCGGGCTGCCGCTGCGCCGGATTGTGCTGACCTCGACGACGCCGTTGTTCGAACGGCAATTCCGACTCCACGAGAAACTGGCCGATGCCAGCGGCGGCACCTACGATCATGTCCTCGCGACGGAGGAATGGCGCCGCACCCCCGAGCCGGGGACGGCCGAAACCAAGGTGTTCAACCTGACCGAGCGCGCCGGCAGCGACACGTTGTGGCTGGAAACGGACAATGGGGAC
This sequence comes from Lacunisphaera sp., assembly GCA_035545835.1. Taxonomy (GTDB): domain Bacteria; phylum Verrucomicrobiota; class Verrucomicrobiia; order Opitutales; family Opitutaceae; genus Lacunisphaera. Next base: position 6,358 of record DASZXO010000004.1, read on the forward strand.
AATCCCGCCATCGCGCTGGGGGCGGTGCAGGTCGTCTATCCGGTGGTGCGGCTGATCTTCAAGGTCGCGGAGACCGAAGGTTTCACCGTCGCGTACGGCAACAAGTCCGCCAGCGCCCCGCGCTACGACCTTAGCCTGGTCGCCGTGAAACTCCTCACCGCCTCCCGGCACGTCGCCCGGATCGATGGCGCCGGCCAGGCCGCGGTCCGCCCGGTTTTTGCCGGGTTGGATACCGGCTATCTCTTCTGGGCCGCGCTGGCGTTGGTCGTCGTGGTGCTGCTGGTCATCGTGGCCAAATTGCTGCCGAAGCCACCCGCCTAGCGAACGGCGTTCGGGTTCGGCGGAGGCCGTCGGAATTATGTCGGCGCGGCTCCTTGCCTTTCGAGGGGCGCTCCCTACTTTCGCGGCTCCATGCTGCCCCACGCCTGCCGCCACGCTGTTCGTTGCTTCACGCCCCTCGCCGCCGCCCTGCTCGCCGCGCTCGCGCTCGCCCCCTCCGCCCGCGCCGCGGAGGAAGGCGTCGAGATGGAGACCGACCTCCACGGCGCCGTCGGCAAACTCAAGGACGAGGTGCGCCAGGTCGCGCCCGAGATCGATCCGGCGTCCGACGAGCCCACCAAGGCGATCGCGCACATGCAGCTCCCGGCCGGGCTCAAGGCCACGCTCTGGGCCGCCGAGCCGATGTTCGCCAACCCAGTCGCCTTCAACCTCGACGAACACGGCCGCGTCTTCGTCGCCGAGACCTACCGCTACCGCACCAGCGTGCTCGATATCCGCGATTACATGTGGACCCTTGAGGACGACCTCGCGAACCGCACGCAGGAGGACTTCCTCACCAGCATCAAGAAGGACTTCGGCGAGGCCGGCCTCAAGGAGTTGTCCAAGGAATCCGAGCGGCTGAGCCTGCTCGAGGACACCGATGGCGACGGCAAGGCCGACAAGGCCGTCGTCTACGCCGACAACTTCCGCTCGCCGATCGACGGCATCGCCTCCGGCGTGGTCGCGCGCCGCGGCGAGGTGTGGTTCAGCAACATCCCGGCGCTGTGGAAATTCACGGGCCGGGACAAGGCCGAGACGCGCACGGAGCTGCTCCGCGGCTTCGGCCTGCGGTTCAACTTCACCGGCCATGATTTCCACGGCCTGATCTTCGGGCCCGACGGCCGGCTCTACATGAGCATCGGCGACCGCGCCGCCACCGTCCCGACCAAGGAAGGCACCGTCGTCAGCGCGCCCGACACCGGCTCCGTGTTCCGCTGCGATCCCGACGGGACCCATTTCGAGCTCTTCGCCACCGGGCTGCGCAACCCGCAGTCGCTCCTCTTCAACGAATACGGCGACCTGTTCACCGGTGACAACGACAGCGACCAGGGCGACGAGGAGCGGCTCGTGCACGTCGTCGAGGGCGGCGACAGTGGTTGGCGCATCGGCTACCAGCACAATCCCCGCGGCAACGCCGGCCCGTGGAACAGCGAGAAGCTCTGGCACCCGCGCTTCAAGGGCCAGCCCGCCTACATCCTTCCGCCGATCTGCAACATCGAGGACGGCCCCTCGGGCATCGCCTACTATCCGGGCACGGGGCTCACGCCGGCCTTCGCCCACACGATCTTCGTCACGCACTTCAAGGGCGCGATCTCCAACTCCGGCATCTACGCGTACACGGTGAAACCCGACGGCGCCTCCTACGCCATCGACACCGCGGCACCGTTCCTCACCGGCGCCCTGCCGACCGATGTCCGCTTCGGCCCCGACGGCAAACTCTACTATTCCGACTGGGCCGAGGGCTGGCCGAAATCGAAGCGCGGCCGCATCTACACCATCTTCGACCCGAAGTTCATCAACGATCCGCTCATCAAGTCCACGCAGCAGCTCATCGGCTCCGACGACACGAAGAAATCCGCGGAAGAACTCGCCGGCCTTCTCGCGCATCCCGACTGGCGCGTCCGCCTCGAGGCCCAGTTCACGCTCGCCGAGCGCGGCGACGCCAGCATCGGCGTCTTCGCCGGCGTGCTCACCAGCAGCACCTCCGCGCTCGCCCGGCGCCACGCGGTGTGGGGCCTCGGCCAGGTCGCCCGCACCGCCGCCGCGGCGCTGGCCCCGCTCCAGCACGCGATCCACGATCGCGACCCGGAGATCCGCGCCCAGTCGCTCAAGCTGCTCGGCGACCTTCGCCAGGCCGATTCCGCCGGCGACCTCATCGCGGCCCTCAAGGACGAGAGCAACCGCGTGAAATTCTTCGCGGCGCAGTCGCTCGGAAAACTCGCGGCGCCAGCGGCCGTCCCGGCGCTCCTCGCCGCCGCGCGGGCCAACAACGATGCCGACGCCTACCTGCGCCACGCAATCGTCCTCGGCCTCGTCGGCTGCGCCACGCCCGACCAGCTCGCCGCCACCACGGGCGACGAGTCGCCCGCCGTCCGCCGCGCCGCCGTCCTCGCGCTGCGCCGGCGCGCAAGCCCCGCCATCACGAAATTCCTCGCCGATTCCGATTTCATGATCGTGCGCGAGGCGGTGCTGGCCATCGCCGACGTGCCGATCCCGGAGGCGTTCCCGGCCGTCGCCGACTTCCTCACGCAGCCCGTCGCCGAACCGGAGATCATGCTCCGGGCGCTGAATGTGAACTTCCGCCTGGGCGAGCCGGCCAACGCCCGGGCGCTCGCGGCGTTCGCCGCCAGCGACGCCCCCGCACCGCTGCGGCAGGAAGCCATCGAGCTGCTCGCCCTCTGGCCGAAGCCGCCAGCGCGCGACCGCGTCGTTGGCGTGTACCGGCCGCTGCCCGGGAAGACCCGCCCGGTCGCGGTCGCCGCCGCCGCCCTCGAGCCGCAGCTCGCGACGCTGTTCAGCGACAACACGCCGGAGGCGGTGCAGGCGGCCACGATCGATGCGCTCGTGGCCCTCGGCCTCAACGACGCCGCACCCGCCTTGCGGGCCTTGATGGCCAGCAGCGGCGCGACCGGTGCCGTCCGCGCGGCGGCCCTGAAGGCGCTCGATGCCCTCCACGATCCGGAGCTCGCCGCCGCCGCCGCGCAGGCCGTTGCCTCCAATGCACCCGAGCTGCGCCTCGCCGCCCTGCCGATCAACATCCGGCTGAGTCCCGCCGCTGCGATGGCCAGCCTTTCCCGGCTCATCATCGATGGCACCGTCAAGGAGCAGCAGACGGCCTACGCCGCCCTGGGCACGACGCCGGACCCCGCCGTCGACGACCTGCTCGCCAGCCGCCTTGAGGCCCTCGCCGCCGGCCGGATCGCGCCGGCCGCCCAGCTCGACCTGCTCGAGGCCGCCGCCCAGCGCCACGACCCGCGCATCCAACGGTTCCTGGCCCAGCGCGACGCCGCGCTCGCGGGCGATCCCGATCCACTCGCGGCCTATCGCGTCTGCCTCGAGGGTGGCAACATCGGGTCCGGGCGGAAGATTTTCGTGACGCAGCCGGTGATGCAGTGCATCCGCTGCCACCGCGTGGGCGACTCGCCCGGCGGCGAGGCGGGGCCCAACCTGGCCGGCATCGGCGCCCGCGGCTCGCGCGAGTACATCCTCGAGTCGATCCTCAAGCCCAGCGCCAAGATCGCGGCCGGCTTCGAGATCGTCACGATCACCAAGAAGGACGGCTCGACCGTCGGCGGCACCGTGGTGCGCCGCGATCCCTCGGGCATCGTCCTGCGCACGGGCGACACCACGACCGTCGAGATCCCGACGACCGACATCCGCAGCACGGAGTCGGCCCCGTCGGCCATGCCCGAGGTCGCCGCGCTCGTCATGACGAAGTCGGAGATCCGCGACCTCGTCGCCGCGCTCGCGAGCCTCACGGAAGTCCCGCCCCCCGCCGGCAAGAAGGTCCTCCGCGCCCTCCAGCACCTCGACGCGGAGTGATGTGTAGGGCGGGGTCTCCGCACCCCGCCTCGCCTGGAGGAGCGGGTTTATCCCGCGAGGCTGACGCCGGTCGTGACGTGCCGGGTCCCTCTGGATTCTTCGCGTCGCTCAGAATGACAGTATCAAGAATTGGTTCCAGAATCGTGTCATGCTGAGCGCAGCGAAGCATCCACATCCTGCGCAGGAGCGAGTCTATCCCGCGATGCTGAGTGCTGATCGCGGCGTAAAGTCTCTCCTACAAAAAACAGGGCGGGGATCGGTGTCCCCGCCCTACAGTTGGGTCATTCGCGGCGCGCCCAGCGGTCGCGCCCTACTTTCCGGTGCTTACCAGATCTTCGCGCGCTTCTCCGGCGGAACCCACATCGGGTCGCCTTCCTTGATGCCGAAGGCGTCGTAGAACGGCTGGAAATTCACCAGCGCGCCGATGGCGCGGAACTGGCCGGGTGAGTGCGGATCGATCATGACACGCCGGCGCGCCTCGCTCTCACGGATGTTCGTGCGCCAGACCTGCGCAAACGAGATGAAGAACCGCTGCTCGGGGGTGAGGCCATCGATGAGTTTCCGCTCCTTGCCCTGCAGCGAACGCTCCAGCGCCTCGTAGGCGATGCTGACGCCGCCGAGGTCGGCGATGTTCTCGCCGAGCGTGAGCTGGCCGTTCACGTGCAGGCCGGGCAGCACCTCGTAGCCGTTGAACTGGTCGACCACCTTCTGCGCGCGGGCCTTGAACTCGGCCTCGTCCTGCGGCGTCCACCAGTCGACGAGGTTGCCGTCGCCGTCGGAATGCCGGCCCTGGTCGTCGAACCCGTGCGTGATCTCGTGGCCGATGACCACGCCGATGGCGCCGTAGTTGACAGCGTCGTCCAGCGTGAAGTCGAAGAACGGCGGCTGCAGGATGCCGGCGGGAAAGTTGATGTTGTTCTCCGTCGGCATGAAGTAGGCGTTCACGGTCGGCGGCGTCATCTGCCACTCGGTCTTGTCGACCGGCTGCCCCAGCTTGGCCAGGTCGCGCTTGACCTCGAACTCGTCCGCCGCCGCCACGTTGGCGTAGTAGCTGTCGCGCTTCACGTTCACGGTCGCGTAGTCGCGCCACTTGTCGGGATGACCGATCTTGGCGTAGAAGCGGTCGAATTTCGCCAGCGCCTTCTGGCGCGTCGCCGGCGTCATCCAGTCGATCTGCCCGAGCCGGTCGCGCATCACCGCGACGATGTTCCTGACCATGGTGTCCATGCGGGCCTTGGCCTCGGGCGGGTAATATTGCGCGACGTAAAGCTGGCCGAGGGCCTCGCCGATCTCGCCATCGACGACCCGGGCGGCGCGCTGCCAGCGCGGCTCCATGGCCGGCGTGCCCTGCAGCACCGTGCTGTAGAAATGGAAGAACTCGTCCTCGAACGGCGCCGCGAGGTACGCGCCGGCGTGGCGCAGGACCTTGTAGCGCAGGTAGGTCTTCCAGTCGTCCAGCGGCCGGGCGGCGAACAGCGCCTGCAGCCCCTCGAAGAACTTCGGCTGGCCGACGATGACCTCGGCCGCGGCGGGGCCGGTGAGGCCGCGCTCCTCGAGGTAGGTGGCCAGCGGGAAGGCCGGCACCTTGGCCACCAGGTCGGCGGTCGGCATCTTGTTGTAGTTGGCGAGCCGGTCGCGCAGCTCGGTCGGCGACTTGGAGACCTCGGCCAGGGCCTTCTCGAGTTCGAACACCGTCTTCGCCCCCGCGGCCGCGGCTTCGGGCGTGTCGCCGGCCAGCGTGAAGACCTTCGTCACGTGCTCGACGAAGGCCGCGCGCTGCGGCGCGAACTGGTCGGCGAAGTAGTAGTCGCGGCTCGGCAGGCTCAGCCCGCCCTGCCGCGCGTAGAGCGCGTTGATGTCGCTCTTCTTCTGGTCCGCGCCGACGTAGACGGCGAAGCAGCCGGTGACGCCCTCGTTGTGCAGCGCCGCGAGCGCGTGCGCGAGGTCGGCGGTGGACTTGACCGCCGCGACCTGCTCGAGGTCGGTGGCAATGGGCTTCAGCCCGGCGGCATCGATCGCCGCGGTGTCCATGGCCGACGCGTAGAAGTCGCCGACCTTTTGCTCGACCGAGCCGGGCTCGTGCGAATGCGCGGCGGCCGCCTCGAGGATGCCCTTGAGCGCGTTTTGGTTGTACTGGTCGAGTTCGTTGAAGGCGCCCCAGCGCGACTTGTCGGCGGGCACGGGGTTCTCCTTCATCCAGGTGCCCGCGGCATAGCGGGCGAAATCAACGCCGGGCGACACGCTGGTGTCCATGTAACCGGGGCTGAAGCGCGGGACGGCGGGCTTGGCGTCGTCCGCGGAAGCAAGGCAGGCCAGCGCCAGGCATGCCGGCGCGAACAGGAGGGGATGTAGTTTCATCGGATGCGTCCGGGCACGCTGCGCCGAATCGCGGCGGTCGCAAACCAAAAGGCCGGGATGGGCCGGTCCCTCGGGTAGGGCGCGGATTCCGTTCCGCGCTGATGGGGAAAGGCGGCGAGGGGACTCGCCGCCCTACCCTTCATATCCGCTCCTCACCAGATCTTCGCGCGGTCCTCGGGCTTCCGCCACATGGGGTCGCCCTCCTTGATCCCGAACGTAGCGAAGAACTCCGGCAGGTTGACCAGCGGGCCGTAGGCGCGGACCTGGCCGGGCGAGTGGACGTCGCTCGTCACCTGGCGCTTCAGCGCGTCCTCGCGGGTCTTGGTCCGCCAGACCTGCGCCCAGGAGATGAACAGGCGCTGCTCGGGGGTGAGGCCATCGATGAGTTTCCGCTCCCGGCCCTGCAGCGAGCGCTCGAGCGCCTCGTAGGCCATCGAGATGCCGCCGAGGTCGGCGATGTTCTCGCCGAGGGTCTGGTCGCCCTTCACATGCAGGCCGGGCAGCACCTCGTAGGCATCGTACTGCGCCACGAGCTTCTGCGCGCGGGCCTTGAACGCGTCGGCGTCGGCCGGCGTCCACCAGTCGGCGAGGTTGCCGCTGGCGTCGAAGAGCCGGCCCTTGTCGTCGAAGCCGTGCGTGATCTCGTGACCGATGACCGCGCAGATGGCGCCGTAGTTGACGGCGTCGTCCATCGTCGGGTCGAAGTACGGCGGCTGGAGGATGCCGGCGAGGAAGACGAGCTGGTTGGCCGAGGGCTGGTTGTAGGCGTTGACCTGCTGCGGGGTGCGCAGCCACTCGGTCTTGTCGAAGGGATGGCCGAACTTGGCCAGCTGCCGGTGCGCCTCGAAGTTCGCGGCCCGGCGGATGTTTTCGTAGTAACCGGCGTGGCGGTCGACGGCCAGCGCCGAGTAGTCGCGCCATTTCTCCGGGTAGCCGACGATGACGTGGAAGGTCGCGAGCTTGGCCAGCGCCTTCTGCCTGGTGGCGTCGGTCATCCAGTCGAGGTGCTCGATGCGGTCGTGGAGGATCGCGAGGATGTTGTTGATCATGCCCTCGAGCCGGGCCTTCACCTCGGGCGGGAAGTACTTCGCGACGTAGAGCTCGCCGACGGCGAAGCCGAGCTGGCCGTCCATGCCGCGGGCCACGCGCTGCCAGCGCGGCTCCTGCTGCGGCGTGCCGTTGAGCTCGGTGCCGAAGAAGCGGAAGTTCTCCTGCTCAAACGGCGTCGAGAGGAACGCCGCCGACGCGTTGATCGCCTGCCAGCGCAGGTACGCCTTCCACGCGGCGAGGGGTTCCGACTCGAGCAGCTTCGCCATCCCGGCGAAGAACTCCGGCTGCTGCACGACGATCTCCTGCTCCGTGGCCGGGAACTCCGCGGCCGTGAGGTACGTCTTCAGCGGGAACACGCCCGTGAGCTTCGCGGCCTCGTCGACCGTCATCTTGTGGTAGTTCGCGATCGGGTCGCGCAACTCGGCCGTGCTCTTCGACACCTTGGCCAGCGCGGTCTCGAGCGCGAGGATCGTCGCGGCGTCCCGCTGCGCCGCGGCCTCGTCGGCGCCGGCGAGCTTGAGCATGTTGGCGATGTGCGTGGCCAGCCCGGTGCGGAACTTGGCGTACTTGTCGTCGAGGTAGTAGTCGCGCGTCGGCAGGCTGAGCCCGCCCTGGCCGAGGTAGAGGATGACCGTGTCGTTCTTCTTCTGGTCGGCGTAGATGAACGTGCCAAAGAGCGGCGAACCGACGTGCAGCTGCGCATCGGCCACGTATTTCGCCAGGTCCGCCAGGTTCGCGATGGCGTCGATCTCCTTCAATTCCGGCTCAAGCGGCCGGAGGCCGGCGGCCTCGATCGCGGCGGTGTCCATCGCCGCGGCGTAGAAGTCGCCGACTTTCTGGCTGTTGCTGCCGGGCGCGCCCGGGTGCGCGGCGGCGTCCTCGAGGAGGCCGTGGATGCGGCGCCAGTTGTTCTCGGCGAGGCCTTCGCTCACGCCCCAGCGCGACTTGTCGGCGGGGATCTCGGTGCGGCTCGCCCAGCCGCCCCAGGCGTACTTGGAAAAGTCGGCCCGCGGATCGGCGGTGCGGTCCATGAGGTCGACGGTGAAGCCCAGCGGGAGCATTTCTTCGGCCGCGGGGAGCGGCCCCAGCGAGAGCGCCAGCAGGCCGCCCGCAAGGAACAGGGGATGTAGTTTCATAGGGGGCCGGCAGCTTGGGTGGCAACCCCGTGGCTGGCAATAGGGCGGTGACGAAGGGCGGGATTGCCGCGATAATCGACACACCCCGCCCTTCCGGGCACCCCTCTTCCTAGAGGGGAGCTTCGTCGACGCTGATTCAGGTCCCCACTAACAAGAGGGGTGGCGCGAAGCGCCGGGGTGTGTCTCCGTCCGCCCCGCCCACTCCCTGCTCAACGCCTCATTCTGTCACCCTCGGCCCGAATGGCGTCGAGCGCGGCGGGGTTGTCGATGGTCGAGAGGTCGCCGGGCGGCTCGCCGAGCCAGGCCTGGCGGATGCCGCCGCGCACGACCTTGCCCGAGCGCGTCTTGGGCAACGCGGCCACGGGCACGACGGCCTTCGGCGCGAGCGGCTTGCCGAGCTGCAGCGCGACGTGGGCGATCAAGTCCTTTTCGAGGTGGACGAAGCCGTCCCTGGCGTCGTCAGCATCCGGGGGACCAGCCGCACCTGTTTTCTTCAGGACCACGAAACAGACCAGCGCCTGGCCCTTGAGATCGTCGGGCACGCCGATCGTCGCAGCCTCGCTGACCGCCGGGTGCGAGGTGAGCACGCCCTCGACCTCGGCCGGGCCGACGCGCTTGCCGGCGACCTTGATCGTGTCGTCGCTGCGGCCGAAGAGGAACCACTGGCCGTCGGCATCCTGCATCGCCCAGTCGCCGTGGTACCACACGCCGGGAAACCGGCTGAAGTAAGTCTCGAGGTAACGGGCGTCGTCGCCGAGGAAACCGCGCGTCATCGACGGCGCCGGCTGCTTGCAGACGAGGTGGCCGACCGTGCCGCGCGGCGCCGGGCGTCCGTCTTCATCGAAAACATCGACATCCATCCCCAGGCCGGCCGCGCCGAGCGAGATGGGTTTGAGCGGGGTGAGCGGCGTCGGCGACAGGTGGCAGCCGACGATCTCCGTGCCGCCGGAAATGTTCATCACCGGGCAGCGCCGCCGGCCGACCTTTTCGAAAAACCACGCATAGCTCGTCTCGTCCCAGGGCTCGCCCGTCGAGCCAAGGATGCGCAGCCGCGACAAATCGAAGGCGCCGGGGCCTTTCACGCCCGTCAATCGCATCAGCAGCCGCACGGCGGTCGGCGACACGGCGAAGGTCACCACCTTCAGGCGCTCGACGATTTCCCACAGCCGGTCGCCGTCGGGATGGTCCGGCGCGCCGTCGAGCATCACGACCGGGGTGCGGTGGAGCAGGCAGCCGATGAGTTCCCACGGGCCCATCATCCAGCCGATGTCGGTGACCCAGAAGAACGGTTCGCCCGGCCGGACATCGAAGGCGTAGCGGAGTTCCTTGCCCATCTGCGCGAGGCAACCGCCGTGCGTGTGGACCGTGCCCTTCGGTTTTCCGGTTGTGCCGCTCGTGTAAATGATGAGGCACGGCTCCTCCGCGGCAGTGCGCGCGCAATCGGTTGTCGGAGGGGCATTGTGCCCCGATTCGTTCGATCGCGGCCGTAGGTCGGGCTTTATGCCCGACCTGTCGGGGGTAAACCCCGACCGACAAAAATCATCCCATTCCGCCGAATCGAAGAACACCGTTTGCGCGATCGAGGGCACGCGTCGCGCCGCGGCGAGCGCCGTCGCGCCGACCGGCACGGCCTTGCCGCGGCGGTGCAGGTGCTCGAGGGCGAAGAGAATCTTTGCCCCGCAGGAATCCAGACGGTCGACCACGGCTTGCTCGCCAAAGCCACAGAAGATCGGCACGAACCGCGCGCCGATCTTGAAGGTCGCGAACATCACCACGACCGTCTCGGGCCGCATCGGGGCATAGAGGCCCACGCTGTCGCCGAGCCCGATACCCATCGCGCGCATCGCGCCAGCGCAGCGGTCGACCTGCGCCTGCAGTTCCGTGAAGGTCATCGTCCGGCGGTCCTCCGGCCGGCCGGAGTCGGGCTCGTAGAAGATCGCCGTCTCGGCGCCGTGTCCGTCGCGGACGTGGCGGTCGACGCAGTTGTGCGTGATGTTCACCTCGCCGCCGATGAACCATTTCGTCCAGGGAAACCCGCGCGAGTCGTCGCGCACCTGCCGGTACGGCGTGAACCATTCCACGCCCAGGTCCTGCATCGCCGCGTCCCAGAACCAGGCCGTGTCCTTGACGGAAGCGGCGTGCAGTTCCGCGAATGTTTTGCAGCCGTGTTGCGCCATGAACCGCGCCACGTGCGACGCGCGCGTCCAGGGATGTTCTTCCGGTCGCCAGATGAACTCGGCCATGGCGTGGTGGGTCGGGAAGTTAACTAACCACGGATCTCACGGGTGGGAACGGATGGTCACGGATGGGAACAAACCACTGATCCTGTCCTCCTGAGCGAAGCGAAGGATCCAGAACAATGGTCGCGGCATGGGTCCTACTGGATTCTTCGCTGCGCTCAGAATGACACCTGTCAGGTACCGATTTTTCATCCGTGCCCATCCGTGAAATCCGTGGTCAATAAAATCTTCGCTGCTTAAATCAGCTCCACGCACGCGGCGAGGCCCTCGCCGCCGCCGATGCAGATGGCCGCGACGCCGCGCTTCAAGCCGCGTTCGCGCAGTGCCGCGAGCAGCGTCACGAGAATCCGCGCCCCGGAGCAGCCGATCGGGTGCCCGAGCGAGATGGCGCCGCCGCGGACGTTCAGCCGGTCATGCGGCACCCCGAGTTCCTGCATGAACGCCAGCGGCACGACCGCAAAGGCCTCGTTCACTTCCCACAGGTCGACGTCCTTCACCGACCAGCCGGCGGCCTGCAAGGCGTTCTGCGCGGCCGCGACCGGCGCCGTCGTGAACCACACCGGGTCCTGCGCATGCGCGCCGAAGCCGACGATCCGCGCGATCGGCTTGAGGCCACGCGCCTGCGCCGTCGCGGCCGTGGCGAGCACAAGGGCCGCCGCGCCATCGTTGATCGACGAGGCATTGGCCGGCGTGATGGTGCCGTCCTTCTGGAACGAGGGCTTCAAGGTTGGGATCTTGTCGTACTTCACCTTGGCCGGGCCTTCGTCGCGCTCGACCCGCGTGGTGTTGCCCTTGGCGTCGGTGAGGTCGACCGGGGTGATCTCCTGCGCGAAACGGCCGTCCTGCTGCGCGGCGTTGGCGCGGCGGAACGACTCGGCGGCGTAGGCGTCCTGCTGTTCGCGGCTGAACTTGTACCTGGCCGCGCACTGCTCGGCGCAGTGGCCCATGTGCAGGTTGTTGTAGGGATCCCACAGGCCGTCGGAGATCATCGAGTCGACCACCTGCTGGTGGCCGAGCCGGAAACCCTCGCGTGCCTTCGGCAGCAGGTAGGGGGCAAGCGACATGTTCTCCATGCCGCCGGCCACGGCGAACGAGCCCATCCCGCCGCCCAGGAAATGCGCGGCGCCGATGACCGTCTGCAGGCCCGAGCCGCAGACCTTGTGCACCGTGATGCAGCGCACCGACGAGGGCAGCCCGGCGTGGAGCGCGGCCTGGCGGGCAGGCGCCTGGCCCTGGCCGGCCTGCAGGACATTGCCCATCAGGCAATCGGTGACGTCGGCCGGCTCGAGCCCGGCCTGCGCGACCGCGCCGCGGATGGCGGCGGCGCCGAGCCGGGGCGCGGGCACGGAGGACAATGCGCCCTGGAACGAACCCAGCGGCGTACGGGTGGCGGCGAGTATGACTATTTCTTTCATCGAAAATCCCAGAAGTCCAAAACGCCAAAGGCCAAACCGTGGCCAATACCCACGTGGAATTTCGGAGCGTTCATTTGGTTGGGTGAGTTTTGGCGCTTGTGATTTTGCCGCTCAGCCCGGCCGCTTGATGGTGAACAGGTCCGTCGCCGACCGCGTGTAGTAGTCGCCGCCCATGCGGCCGATCGTGTCGAGCTTGCGCGGGTCGATCGCGCCGCCCGTGATCACGGCGTCGCTGACGTGCGCGAGCAGGATCGTGCCGAACACGACGTTGCCCGCGAGCGGGCCCTCGCCCACGCGGACGATGCGGTCGAGCCGGCACTCGAAGGCCACGGGCGCATCGGCCACGCGCGGCGGCTTGACGAGGCTCGAGGCCGCGGCGGCGATCCCGAACTTCTCGAACTCGCTCTCGCCGTGCGGCAGGGTGGCCGAGGTCTGGTTCATGACATCGCGCAGGGCGTAGGGCACGAGGTTGACGACGAATTCCGGCACCTGCTCGACGTTGAGCACGGTGTCCTTCTTCCGGCCGGTGCGGTCGTTCGCGCCGGTGAAGAGCAGCGTCGGCGGGCTGGCGCACACGCCCTGGAAGAAGGAGAACGGCGCGAGGTTGGTGCGGCCGTCGGCCGAGATGGTCGAGACCCACGCGATCGGCCGGGGGTTGATCGCGTTGATCAGCCACGGGTACGACTCGCGCGGCGGGAGTTTTTGGAAATCAACAATCATGGTCGTGAATGTAGGGCTGCCGCTTGTCGGCAGGCCAATATGCCGCCCGCCGGCCCGGCGACAAGCGCCGGCCCTACATTTTTCATCCGAGCCAGCTCAGCGGATAGTTCGGGTCGTCGAGCGCCAGGGCCTGCGCGGTGAGCTCGAGCGGGAACTGCGTGTCGAACATCACCGCCAGCTCCTCCGTCCGCGTGGCGTTCATGCTCGCCAGCGTCGTGCCCGGGTGCGGGCCGTGCGGGATGCCCTGCGGGTGCAACGTGAACGACCCGGGCTCGATGCCCTTGCGCGAGCCGAAGTTGCCGCGCACGTAGAACAGCACCTCGTCGGCCTCGGTGTTGTCGTGCGCCCACGGCACCCTGACGGCCTCGGGGTGATGGTCGAGCCAGCGCGGCGCGAACGTGCAGATGACAAAGCCGTTGATCTCGAAGGTCTGGTGGATCGGCGGCGGCAGGTGCACCGTGCCGGTGATGGGCTCGAAATCGTTCGCGTTGAAAGTGAACGGGTACAGGTAACCGTCCCAGCCGACGACGTCGTGCGGGTGCCCGGCGAGGACGTTGCGCGTGTAGCGGTTGCGGTCCTTGGTCAGGACCGCGAAGTCGCCTTCCTCGTCCCGCGTCAGGATCTCGGTCGGCCCGTGGAAATCGCGCTCGCTGTACGGCGCGCCCATCCGGATCTGTCCCTCGGGGTGCAGGTACCGCGCCGGGATGCGCACCGGGTGCGCCGACTCGAGGATGAGATAGTCCTCCTTGGCGATGTCATCGGGCACGAGCCGGTAGATCGTGCCGCGCGGGATGACGACGTAATCGTCCTGGCGGTAGCGCAGCCGGCCGTACTGCGACTCGAGCCAGCCGCCGCCCTGCCAGACAAAGATCACGTCGTCGCTCCGGCCGTTGCGGTAGAAATCGTAGTCCGCCGCCATGGCCGTGGCGGGCCGGCAGCGGTAGCAGCCGATGTCGGCATTGAACAACAGCGGCACCCGCCCGGTGTACGGGTCGCCCGCGCGGGCCATCCCCGCGGAGCGCAGGTGGTGGTGGCGCAGCGGGGTGGACGCGGCCGGCTGGAGCGCGAACTCGCGGTACAGCTCCACGCTCTTCACCCGGGTGGGCGGCTTCAGGTGATAGACGATCGAGTAGGCGCGGTCGAACCCCTCCGTCGTGAAGACGTGCTCGTAGTGCAGGCCCTCGCCCTTGTAGCTGGCGGCCGCGTCGCGCGGGAAGCGCACGTGGTGCTTGCGGGGCAGCGACCCGAGTCGGTGGTAATGCGGCATGGGGAAAGGGCGGGTTGGGCGAGGGCGGCGGGTGTGTGTTACCGTGGGGAAGCCGGCGCGGACTCCCGCCGCCCTCGCAAAGTCAGAGCGTGCCGCGGCGGGCCTGCTCGCGCTCGATCGCCTCGAAGAGCGCGCGGAAGTTGCCCTCGCCGAAGCCGCGCGCGCGGCCGCGGCGCTGGATGACCTCGAAGAACAGGGTGGGCCGCGTGAACACGCACTTGGTGAAGAGCTGCAGCAGGTAGCCGTCGTCGCCGTGGTCGCGGTCGGCGAGGATCTTGAGCGACTTCAGCACCTCCTTGTCCTCGGTGATGGCGCCGACGCGCTCGTCGAACGAGGCGTCGTAATAGGTGTCGGGCACCTCGAGGAACTCCTGGCCCATGCGGCGCATCTCGCCCACGGTGGCGACGATGTCGGGCGTGAGGAGCGCGATGTGCTGCACGCCCGGCCCGCGGTATTGGTCGAGGAACTCCTGGATCTGCGAGTTGGCCGAGGAGGGTTCGTTGATCGGCATCTTGACCCAGCCGTCGGTCGAGCTGACGACCTTCGACATCAGCGCGGAGCGACCGGTGTTGATGTCGAAGTGCATGAACAGGTCGAAGCCGAAGACCTCCTGGTAGTACTTCACCCACGGCTCCATGTGCTCCACGTTGGCGACCACGTGGTCGATCATCGCGAAGTTGATGTCGCGGTCCTCGATGCCGCCGGGCTGGTTCACGTAGCCCGGGGCGAACTCGCCGCTCTTCCGGCGCTCGACGAAGCTGTGGATCGTGTCGCCGTAGGCCGCGATCGCGCCGTGGGCGATGGCGGCGTTCTCGAACAGGTTCCGCACCGGCTCGGCGCCGCGCCGCACGGCCTCGGCGACCGCGTGCTTGGCGTCGCGGACCTTGAAGGCCACGTCGCGGACGCCGCAGCCGTGGCGATCGAGGTGCCCGCGCATGAAGTCCGCCTCGGCGCCGCGCCCCTGCGGTTCGGCCACGAGGAAATTGACCCGCCCCTGCCCGACCACGAAGGCCCGCCGGCCCGTCAGGCCCGTCGCGGTGTCGCCGTACGCCCGCACCGTCATGCCGTACTTCTGCACGAAGAAGTCGCGCCACTGGTCGGCGGAATCGACGATGAACTCGATGTGGTCGACGCCCTTGACGCCGAGGGGATTGGCGGCGGCCTTCTTGTCCGCGGCCGTTTCAAAATAGGTCGTGCTCATGCGTGGAGGGGATCGCAGCACTCTACCGGCCGCCCCGGGACGGGTCCATAGGCCAAAGGGAGTAATCGCCGCTTGAGCCCCGCCCGCCGCCGGTCCATCGTGCCGCCATGCCCCCGCCCGATCGCGCCGCCCTGCTGGTCCACTACGCCGCCATGATGGAGGAGGTGCCCGTCGGCCTGCTCCTGCTCGACTGGGACCTGCAGCCGGTGTGGTTCAATGCCGAGGCCGCGCGCGCCTGCGCCGTGTGGAACCACGGCGAGCGCCGCGCCGCCGCGCTGCGCGCCCGCAGCGCCTTCAAGCTGCCCGCGCCGCTGGCGGAGGCCTGCTCGGCCCTGCGTGAAAGCTGGCCCGTCGGCGACCACGCCGCCCATCCGCAGGTGGTCAGCGACCATTCGCGCGGCCTGCATGCGCGCATCAAGCTCCACGTGCCCGCCGGCGGCCAGGTGCCGGCCTTCCACATCCAGCTCGACTACCGCCGGCCGCGCGGCGACCGCGAGCGGCCGCTCTCCCCCGGCGCCGTCGCCCTGCTGGCGCGGCTCACCGAGCGCGAACGCGAGGTGGCGATGCGCGTCCGCGAGGGCCTGCGCACCGCCGAGATCGCCACCGAGCTGCGCCGCAGCCCTCTCACGATCAAGACCCAGCTCGCCGCCGTCTTCGCCAAGCTCGGCGTGCACGGCCGCACGCGGGTGGCGGCGCTGCTCAACCGGTGAGCGGAGGATCGTGGCGGCCGTGGCGGCGGGGTGCCCTCACCCCGCGAGGCATGACCCTCGACATCCATGCCGCGGGGTGAGGGCACCCCGCCGCCACCGATTGCCCGATCGGCGTTTCCGCCGACCACACGAGCGTCAGGCGTGACAAGCGGCCCCGGGCCTGTTTGGCTCCCCTCGATGGCCTCGCTGAAATCCACCGGCATCTCCGAAGAAAAATTCAAGCCGTGGCTGAAGCGCGAGCTGTGGCGCGCCGCCCGGCTCGGCGTCCTCCTGCTCGTCGCCGGGGCCCTGCTCGTGTGGGGCCTCGCCGCCGCATCGCCGCGGTTCACCGAGGGCTGGACCAACTTCAACTACCAGCTCTCCGCCGTCGCGCTCGACCAGCACCCGCTGGCCCTCGCGCGCATCTTCGGCGCCCGGCTCCGCGACAGCGAATACGGCTGGACGCCCCTCAGCGCGACCGCGCCCTTCAACGTCAGCGCCGCCCGCGACGCCCTCCGCCACGACTATCCCGAGGTCTCGGCCGTGGTCGGCGGCGTGCCGCAGGTGCCGCGCGCCGCGGCGCTCAAGCGCGCCAACCCGGCCCGCTACACGCAGCGGCTGGCCGATTACCAGCAGCGGTACGAGGCCATCGAGTCGGGCCGCTTCAAGAGCCTCTACGACCGCGACGACATGTTCACGCCGCCCAACGCCAACGTGAAGCTCGGCCTTTTCGTGACCAAGATCTTCGGCCTGCCCGACGCCCTGTTTCACACCGTCGGCACCATCGTCGGCAGCGGCACGGCCGGCGTCGTCCTGTTCGGCGCCGTGCTGGCCCTGACCGCGCTGCCGCTGTGGCGCTCGCGCCGGCCGGCCCGCACGTGGCTCAAGCTCCTCGCGTGGCCGACGCTCGCCAGCACGCTGGTCTGGGCGGCCATCCTCCTCATGGCGATCTCCTCCGCGTTCTTCGGCGGCATGACCGCCAACACGTCCGCGCTCACGCTCTTCGCCTGCCTCCCGCTGCTCTCCGTCCTCGCCCAGCTCCCGCTGCACCTCGCCGAGACCCTGGTCAAGCAGGCGCCGCCGCCCGCGAAATGGGACGGCATCGAGCGCCGCAAGCCCCGCGGCCCGACGCCGAAACCGGGCGAGACGATCCCGCCGATCGGCGGGGCGTAATCCCTTCGGCGTAATTTGCCCCGTTCGGGTTCCCTTCGGGGCCGGTTTCGGGCACATTGCGCGCATGCAGAACACCCACGCTCCGACTGCAACCCCGACCGGCGCGGACGATTTCCCGCCAGTGCGAAGTACCTCCGCAGGAGATGACGCTCCGACTACAACCTCGGCCGGCGCAAACGATCCCCGCTGCGTGCCGCACAAGCTCACCGCGCCGCTGCCGGTCGGCGACGAGTGCCCCTACCCCGCCTACACCGCCGACGACCACGAGGTCTGGCGCACGCTCTACGACCGGATGGAAGCGCTGCTGCCGGCGCGCGCGGCCGACGAGTTCCTCACCGGCCTGCTCGCGCTCGACCTGGGCAAGGACCGGATCCCCGCCCTCGCCGACGTGTCCCGCAAGCTCGCGCGCGCGACGAACTGGCAGGTGGCACGCACGCCCGGCCTGCTCGACGCCCACGACTTCTTCTCCTACCTGGCCCGCCGGATCTTTCCCTGCACCGACTACATCCGCGCCCGGAGCGAGCTCGACTACACGCCCGCGCCGGACTGTTTCCACGACATCTTCGGCCACACGCCGATGATCATGCACCCGCGCTTCGCCAACTTCTACCAGAAGATCGGCCAGGCGGCGCTGGCCTGCCGGGACCCCGCGGTCGAGGAGGGACTCACCCGCATCTACTGGTTCACCGTCGAGTTCGGGCTGATCCGGGGCGTCGAGGGCCCGCGCATCTACGGCAACGGCATCATCTCGTCGTCGGGCGAAACGCTCCACAGCCTGACCGACGCGGTGAAGAAGGTGCCATACCGCCCGGAGACGCTCGCCGCGCAGCCCTACGACATCTGGCATTTCCAGGACACGCTGTTCGTCATCGAGTCCTTCGACCAGCTCGAGGCGGAATTCAGCCGCTGGGCCCGCGACCACCGCCTGCTCTGACTTTAGCCAGGAACTACCGCGCCAACGGGCGCTGATGTCACACACACCGAACCCCCAGGGAAGGCCGCCGGCTTCGGCGGCCTTCCTTGTTGCGGTGCATCCGCCACCCGCTGAAATCCCCCGGTGGCCCCGCGTCGCCCGTACCCGATGAAATCGCTCCCGTTGCTCGCGTGCCTGCTGTCGTTGCTGCCCGCCGGTGCGCAGGCGGCGGCGCCCTTTCTGGCCGATCCCGCCGCGCTCCTGGGCTCAGCCCCGGAGCGGAAGCTCCGCTCCGCGCTGGCGGCGCCCATCGTCGACATCACCCGGAAGGCCCGGCCTTCGCCCAGCGGCGACCCCCATGACTATATCAGTTACGGCCGCTACTGGTGGCCGGATCCGGCCAGGCCCGGCGGGCTGCCCTATGTGCAAAAGGACGGGCACCCCAACGAGGCGCAGATCGCGCAGGGCGATGAACGCCTGCTCGACGCCCTGCTGAAAAACATCGCCCTCCTGGCCGCCGGCTGGGCCGTGGACCGGCGGGAGGATTGCGCCCTCCGGGCCGCGGAATGGCTGCGGGCCTGGTTCGCGACGCCGGCCACGCGGATCACCCCATCGTTCGCCTACGCGCAGATCCGCCTCGGCCGGGACCACAACCGCGGGAGCGCGAGCGGCCTCATCGACACCCGGGGCCTCGCGGGGTTGGTCGACACCCTGCGCCTGCTTGAGGGCGCGCCGGGGATGGATGCCGGCCTCGACGCCGCGGTGCGGGCCTGGGTGGCCGCCTACCTCGACTGGCTCACCACCAGCCCGAACGGCCGCCAGGAGCACGCGGCGCGCAACAACCATGGTTCCTGGTATCTCGTGCAGGCCGTGGCGCTCGCGCGCTACCTCGGCCGCGACGACCAGGCCCGGGCGCTGGCCCGCGAGGACTTCGCGCGCATCGACTGGCAGATCGAGGCGGACGGCCGGCAGCCGCTCGAGATCGCGCGCACCGACGGCCTCAGCTACAGCCGCTTCAACCTCGAGGCGCAGCTGCAGCTGGCGCGGCTCGCCGCCCCGCTGGGCGTCGACCTGTGGCACTACACGTCTCCCCGCGGCGGCAGCCTGCGCCGCGCCCTCGACTACCTGAAACCCTTCGACGTCGCGCCCGGCACCTGGCCGCACCACCAGCTCGCCGCCGTCAAACCCGGGTTCCTGCAGCCGTTGCTCGCCGAGGCCGCCCGCCTCGATCCGCCGGTCCCCCCGGGCTGATCCGCCACCCCTTGACGCAGGTCAAGGCGCCCGCCGGCGGGCGGAACGATACTGCGTCATGCTCATCATGGAACCGCCTCCCGCTCCTCGCCTCGCCTCCCCGCCGGCTGCGTCGCTCGGCGTCGGCTTCCTGCCAAAGGAACACGGTTCCTGGTCGCTGGCGCTCGAGCCGATCGCACTCGGCCTGCTCGCCGCGCCCTCGCGCGCCGGCGGCACGCTGGCGCTGGCCGCGGTCGCCGGCTTCTTTGCGCGCCGCCCGCTGAAACTCGCGCTGGCCGCCGCGCCTTCCGCCCGGCGCGGCGCGGCGCGCGAGCTCGTGGTGCTCCTCTCCGCGCTGGCCGCCGCCGGGATGTTCGAGGCCCTCGTGCTGGGCGGGCTCGCCCCGCTGTGGCCGCTGCTGCTCGTCGCGCCCGGGGCTGCGCTCTTCGTGCACTTCGACGCGCAAAACGAATCGCGCGCCGCCGCGGCCGAGCTGGCCGGCACCACCGCCTTCGCGCTGCTGCCCGCGGCCTTCGCGTCACTTGCGGGCTGGCGGCCGGCCTTCGCGCTGGCGCTGGCGGCCGCCATGGCCGCGCGCAGCCTGCCGACCGTGCTCACGGTCCGCCACTATCTCCGCGTCGCCAAGGGCCAGCCGGTGCGGCCGCTGGTCCCGGCCGCGGCCGGCGGGCTCGCGGTCGCCGGCACGGGCTGGCTCGCCGCCCGCGGCCTCCTGCCGGCTGCGGTCGCCGTCCTCGCGGTGGTGCTGCTGCTCCGCAGCCTCGTCCTTCTGGCGCCGTTCGCCCCGCGCTGGCCGGCCCGTCGCATCGGCATCATCGAGGCCGTCGTCGGCCTCGCCTACATCGTCGCGGCGGGCGCCGCCTGCCACGCGGGCGGCTTTCTCGCGCTCCCTTGACGCGGATCAAGGCCGCGGCCCGCGGCTTGCGCTAGGGTGAGCCCAGGCAACAAACCCAGCAAATGCACACTTCCCACCAAATTCTGCGTGGAATGAAGCCGGGCAGATCTCGTACCATGACACCGTCAGCCATGAAAAATCCACGCATCCTCACCGCTCTGGCGGTGGCCGCTTCCGCTTTGGCCGCCGCCTTTCTCACCGTCAGCGTCGCCGACGCCGACGAGGGCAAATCCGACGCCCAGGGGCCCATCGTCATGACCCCCGAACTCGCCGCCCTGCCCGTCGAGCAGGCCATCCTGACCGCGCCGCCGCACGTGCCGCCGCCGATCCAGCGCAAGTATCCCGCGCGCGTGGTCGTCAACCTCGAGGTCCGCGAACTCGTGGGCCGGCTGGCCGACGGCGTCGAATACACCTTCTGGACCTTCGGCGGCACGGTCCCCGGCTCGTTCATCCGCATCCGCGAGGGCGATGAGGTCGAGTTCCACCTCAACAACCATCCCTCGTCGAAGCTGCCGCACAACATCGACCTCCACGCCGTCACCGGCCCCGGTGGCGGCGCGGCCTCCGCGTTCACGGCGCCGGGCCACAGCTCGCAGTTCACGTTCCGGGCGCTCAACCCCGGGCTCTTCGTGTACCATTGCGCCACGGCGCCCGTGCCGATGCACATCGGCAACGGCATGTACGGCCTGATTCTCGTCGAGCCCAAGGAGGGCCTCCCGCCCGTCGACAAGGAATACTACGTCATGCAGGGCGAGTTCTACACCACCGGCCGCTACGCCGAGGAGGGCCTGCAGTCCTTCGACATGGCCAAGGCCATCGACGAGCGGCCGCCCTACGTCGTGTTCAACGGCGCCGTCGGCTCGCTCGTCGGCGACCAGGCCATCACCGCCAAGGTCGGCGACCACGTCCGCATCTACTTCGGCGTCGGCGGCCCCAACCTCACCTCCTCCTTCCACATCATCGGCGAGATCTTCGACAAGGTCTATCCCGAGGCCGGCCTGAGCCTCGCCAACCAGAATGTGCAGACGACGCTCGTCCCGGCCGGCGGCGCCTGCGCCGTCGAGCTCAAGGTCGAGGTGCCCGGCACCTTCATCCTCGTCGACCACTCGCTCACGCGGGCCTTCAACAAGGGCGCCCTGGGCATGCTCAAGGTCGACGGTCCCCCGGACCGCACGATCTATTCGGGCAAGGAAATCGACGCCGTCTACCTGGGCGCGCAGGCGGAGGCCGGCTCCGCGGCCGCCAAGCGCGAGGCCGAGCTGAAGGCGAAGATCGCCGCCGAGATCAAGTCCAACCCGGCCATCGCCGGCCTGACGAAGGAAATGCAGGTGGAGAAAGGCAAGCAGGTCTACATGGGCCTGTGCTTCGCCTGCCACCAGCCCGACGGCAAGGGCCTGCCCGGCGCCTTCCCGCCGCTGGCCGGTTCCGATTTCCTGCAGGCTGACCGCGACCGCGCCGTCCGCATCGTGCTCAAGGGCCTGAGCGGTCCCGTCACCGTCAACGGCAACACCATCAACAGCGCCATGCCGCCGCAGGAAGCCGTCCTCACCGACCAGCAGATCGCCGACGTGCTCACCTACGTCTTCAACTCGTGGGGCAACAAGGGCGACGCCTTCAGCGCCGACAAGGTCAAGGCCGTCCGCAACGAGATCCACTGACATTGTAGCGGCGCTCTATGAGCGCCGGCGGCGGTCCCAGACCGCCGCTACAGTTCGCGCCATGACGCTCTCAAGAAACAGTCGCTCCCTCGCCCTCGGCCTCCTGGCCGCGGGCGCGCTGGCGGGCGGGCTGGCGGGCTCGGAGCTCCCCGCTTCCGGCTCCAGGCCGGACGCGTCCATGATCGTCGTCCCGGCCGGCGTGTACGTGCCCTTCGCCAAGGCGCCGACCGATGCCGCCGAGGTGCGCGTGCCGGCGTTCCAGCTCGACCGCGACGCCGTCACCAACGCGGAGTTCCTCGCCTTCGTGCGCGCCAACCCGAAGTGGCGGCGCTCGCAGGTGAGCCCGCTCTTCGCGGACAAGACCTACCTTGGCCACTGGGCCGGCGACCTCGAGCCCGGCCCGGCCGCGCCGGCCGACGCGCCCGTGGTCAACGTGTCGTGGTTCGCCGCCCGCGCCTACGCCCGCTGGGCCGGCAAGCGGCTGCCGACCGCGACCGAGTGGGAATATGCCGCCGCCGCGGGCTATGCCGGCCCCGACGGCCGGCATGACGAACAGTTGAACCGCGACATCTACGCCTGGCTGGCGCGTCCCACGCCCGCGGTGCTCCCGGCCGTGGCGACCGGCAAGGCCAACGCCTACGGCGCCCGCGGACTCTTCGGCCTCGTCTGGGAGTGGGTCGAGGACTTCAACACCGCCATGGTCACCGGCGAGTCCCGCGCCGATTCCGGCCTCGAGCGCAACCTCTTCTGCGGCGCGGGCGCCGCCAACGTGAAGGACACCGGCGATTACGCCGCCTTCATGCGCCAGGCGCTCCGGTCCTCGCTCCGCGCCAACAACACCACCGCGTCGCTCGGCTTCCGCTGCGCGCGCGACCTGTCGAAACCCGTCGCCGCCTTACCATGAACATCACCAACGCCAGCATCAATGGTAGGGGCGCTTGCCCTCAAGCGCCCTCGTTCACCCGCCGGGCCGTTGGGGGCAACGGCCCCTACCTTATCGCGGCCCTCTTCGCCTTGGGCATTTCTTCCGCCGCCCTCGGCGCCGAAACCCCGGCCAACCAGGCCGCGGAACCGGCCTGCCCGCACTGCACCGCGGCCGCCGCCAAGAAAGCCGACGCCTGCTGCGCCGCCCCGACCGAAGCCGCGACGGCCACGCCTTTCAGCCGGGAGTCGATCTACCAGCTCGACGGCCGGTTCACCGACGACCAAGGGCGGCCGTTCGCCCTCGGCGAACTGCGCGGCCGGCCGGTCGTGCTCGACATGTTCTTCGCCTCATGCGGCTACGCCTGCCCGCTGACCGTGACCGACATGCTGGCCATCCAGGGCCGGCTGCCGGCCGCGCTGCGCGGCCAGGCCAGGTTCGTGCTCGTCTCGTTCGATCCCGGGCGCGACACGGCCGCCGCCCTGGCGAAATACCGCGAACAGCGCGGCCTCGACGGCCAGTGGGTCCTGTTGCGCGGCGACGACGATTCCGTCCGCGAACTCGCCGCGCTCCTCGGCGTGAAATACAAGCGCGACGCCGACGGCTCCTTCTCCCACTCCAACCTGCTGACCATCCTCAATGCCGCGGGCGAGGTTGTCCACCAGCGCGTCGGCCTGCAAGGCGGGCTCGACGAAGCCGCCGCCGCCCTGGCCAAGGTCACGCTCGCGGCCCCATGAGCGCACCGCGGTTCAAGGTCTTCGACGTCCGGCCGCACCTCGCGCGCAACGAGGAGCCGTTCCCGCTGATCCGCGCGCGCGTCGACGCACTCAAGGCCGGCGAGGGCGTCACGATTGTCGCGCCCTTCATGCCCGCCCCGCTGATCGAGCTGCTCAAGAGCGAGGGCTTCGCCTCGACGGTCGAGCGCCGCCACGACGGCGCCTGGGCGGTGAACTTCTGGCGGGAGGAGGCGCCATGAGCGCCGTCCTGCCGCCCACCGCCGCCGGCGTGTGCCCGCTGCTGGCCCCGACGCAGGAGGTCGCCCACGGGATCGTCAGCCAGGCGGTGCTCTCCGCGCCGGGCCTGCGGGTGACGCTGATGCGCTTCGCCGCCGGGCAGGAACTCTCGGAACACACCAGCACGGCGCGGGCGCTGGTCCAGGTGCTGGCCGGCCGCGGCGATTTCACCTTTCACGGCCGCACGCACCAGCTCAAGGCCGGCGATTTGCTGCACCTGCCCCCGCGCCTGCCCCATGCGGTGCGCGCCGTCGAGGACCTGACGATGCTGTTGACGCAGGCGACCGGGAGCTAGACGCCGGGCCGAAGTGCCGACTGTGACGCAAGGGTGTCGCCCGGCGAACGGCAGTTCCCACTGGATCCTTCCCTGCGCTCAGGATGACGGAATCGGCAGGGAATGCGTGCTTCGTGCCAGCCTGAGCGAAGCAAAGCTGGAGGGTCGGTCTCCTGGCCGACCGCATTGACCCAACCGGCCGGCCGGGAGACCGGCCCTCCATTGCGTGCAGATTCAGCCCGCTTGGAACGCTGGCTCCGCCAGGTTCGCGCGCCGGCCAGCCTCAGATGTTGTCGCCGTTGACCCCCGCCTGGCGGCGGGAACGGAACACGCCCTCGAGCGACCCGATGTCGCGCCGGGCGATCTTGTGCATGACGTGGCGGAGCTGCGCGACCTCGGCGTCGCGTTCCTTGGGATCGAGCTCCCGCTGGCTGGCCTGGGCGAGGATGAGGGCCTCGAGGAGCGCCTGTTCGCCGGCCAGGAAATACGCGCACAGCGGGTTGTCCTGCCCGGCCTGGGCCGCCGGCGCCGGGTGTTTGGGTGGAACCGGCTCCTGCAGGGAGTTGAAGACCTCGTCGAGCGTCTGGTCGAACAGGTAGACCAGCGTATCCGGGTTGGCCAAAGGCGAATTGACCTTCTCGATGCGCAAAAAAGTCTCCCAGCGCGCACGGATCTGGGACCGGCGCTCCTGGAGCGTCTCGACGATGGCCTGTTGCATCACCCTCTAGTATGGCGCGGCGGCGGCGGGACCGCTGCGCATTACTTGGAGAAGCTTGGGCGTATTTTGCGTGCGTTCAGGGGGCGCGGCGGCGCAATGAGGTGCAGCGCCTTGACCCCAAGGCGCCTTCCGAGATTCCGGACAAGTCACAACGCGCTGGGGTCCGCGCGTTCCACCTGCCGGCTGCTCGCCCTCCTACGCCAGCTCGCAGGCGCCGCCGGCGCAGGCCACGACGTCCTTGAGCGCGGTCTCGTCGGTCTTCTCCACGAGCGTCGTGTAATCCACCGGCTGGTACAGCAGGCGGTTCCACCGCGCGGCGTCGTCGGCGTTCGTCACCGCCTCGCGCGGGGCCTGGGCGTAGCGCTTGTCGCCGTCGTGCGCCAGCAGCGACACGCCGGTGAAGTGCTCGCGATGGCGCCAGATGAAGTCCGCGACGCCATCCCATTCGCCGGCCTTGACGGTGCAGGTGTTGGAGACGTTGTGGTGCAGGCCGGGCGAGCGGGTCGACTCGGCCTCGCCGTTGAGCACCCAGTGCTGCTGCGCCAGCTGCACGAAGTGGAGGAAATCGACCGCGCTGATGTCGTCACGCAGGATGGCGTGCGCCGGCGCCTCGACCGCGAAGGTGATGACGTCGTCCGTGTTGGGCCGGTAGATCGACGCCTCGGTCATGTGCGGGTTCACCTGGTGGAAGTGGCGGTAGACGGCGTCGCGGCGGTTGGCCTGCACGCGGCGGAAGTAGTGCCGCGCGTGGTGCGGGTGGATGCCGGAGGCCGCGCCGAGGAGGAGCGAGGCCGTGCCCTCGGGCTTCACGCAGGTGACGCGCGCGGCCGGGCGGATGCCGAGCACGCCGGCGACGATGCGGTTGGCCGCGCGGCAGAGCCGGGCGCCGCGCTCGAGCACGGACGGGTTGAAGAGGATCTCGGGGTTGTCCATGAACCCGCAGATCGAGACGCCGAGGAGCGCGTCGCGCTCGTTCAGGTAGCGCGTGACCGGGCCGAGGTACGGGATGTTGGTGTAGGCCGCCTGCAGCGTGCCGATGACGGCCGCATGGACGCAGGCCACGAGGAAGTCGTCGACGGTCTGGATGATCGCGCCGTTGATCGTGCTGAGGTTGCACATCTGCCAGCCGCTGAGCCGCGTGCCGGGCTCGAGCGGGCCCGTGAAGCCGGCGGCGCGCAGCCGCGCCACCTCGACCTCGTCGTCGAGCTCGCCCCCGACGACCGGGTGCAGGCCGATCTCGCAGCAGGGATTGCAGCCGTAGTCGGGATGGTCGGCGAAATAGAAACCCGGCTCGCCGAATTCCTTCTGGGCGGCGAAGAGCCGCCGGAACAGCGTGTCGTCGGCCTCCCCGCGCGGGACGACCGCCGAGTTGTTCGAGGCCGAGCGCTGCGGGTGCTTTTCGAACCAGTTGCCCGTCTTGGCGGCCATCATTTCCTGGTCGTCGGGCGAGAACAGGCAGATGGTGGCCGAGCGCCGGATCCCGCCGGCGAGCACGGAGCGCGCCGTGAACATGCACATGTCGTAGACCTCGATCGGGCGCAGCTTGCGGCCGGCGGCGTGCGCGAGGATGGCGTCGACGTCGAGCAGGGCCTGCTTGAGCGGCAGGTGGCCGGGGGCCTTGCCGCCGGAGGTCCGGAGCGCGCTGCCGCGGGGCCGCACCTGCGAGTAATTGAACTCGACCTTGAAGCCCTCGTAGTGGCTGCGCACGAGCATGTGCAGGGCGTCGGCCCAGCCCTCGATCGTATCCTCGACCGCGTGGTGGCGCACCGTGAGCTCCATCTCGTCGGGCCGCACCGGCAGCGCCGGCAGCCGGTCGACGTGGTGGCGCTGCACCGAAAAACCGCAGCCGGTGCCGGCGAGGAGCAGGAAGAGGTACTCGCGGAAGAACTCGACGCGGTCGACCGGGCTGAACGAGCAGTTGAAGAGGCGCGCGTGGTTCTTGAGGATCGCCTCGCCGCCGAACTGCAACGAGCGCATCGACGGCAGCACGCGCTTCTGGCCCACGGCGGCGAAGGCGCGGTGCATCGCGTCCGACAGCGTGCCGCCGGACAGCCATTCGGCCAGGAACCGGCGGTCGCCCGCCAGGGCCGGCGAATCGTTGTCGGGCGCGGACATGCGCCGCATGAGCTTGTCCGAGAAATGATGCAGGTGCATCGCCAGCACGCGGCGGGCGGCCTCGTTGAAGGTCTCGCGCCGGCCGAGGTCGGGCCGGTAGCGGGCGTACTTGGCGCAGGCGATGTAGTCGCCGAGGCCGTTTTCCGGGTAATGGTTGAGCCGGTGCGCGGCCTTGTGCTCGCGGTAGATGATGAAGGCGCGCGCCACCTCCCATTCGCCCTCGGCGGCGATGGCCTTCTCGACGTTGTCCTGCACCTGCTCGATCGTCGGGTGCCGGCCGGTGCGGTAGAAGAGCTCGAGCATCAGGGCCACGCGCGCGGCGATGCGCTGGACCTTCGCGAAGGTCTCCGGGTCGAGGCCGTAGCGGGCGAGCGGGTCGTCGCGGTGCGGGTTCTCGTTCGTGCCGTGCCTGACCTCGAAGAAGGCCAGCGCGACCGCGCGCGCGACCTTGGCGGCGTCCCAGGCGACGGTCGTGCCGTCGCGCTTGCGGACACACCGGTCGGCGGCGGCGATGGCGGCGAAGGCACTTGGGCGCGGGTGAACCTTGGCGAGAATGGAGGCGGCGGCGTGGGTCATGAGAAAAGGGAAACCTCCAGCTTAGCGGAGTTGCGCCGGCCGCGCTAACCATCCGTTGCGAAATTTGGTCATAATTTGCGCAAAACTTATCCTGCGCAGTCCGCGCGCCGGTTTTTTTGGCGCGACAGCGGCCGCGGCCGGGGTTTCACTCGCCGGCTGATGCCGACGACTCCACGCTCCGCCGCCCTCCGGCTCACCGGGCTGACCGGGACGCTGCGGTGCTGCCAGCTGTTCACCGGACTGTCCGCCGAGGACCTCGCGGCCATCGCCGGCTTCGTGCAGCCCCTGAATCTGGCCAAGGGCGACTACCTGTTCCACGAAGGCGAGCCGGCGCGGGGGTTCTACCTGGTGCAGGCCGGGGCCATCAACATCCACCGCGTCAGCGCCGCCGGCAAGGAGCAGGTCATCCACGTCTTTCGCGCCGGCGAGTCGTTCGCGGAGGCCGCGCTCGCCTCGCCCACCGGCTACCCGGCGGACGCGCGGGCGGTCGAGGCCAGCACCGTGCTGCTGCTGCCCAAGGGCCCGATCCTCGAGCTGCTCGGCCGCCGGCCCGACCTCGCCGTGCGGATGCTCGGCTCGATGAGCGCCCACCTGCGGGTGCTGGTCGGCATGCTGGACGACCTGACGCTCAAGGACGTCGAGACCCGCCTCCTCAACTGGCTGGTCAAGCACGGCCGGGGCGGGGCGGTCATCCAGCTGCCCGGCACCAAGCGAGTGCTGGCCGCCGAGCTTGGCACCAGCAGCGAGACGCTTTCCCGCACGCTCGCCCGCCTGCGCGACCGGAAGCTCATCAGCATCGCCGCCCGCAGCATCACCGTGCACGATCCCGCCGCGCTCGCCGCCCAGCTCCGCCGGAATCTCGGCGAGGCGTGAGGCCCGCCGCCCGGGACCCATTTTCGCGACTCACATCAATGGGAGGGCCGGCCTCCAAATCGGGTCAGGTTTGCCGCCGATGGAGGCGGGGTGCCCTCACCCCGCGAGTCGCAAACGGGAGCGGCCCGCCGGACGAGGGCGTCCCGCCTCCAACCGACGGTTCTCAGCCCTCACGGGACGCGGGCTTCGCCGCCCAAAAGCTTGACCTGCATCAAGGCACCCCGGCCGGGAATGTGCGATCCTCGGGCATGACCCAGTCCACCCACTCCCAAGCCCCCGCCCTGGCCCTCACGCCCGAATCCACGATCGGCGCGCTCGTCGCCGCCCAACCCGCCCTCGCGCGCGTCTTCGAGCGCCTCGGCATTGAC
The DNA here is from genome assembly GCA_035545835.1 of Lacunisphaera sp. Classification (GTDB taxonomy): domain Bacteria; phylum Verrucomicrobiota; class Verrucomicrobiia; order Opitutales; family Opitutaceae; genus Lacunisphaera. The sequence continues at coordinate 35,041 of DASZXO010000004.1, forward strand.
TACTGCTGCGGCGGCAAGCAGACGCTCGCCGCCGCCTGCGCCCGGTTGAAGCTCGACGTTCCCACGACGCTCGCGCTGCTCGCGTCGGCCGGTGCGGCCCTCGGCGCCGGCCGGGCCGAGGTGGACGCCGGGGCCATGGGCCTCGGCCAGCTGGCCGACCACATCGTGGCCACGCACCACGCCTGGTTGAAGGCGGAGCTGCCGCGCCTGGTCGAGATGTCCCACCGCGTGGCCACCAAGCACGGCTGGCGCGACGCGCGGCTGCCCGAGGTGGCCGCCGCCGTCAGCGACCTGGCGAACGAGATGAGCCTCCACATGCAGAAGGAGGAGCTGGTGCTGTTTCCCCTGGTCCGCCGGATCGAGGCCGGCGCCCGCGGCGACATCTCCGCCCCCATTGCCCAGATGGAATCCGAACACGAGTCCGCCGGCCGTCTGACCGCGCGCCTCCGCCTCCTCACCGACGGTTTCACGCCGAACGCCGAGGCGTGCAACACGCACCGCGCCCTGCTCGCCGGCCTCGCGGATTTCGAGGCCGACCTGCACCAGCACGTGCACAAGGAGAACAACATCCTCTTTCCGCGCGCGCTCGCCCAAGCCCGGGCCGCGTGAGGGGGCGCAAGGCCCGCCTCGTGCGCCTTGGTTGGAGGCGGGGTGCCCTCACCCCGCGAGGCGCAAGCGCGAACGGCAACCCGCGGGCCGAGGGCGTCCCGCCCCCACGGGAGCCTATGCCCCCGGCATCGACGCCAGCAGCCGGCGCAATTCCGGCCGCAGCTGCCGCAGCTCGCGCAGGTGCGCCGCCGACAGCCGCCCGATCAAATTCTCGCCCTGGGCCGTGAGTCGGATCTCCTGCCGGCGCCGGTCCGTGGCCGAGGGCTGGCGCCGGACGAGCTGCCGGCGCGCCAGCCGGTCGACCAACCCGACCGCGCTGTGGTGCCGCAACTGCAGCCGGTCGGCCAGTTCGCCCACCGACACGAAGTCGCGCCCGGGAAAACCCTTGATGGCGAGCAGCGCCTGGTGCTGTTGCGGGGCCAGGCCGGCGGTGCGCGCCGCCTCGCGGCTGAACCGGTGGAATCGCCGCAGGGCATGGCGCCACGCGGCGAGCAGCTCGTAATGGCGCTTCTGTAAACGGGGAATGCTGGCCGGTTTGCGCGGCATCCGTCCAGTCAGCAACGTCCGCCCCACGGATACAATCCTATTGCTTTATATCGCACTGCGATATTCTTGGTCCCTCGCTCATGTCTGTCCACGTGCCTCCCGCCCTGCCCACCGCCAATGTCCAGGAACACGACCGCCTCGCCGATTTCACGACCGACCGGCGCGTCCTGCTCCTCTGCGCCCTGGCCGTGCCCATCGGCGCCATCGGCGCCGTCGTGGCCAAGGCGCTGCTGTGGCTGATCGCCGTCATCACCAACGCCGCGTTCTTCCTGCGCTGGTCGGCCGCGCCGGTCACGCCCGGGATGAACCACCTCGGCTGGTGGGTCGTGCTGGTCCCGGTGGCCGGATCGATCGTGATCGGGCTGATGGCCCGCTACGGTTCCGAAAAGATCCGCGGCCATGGCATTCCGGAGGCGCTCGAGGCCATCCTGCTCGGGCGCAGCCTCATCAACCCGAAGGTGGCGGTGTTGAAGCCCGTGTCCTCCGCCATCTCCATCGGCACGGGCGGACCGTTCGGCGCCGAGGGCCCGATCATCATGACGGGCGGGGCGTTCGGCTCGCTTTTCGCCCAGTTCTTCCACCTCTCCGCCGCCGAGCGCAAAACGCTGCTCGTGGCCGGCGCCGCCGCCGGCATGGCCGCGGTCTTCGCCACGCCGGTGGCCGCCGTGCTGCTGGCGGTCGAGCTGCTGCTCTTCGAATGGAAGCCGCGCAGCTTCATTCCGGTCGCGGTCGCCTCGCTCGTCGCCGCCGTGCTGCGCGAGCCGCTGCTCGGCTCCGGACCCATCTTCCCCGTGCCGGCCCATGCGGCCACCACGCCCGCCGTGCTGGGCTTCGCCGTGCTCGTCGGGCTCGCCGTCGGCATCGGCTCGGGCCTGCTGACGACGCTGGTCTACTTCTGCGAGGACCTGTTCGGCAAACTTCCGGTGCACTGGATGTGGTGGCCGGCGCTCGGCGGCCTCGTGGTCGGCGTCGTGGGCAAGATTGATCCGCGCGTGCTCGGCGTGGGCTACGACACGATCCACCAGCTGATGCGCGGCGAACTCCTGGGCTACACGGTGATCACCCTGCTGCTCGCCAAGGCGATCGTCTGGTCCTTTTCCCTCGGCTCGGGCACCTCCGGCGGCGTGCTGGCACCCTTGTTGATGATCGGCGGGGCCATCGGCGCCCTCTGCGGTGCCGCCGCGGGCATCGGCGACCCGGGCCTGTGGGCGATGGTCGGCATGGCCGGCATGATGGGCGGCACGATGCGCTCGCCGCTCACCGGCATGGTGTTCGTGCTCGAACTCACCCACGATCTCAACACCCTGCCGGTCCTCATGATCGGCAGCGTCACGGCGCTGTGCGTCACGGTGCTCTGGCTGCGCCGCTCGATCCTCACGGAAAAGCTCGCGCGCCGGGGCCAGCATATTGCGCGCGAATACAGCGTCGATGTCTTCGAACTGGCCCGCGTCGGCGAGGTCATGGACAAGCAACCGCCGCTGGTGCCGGCGAGCCTGACCGTCTCCGCGCTGGCCGAGCGGATCGCGCGGAACGATCCCGCGGTGGCGCGACGCCAGGCCACGATCGTGACCGACGAAGCCGGCCGGCTGGCCGGGCTCGTCACCCGCGGCGACCTGATGCGCTCGCTGCAGGCCGGCACCGGCGCGACCGCCACCCTGGCGGACATCTCCGCCCGCGACGTGGCCGTCGCGCACCCGGACGAGACGCTGCGCGACGCCATCGCCAAGATGCTGCGGCGAAACGTCGGCCGGCTGCCCGTGGTGCCGCGCGACGACCCGCGCCGGGTGATCGGCTATCTCGGCCGGGCCGACATCCTCGCCGCGCGCGAACGCCTCCGGCACGAGGAGGAACTGCGCGAGACGGGACCGCTGCGCCCGGCGCGGCGCCAGCCGGCTTCCTCCCCGTCCTGACGGCGCGGGGCGGGCGCATCCGGGTTTTCCGATCGTGACAGGCCGGGCGAACGGAGCCACCTTGGTTTCCCCTGGCCCATGACCCTCCTGAACATCGCCGGCGGTGTCGCCCTGATCCTGTTTGGCATCCGCTTCCTGCGAAAGGGACTGGAGCGGATCTTCGGCCGCCGGCTCTACGCCTGGATCGAGCGCGCCGCGCGGCGCCCGTGGCAGGCCGCCGGCGCCGGGCTCGCCTTCGGCACGGTGGCACCCTCGTCCACCGCCCAGACGCTCGTGGCGCTGCAGCTGCTGCGCGCCGGCCGGCTCTCGCCGGAGTCCGTGCTCGGCTTCCTGCTGGGCGCGAACCTCGGCATCACGTTCACCGTCCAGTTGATTGCCCTGCGGATTTTCGATTACCACGCCGTGCTGATCATCGGCGGGTTGATCTGCTACCAGGGCTGCAAGCGCGACTCCTTCCGCGGGGCCGGCCAGGCCTGCCTGGGGCTGGGGTTTGTCTTCCTGGCCATGACGCTCATCAGCGCCGCGGCGGCGGAGCTCACGGCCCGCCCGGAATTCGCCACGCTGCTCGGCCTGATCACGCCGCACCCGTGGTTCGTGGTGGTGTTTGCCGCGCTGCTGACGCTGCTGATGCAGAGCTCCACCGCGACGCTGGGGCTGGCCCTCGCCATCGGCGGCACGGGCGCGGCGCAACTCGACCTCGTGCTCCCGGCGGTGCTGGGCGCCAACCTGGGCATCGGCCTGACGTCGTTGCTCGCGGGTTTCGCAAGCTGGGAAGGCCGGCGGCTGGCGGTGGCGAACCTGCTGTTCAAGGGTGCCGGCGTGGCCGCCGGGCTCGCGCTGCTGCCGGCGCTCGCCGCCCGGCTGGGCGGGGATCCGGCCGGGATCGCGCGCGATGCGGCGGACTTCCACACCGGTTTCAATCTCGTGGTGACCGTGGCCGGCGTGATGCTCGCCGCGCCGCTCGGCTGGCTGTTGCGCCGCACGCTGCAGGCGGCGCCTGCGGCGCCCGGCGCGACCCCACCGGCCACGCACCTCGACCCGGCGGCGTTGCAGACCCCGGTCTTCGCCCTGGCCAACGCCACCCGCGAGACCCTGCGCGAGGCGGACGCGGTCAAGGGCATGTTCGAGGGCGCCTGGCAGGCGTTTCTCGCCCGCGACGCTGCGCTAGCCGCGACCATCCAGGGACAGGACGACCGCGTCGACGAGCTGAACGCCGGCATCAAGGCCTACTTGAGCCAGATCCAGGCCGAGAGCCTGTCGCCGCAGGACCAGCAGCTGCAGTTCGGCCTGCTGAACTTCGCCAGCCAGCTGGAGTCGATCGCCGACGTGATCGACAAGTCGCTCTGCGGCTCGGTGCGCAGCCACGCCAGCGACGGGGTGGAGCAATCCCCCGAGCAACTGGCGGAACTGCAGGAGCTCTACCGCCGGGTCCTGCGCCGCTTCGACACCGCCATTTCGGTGCTCGCCACGCGCGACCGCGAGCTGGCCCGGCGCTTCCTGCAGGAAAGCGACGAGCTGAAGGAATGGTGCATTGCCGTCCAGAAACGCCATTACGCCGCGCTGGCGGCGGACCCGGCGGCGATCACGGCCAGCACCCGTTTCCTCGACACATTCAACCTCCTGCGCCGGATCAGCGGGCAGTTGAACACGATCGGGCACACCTTCACGCTGGAGTGAGCGGCGCGCACGCTGCGCGGTTCGATGCCTGCGCGGGAGGGCTGGTTTTCTGACCAGCCGCGGTCGGCCGGGAGGCCGACCCTCCAACGCCACCTCGTTGGGCGCCAGGTCGACCGTCGCCGTCAGGCTAGTCCGAATACGCGGGATCGAGCCCGAGGCGGAAGTAGGCGCGGGCGTTGGCGAAGCAGATGTTGGCCACCATGCCGCCGACGAGGTCGCGGTCGGGCGGCAGTTCGCCGCATTCCAGGCGGGCGCCGAGCAGGTCGCAGAGCACGCGGCGGAAATACTCGTGGCGCGTGTAGCTGAGGAAGCTGCGCGAGTCGGTGAGCATGCCGACGAAGCGGCTGAGGAGGCCGTTGTTGGCGAGGGCGTTCATCTGCCACTCCATCGCCTCCTTCTGGTCGAGGAACCACCAGCCGGAGCCGAACTGCATCTTGCCCGCGACGGAGCCGTCCTGGTAGTTGCCGATCATCGTCGCGAAGACGTAGTTGTCGGCCGGGTTGAGGTTGTAGAGGACGGTGCGGGGCAGCTCGCCGGTCGCGTCGAGCGCGTTGAGGTAGGCCGAGAGCGCGCGGGCCTGGTTGAAGTCGCCGATGCTGTCGAAGCCGGTGTCGGGGCCGAGCGCCGAGAGCAGCCGGGTGTTGTTGTTGCGGAGGGCGCCGAGGTGGAGCTGCTTGGTCCAGCCCTTCCGTGCGTCCCAACGGCCGAACTCGAGCATGAGGTACGAGCCGTACTTCGCCCACTGCGCCGGCGAGGCGGCCCGGCCGGCGCGTGCGGCCTTGAAGATGGCCGCGGCCGCGGCCCGGGAGCACGGCTCGGCCAGGGCCGTCTCCATGCCGTGGTCGGACAGGCGGCTCCCGGCCGCATGGAAGTCGTCGTGGCGGCGCTGCAGCGCGCCGAGCAGGTCGTCGAAGGTCTTGATCCGCGTCTTCGCGGTGCCGCCGAGTTTCTCGAGCCAGGCGTTGAACGTCGCCGGGGCGTTCACCCCGAGCGCCTTGTCCGGGCGGAACGTCGGGTAGACGCGCGTCTTGAGCCCGAGTTTGGCGATGCGCTCGTGGTCGGTCAGCGGGTCGGCGGGATCGTCGGTGGTGCAGATCACGGCGACCTTGTTGGCCGCGAGGATGTCGTGCACGCGCAGGTTCGCGAGTTTCTCGTTGGCCTGTTTCCAGATGCGGTCGGCCGATAGCGGGTTGATGATCTCCTCGATGCCGAAGTAGCGCTTCAGCTCCAGGTGCGACCAGTGGTAGAGCGGGTTGCCGAGGGTGTGCGGAACGGTCGCGCACCACGCGTCGAATTTCTCCCGCGGCGGGGCGTCGCCGGTGCAGGCGCGCTCGGGCACGCCGTTGGCCCGCATCGCCCGCCACTTGTAGTGGTCGCCGCCGAGCCAGATCTCGGCCAGGTCGGCGAAGCGGTGGTTCTCCGCGATCAGCGCCGGCGGCAGGTGGCAGTGGTAGTCGAAGATCGGCTCACCCTTGGCGAAGTGGTGGTAGAGGTCGCGCGCCGCGTCGGTGTGCAGCAGGAAGTCTTCGTGAATGAAGGGTTTCATGGGAGGGCGAAATTCCATTAACCACGGATTACACGGATTGAATCAGATTGATCCGTTTCCATCCGGTTGATCCGTGGTCGAAGTTGGATGGGCGATCACCGCGAGATGTCGCCGAGCATGGCGTCGAGCGTCTTGTAGCCCGCGAGCAGCTTGCGCGTGGCCGCGCAGCGCTCCGCGGTGACGAGGCCGGTGTTTTCGGCGAGGAAGATGAGGTACGCCGCGATCCCCTTCGCGAAGTTGAGCCGCGCCTCGGGGCTGACGGCATAGAAGCGCGCGCGCTGCGTGTAGCCGGCCGGCGAATGGTCGCCGAGCGCGGACTTCTCCGGCTTCCCGCCGGCCGCCAGCACGTAAAGGAAGTTGTATTCGAAGAAGAACATGTGGTCGGGCGACGGCGGCAAGGCCTCCAGCGCCGCGCGGCAGGCGGCGGGCGAGGCGAAGATGTCTGGAGGCGGGGTGCCCCCACCCCGCTTGGTCCCGCGGGACGAGGGCGTCCCGCCTCCATGACCAAGCGACGTTGTCACGAACACGCGCGCCATCTTCTGCTCGGTGGCGTCGGCGCTGAACGCGCCGGCCACGGCCATGTCGAGCGTGAACCGGTACCAGTCCCGCCACAGCGCGGCGTCGGCGCGGTTCTTCGAGGCCGCGAGCGCCACGCCCATCTCGTAGGTGTAGCGGCCGCTGGTCTTGATCTCGAGCCGGCTGCCGGTGACCTGGCCCATGACCTGGTAATTCCCGGCCGACTTGCCCGAACCGGAATGGAAGCCGATGCTGACGCCGAACTTCGCGCACACATCCCACTGCTTCTGGATCAGCCCGCGGAGCGCGGTATTGTCGGGATAGGGCGTGTTCTTCTGGAACCCGAACGCCGGGGCGATGAAGTTGACCGGCATGCCGAGCACCTCGCAGAGCGCGAGCATCACGGCCGTCGTCTCGGGCGTCGTCAGCCCGGGCAGCTCGTCGATCGACAGTTCGCGCAGGTAGGCGCGGCCGGCCGGGGTCGTGAACGCGTCGGCGCGGGCGGCGGCGTACTTGTCGTCGCGCCGCTTCATCTTCTGCATCGGCGTCCAGACGGTCGCGAGCAGCTGGTTGAAGGCCGCGTCGTCCAATTTCAACCCGGCGGCGGCGACGCGGGCGCGGGTTTTCGCCACGATGGCGGCCGGGATGTCCGCCACTTTCGCCGGCTGGTTCAGCGCGAGCTCGGGGGACAGGTCGAAGGTGATGTAGCTCGCCAGCAGGCAGCCGCGCACGAGCGCGTCCTCGCGGGCGTCGAACTTGCCGCCGATCGGCTGGTGGTCGGCGTTGAAGCTCCAGGCGATGCGGCGGTGATGGAAGCCGGTCTTCAGCTTCGAGAGCACGCAGCCGTGGCTCATGCCCTCGACGCTTTGGCCCTGGTGGCCCTCCGGGACGTTGGTGCCGATGAAGGGGAACGGCACCGTGTCGAGCCGGCCGGAGAGCATGGCGTCGACATCGTAGACGAGCTCGCGCGGGATGCTGTTCTGGTTGGCCGTCAGGCCGAGCTCGAGCGCGCTCATGGCCCACTCGACCGCCGGCCAGTGCAGCGTCGTGAAGCGCGCGCCCACGCCAAGCGTGCTCTGGCCGAGCCGGCCGCCCGTGCCGGGGAAGATCGTCGAACCGGCGTCGTGCTCCAGGACGAGGTTCTTCAACGTGAGCAGGTTGGCCCAGGTCGCGGGGAAAAACGTGGCCCCACCGTGCGCGAAACCCTCCGCCAGCGGCGCGGCCTTGGCGTGCAGCTTCCACGCGCAGTCGCCGGCGGCATTCTCCACCAGCGTGAATTCGCCGGCCTTCGTCGCGAAGCGGCTCTTGGCGTACTCGGTGACCTGGCCGGCCTTGAGGTCCGCCTGCAGCGCGGGCCAGTCGAGGCAGAAATCGGGTGAGATGCACGGGTTCTGCGCGATGCGCAGGTGGTGCTTCAGGAGGAATTGGTTGATGGCTGACATGGGGAAAGAGGGTTGGTGGAGGGCCGGTCTCCTGACCGGCCGCGGTCGGCCGGGAGACCGACCCTCCAGGATTGCCGGCTCAGATCGTCATCGCGTGGTAGCCGCCGTCGACGATGAGCTCCTCGCCGGTGATGAACGAACCGGCGGCATCCGAGGCGAGCAGGAGCGTGGCGCCGATCAGCTCGCGCGCCTCGCCGAAGCGCTTCATCGGCGTGTGGCCCATGATCGCAGCCACGCGGTCGGGCGTGAGCACCTTCCTGTTCTGCTCGGCCGGGAAGAAACCCGGGACAAGCACGTTCACGCGCACGCGGGCGGTCGCCCATTCGCGCGCGAGGTTGAGGGTGAGGTTGTGCACGGCGCCCTTGGACGCCGAGTAGGTGATGACGCGCGACAGCGGCACGATGCCGGACATCGAGCCCAGGTTGATGATCGAGCCGCCCTGCCCGCGCTCGACCAGGTATCGACCGAACACCTGGCAGCCGAGGAACACGCCTTTGACGTTGACGCGCAGGATGCGGTCGAACTCCTCCTCCGTGATGTCGAAGAACGGCGTCGCGGAGTTGATGCCCGCGCCGTTGACGACGATGTCGACGCGCCCGCTGCGCTTCAGCACCGCGTCGCGCAGGCCCTCGACCTCCGCCTTGCTCGTCGCCTCGGCGGCGTGGAACCACGCCTTGCCGCCCGCGGCGGCGATCTTGTCGAGCCGCGCTTTTGCCTTGTCGGCGTTGCGGCCGACGAGCACGACCTCGGCGCCGGCGGCTGCGAGGCCCTCGGCCATCGCGCCACAGAGCTCGCCGGTGCCGCCGATGACGACGGCGACCTTGCCGGTGAGGCCAAACATCTGGTTCAGGTAGGCGGAGGGATTCATGCGGAGAAGTGTGCGGTGGTGGTGGAGCGAAAGGTTGGCGGCCGGCCCGCGGTTTTCACCGTTGAAACGGCAGTCCGCGAGTGAACCCGGAAGGCGGCGGCCGGGCAAGACCGGAGCCGGCCGATGACACTGCTAGTCGGTGCCCATTCATCACCCGGTGGCCCGGCTTATGGCCGCCCGGGCGCCGGCCGGCGCAGGCCTCGCCCGGAACGGGCCGACCCAATCGAGCCCACGGCCGCACCCGGCAGGTTCACGGTTGCCCGGCCGCGGGTTCCGGCGCGGCCGGCACGACCGTGAACGGCAGGCCCAGCCGGGCCAGTTCACGCGCGGCGAGCTGGGCCACGGCGCGGGCCCCGGACTCAACGTAGTGGGTGTTGTCGGCATGGCCCGCCGGGAAATGCGGGTCGGCACCCGGCGCGAAGATCATGTGCAACCTCTTCGAGCCCTCGACGCCGAGCTCCGTCTCGAGCTTCCGCGTGAGGGATTCGAGATCCAGCAGCGGCACCTTTTCGGCCGCGGCGACCGCGCGCACCGCGGCGAGATAGGCGCCATGCGTGTCGCCGAAACTCCCGTCCGCCCGCCAGTCGCGGCGGACCACCGGCGTCGCCAGCACCGGATGGGCGCCGTGCGCGCGCACGTCGGCCACAAACCGCCGCAGGTTGGCGGGATAAGCCGTGGCCGGATCGGCGTAGCGCGCGGGATCCTCCTTTTTTTCGTCGTTGTGGCCGAACTCGATGATCACCCAGTCGTCCGCCTTGAGCTGCTGGAGCAGCCGGTCCCAGCGGCCCTCGTCGCGGAACGACTTCGTGCTGCGGCCGTTGGCGGCATGGTTCACGAGCCGCCAGGGCGGTCGCACGAGTTCGCGGAACGCCTGGCCCCAGCCGCGCTCCGGATAGTCGAGGTCGGGCTTGTCGGCCATGGTCGAGTCGCCGGCCAGGTGGATCGTCGGCGGCGGCGCCGGATGCCAGCCGGCGTCG
>DASZXO010000005.1:0-33995 GCA_035545835.1 Lacunisphaera sp.
AGCCAGAGTTGCCGGCGGAAGATTTCCCGGGCCGCCGGGTCGAAGAGCCGCTCCCCGTTGACCGTCCGGCTCATGCAATGATACGCCGCCTGGTCGAGTTCCGCATCCACCTTGATTCGCGCCTGCCGCATGCGCCAACGACCATCGTCGCCACCTCCGCCGGCCCGCCACCGCTTCGTCTATCCATTCTTAGGTAGTTACCAACCTGTCCCTTTTGAGGGCCCTTTTGAGGCTCGGAGCAGCCAATCCTGCATGGAGCGCGGCGCCCAAAGTCGGGGTCAGGCCTCGGGCGGCCAGATCGCGTCTTTGAGTTCGGGCGGCAGGGTGGTGGGCTCGACGGGGTAGAACAGCTTCATGTTGCCCTTCTCGTGCGGCTCGAGCTCCTGCTCGGGCGCACCAATGATCAGCCAGAGCGATTCCGCGTCGGTGTCATTGAAAACCTGCCGCAGCGTCGCCGGGCCGACCAGCACGCCGCCGTATTTTGGCACCGTGATCGTTTCGTTGCCGACGCGCAGGCGGCCCGTGCCCTCGAGGACAAAATAGAATTCCTCGGCGCGGACATGCCGGTGCAAGGTGTTGGCGCTGTGCGGGGGCAGCCGCCACAGGCGGGCGCCGAGGATTTCGCTGCCGGTGCGCTCGAGATAGTCGGCATTCGGGATGCGCATCAGGTTGGAGGGCCGCCAGGCCAGCTCCACGGGTGTGATGAGTCGGTAGCCTTCGATGGGTTTCATAGGGTGGACGGTGGTCAACGGAAGGTGGGTGATGTGGGAGCGTGCTTGCACGCGATAATCGCGACCAAGGTCGCTCCCACCGGGGTCAGTTTATTGTGCTTCATACGCTTCTCGCTCGCCGCGACGAAATCCGCGTCTGCGCGACATAAGCGGGTGGCCAAGGGCTCCCTGGAAATTGCGGCGCAAAGCTGCTCCCACAATTTCCTGAATCCGTGCGAGGAGTGCGATCCGTGGGCAAGAGAATGAGAACGATGGGAATGGCCCGCGGGGTGTGGGCACCCCGCCCCCAAGTTATCAGGACCGGCGCGGCTCACAGCGGACCTCGGACCGCACCGAGTTGGCGATGAAGCATTCCTCGTGCGCGGCGTGATGCAGCGCCCCGAGCTGCGACTCATCGGGGAGGTTGGCTCCACTGAAGGTCACCAGCGGGCGCAGCGTGACGCGCGTCATGGCGAGCTTGCCGTCGGCATTCTTCTCCATGACTCCCTCGGCGGCATCCTCGTAGCGGTCGACGACGAACCGGCGCTTCGCGGCGATCGAAAGGAACCAGAGCATGTGGCAGCTCGACACGCTGGCCACGAACGCCTCCTCCGGGTCGACGGCATCGGCGCGCGACATCGGCAGCGGCACGACCGCGGGCGAAGACGACCCCGGCACCTCGACGCCACCATCGAAGCGCCAGACGTGCCCGCGGCTGTAGCGATTGTCGAGAAAGGGCTGGGATCCACGTTCCCAGCGGACGAGGGCGGAATAGTGCGACATGACGCGAGGCTAACGGGCGGACGCGCCCCGACAATCCTTTCGCGCCAACCGAATGGACAGGCGCCAATCCGGGCGATCGGCACAGCCGCGGCGAATGAATTTGGCCACCAAAAGCACAAAAAGGTATTTTGTGGGAGCGACCTTGGTCGCGATTATCGCGTGCAAGCACGCTCCCACATCGTCCACCGCCCTCGGACCAATTGACCACGAATGTCACGGATCACGCGGATGGATTGGCTTCTCGCGGGGTTCCGCCGGCGCCGAGGCTCGGCCGGACAAGGAGCGCACCCGACCTCGAAGCGAGCGCGGCCGGCGGGGACACCGGCCCTTGAGTTTTGCGCCGTTTGTGCGCTGCTTGTGGCCAACGATCCTGCGGACTACCCGTACAGCATGACCGGCGGCGCACCGGCCTTAAGTTCGACCATCCGCTCATATCGCAAACCAAGCTTCTCCAGCACGCGCACGGAGCCGGTGTTGCCCGGCGCCGTCACGGCCACGACCTTCTTCAAGCCGAGAACCTCGCGCGCATGGGTCATGGTGGCGACCGCCGCTTCCGAGCCATAGCCTTTCCCCTGGTGGCGCTCGAGAAAAGCGAAGCCGATGTCGACGTCGGGCAGGGTTTCGCGTTTGAGCAGGCCGCAGAGGCCGACCGGCACGCCGTCCTGGCGGCGTTCCACCAGCCACAGGCCGAAGCCATGCTGGGCGTAGCTCGCCGCGGGGCCACCGGTGATATAGGCGCGGGCGCCGTCGAGGTCGCGCACGCCGCGGTCGCCAATGAACCGGAGCCATGTCGGATCGTTGAGCAGTTCGAGGACGAACGGCGCGTCACCGAGGGCAAGTTCGCGAAAGGAGAGCCGCGCGGTCTGGAGAATCGGCATGCGGCGGAGGCTGGGACGCCCCTGCGCCCGCCGCAATCGTTTCCGGTTCGCGGCCGGATGCGCGGCGGAGGCGGTGGGTCGGCGTGCGGCGACTCCGCGATGCCGCGGCGCTCCATGAGCGTCGCGGTTCGACGCCTCGGCGGTCACAGACCGCGTGATGGTTGCAGCTTGCGGTCTATCCCCGACATGTCGGGCGTAAAGCCCGACCGGCGGAGGAAGGCGCGGCAAGACTCCGCCCTCCAACCTCAATATCGGTCCATCACCCCGTAGAGCGACCAGAGCAGGCCGAAGGTGAAGAGCCCGCAGCCGGCGATGCCGAAGATGAAACTGATGGTGTTGGGCGCGATCAGCGGCACGCCGAGGAAAATGGCGTTGCCGACGACGAGCATGATCCAGAAATCGCGGCTGCGCCGGGAGACCTTGAACCGGTTCTCCTTCACGAAGTCGTGGCCCGACTCGATCTCGGTCTGCCGGATGTCGTCGAGGATTTCCATCACGTCGACCTTGGGCAGGTGGCGGGCCCTGGCATTGACGTTGTCAAATTCCGCCGCGGTCATCTGGTAGCGTTTGCGCTGGATGTAGGCCGGGTCGTTCTCGCGGCCCGGCGGCGCCCAGGCGCCGGGCGACTGGCTGTCGTGGATGCGCTTGAAGAGCACCGGCGCGAGCGGCGTGGCCCGGATCGCCTCGAACTCGTTCGAGCCCTCGGGCGCGATCAAGGTGTCCGGCGTGATCCGCTGCAGGTACACGAGCGACTCGAGGCCCTCGAGGGTGTAAGGGCCGCCCACTTGGTCGCCTGTCTTGGTGACGTAGCGGACGGATTTGTCCTCGGACAGTTTCATGGAATGCCGACCGGTCGCGACGTATGGGGCTGCGCACGGGGAAACAGCAAAGACCGAATCAGCGCAATCCCGGAATGGGACAGGCGAGTGGAAGGAGCGGCGTTCGGCCTCGAATTGTAGGTCGGGGTTTATCCCCGACGATTTGTTACACGTCGGGCGTAAAGCCCGACCTACAGGGACGTTCGCGATGGGCGGGTTACGGGAATCCCGCCCTGCAGGTTCGGCCCGCCTCGTTGCAGCGGCGCCCTGTGAGCGCCGTGGATGCCGGATCGACGGTCATAGACCGCCGCTACACCAGCATCTTGCCGTCCTGGTAGACAAGGCGGCCGGAGACGACGGTGGCCTTCACGCGGCCGGTGAGATCCTGGCCGGACCAGGGCGAGTTGATCGATTTGCTGAAGGCCTTGTACGTATCGTAATGCCAGGTCTCGTCGGGATCGAAGAGGCAGACGTCGGCCGCGGCGCCGGGCGCGAGCGTGCCGGCGGGCAGGCCGAGGATCTCGGCGCCCTTGCGCGTCATCAGGTCGATCACCTGCGGCAGCTTGAAGCGGTTCTGGCGCACAAGCACCCCGAGGCAGACCGGCAGGGCGGTCTCGAGCCCGATGATGCCATTGGGCGCGAAGTCGAACTCCTTGTCCTTCTCCTCCGGCGCGTGCGGCGCGTGGTCGGTGCCGATGCAGTCGAGCGTGCCGTCGCGCAGGCCGGCGATGATCGCCTTGCGGTCGGCCTCGGTGCGCAGCGGCGGGTTCATCTTGAAATTCGTGTCGTAGGTGCCGAGCGCCTCATCGGTCAGGGCGATGTGGTGCGGCGTCGCCTCGGCGGTGATGCGGACGCCGTCGCGCTTGGCCTGGCGGACAAGGTCGACCGAGTGCGCCGAGCTGATGTGTTGCAGGTGGATGTGGGCGCCGGTGTAGCGGGAGAGAATGATATTGCGCGCGACGATGATATCCTCGGCGGCGTGCGGCCAGCCGGTCAGCCCGAGACGCGTCGAGACAACGCCCTCGTTCATCACCGCCTTCTGCGTCATCGACTCGTCCTGGCAGTGGTCGAGGATGCACAGGTCGAACATCTTCGCGTACTCGACGGCGTGGCGCATGATCTCGTTGGACTGGACGCAGAGGCCGTCGTCGGTGATGGCGACCACGCCGGCCTTCTTGAGCGAGCCGTGCGGGGCGAGCTGCTCGCCCTTCATCCCGACGGTGATGCAGCCGGTCGGGTAAACGTGCACCGGCGCGGAGCGCGCGGCGTTCTTGATCAGCTCGACCGTGCCGGTGTTGTCGGCTGGCGGCGAGGTGTTGGGCATGCAGACGACCGTGGTGAAGCCGCCCGCGGCGGCGGCCTGCGAGCCGGTGAGGATGGTCTCCTTGTGCGTCTGGCCCGGCTCGCGGAAGTGCACGTGGATGTCGACCAGCCCCGGGCAGACGACGAGCCCGCGGGCGTCGATCACCTGCGCGTCCTTCCGTTGCGCCGGGGTGAGTGCCTTGACGAACTTCCCGTCGACGATGAAGACGTCGCCGCGGGCATCGCGCCTGGCGGCGGGATCGATCACGCGGCCGTTTTTGATCCAAAGGGAAGGCATGGGAAAAGTATCAGGTAACAAGTATCAAGTAACAGGTGAGGAAGGGTGCATGCATTGATTCTGAATCGCGGTACTTGGCCACTTGAATCTTGTTACTTCATTCAATCGGGACCGAGACATGCTCGGGTTGGCCGCCGGCGCAAAGGTAGAGCGCGGCCATGCGCACCGCGATGCCGTTGGTCACCTGCTGGAGGATGACGCTGCGCGCCGAGTCGGCGAGGTCGCTGTCGATCTCGACCCCGCGGTTGATCGGCCCCGGGTGCATGATGATGGCGTCGGGCTTGATCCACCCGGCGCGGAGGTAGTTCAGCCCGAACATGCTCGTGTATTCACCGAGCGAAGGAAAATGCGTCGTGCCCTGGCGCTCGTGCTGGATGCGCAGGAGCATGACGACGTCGGCGTCGGCCAGCGCCGAGCGCAGGTCATGCGACACCTCGACCCCGAGTGCCTCGAACCAGTGCGGCACGAGCGTCGAAGGGCCGACGATGGTGACGTTCGCGCCGAGCTTGGTGAGCGCGTGGATGTTCGAGCGCGCGACGCGGCTGAAGAGGATGTCGCCGAGGATGACGACCTTGCGGCCCTTCAGTTCGCCGAGCTTCTCGCGCATCGTGAACACGTCGAGCAGCGCCTGCGTCGGGTGCTCGTGCGCGCCGTCGCCGGCATTGACCACCGGGATGCCGAGGACGCGGCTGAGGTAAAGCGGCGAGCCGCTGGCCGAGTGGCGCAGCACGATCATGTCGGCGTTGAGCGCCTGGATGTTCTGCGCCGTGTCGCGCAGCGTCTCGCCCTTGGTTGTGCTCGAGGCGGCGGCGTTGAACGAGATGACGTCGGCGCTGAGGAGCTTGGCGGCCATCTCGAAGGAGATGCGCGTCCGCGTGCTGGGCTCGAGGAAGAGGTTGACGATGGTCTTGCCGCGGAGGGCCGGGACCTTCTTGACCTTGCGGTCGAGAATCCGGCGAAACGCGGCGGCCGTGGCCAGGAGCTGCTCGATTTCGGCGCGGCTGAGGTCTTCGATCGTCAGGAGGTGTTTGCGGTGCCAGGGCACGGGGAGGAAGTGTTAGGTGACAGGGCGATTAGGCGAGCGAACCACAACACACCCCGTCGCTCCGCGCCACCCCTCTTGCCAGAGGGGAGCCGGACCCAGGCTGGTTCATTTCCTCTCTAGCAAGAGGGGTGCCCGGCAGGGCGGGGTGTGCAACGGGTGTTTTCACGCGGGCAGAAAATGCTCAGGGGGCGACGGGAAACGGCGGGGTGGTGCGGCGTTTTGCGGGCTTGAGGGTGAACGTGTCCTTCGCGGGATCGTCGGGATCGAGGCGAACAACGACCTTCTCATCGTCGGCCACGTTGACGGTGAGCCCGCAATAGGTGGCGGCCACCGGCAGCTTGCGCCCGCCGCGATCGACCAGCACCGCCAGCTCGACCGTCGTCGGCCGGCCATGGTCGAAGAGTTCGTCGAGCGCCGCCTTCAGGGTACGGCCCGAGTGGAGGACGTCGTCGACGAGGATGACGCTGGCGCCGTTGACGTCGCAGGGAATGATCGTCGGTGAGAACTCCTTCGGGATCGGGTTGCGGCCGATGTCGTCGCGGTGGAAGGAGATGTCGAGGGTGCCGAGGCCGGGCTTGAGCCCGGCTTTTTTCAGCCGGGCGGCGAGGCGCCGGGCGGGGACGATGCCGCCGTTGGCGATGCCGAGGAGCAGCAGCTGTGGCGTGCGGGCGTGGCGATCGGCAATGGCGGAAGCGACGCGTTCGAGGGCTTGGTGAAGGGCGGGAGCGTCGTGCTTCGGGGGGTTGGCCACGAAGCCATGGTTTTGAGGCGCGGCGCGGGGGGCGTCGAGCGCAAACACCGGTCATCTTTTGCGGCGGGGGGCGTCGCGACTTGGAATGGAGGCGGGGCGCCCTCGTCCCGCGGGTTGCCATGCGCGCGCTCATGCCTCGCGGGGTGAGGGCACCCCGCCTCCATCGGCTTGCGCCGGCCACGTCATGCGCCACGCTGGCGGTGCATGTGCGTCCGCTACACGCTGCACCAGACCGACGCCGCCCTGGCCGCCATCGCCCGGGCCCTGGGGCGGCACCTCGACCCGCCCGACTGGGTGCAGCCGAAGTTCAACGTCGCGCCCACGCACATCGTGCCCGGCGTCACGCTGCAGGCGGGCAGCCCGGAGGTGCGCGGCTTTTTCTGGGGCTTCGTGCCGTTCTACGAGCGCGACAAGCCGCAGCCGCGGATGCTGACGAACGCCCAGTCGGAGAAGGCGGCCGCCTCGCCGGCGTTTCGCGACGCCATTGCGCGGCGCCGCTGCCTGATCCCGGTGAACGGCTTCTATGAGTGGGAGACGCGCGGCAAGCTGAAGCTCCCGCACCTGTTCACGCTGAAGGAGGAGGAACCGTTTGCCTTCGCCGGCATCTGGGAACCCGGCCCGGATCCGTCGCTGCCGCCGGGATTCACCATCCTGACCACGACGCCCAACGAGATCGTCGGCCGCTACCACGACCGCATGCCCGTCATGCTGGCCGGCGAGGCGATGCCGCGCTGGCTCGGCGGCGACGGCCCGTTGCCGGCGGACGAGTACCAGGCGCTGACCTCGCCGCTTGCGCCCGAGCGCATGCAGGAGCGCCCGGTGAACCGCTTCGTCAACAACGCCCGCAACGAGGGGCCGCAATGCCTGGCGCCGCCGGAGGAAGCCCCGCCGGAGCTCGAGCTGCCGCTGGGGTAGGGTGTCGGGCGGGGTCTCCGAACCCCGCCACCTTCGTGTTCTCCGTGAGATCCGTGGTTAAATGAATCTCAATGGAGGCGGGACGCCCTCGTCCCGCGGATTGCCATTCGCACTCATGCCTCGCGGGGTTCCGCCGTCGCCGAGCCTATGGCGGACAAGGACGGCACCCCGCCTCCATGAATGCGCCGCCCCAAAACACCCTTGCCTTGGCCGAAAACAGGCTATCATGTGATAGCTATCAACCGATAGCACCCCCATGCTCACCGAGCGCCAGGAAATCATCCTCGATTTTGTCCGCGAGTACCAGCGCACCCACGGTGTCACGCCCTCGACGCGCGAGGTGGCCCGCCGGTTCGAGTGCAGCCAGCCGACGGCGTTGAAGCATCTGCGCGTCCTCGCCCACAAGGGCCAGCTCGAGAAGCTGGCCGACGGCAAGTGGGGCCTCTCCGCCAAAACCGTGCAGGGCCACCTGTTCGTCGCGCCGGTCTACGGCACGATTCCCGCCGGCCTGCCCGGCATGCAGGAGCAGCAGCCGGACGAGACGCTCCCCATCGACCCGGCGATCTTCGGCGTGCGCAAGCCGCGTCCCGGCCATTTCTGGTTCCTGCGCGTCAAGGGCGACTCGATGAACGGCGCCGGCATCCTCGACGGCGACCTCGTGGCGCTCGTCCGCCGCGAGCCCCGGCCGGGCGAGATCATCGCGGCGCTGGTCGACGAAACGACCTCGACCCTCAAGCGGTTCGTCCGCGAACGCGGCCGAACCTTGTTGCGCGCGGAAAACCCGCGCTACCCCGACCTCGCGCCGGCGCAGTTGGAATGCCAGGGCGTGGCGGTCGGGGTGATCCGGCGGAAACCTGCCTGAAAGGCCCGATGCCCGCCCGTGTCCCATCCCACCATCACCGCCCTGCGGTCCCTTGTGGACTCCCGCTTCCCCGCGTCCGGTCACAAGCCGGCCGGCGGGGTGGCCACGGGCGTGGCGGCGGTCGATGACGCCCTCGGCGGCGGCCTGCCCGCGGGGCGGTTGACGGAACTCGTGTCGCCCATCGCCGGCAGCGGCGGGCAACTCGTGCTGGCGGAGCTGCTCACGACCACGCGGCGCGCGCGGCAGCGCGTGGCGGTGGTCGACGCAGCCGACGGCTTCGCGCCCGAGTCGGTGACGCCCGACGCGCTGCGCCATCTCGTGTGGGCGCGCCCGGCCGACCTCGCCGGCGCGCTCGCGGCGGCCGACGTCCTCGTGCGCGACGGCAACTATGCCGTCGTCGTGCTCGACCTGCGCGGCGTGGCGCGGCGCGAACTCCTCGGCGTGCCGAAAGGCCAGTGGCACCGGCTGCATCGCGCGGCTGAGAGCCGGCCGGCGGCCGTGCTCGTGCAGACCACCGAGCCGCTGGTGCCCGCCGTCCCGTGGCGGCTGGTGCTCGACGCCCCCGCCGGCTGGGACGCCCGGCGGCGGACACGAGAACAATTGCTGGCGCGGCTCGCCGTGCAATGCGCGCGCGGCCACGCCTGGCGCGAGGAACTGGCGGGATGAAAACCAAAACGGGCCAGGCCGGGCGCGCACCAGGCGCGCCCCTGCACACGCGTGCGACCGGTGAGTCGGGCTTTGCGCCTGACGTGTCGGGGATGAACCCCGACCTACGGGAAGAAACGGGTAAGGCGGCGAGTCCCTTCGCCGCCGCGCCTGCCCCCGGCGGGCAAGGGACTGCCCGCCCTGCCTCCGGGCCGCATTACGCCGTCCTGCTCGTGCCGGACTTCGCGCTGCACGCGCTGCGCCGGAGCGAACCGTCGCTCGCCAACCGACCGGTGGCGCTCGTCGCCGGCGAAGGCCGCAAGGCGGCGCTCACGGAGGTGTCGCCCGAGGCCGCCGGCGTGGAACCCGGCCTGCCCGCCACCGTGGCCATGGCCCGCTGCCCCGGCATCGTGCTGCGGACGCGTGACCCGGCCGCGGAGGCCGAGGCGCAGCGGCTCCTCGTGGCCGCGGCCTTCACACTCGCGCCGCGCGTCGAGGCGACGGCCGCCGGCTGTTGCACGATTGACCTGCGCGGCGCCGACCCGGCCCGCACCGAGACGGCCATGGCTGCGCGCGTGGCGGAACTGCGCGCCGCCGGGTTGCCCGCGCGGGCCGGCGCGGGCCCGACGCCATTGCTGGCCGCCTACGCCGCGCACCGGGCCGAGCCGGTGCTTGTCGTGCGCGACGCGCGGGAGTTCCTGCGCGACCTGCCGCTGGCGACGGCGGAGCCGACGCCGGAGCAGCACGAGGTTTTGCGCAACTGGGGCGTGAAGACGCTCGGCGGGCTGACGGCGCTCGCCAAGGCCGAGATCGGCCGCCGGCTCGGCACGAACGGCGTGGCGCTGTGGGAACGCGCGGCGGGCGAGGCGACGCGCGTGCTGCGGCTGGTCGAGCCGGCGCGAAGCTTCGTGGCCGAGTGGGTGTACGAGCCGCCGGTCGATACGCTCGAGCCGCTGGCGTTCAAGCTCCAGCGTTACGCCGAGCGCGTGGCGCTCGAGTTGCGCGGCGCGGGGCTGGTGGCCGAGGTGCTGGCGCTGACGCTGTTGCTCGAGGACGAGGGCGACTACCGGCGGGAGTTCCGGCTGCCCGAGCCCGGCGCGGACCCGGGCTCGTGGTTGCGCGTGCTGCTGTCGCACTTGGAGACGGTGCGGCTCGACGCGCGCCTGGCCGGCGCGCGCCTGGCGGCGACGCCGGCGCGGCCGCCGCAGAAGCAGGACGGTCTCTTCGACACCGGCCTGCGCGACCCGGCAGCGTTCTGGGAAAACCTCGCGCGGCTCGGCGCGCTGCTCGGCCACGATCGCGTCGGCACGCCGGTCCGGGCCGACACGCACCGGCCGGATGCATTTGCACTCGAGAAACCGCCGGAGACGGTGCCCGCGCCCGAGCCGCCGCCGGTGCACCCGCCGCGCGGGCTCGTGCTGCGGCGGTTTCGTCCGCCGACGCCGGTGCGTGTGACGCTGGCGGACGGCCGCCCGGTGGAACTGGCGGGCGACATCGCCGGGACCGTGCGCCGGCTTGCCGGGCCGTGGCGGGCCGACGGCGACTGGTGGCGGGCGGAATCGTGGGAAGTTGAAACCTGGCAGGTCGAGCTGGGCGACGGCATCGTCTACCAGCTCGCGCACCGGCCGGCGGGCTGGGGCATCGAGGGGGTGTTCGACTAATGGACTACGTCGAACTCCATGCGCGCAGCGCGTTCTCCTTCCTGCGCGGCGGCTCGGATCCCGAGGCGCTGGCCCGCGAGGCCGCGCGGCTGGGGCTGCCGGCGCTGGCGCTGTGCGATCGCGACGGCTTCTACGGCTCGGTGCGGCTGCACATGGCGGCGAAGGAGGCGGGCTTGCGCGCGCTGCCCGGCTGCGAGCTGACGCTGGACGATGGCGCCGTGGTGCCGCTGCTGGTGGAGACGCAGGCCGGCTACCGCACGCTGGGCGAGCTGCTGACGACGGCCAACCTGCGCGCGCCGAAGGGCGAGGGACGCGTGACGTGGGCCGAGCTGGCCGCGCGCCACGACGGGCTCGTCGCGTTGACGGGCGACGAGGACGGTCCCGTGCGACGCGCGTGGCGCACCCGCGGCACGACGGCGGCGGCCGAGGCCGGCGCGCGGCTGCGCGACCTCTTCGGGCCGGACCGGCTGTTCGTGGAGCTGCAGCGTCATCTCCTGGCCGGCGAGGAGGACGAGAACGAGTTTCTCATCGATTGGGCGCGGGCGCAGCGGCTGCCGCTGCTCGCGACGAACGGCGTCGGCTACGCGACGCCCGAGGCGCGCAACGTGGCGGACGTGTTC
Source organism: Lacunisphaera sp. (assembly GCA_035545835.1). GTDB lineage: Bacteria > Verrucomicrobiota > Verrucomicrobiia > Opitutales > Opitutaceae > Lacunisphaera. Next base: position 11,289 of record DASZXO010000005.1, read on the forward strand.
ACCTGCCTGCGCGAGCACGTCACGCTCGACACGGCCGGCCGGCGGCTGGCGCGCAACCGGGAGCGTCACCTCAAGCCCGCGGCGGAAATGGCGGCGCTGTTCGCCGATGTGCCCGAGGCCGTGGCCAACACCGCGCGGCTGGCGGAGCGGCTGCGGTTCACGCTGGCGGACCTTGGCTATCGCTTTCCCGACTTCGGCGTGCCGGCGGGCGAGACGCAGGAATCGTTCCTGCGCAAGATGACCTATTTCGGCGCGCAGCAGCGCTACGGCTCGGTCACGGGCGACGTGCGCCGGCAGCTCGAGCGCGAGCTGGCGCTGATCGGCAAGCTCGGGTTCAGCGGGTATTTCCTGATCGTGTGGGACCTGTGCGCCTTCGCGCGCGAGCGCGGCATCCTCGTGCAGGGGCGGGGCAGCGCGGCCAACAGCGCGGTGTGCTACGCCCTCGGCATCACCGCGGTCGACCCGGTCGGTGGCAAGCTGCTCTTCGAGCGCTTTCTCAGCGAAGGCCGCACCGATTGGCCCGACATCGACCTCGACCTGCCGAGCATGGAGCGGCGCGAGGAGGTCATCCAGGAGGTCTACCGCCGCTATGGCCGCCGCGGCGCGGCGATGACGGCGAACGTCATCACCTACCGCGGCCGGAGCACGATGCGCGAGGTGGGCAAGGTGCTCGGCTTTCCCGACGACGTGCTCGACCGGTTCTCGTCGCTCTTCCACGGCGGCGACTACCCGCAGACGATCCAGCTGGCCGAGCAGTTGAAGCTCGCCGGCGTGACGGCCGACCACCCGCGGCTGCCGGCGCTGCTCGACACCTGCCGGCGGGTGCACGGGCTGCCGCGCCACCTCGGCCAGCACTCGGGCGGCATGGTGCTGTGCGCCGGCGCGCTGTCGGACTTCGTGCCGCTGGAGAACGCCCGCATGCCCGGCCGCTCCGTGCTGCAGTGGGACAAGACCGATTGCGAGGACATGGGCATCGTCAAGGTCGACCTCCTCGGGCTCGGCATGATGGCGGCGCTGCAGGACACGCTCGAGATCTGCGCCGCGCGCGGCCAGCCGGTCGACCTCGCGCGCATCCCGAAGGACGACCCGGCGACCTTCAAGCTGATTCAGGAGGCCGACACCGTCGGGCTCTTCCAGATCGAGAGCCGCGCGCAGATGAGCACGCTGCCGCGGATGAAGCCGGAGACCTTCTACGACCTTGCGATCGAGGTCGCGATCATCCGGCCCGGCCCGATCCAGGGCAACGCCGTCAACCCGTACCTCGCGCGCCGCGCGGGCCGCGAGCCGGTGACGTATCCCGACGAGCGCGCCCGGCCGATTCTCGAGCGCACGCTCGGCGTCGTGCTCTTCCAGGAGCAGGTGCTGCGGCTGGCGATGGAGCTCGGCGGCTTCACCGCGGCGGAGGCGGATGAGCTGCGCCGCGCCATCGGGTTCACGCGCTCGCAGGAGCGGCTCAACCGGATGAAGGAGAAGCTCGGCGCCGGGCTCGCGCGCAACGGCGTCAATCCCGCGGCCATCGAGTCGATCCAGCAGTCGCTGGCGTCGTTTGCCCTCTACGGTTTTCCCGAGAGCCACGCGATCTCCTTCGCCCTGATCGCCTACGCGTCGGCCTGGCTCAAGGTGCACCGGCCGGCGGCGTTCTTCGCCGGGCTGCTCAACAACCAGCCCATGGGTTTCTACTCGTCCGCCAGCCTGGTGCAGGATGCGCGCCGGCACGGCATCAAGACGCTGCCGGTGTGCGTGCGGGAATCGGAAGCCGACTGCCGCGTCGTGGCGGACGACGCGATCCGGCTTGGCTTCGCCAGCGTGCGCGGCGTGCGCGCGGCGGCCGTGACCGCCATGCTGGAGACGCGCCGCCAGCTGCCGTTCCGCTCGACGACGGATTTCCTGCGGCGGACGAACTTCACGGCGGCCGAGCGCCGGGCGCTGGCCAAGGCCGGGGCGCTGAACGCGCTGGCGACGCACCGCCGCGCGGCGCTGTGGGCGGTCGAGGAGGCCGGCGCGGGCGACGAGTTGTTCCGGCTGGTGGCCGTCGAGGAACCCGAGCCGGAGCTGTCGCCGCTCGAGCGCATGACGCATCTCGAGCGCCTGCAGGCGGACTACGAGACGCTCGACCTCACGACCGGCGCGCACCCGATGCGGCTGCTGCGGGCGAAGCTGCCCGACGCGTGGCCGGCGGCGGCGTTGAAGGACGCAAAGAACGGCGAGCGCGTGAAGGTGGCGGGCGCCGTCATCACCCGCCAGCGCCCGGGCACGGCGAAGGGCTTTTGCTTCATCACGCTCGAGGACGAGACCGGGCACGCCAACGCCATCGTGCGCCCGGCGCTGTTCGAGGAGTCGCGGCTCGTCATCAACCTGGAGCCGGCGCTGCTCATCACCGGCCGCGTGCAGAACGAGCAGGGCGTCATCCACATCATGGCGGAGCGGATCGAGGCGATGCCGGAACTCGGCCTGCCCGCGCAGGCGAGCCACGATTATCATTAGGATCGGAATGGAGGCGGGGTGCCCTCACCCCGCGAATGGAGGCGGGGTCCTCAGCCCCGCGAGGCGCAATGCGCACATGGCAACCCGCGGGACGAGGGCGTCCCGCCTCCAGTCAGCGCGAACCAACCTTAGCCTTCGATGCGCTCAGGATGACGGATTCCCGCTCGCGCGGAATCCGTCACTTCACCGGCGTGAGCCAGCGCGAGAGGCAGAGGCGCAGCGCGTCGGTGCGGATCGGCTTGCTGACGAAATCGTCCATGCCGGCCTCGAGGCAGGCGGCGCGGTCCTCGGCGCGGGCGTTGGCGGTCAGGGCGATGATCGGCAGCGTGCGGCCCTGGAGCCAGCGGCGCGCGCGCCGGGTCGTCTCGAGGCCGTCGATGTCCGGCAGCTGGCAGTCCATGAACACGGCGTCCCACTGGCCCTGTTGCAGGACGGCGAGCGCCGTGGTGCCGTCGCCGACGATGTGGCAATCGAGTCCGAAGCGCTCGAGCATGAGCCGGACGACGCGCTGGTTCACCGGGTCGTCCTCGACAACCAGGATCCGTCCCGCGAAGACATCCTGCGGGGCCACGCCGAGCGTGAAGGGCGGGAGGGTGACCTGGTCCGGCGCGACCGGCAGGCGGATCGAAAAGGCGAACACGGAGCCGTCGCCCGGCCGGCTCTCCACGGTGATGTTGCCGCCCATGGCCTGGACGAGCCGCTGGGAGATGGCGAGGCCGAGGCCCGAGCCGCCGTAGCGCCGGCTCATCGAGCTGTCCGCCTGCGTGAAGGGCTGGAACAGGTTCGCGAGGGTCGACTCATCCATGCCGATGCCGGTGTCCCGCACCTCGACAGCGAGCTGCAACTCGCGCCCGTCCACCAGCGTGCCGTCGAGTTTCACGTTGATCTCGCCCTTTTCGGAAAACTTCACGGCATTGCCGATGAGGTTGAGCATGACCTGGCGGAAGCGCGTCGGGTCGCCCAGGACCCGCGTGCCGGCAGCCGGGCTGGCGGACCAGTCGAGCCGCAGGGCCTTCGCGGCGGCGCCGGGCCGGAGAAGCAGGATGGTTTCCTCGACGAGGGTGGGGAGGTGGAAGGGGATCTGCTCGAACTCGAGGCGTCCCGTCTCGATCTTCGAGAAATCCAGGATGTCGTTCAGGATGCGCAGCAGCGACTCGGCGGACCCGGCGGCGGTCTCGACCTGCTCGCGCTGGGCGGGCGTGAGCGAGGTGTTCCGGAGCAACTCGAGCATGCCGAGGACGCCGTTCATCGGCGTGCGGATCTCGTGGCTCATCATCGCCAGGAAATCGCTCTTCGCCTGGCTGCCGGCCTCGGCCTTGTCCTTGGCCGCGCGCAGCTCGGCCTCGATTTCCCGGCGCCGGGCCACCTCTTCGGTCAGCGAGCGGTTGGCCGCCTCGAGCTGCTGCTGCTTGTCCTGCAGCTCGTGCACGAGGTCGCCGTAGTCGTAGCCCAGCCGCAGCGACTGGCCGAGGGTGCGGTGAAAGCTGCGCGCCATCGCCATGAGGAACGCGAGGTAAAGCACGGCGAGCGCCGCCATGACGGTGTGGACCGTCTCGCCGCTCAGGAAGAACCGGGCGATCAGCGGGACCAGGGTGCAGACCTGGAAGGACCAGCAGGCGGTGAGGACGGGCCCGAGCGAACGGGTCGCCCCCGCGGTGACGCCGGCGAGGACCAGGATGAGCAGCGACCGCTCGGTCTGGCCGGCGAGCGGGTAGAGCATCCAGCCCGCGTAGCCCCAGCCGAGGGCGGTGACCAGCGCGCCCAGGGTGAACCGCCGCTCCCAGCGCCGGATCTCGGCGGGCGTATCCGTGGGCGAGAACATCACGGCATGGAACAGCCGGACGGTGGTGAAGAGGCTCATCACGCCGAACCAGGCGAGCGCTTGCAACGAATCGTGCCCACGCGACATCACCCAGGCGAGCCCGGCCGCGACCAGCAGGGTGGCGGCCAGGCCGGGCGGCAGGTCGGTCATGCCCTGGCGCAGGAGCTCGGCCCGGACGCGCCCGGCGGTGCCGATGCCGGGGGTGGTCGGGCTCTGGTCCATGCCGCAGCTTAGGTGGCCCGGCCGGCGGGCGAAAAGCAGAAATGCGAGAATGCGCCGCCGGGATTTCCCCCAGGCGGCGGTGCCGGTTTAACCCAGTGCGTCGTGGCCTGCCGGCGGGGCGATCGGCCCAGCGAGGCGCAGCGATGGAGGCGGGGTGCCCTCACCCCGCGAGGCGCGGTGCGCGGATGGTAACCCGCGGGACGAGGGCGTCCCGCCTCCAAGGAAAAGGCTGTGCCGGCGGTCGGTGACAGCCGACAAGATGGCGACGCTCATGGAGCGCCGCTACACTCTCAATCCGCGAGCAGCGCCACCTGCACGCCCGGACCGTGGACGCCTTCAATGAGGATGCCTTCGACGTCGGCGGTCTTGGAGGGGCCCGTGACCCAGATGACGTTGGGATCCTTCGGCAGGGCGGCGACAGCCTGCGGCACATCGATGAAGATGTCGGCGCGCGTGAGCACGGCGACATGCACCCAGGGCGCCAGCGCGGCGAGCCGGCTGGTCGTGCCGGTGTCCGTCAGCACCAGCGTGCCGGTCTCGGCGATGGCCGCGGTGGCGCGCGTGATGCCAAATGAGAAATCGTCCACCCGCGCCCGGTCGAACGCGGTCTCAACCGCAAAGCCGGCGGGAAAGGCCGGGGCGAGGCGCGGCCAGAGTTGCGGGTCGCAATACCCCCGGCGCCAGCCGCCGCGGTCCAGCAACGCGACGAGCTCGGCGACGGCGGTGAGCGGCGTGCCGTTCACGCCGCGCAGGCGCTCGGCGAAGAGCGTCCACGGGTCGACGACGCCGCGTGCCTGGCGCATGACGACCAGCTCCGACTCCCAATCCGGCAGCGGCGCGCGCCGCGGCAGCGGGGCGAGGGCGTCTTTCACGCGGGCGAGGATGGTGTCGCGATCGGGAGTCATGAGTTGGGTAGGGCGGGACCGCTGGGCCCGCCGCCTCCTTGTCTCGGCGCGCCCGGCGGTCGCGCCCTACCTTTCAGCCACGAGCGGAAGGCGCCGCCGCGCCACTCGGGGAGTTCGCGCTTCGCCTCCCAGGCGCGCAGCGCGGGGATCGGAAGGAGCTTGGTCGGAAGATGGTTGATGAGCCGGCCGCCCAGGAGCGCGGCCTTCCACGCGGTGGGCTGCGACGCCAGCAGCGCCCAGGCGCCCATCGGCGGCGTGCCGGCGGTCGCAAGCGGCGCGCCCTCGGCCTTGCCGCGTGCCCGCAGGCGCAGGAGCAGGTCGGGGATGGGGATGTTGACCGGGCAAACCTCGTTGCAGGCGCCGCAGAGCGACGATGCCTTCGGCAGGTCGGCGAGTTCCGGGAAGCGTTCGCCGGCGAGGAGTGGCGAGAGCACGGCGCCGACGGGCCCGGGATAGACGCTGCGGTAGGCGTGGCCGCTGGCCTGGCGATAGACCGGGCAGACATTGAGGCACGCGCCGCAGCGGATGCAGCGCAGGATCTCGCGGCACTCGCTCGCGAGGACGGTGGTGCGGCCATTGTCGACGAGGATGACGTGCATCTCCTCGGGTCCGTCGGGCTGGCCCGCCGAGCGCGGGCCGGCGATGAATTCCGTGTAGACCGTCAGCTGCTGGGCCGTGGCGCTGCGCGCGAGCAGGTTGAGGAAAAGGCCGAGGTCGCGGTCACGCGGCAGGAGCTTTTCGATGCCAACCATCGCAATGTGGCACTTCGTGGCGGCGAGGCAAAAGCGCGAGTTGCCCTCGTTGGTGACGAGAACCAGGCGGCCGCTCTCCGCGCTGAGGAAATTGGCGCCCGTCAGGCCGACATCGGCCGCGAGGTACTTGGCGCGCAGGAACGCCCGGGCGCGGCGCGTGATCGTCTCCGGGTCGTCGTTGTACGCGCCCAGGCCGTTCTGCTCGAACAGCGTGGCGATCTCGCGCCGGTTCTTGTGGATGATCGGCTTGACGATGTGGGACGGGTGATCGTGCGCGATCTGGACGATAAACTCGCCGAGATCGGTCTCGAGGCACTCGATGCCGCGTTGTTCGAGGAAGGGAGCAAGTTCGGTCTCCTCTGAAACCATGGTCTTCGCCTTGACGATCCTCGTGGCACCGCGGGCGCGCAGGATCGAAAGCACGGCCTCGTTGGCGGCGGTGGCATCGGCCGCCCAGTGGACCTTCACGCCATTGGCCGCCAGGGCCGCCTCGACCTGCGGCAGGTAGGTGTCGAGGTTTTCGACGACGTGCTGCTTGATCTCACCCGCGAGCCCGCGCAACCGGTTGGCGTCGGGCAGGTGGTCGAACAGGAGGCGTGTCCGCTTCTCGTGGCCGGCCTTTGAGCCATCGTAGACCGCGGCCCGCGTGTCGGGCCGGAGGTTTGTCGCGAACTGGTCGATGGGCTGGAAAGGCATCTTGGTGAAACCGCTGATCTACGCTGATCGACGCTAGGATGAGTGAAGATCAGCGGTTAGACGGCCGCCGTTTTTCAGGGCGTCGCGCAGGATCTGGGCGAGGTGCATCGTGCGGAGTGGGCGACCCTCACGGGCGGCGAGGCCGGAGAGGTGCATCATGCAGCTCATGTCGGGCGACACGAGGATGTCGGGCTGCGCGGCGTGGATGTGCTCGAGCTTGAGCGCGCCCATGCGGCTGGAAATGTTGGGAAACGCGACGGAGAACGTGCCGCCGAAGCCGCAGCATTGCTCGACTTCGCCGACGGGCACGACCTTGAGCCCGGCGATCGAGGTGAGCAGCGCCAGGGCGGCGTCGCAGGTTTTCGTGCCGCGGGTGTGGCAGGCGCGGTGGAGCGCGATCGTGGCGTCGAGGCGCCCGGGCCAGGTGGTGACACCGAGCGCATGGACGATGAAATCGGCCAGCTCCCACGTGCGGCGGGCGAGTTGCTGGACGGCGGGGAGGTCGGCCTCGTGCTCGAATTCGAGCGGTGCGCCGTGGAAGACCATGGCGGCGCACGAGCCGCTCGGCACGACGACCGGCAGGTCGCCGGCGAATACGCTCAGGGTGTGGCGGACGACCTTGCGCGACGCGGGCCAGTCGCCGCCGTTGAAGGCCGGCTGGCCGCAGCAGGTCTGGCCCTCCGGGAACTCGACACGGCAGCCGAGGTGCTCGAGCACCTCGACGGTGGCGCGGGCCGCATCGTCATAGAACGCGTCGCAGAGGCACGTGGCCATCAGCTGCACGCGCTTGTCGGGACCGGGAAGGACGCGGTGGCTCAGGTCCATGGCAGAAGGCCAACCACGGGTTTCACGGATGACACGGATGGGCGGCGGGCCCAGCGGTCCCGCCCTACCTGCCTTGTTGTCATCCTGAGCGTAGTGAAGGATCCAGCATGAAGGTCGCGTGCGGCCATTAATCTGGATCCTTCACTACGCTCAGGATGACAGAAGGGAGAATGATGAATTGAATCCGTGCTCACCCGTGAAATCCGTGGTCAAACATCAGGCCCGTCGGGACAGTACCTTGGTTTCGTAAGTCTGGACATCGTCGAGCCAGCGATCGGCGGGCGGAGTGCCGGCGCGGACGCACAGCATGTCCCAGACCGCGCCCCACGGCATGGCCTTGGCCTGTTCCAGCAGGGCGAGGCGCTCGTGCCCGCGCCCGCCGGCCTCGGCGGCCTGCAATAGCTTCACGGGATCGAGGAGGCCGAGGAGAATGGCCTGGCGGGTGGCGCGGGCGCCGACCACATACGCGGCGATGCGATTGATGCTCGCGTCGAAGAAATCGAGCGCGACGAACACCCGGTCGAGCGCCCGGCCGCGGGCGATCTCGGCGAAGAGCGCGCGCACGGGATCGTCGAGGATCACCACGTGGTCGCTGTCCCAGCGCACCGGCCGGCTTGTGTGCAGCAGGAGGCGCGGGTGGAACTGCAGGTGGGCGGAAACCTTGTCGGCCACCGACTCGGTGGGATGGAAGTGGCCGAGATCGAGGCACAGCACGAGGCCGCGGCTCAGCGCATAGTTGGAATAGAACTCCTGCGACCCGACGACATACTCCTCGCTGCCGAGGCCGAAAAGCTTCCCCTCGACGGCGTCGATGCAGTGGCGGCGGCTGACGCCGCGGTCGTCGAGGATGGCGTCGAGTGACTCAACCAGGCGCTTCCGGGGACCCCAGCGATCGGCGGGCTGGTCCTTCGTGCCGTCGGGAATCCAGTGGTTGAGGACGCAGGGGGAACCGAGCTTGCGGGAGAAGTGCTGGGCGATGCGGCGGCAGGCGCGCCCGTGGTTGATCCAGAACTGGCGGATCCGCCGGTCGGCGCTGGAGAGCGTGAAACCCGAGTTGGCCATTTCGTGCGCGAAGTAGGTCGGGTTGAAATCGAGGCCGATGCGGCGGGCCTGGGCCCATTCGAGCCAGCGGGAGAAATGCGCCGGCGTGAGGGCATCGCGATCCACGACCTTCCGGCCGGTCTCGGCGTAGAAGGCATGGAGGTTCAACCGGTGTTTTCCCGGCAGCAGGCGGAGCACGAGATCGAGGTCGCGCCGCATCTCGTCCCCATTGCGGGCGCGGCCGGGATAGCCGCCGGTGGCCATGATGCCGCCGCCGGCGAGGCCCTCCTTCGGCGTCTCGAGGCCGCGGACGTCGTCGGCCTGCCAGCAATGCAGCGAGATGGGCACGCTGAGGGCCCGCTTGATGGCCGCGTCGGTGTCGAGGCCGCGCTCGGCGTAGGCGGCGCGGGCGAGGCGATAGGCGGCGGAGATGGCTTTGGCGGAGGGCATGGGCGGATCTTGTTTAGCCACAAAGGCCACGAAGAGCACGAAGCAAAGGCGGGGAATTGGGATTCGGTGACATGAGAGAGCCTCGTGTCCTTCGTGGTTAACGGTTGGGTTCGTAGATTCTGGGCTTGAGCTGGCGGGCGAGGACGGCGCGGAAGGCGGTGAGGCTGGGGACCGCGCGGAGGGCGATAAGCTGGCTGGCGATGTTGCCGACGGCGGTGCCTTCGAGCGTGAAGGCGTGCACCGGCAGGCCGCTGGCGCTGGCGGTCGCCTGGCAGAGGAGGGCGTTCTTGGAGCCGCCGCCGACCATGAGGATGCGGCGGAACTCGCGTCCGGCCAGCCGCTCGAAGTTGCGGATCGCGTCGGCGTGCCCGCGGCCGAGGGAGTCGCAGATCAGGCGGGCATAGCCGGCGAGTGTCGTGGGCCGGGGCAGGTGCCTGCGCCGCAACTGGGCATCGATCGCTCCCTTCATCGAAGGCGGGTTGGCGAACTCCTTGAAGGCCATGTCAAGCAGGGAGGGCGGGTCGGGCAGGCGACCCGCGGCCGCGAGCAGCCGCGCCCACTCGCGGTCATTCTTCGGCCGGGCGGCGAATTCCTTCAGTGTCTGCTCGAGCAGCCAGAGGCCGATGACGTTGGTCAGGGGCCGGTAGCGGCCGTCGCCGATGCGCTCGTTGGAAATGCGCGCGGCAAGCGCCCCGGCGCCGAGCACCGGCCGGTCGCTCTCGAAGCCGACCAGCGACCAGGTGCCGGAGCTGAGGTAGAGGTCGCCGCCGGCGGGATCGGCGGGCATCGCGTCGTAGGCGCAGGCGGTGTCGTGCCCAGGCACGGCGACGACCTTGACGCCCTTCAACCCGGGCAGGTCGCGGACCGGGCCGAGGACGGTGCGGGCGAGGATCGGCGGCGAGAACCAGGTCGCCGGCAGGTGGAAGTAGTCGAGGGCGGCGCGCGACCAGCCGGTGCCGTGGACGTCGAGCAGCTGCGTGGTGCTCGCGAACGAGATCTCGTTCTCCATCCGGCCGGAGAGGAGGAAATTGAAGTAGTCGGGCAGGAACAGGCAGCGCGTGGCGAGGTCGGTGACCGCCGGACAGGAGGCAACGGTTTCCGCGAGCTGGAGGCTGGAGTTGTAGAAGACGTTCGGGATGCCGGTGGCGGCATAGATCCGTTCGAGCGCGGCGCGGGTGTGGGCCAGCCGCTGGAGGCCGGGCTGCGTGCGCGCGTCGCGATAGGCATGCGTCGGGAAGACAATGCGGCCGGCGTCGTTGACGAGGACGTAGTCGACGCCCCAGGTATCGACGCCGACGGAGGCCAGCCGCGGGAACCGCTGCTTCGCGGCCCGGAGGCCGGTCGTGATCTCGGCCCACAGGCCGGGGATGTCCCAATAGTCGTGGCCGCCGGCGGAACGGAACTGGTTGGGGAAGCGGTGAACCTCCGTCAGTGCCAGCTTCCGGCCGTCCCAGGCGCCGACGATGACGCGGCCGCTGGTGGCGCCCAAATCAACAGCTGCGCAGTGGGTGGATTTGGCAGAAGGCATTTCTGATTCTTAACACCGAGGCCGCAGAGTGCGCAGAGAGAATTCCGTCGGGAATGGTATCATTGGCTCTGTGACCTCTGTGTTCAAAGGATTGAAGTTCAGCGCAGGAAGGCCTCGTGCAGTCCGCCGTCGACGGTGATGACCTGGCCGGTGGTCTTGCTGAGGCGGTTGCTCACGAGGAGGAAGTAGGCCTCGGCCTGGTCGGCGGGCGTGATGGGCGACTTGGTCAGCGTGCGATCGGCGTAGAACTGCGCGAGCTTGGTGACGAGGGACTCGGTCGCCTCGTCGTCCGTGAACGGGATGTTGTACTTCGCGAGCGAACCAATGACGCGGTCGCGGGGGAACATCGCGGAACCCTGCACGACGGTGGCCGGCGCCACGCCGTTGACGCGAACCAGCGGGGCCAGCTCGATGGCGAGCTCGCGCACGAGGTGGTTGGCGGCGGCCTTCGAGGTGTCGTACGCCAGCGAGCCCCGCTTGGCCACGACGGCGTTGGCCGAGGTGGTGAGCACGAGCGTCCCGCGCAAGCCTTGTTTCTTCCACGTCTTGGAGGCCTCGTCGCCGACGAGGTAGGAGCCGGTGACGTTGATGGCGAAGGTCGTCGCCCACTTCTCGTCGGGAATGTGCCCGGTGGTGTTGCTCGGGACAAAGATGCCGGCCGTGACGCAGACGTGGTCGAAGCCGCCGTAGGCCAGCGCGACGTCGTCGAGCATGTGCCGGATGCTCGCGCGATCCGTGATGTTGCAGGCGAGGCCGAGCGCCGGGCCGCAATTCGACAGGCCGGTGCCCGCCACGCCGATGCCCGTGCCGTACTTGTCGGTGATCTCCTTCGCGGTGGCCTGCGCCGCCGCCTCGTTGAGGTCGACGCACACGAGGTGCGCGCCCTCGCGGACCAGCCGGTGCGCGGTTTCCTTGCCGATGCCGGAGCCGGCGCCGATGACCACGGCGACCTGCCGGGCGAGTTCCTTCTCGGGCGGCATGCGCTTCAATTTTGCTTCCTCGAGCAGCCAGTACTCGATGTCGAAGGCTTCCTGCTGCGGCAGGGCGATGTACCGGTCGATCGCCTCGGCTCCGCGCATGACCTCGATGGCGCAGTTGTAGAACTCGGCCGTCACGCGCGACTCCGACTTGTCCTTGCCCCAGGCAATCATCCCGAGGCCGGGGATGAGGATGACGGTCGGGTTGGCATCGCGCATCGCCGGCGAGTTGCGGTGTTTGCACTTCGCGTAATAGGCGGCGTAGTCCTGGCGATAACGCTCGATGCCGGCGGCGAGCTTCTCGCGCAGGATGGCGAGGTCGTCGTGCTGCGGGTCCCAGGCGACGTAGAGCGGCTTGATCTTGGTGCGGAGGAAATGGTCGGGACAGGAGGTGCCCAGCTCGGCGAGGCGGGCCGCGTCCTTCGAGTTGACGAAGCGCAGGACCTTGTCGTCGTCCTGCACGGTGCCGATGAAACGCTTCTCGGACGATACCAGGCCGCGGAGCGCGGGCAGGATGGCGGCGAAGTTCGCCCGCCGTTTCGCCTCGTCCAGCGCCTGGTATTTCGGGCCGCCGAAGGCTGTCGCGTCGCCGCCCTTGGCGGCATACTTCTCCTCGATGTAGGCCGAAGCGCGCTCGATGAAGTCGAGCGTGCGATCGTAGCACGCGCGGTCGTCATCGTCCCAGGAGATGAAGCCGTGCTGGCCCATCATGATCGCCTTCACCTTCGGGTGCTTCCGGGCGATGGCCTGCATCGCGAGACCGAGCTCGAAGCCCGGCCGCATCCACGGCACGTAGGCCATCTCGCCGCCGAAGATCTCCCTTGTCAGCTTTTCGCAATGCGCCGACGCCGCGATGGCAATGATCGCGTTGGGGTGCATGTGGTCGACATGCCGGCCCGGCAGGAAGGAGTGCAGGGGGGTGTCGATCGAGGATGCGCGCGGGTTGAGGTTGAAGGTCGCGTGGGGGTACATGCCGACCATGTCGTCCTCCGCGGCCGACTTGAGGCCCTTGTCGGCGCGGGCGGCGTAGAGGTCCTGGAGGTCGAGCAGCTTTTGCTGGTAGAGCGACGAGAAGTTCTCGCGCGTGCTGGTGCGGAGGTCGCCGCCCGAGCCCTTGACCCAGAGGACCTCGACCGGCTGGCCGGTCAGCGGGTCCTTTGCCGTGATCTTCGACGAGGTGTTGCCACCGCCGGTGTTGGTGATGCGCTGGTCGCTGCCGAGCAGGTTGGAGCGGTAGACGAGCCGGCCGACCGGGTCGAGCGACGCGGCGTGGGCGTCATCCCAGCGGTGGTTGACGTAACTATAGGGTTTCATGGTGCGTGGAGAGGGACGGGGGCGGCGGGAGGTCACCGGAGACGGGAATGGACGCCGGTACTCTCAGGTCCGGCGCCACTTTTGGCGATACCGAACGTGGCCCGCCACGAGGCTGCGAAACGGACAGTGCGACACGGCTCAGTGCGGGCCGAGCGCCTGCAGGATCTGGTCGGTGATCTGCCGCACGAGCGTCTCGACGCCCGGGTCGGCCGGCGGCGCCGGCCGGGCGGGAGCGGCGGCGACCGCGCCCGGGCGGAACTCGGCGCTGTCGCAGAGCTCGCATTCCTTGAGGCCGGCGCGCGGATCGGGCATCCCGAGTTTCTGGCGGAGGTTGATGAGTTCCTTCGCCTGGCCGCCGGTGAACCGGTGCAATCCGCCGCCGAGCCCGGCGGCGATCCAGACGGTGCGGCAATAGGAATCGAGATTCTCGATCTTCCAGTAGGCGTCCTCGACGTCCTTGCCCCAGACGATGACGCCGTGGTTCTGCATGAGCACGGCCTGGTGGTCGCGGCCGACCTCGCCGACCTCGTCGGCATTGGCCGGTGTGCCGGGGGTGCGGTATTGGGCGACGCCGATCTTGCCGAGGAAGACCTCCGCCTCGGGGATGAGGCAGGACGGGATGTCGACATTGGCGATGGCGAAGGCGGTGGCGTGCGGCGGGTGGGCGTGCACGCAGGCCTTGGCGGCCGGCTGGCGTTTCATGATGCCGAAGTGCGTCAAGGCCTCGCTCGTGCGGACCCGCGTGCCGGCAAGCTGGCGGCCGTCGAGATCGACCAGGCACATGTCGGCGGGTTTCATGAAACCCTTGCAGATGAGCGTGGGCGTGCAGAGGGCGAGATTGTCGCCGACGCGGACCGTGATGTTGCCGCCGTTGCCGTCAGTGTATTCGCGCTGCCAGAGCCGGCGGCCGATGTCGCACATGCGTTCCTTCAGCTCCTCGAGGCCGGGCGACGCGAAGAAGCGGGCGATCGCGGCCGGCGTGCGCGGGTCGGACCCGGGCTGCCATTTGAACTCAAAGTCGGGCGTGCGCCACGGCGCAGCAGCGCCGGAACGGACCGGCGCGGTGGCGACCGGGGCGGGCGAGGGTATGGCGCGGACCGCCGGCTGCAAGCGGCCGGCGAGGACGTCGCGGGCGGACGGGGTCAGGACGGCGCCGGGCGGTGGAGTTTCGCCGTGGCGAAGGAGCTCCTCGGCGTCGCGGGCGGTGATGACAGTTGGCATGGGAGGATGGATCAGCGCGTGGGCGGTGAGTAGAAAACGTCGTCGATGAGGGCGGCGCTGAAGGCGTCGACCGGCGTCGGCTGCGAGAAGGGCGCGGCGGCTTCGGAGCCCTCGGTGAAGCCGATCACGCAGCCCGGGCCGGCGCCAAGGTTGTCGTAGACGACGAGGCTGTGGCCGGGCGCCAGCGGCACCATGGGCGCGCCGGCGAACTGCTTTTTCGTGAACGGCTGCACAAGCAGGAAGCGCCCGCCGAAATAGGCGGGGTCCTGCCGGGCGAGGGTAACGCGACCGATGACGTGGCCGAGGCGCATGGTCAAGCGGTCTCCCGGGCGGGCTCGTCGATGACGGCGAGGATGAGGTTCCGCAGCGGCGAGTGCGGGTCGCCGACGTGTTCGCGTGTGCGGGAGCCATCGGTCGAGATCATGACCGTCTGGTGCTGACCGGCGCCGAGCGGGTCGAGCGCGAGGATGGGTTCGCCCTCGGTGCGGCCGTGCTCGTCGAGCGGCTGGCAGATGACGGTGCGGCAGCCGGCCATGCTCGGGTGGCAAATGGTCGAGACGATGACGCCGTCGATGCGGGCGAGGATCATTGGTGGCAGCGGAGAACGATTAGGAGAAAGAGAACGAGAAAGATCAGGGGGCTCAGTAGATCCGGAGGTTGTCGACCATCACGCAGCGGCGGGTACGGGTGAACGTGGCCGGGTTGGTGATGCCCTCGCCCGTGGTGGTGGCGATGGAGTAGCTCAGGTAGCCCTCGCCACCGAGGCCGAGGCCGGCGACGGACGGGCCGTTCTTGACAAAGAGGGTGGTGTCGAGCGCGCGCGCCATCCGCGTCATGTGGTCGACGTTAAGCGAGTGGATGATCGCGGAGTGCTTGTAGCCATGCTCGGATTTCCGCGCGAACGCGACGGCCTGGTCGAAATCCTTCACGCGGACAACGGGCAGCATCGGCATCATCTGCTCCTCGAGCACGAACGGGTGGTCGAGGTCCGTCTCGGCGAAGAGCAGCGGGGTGTCGGCCGCGACGGTGGCGCCCGCGTGCCGGGCCAGGACCGCGGCGTCGACGCCGACGAGCTTCCGATTGAGGACGGCGTGCGAGCATCCGCCGGCGTCCTTCGTGGTGGTGAACGCGGCGGCGGCAAGCCGCGCGAGCTGGCCCGCGTTGAGCGCGACCGCGCCGGCGGCCGTGAGGGCGTCGAGGAATCGGCCGGCGCAGGACTCGAGCACGAACACCTGCTTCTCGCCGATGCAGAGGAGGTTGTTGTCGTAGGCGGCGCCGTGGACGATGTCGCGCGCGGCCTTCTCGAGGCTGCCGGTGCCGTCGACAATGACAGGCGGGTTGCCCGGGCCGGCGCAGATGGCGCGCTTGCCGGACTTCATGGCGGCGCTGACGACCGCCGGGCCGCCGGTGATGCAGAGCAGGTCGACGTGCTTGCTCCGGGCGAGGGCGTTGAACGACTCGAGCGTCGGCTGCTCGACGGTGCAGACGAGGTTGGCGATGCCGGTGGCGGCCTCGATGGCCTCGTTGTAGGCGCGGACGGCGAGGGCGGCCGAGCGGGCGCCGCCCGGGTGCGGGTTGAAGACGACGGCATTGCCGGCGGCGACGATATTGATGATGTTGCCGCTGAGCGTCGGCACCGAGTGCGTGACCGGCAGGATGGCGCCGACGACGCCGAAAGGCGTGTGCTCTTCCATGGTGATGCCATGATCGCCGCTCAGGCCATACGGCTTCAGCCACTCGACGCCGGGCACCAGCTTCACGATCTGGAGCTTCTCGATCTTGTGTTCGAGGCGGCCGATCTTCGTTTCCTCGAACTCGAACTTGCCCCACGCGGCGGCGTTGGCCGTGACCATCTCCTTGACGATCTCGACCACCTTGGCGCGGGCGGCGACGCCTTTTTCGCGCAGCAGCTCGAAGGCGTCGCGGGCGGCAGCGCAGGCCTCGTTGACATCCTCGAACACGCCGTGGTGGCGGGCGGACGCCCTCGTCCGCGGCGCCTCGCGGGGTGGGGGCACCCCGCCTCCATGGCCGGGCCCGGGCGCCGGGGAGCGGCCAAGGCCGCGCAGCACGTCCTCGACGACGGCGCGGACGGCCGATTCATCGAGTTGCAGGTCGGAGGCCATGGCGGTCGGCCTCAATTCCCGGCCGGATAGATCTTCCGGTGCAGGACATCGACCGAATCGACGATGCCGACGACGACGGCGTCGACCGGCAGTGTTTTCATGCCGGCGGCCTGGCGGGCGGAGCTGCCCTGGCAGAACAGCACCACCTCGTCGAGGCCGGCGCCCAGCGCATCGACGGCGACGACGGTATTGGTGCCGGGCCGGAAGCGGGTGGGCTCGGCCTCGTCGACGAGGAGCGGGCGCAGCATGACGAGTTTGCGGCCCTTCATCGCCTCGTCCTTCTTGGTCGAGACGACGGAGCCGATGACGCGGGCGAGGAACATGGCGAATTTGCGATTGGGGATTTTGGATTGTGGATCGCCGGAGATGAGGCGGGCGGCAAATCGCTGCACGCGGAGGTTATCGCGAGGCAACAGGCGCCGAGATTCGTTATTTCTTCGCGCTGGGCTTGGGCAGGACGGCGGGGAGGTCGTCGTGCGGGCGCGGGATGACCTGCACGCTGACGACTTCGCCGACGGTGCGGGCGGCCTGCGCGCCGGCGTCGGTCGCGGCCTTGACCGCGGCGACGTCGCCGACCACGACGGCCGTGACGAGCGCGCTGCCGACCTGTTTCATGGGCCCGGCGAGCGTGACATGGGCGGACTTGAGCATGGCGTCGACGCCGGTGACGAGGGCGGTGAGGCCCCGGGTTTCGAGGAGACCGATGGCTTTTTGGGTCATGGGGAGTCGGAGTTGAAGGTGGAAGGTTGAAGGCCGGAGGTTGGAGGAAGGATCACGAAATCGCCTGCAAGCAGGCTCCTCCAAGTTATTGTTCTGAGATTCGCATGTCAGTTTCGGGCGGCCAACCAGCGGGCGGTTTCGCGGGCGACCACAAGTTCCTCGTTGGCCGGGATGACGAGGAGGCGGGCGCGGGAACCGGCGGTGGCGATGTCGCCTTCGCCCCGGAGGGTGGTGTTCTTCGCGGGGTCGAGTTCGAGGCCGAATCCTTCGAGGCCGGCGCAGATTGCGGCGCGGATCGCCGGGCTGTTTTCGCCGATGCCGGCGGTGAAGACCAGGGCGTCGCAGCCGCCGAGTTCGAGGAGGAAGGCGCCGATCCAGTGGCGGGCGGAGTGGACAAAGACGTCGACGGCGAGCCGGGCGCGCGCGTGGCCCCGCGCCGCGGCGGCGGCGATGTCGCGGAGGTCGTTGCTCACGCCGGAGAGGCCGAGCAGGCCGCTCTCGTTGGTGAGCTGGCGTTCGACCTCGGCCAGCGACAGGCGGAGGGTTTTCAGCGCAAAGGGCACGGCGGCGGAATCGAGGTCACCTACGCGGTTGTTCTGCGGCAGGCCGGATTGCGGGCTCAGGCCCATGCTGGTGCCGACAGCGAGGCCGTCGCGGATGCCCGTGACGGAACTGCTGCCGCCGAGGTGGCAGGAAATCACGCGCAGCGGCGGGCGTCCGGCGGGGAGCGGGGCCGCGCCGGCCTGGTAGAGGCGGCGGACCCGGTCCGCAATGTCGGCGCGGCCCAGGAGTTCGGCGGAGCGTTCGGCGACAAACTTGTGGCTGGCGCCATGGAAGCCGTGGCGCCGGACGCCCGCCTGGTGCCACGACTCGGGCACGGCATAGCGCGCAGCGGCCGCCGGCACCCACTGGTAGAAGGCGGTCTCGAACAGCGCCACGAGGGGCACGGCGGGCAGCTTCTCGCGAAAGCGGCGGATGCCCGCCGCATAGGGTGGGTTGTGCGCCGGTGCGAGGTCGGCGAAGCCCTCGAGGGCGGCGATGGTCCGGTCGTCCGCCGGCACGCAGCCCGTGAGGTCGCGGCCGAGCACGGTCTTGAAGCCGACCGCGGCGAGATCCGCCGCCGAGCCGAGGTGCCCGCCGGCGCGAAGTTCCGCGAGGCATTCGTCGATCGCGCGCCCGTGGTCGGTCACGCGCTCGCAGCCACCCTGGGCGAGCAGCACGGCCTTCCCGCCGCCGTCGAAGCGAAACAGGCGGAACTTGAAGGACGTCGAGCCGAGGTTGGCGACGAGGATGTTCAAGGAGGGTCGAGAGCCGAAAATCGAAGGAGTAGGGGCGCGGCTTGACCGCGCTCGAGGGCGTCGACGAGCGACGCCCCTGCAATTTCCTCAGGCGGCCGGGGCGGCGAGCCACCGTCCAAGTCCGCCGAGGTCCTCGTGCGGGCGCGGGATGACCTGTACGGCGACAACGTCGCCGACTTTCGACGCGGCCTCGGCACCGGCATCGATGGCGGCCTTGACCGCCGCGACATCGCCGCGGAAGAACCCGCAGACATAGCCGCTGCCGACGGCTTCGTAGCCGGTCATGGTGACGCTGGCGGCCTTGAGGGCGGCGTCCGCCGCCTCGAGCAGCGCGCAGAGGCCCTTGGTTTCAATGAGTCCGACTGCTTCCTGGAGTGCCATAAAGATAAGGGGTTGAGGTTAGAGGCCGACGGTGCGGAGGAGCTCGGCGTGCGGCCGGGCGATGACATGCGAGCAGACGAGTTCGCCGGCGCGCTTGGCGGCGTCGGCCCCGGATTCAACAGCGGCCTTGACGCTGCCGACGTCGCCCTTGACGACGACGGTGACGAAGCCGCCGCCGATCTGGATCTGGCGGACGAGGGCGACATTGGCCGCCTTGACCATGGCGTCGCTGGCTTCGACGCTGCCGACATAGCCTTTGGTTTCTACCATGCCGATGGAATCACTCATGATGGTTGGGTGTTGAGGGGTGAGGGGATCAGGGAAGAAGTTCGACGGGCGTGTCGGGCTGGAGGGCGCAGGCGTTGCCCTCGTCGGTGTCGATGTGCACCTCGAGCTTGAAAGCCGGGTCGATGCGCACGAGGACGCGGTCGAAGGTCGTGCCGCACGGGCCGCCGACGCGCAGGCGCATGAAGTCGCCGGCCTTGACGCCGTAGAATGCGGCGTCATCGGGATGCATGTGGACGTGCGGTGCGGCGCGGATGACGCCCTCCTTCATTTCGAAAAAGCCGTGGGGGCCCATGAGCATGCAGCCCGGCGTGCCGGCAATCCGGCCCGAAAGGCGGATGGGAGCGTCGAAGCCGAGCGAGATCGAATCGGTGAGGGCGAGCTCGACCTGGTTGAGGTCGCGACAGGGGCCGAGGATGCGCAGGTTGGAGATCACGCGGCTGCGCGGGCCGACCAGCGTGACCGTCTCCTTCGCGGCGAACTGGTCCTTTTGGTAGAGCCACTTCATCGGCGTGAGCTTCGCGCCGGGACCGAAGAGCGCCTCGACCGCAGCGGGAGTCAGGTGGCAGTGCCGCGCGCTGATGTTGACCAGAAGCGGGTGGGGGGCGAGGGCGGCAGGCGGAGGCGTCCGTCCAAGACGCTGGTAAATGGCCCGGCGCACCAAGTGTTCGACCTCGACTCGATGCGGCATTGGAGGCGATAACGACATGAGAAGCCGATAATTCGCGCGCATTTACGCCAAAATACTGCCAAATAGTCAATCAAAAGATTGCAAAATCTATCAACATCTATCAAACACATTCAAAATCATGCAAGCTGAGGAACGCCAAGCCAAGCTCGAGGCTTACCTGCAAAAGGCTGAATTCGCTTCACTTGAAGAGCTGGCGCGCCACGTCGGCGCGTCCGTATCAACCGTCCGTCGGGACCTTGCGACCTTGGAAAAGCGGTCCCAACTGCGGCGGACGCACGGCGGGGCTCGCAGCCTGCAACAGCCCAAATCGGACGAGTTCGTCTTCAATGTCCGCGACACGCACCAGATCGCGGAGAAGGATGCGATCGGAGAAGCGTGCGCGGCGTTGGTGTCGCCGGGCCAAAACGTGATCATCGACAGCGGCACCACCTGCTTCCATGTCGCGAAGCGGCTGGGCGACAAGGTTGCGCAGATCATCACGAACTCGCTGCCGGTCGCGAATCTCTTCTCCGCCTCGAACCGGCACGAGGTGCACCTCTCGGGCGGCGTGCTTTATCCGCGACTCGGGGTGCTGGTGGGCCCGCATGCGGTGGACACCTTCGCCCGCATGCACGTCGACGTGGCGATCCTGAGCGGGAGCGGAATTGCGGAGGAAGGCATCTACAACTCGCACGCGCTGCTCGTCGACATCCAGCGCGCCATGATGGCCGGGGCGGCCAAGGTGATCTTCTGCCTCGACCACACGAAATTCGGCCGGCGTTCGACGTTCTTCCTCGCGGATTTTGCGGACGTCGACGTCGTCGTGACCGACGCCGCCGCGCCGGCGCCGCTCGTGGACGCGCTCCGAGCGAAGGGCCTGGAGGTCATCGTGGCGCCCGGCGGTCCGAACACATGATTGGCGCCTGATGACCGCAGACTTCCAGGCGTGTCCGAACGTTCCTCTTTCCACTGGAGGCGGGGTGCCCTCACCCCGCGAAGCGAAGTGCGCGAAGGGCAACCCGCGGGGTGAGGGCATCCCGCCTCCAGCGGTCCCATGAACCTGGTCGACCAGGTCAGGCTCGCCGGCGTGGTCGGCGCGGGCGGCGGCGGATTCCCGACGGAGGTGAAACTGGCCGGGAAGGCGGACACCGTCATTGCCAACGGCGCCGAGTGCGAGCCGCTCCTGCACAAGGATGCCGCCCTCATGGAGCGCGAGGCCGTTGCCCTGGTGCAGGGCATCCAGCTGGCGATGGGCGCCGTCGGCGCCGGCCAGGGCATCGTCGGCATCAAGGCCAAGAACCAGGCCGCCGTCGCGGCCGTCGAGGCGGCGTGCCACGGCACGAACGTCTACGTCCACCTCTTGGGCGATTACTACCCCGCCGGCGACGAATTCGACCTCGTGCATGAGACGACCGGCCGGCTCATCCCGGCCGGCGGCATCCCGCTCAACGTCGGCGCGGTCGTCTGCAACGTGGAGACCCTGGTGAACATCACCGCCGCCGCGGCGGGCCGTCCCGTCACGCACAAAACCCTGACCATAGCCGGCGCCGTGCGCGAGCCGTTGACGCTCACCGTGCCGCTCGGGACCACCCTGCGCGACTGCATCGAGGCGGCGGGCGGCGCCACGGTGGCCGACCCGGTGGCCGCCATCGGCGGCATGATGATGGGCGAGACCACGGACGACCTCGACCGGCCGGTGACCAAGACGACCGGCGGCGCCGTCGTGCTGGCACGCGACCACCACGTGATCAACCGGAAGCTGCAGCCGGTGGAGAAGCAGAATTTCATCGGCAAATCCGCCTGCGACCAGTGCCGCTATTGCACCGAACTCTGCCCGCGCTACCTGCTCGGCTACGCGGTGGAGCCGCACCAGGTGATGCGCAGCCTCGCGTTCACCGCGACCGGCGCGGCGCACTGGAACGAGTGGGCCGCGCTGTGCTGCGCCTGCGGGCTCTGCACGCTGTTCGCCTGCCCGGAGGAGCTCTTTCCCAAGGAGGCCTGCGACCAGGCGAAGGCGGAGATGAAGGCGGCGGGCGTGAGATGGCCGGGTCCGACCAAAGCGAAGCCGCACCCGTTGCGCGACGGCCGGCGGGTGCCGATCGCCGCCTTGATGAAGAAGCTCAACCTCACGCCTTACGATCACCCGGCGCACTGGCGTGAGACGCACCTGGCACCGGCGCGCGTGGTCCTGCCGCTCCGCCAGTCGGCCGGTGCCGCCTGCGTGCCGCTCGTGCGCGCCGGCGAGAGCGTCGCCGCCGGCCAGCCGGTCGGCGCGATTCCCGACGGGTCCATGGGCGCGATGCTGCATGCACCGTTTGCGGCCCGCGTCGAAGGCGTCACCGCTGCGCACATCATCCTCAACCGCGCCTGATCCCATGACTGAAAAATCCATCGGCCTGATCGAACTTTCCAGCGTCGCGGCCGGCTTCGTCGTCGCCGACGCGGCGCTGAAGGCCGGCACGGTGCGGCTGCTGTTGTCGCGTTCCATCTGTTCGGGCAAGTACATGATCCTCGTCGCGGGCGAAGCCCCGGCGGTGCAGAGCGCGGTCGACGCCGCCGGCGAGGCGGCGAACGGCTGCCTCATCGACAGCTCGGTCCTGCGCAACCTCCATCCCGACGTCATCGCCGCGCTCGGGCGCACGAGCGTCACGCCCCCGGAAGGGGCGCTGGGCGTGCTGGAGTCGTTCAACGTGGTGACGCTCATCCGCGCGGCGGACGCCTGCGCCAAGGCCGCGCCGGTGCAGCTGCTCGAGCTGCGCGTGGCGATGGCGCTCGGCGGCAAGGCCTTCGTGACGCTGACCGGCGACATCGCCTCGGTGCAATCGGCCGTGGCCGCGGGCCGCGAGGTGATCGCGGGTGCGGGCATGCTGGTCAACGCCGCCGTCATCACCAAACCGCACCCGGACGTCTATCGCGAGGTGGTGTAGGCGGCGCCCGGCGCTCCGGTCGATTCCAGCGCCAGCAGGCGATGCTGTTCGTCCGCCGGCCGGCGA
>DASZXO010000006.1:0-9497 GCA_035545835.1 Lacunisphaera sp.
GCTCAGCACGCACTACCTCGAGGAAGCACACCAACTCTGCGACCGGGTTGGCATCCTCCACGCGGGGCGACTCGTCGCCACCGCCACGCCGGCCGACCTGATCGCGCGCGCTTCGACCCGGCCGCGCCTGCTCTTTCGCGCGGCCGCGACGGTCGCGCCGGACGTGCTCTCCCGGCTGCCGGGTGTGACGGCGGTCCAAGCCGGGGCGGATGGCACCTGCGCGCTCGCCACCAGCGATGCCGCCCAAACCGCCGCGGCGCTGGCCCAGCTGCTGGCGCAGGCCGGCCACGAATTGCTGGACCTCCGGATGCATCGTCCGTCGCTCGAGGATGTGTTCCTCGAGCTCACCGGCTGCACTTGGTCCGACAACGACGCGGAGGCACCGCGATGAAACCACACACCCCGTCGCTCCGCGCCACCCCTCTTGTTAGAGGGGACCCAGACGTCCGCCTCCGGAGATCCCCTCTAACCAGAGGGGTGCCCGCGAGGGCGGGGTGTGTCTGTCCATTGCCCGTCGCCCTGCCATGAACCGCGGTTCCATCATCCGGGGCTTGGTCGGTCACGCCTGGCTCACGTTGCGGTTGAACTTCCGCAGCCTCCAGGCTCTGAGCTACGGCTACTTGGTGCCGGTCTTCTTCCTGCTGGCGTTCGGCAGCGTCTTCCGCTCCGACACGCCGCCGTTGCTCCACCAGATGGGCCAGCTGCTCACGATCACCATCCTCGGCGGCGCGTGCTTCGGGCTGCCGACGGGCCTCGTGGCCGAGCGCGAACGCGGGGTGTGGCGGCGTTACCGGCTGTTGCCGGTCTCAACCGGCGGGCTCGTCGCCGGCACCATCGCCGCGCGCATCGTCATCATCGCCGGCGCCGTCGCCTTGCAGGTTGCCCTCGCGCGCTGGATCTACGGCACGCCGCTGCCGGCGCATCCGCTGGCCGGAATCGCGGCCTACCTGGTCGTGGCCTGGGCGTTTCTCGGTCTCGGGCTGCTGATCGCCGCGCTGGCCGACGACGTGCCCGCCGTCCAGGCGCTCGGCCAGTGCCTGTTCCTGCCGATGATCATGATCGGCGGCGTCGGCGTTCCCCTCGCGGCGCTGCCGGCCTGGGCGCAGCGCCTCGCCGGCTTCATGCCCGGCCGCTATGCGGTCGACGTGCTCCAGCGTTGCGTGACCGACCCGCGCGGCCTGGCCGGCGCCGGCTTCAGCCTCGGCGCCCTGCTGGTCATCGGCGCGGCGGGCGGCCTGGTCGGCACGAAGCTCTTCCGTTGGGACGCCGGCCGCCGGATCGGTCGCCGGGCCCTGGCCTGGTCCGGCGTGGCGCTCGGTGCCTGGCTGGCCGTCGGCCTCGCCGCCGCCGGCACGGGCCGGCTTGAACCGGTTTTGCCCGGGACCGCCTACGAGCAGATCACACCGGAACAGGTCGACGCCATCACCTACGACGACCTGCCGGACGACAACGAACTCGTCACGCGCATGTCGCCGCCCTTTGCCCGCGGGCACGAACCGGCCTTCGTCCTCGGCTTTCGGGAAAAGCTTTCGGCGTGGCCGCCGGGCCACGTCGACGACGCCGGCGAGCGCGTCCGCAATCTCCTGAGCGTCGCCGCCGTGGCCGACATCTGCGCCGACCTCCACGAGGCCGAGATCGGGCGGATGGTCTACGACCAGCTGCGCACCGCAGTCGGCGATGCGCGACTGCGCCTCGTCCTCGCCTGGGTGGTCCTCCGGCCGGACGATGGCCGGGTGCTCGACAGCATCCCGGAGTTGAACCTCAAGCGTCGTCCCGCCGAGAAGGTCGTGCGCGAGCGTTCGCAGCTCTACGCAAAGAAGTACCTCGGCCGCCTCCTCGGCAAGCTGCAGGACTAAGGCGGCGACTGTAGCGGCGGTCTATGACCGTCGCCCAATGCGACGGCGCTCATAGAGCGCCGCTACACTTCACGTCAAACTCATCGGGTCCACGTCGAGCACCTGGACGACATCGTCGGGCCACGGGCGCGCGGCGAGCAGCTTGGACAACTCCGCCACGACCGCCGTCACCCGCGCGCAAAAATACCACACCTGGAACCGGTACTCGTCCTTCACCTTCTCGACCGGCGCCGGCGTCGGCCCGCGGATTTCGACGGCCGCGCCGAGCTTCTGCTCGACCTCGCGCACCCAGTGCTCGGCGTAGAACCGGATCTTCTCCGGGTTCGGGCCGCGGAACAGGTGGTGCACGAGGTGCCGGTACGGCGGGTAATTGAACTTCTTGCGCACGGCCAGCTCCGCCTCGGCGAATCCGTGGAAGTCCGCCCGGCGCGCAAACTGGATCGCGTCCGATTTCGGCGTGAAGGTCTGCACCACCACCTCGCCGGCGCGATCGCCCCGCCCCGCGCGACCCGCCACCTGGACGAGCAGCTGGAAGGTCCGCTCGTTGGCCCGGAAGTCCGGCACGTGCATCGACAGGTCGGCGTCGACCAGTCCGACCAGCGTGACGTTCGGGAAGTCGAGTCCCTTGCCGATCATCTGCGTGCCGATGAGGATGTCGATTTTCCCGGCGCGGAAGTCGGACAGGATCTGCCGGAAACGGTGCCGTTTCGCCATCGTGTCCGAGTCCACCCGCTCGAGCCGCGCCCGCGGCAGCAGCCGCCGCACCGCCTCCTCCACCCGCTGCGTGCCGAGCCCGCGCCAGCGGATGTCGGGCGCCGCGCACGACGGACACACGACCGGCGCGCCGCGTTCGTGGCCGCAGAGGTGACATTTGAGCGTCTCGTCGGCCCGGTGGTAGGTCATCGCCACGCTGCAATGCGGGCATTCCTCCACATGCCCGCACTTGCGGCATTGCATCGCGGACGAATAGCCGCGGCGGTTCAGGAACAGGATGACCTGCTCGCGGCGGGCGATGCGCTGGTGCATGTGGTCGACCAGCAGCCGCGACAACGTCACCTGCCCGCGCGAACGCATCGCCTCAACGCGCATGTCGACGACCTGGATGTCCGGCAGGCGCTTGTCATCGACGCGTTTCGTCAGCTCGTTGAGCTGGTATTTGCCCGCGCGGACGTTGGCCACCGACTCGAGCGAGGGCGTCGCGGAGCCCAGCAGGCAGACGGCCCGGGCGAGCTTGGCCCGGTAGACGGCCACGTCCCGACCGTGATAGCGCGGGGTCTCGTCCTGCTTGTACGCCGGTTCGTGCTCCTCATCGACGACGACCAGCCGCAGGTCGCGCACCGGCGCGAAAATCGCCGAGCGCGCGCCGACGACGACCCGCGCGCGCCCGGTCGCCAGCGCCGTCCAGCCGTCGAGGCGCTCGCCGTCGCTCAGGTGACTGTGCCAGACCACGGTCTGGTGCCCGGCCGCCTCGAAGCGTCCGCGCAACCGCGCCACGGTCTGCGGCGTCAGCGCCACCTCAGGCACGAGGTAGATCGCACTGCCGCCGGCGGCCAGCACCTGCTCGACCGCGCGCAGGTAGACCTCCGTCTTGCCGGACCCGGTGACGCCGTGCAGGAGATGCACGGCGAACCGCCGCCGGCCGAGCGCCTCGCCCACGGCCTGCACCGCGGCGGCCTGCTCCGCGTTGAGCGTCGGCGGCCGCGCGGACACGATTTCGCCCCCCGCCCACTGGTCGGAGTAAGCCACGCGCTCGACATGCCGCACTTCCTCGCGGACGAGCCCGCGCTTCACGAGCCCCGCGACCACGCCGGCCGCGAGCCCGAGGCGCGACAGCACGAGCGACTTCTTCACCGGATGAAACTGCTGCTGCAGGAACCCGCAGAGCCGCGCCTGTTGCGGCGCGCGTTTCGCGAGCGCCGCCAGTTCCTCCGGCGCGGGTGTTCCCGCCAGCGCGAGGTACTTCTCGGCTTTCACCCGTGCCCCGCCGCGCACGGCCGCGGGGATCATGGCCTCGAGCACGCTCTCCATCCGCGCCGCGTAGTAGCCGTGCATCCAGCGGGCGAGTTCGAGCAGGTCGGGCGTCAGGGCCACGAACGGGTGGATCACGGCCCCGAGGGACTTCAGCTTCTCCGGGGCGACGTCCGGGATCGCGTCGGCTTCCGTCACCAGCCCGAGGTGCTGGCGATTCAGGATGGGAACCCGCACCAGCGCACCCGGCTGCACCGCGCTGCGGAGCGTTTCCGGCACCTTGTAGTGCAGGAGCTTGTCGAATCCCGCCAGCGGCTGGACGCCCACGATCATCCCCCAAGTGATTGGCCCCGGCCGCCGGCGAGGCAACGCGTTTCCGGCGCCAACAGATGCACATTGTTCCGGGTTGACAGGCGGAAATGCCAGCGACGACATTGCCGGCAGTGACCGACCATCGCCTTCGCGAGAGATTCCAATCCTACCTGGCCGAGAAGGGCCTGCGCGTGACCAACCAGCGCCTCGCGATTTTCGACGCCGCCTGCGCCCAAAAGGAACATTTCACCGCGGAAAAGCTCCTCGAGCACGCCCGGGCGATCGACGACTCCGTGTCGCGCGCCACCGTCTATCGCACGCTGCCGCTGATGACCGAGAGCCACATCCTGCGCGAGGTCGACATCGGGACCGGTGAGAAATACTACCGCCCGGCCGACAACGGGAACACGCAGGTGGCCCAGGTCGTGTGCGTCGATTGCGACCGGATTTTCGAGATCAGCGCGCCCTTCATGGAATGGTACGGGAGCACCGTTTCGCTGAAGCTCGGCCTCAAGCCCGTGTCGCAGCGCCTGCAGGTCAGCGCCCAGTGCATCGCCTTCCGCCAGTCCGGCCGATGCCCCAACCGCCCGAAGCGCTGATCCATGTCGCGTCAACCGAAGCCCGATCCGCAATTCGAGATCGCGTTCTACGAGGCCGTCCACGGCCGGTGTCCGTCCTATGTCGAGGTCGTGAGCCTGCTCGGCGGACTCTATACGAAGGTCGGCCGGATCGCCGATGGCCTGCGCATGGACCGCAAGCTTGTGCGCCTGCAGCCCGACAACCCGACGGCGCACTACAATCTCGCCTGCAGCCTCGCGCTCAGCAAACGCCGCCCCGATGCGCTCCGCTCGCTGCGCAAGGCCGTCGCGCTCGGGTACGACGATCGTGACTGGATGGAACAGGATCCCGACCTCGACATCCTGAAATCCGACCCGGAGTTCCAGCAGCTCCTCAGCCAGCTTCAGCCCCAGAGCTGAACGGCGGCTGGCGGGGCGCTCATGCGGGAGCGAGCTTGCTCGCGATTCCTCGCCGCCTCCCTTGTGGGGGCGTGACTCGACCACGCCCTGGGCGTGCGCAAGGCACGCCCCTGCGCGCCCGTCCTCCCCAGTGGATCCTGCTTGCAGGCGATTCCCTGCCTCGCCTCCTTGGTAGGCGCGGCTCGCCCTCGCCTGCTCAGGGCGCCGGCGCCTCGAACCCTCTCATCCCACCACCCCATGAAAAGACGAGATTTCCTTCGTTTCCCTGCCGCCGCCTTCGCTTTGACGTCCTTGGCCCGCGCCGCTGACAGCCTGGCCGCCGCGCCGGCGCGCTCCGACGGCGGCTTCCGCGTGGGTGCGCACCAGGACCGCAACGATGCCGCCCTGGCGATCATGGGCGGACGCTTTGACCTCAAGGTGTCGGCGAAGGACACGGGCGGCGACCTCTGCATCTTCGACACGACGCGCGCCACCAAGGGCGGCCCGCCCCTGCATCGCCACCATGCGCAGGACGAGTGGTTCTATGTCATCCGCGGCGAGTTCCTCGTGAAGGTGGGCGACGCCACGCTCCGGCTTGGGCCGGGTGATTCGGCCTTCGCGCCCCGCCAGGTGCCGCACGCGTTTGCGATGACCAGCGCGGGCGAAGGCCAGATGCTCGTGCTGTTCCAGCCTGCCGGTCGCATGGAGCATTTCTTCCACGAGATGAACCGCATCGGGCAGGATATCTCGGCCAGCCACGCCCTGCCCCCAAGCCTGTGGGAGGAGTGCGGCATGGAACTCCTCGGGCCGCCGCTGGAGATTTGAGGCCGCCATCACCCGCGATCGCGCCTGGACTCATGTGGGAGCGAGCTTGCTCGCGATTCTCCTCCGCGCCCGCACCAGGCGCGCCCCTGCGCCGAAAGGATTTTACGCCCAGCCAGGCTTCACCGCAGCCCGAAGACCTGCTGCAGCATCATGGCGAGGTCGCCGGCCGGAACGTCCTGGCCGCCGCGGTTCCGGACCAGCTCCTTGCAACGATAGGCGCGCACCACGGGTCGGTCGACCGCGACGATGCGCGCGGTGCCCGGCGCCATGCCCGCGACTTCGGACGGCCCGAGCGGTGTCCATGCAAACGGCAGCCCGGTGGAGTTGCACTCCACCTCCCAGCCGGCGACGCGACCGTCCGGCGGCAGCGGCCGCCGCAGCAACGACGGATAGCGCTCGATGAAATCGGGCGTGGCGGATGTGGCGACGCGCACGCGCACGACCGCCCGCATCTTGTCGAAATACTCGAGGAAGTTGTCCACCCGGCCCCGCCGATACTCGCGCAGGAAGTCGTTCGGATCGATGCCCATCAGGTTCATGCCGTTGTAGACGCCGTGCTCGTTCGGGCTCCCGAAGCGCTTCCACGCGTACCAGGCGGCGAAGTTCGTCGTGGCGACGAGTCCGATCTCGAAATGCACGTGCGCGCGCTCCTTCGGGATGGCGTAGCCGCCGGCGGTGTGGCCCATGAGCCCGATGACCTGGCCGCGCTTGACCGCGGTGAACGGCTTGACCCCGGGTTCGACGCGCGCGAGATGCGCGTAGAGGGTGTAGACGGCCGGCGTCAGCCCGGTGTGCTCGATCACGATGTAACGGCCATAGCTGCTGTCGCCGCCGTGCAGGTTGACGTAGCGCACGACGCCGTCCATCGCCGCCATGACCGGATCGGCGGGCTCGCCCCGGCGGTCGCGCCGGATCGGCCGGATATCGAGCCCCTCGTGAAACTGGTTGCCGCCGCTGCGGACACACCCGAACAAGCCCGACTCCGGGTCGCCCGACACCGTGGGCTGCACCCACGCCTCGTAGCCGCGGCCCTGTTCCCACGCGGGATTGGGTGTCGGCCAGGAGAACTCGATCCGGCCGGCGAAGGCCGAGGGGCCGACCGTGATGATGGCCGCAAACAAGAGAATCCCCAGGTTCATCCTGAACGCGGCCAGCGAAGGTGGAACCTGCGCTCCGCGCAGGGGAAACGTACTTGGAGGCGGGGTGCCCTCACCCCGCGAAACGCCAGCGCGAAGGACAAGTCGCGGGACGAGGGCGTCCCGCCTCCACTGGCAAGGTCCAAACCCGCAGGAAATGCGGGCTCCACCTCTTCCGGCGAGCGCTGGCATGCCCCTCATGACGCCGGGGCGGGTTTGGTGGTATCGAACACCTCCAACACCTCGGCACCGATGGCGTCGGCCACCAGCCGGCCACGCGGGGTCAGGCTGATCCGCCCCTCGGGCGTGGCTTCGATCAATCCGGCAAACAGGAACCGCGGCAGCAGGTCGTGGAGCTGCGCCCAAGGGGCATCGGGAAACCGGCGGCGCAGGCGCGGCAGCGATACGCCGGCGTTCATGCGCAGGCCGAAGATGACCGAATCGGCGGCGAGCAGCCCGGGCGTCAGCGCCGTGCGGTCCGCCGTCGCGCGGCGGCCGGAGGCAACGTCAGCCAGCCAAAGCTCGAGATCCGGCGGATTGCTGCTGCGCCAGCCGTCGTGCTGGGAGGCGGCCGACGGCCCGAGGCCGACCCACTCGTGCATCGACCAGGTGTTGACGTTGTGGGCGCAGGCATGCCCCGGCCGCGCAAAATTGGAGATCTCATACTGGGCATAGCCGGCCGCGGCGAGGTGTTGCCATGTCCGTTCGTAGAAGACCGCCTCCTTCTCGGCATCGAGCTTCACCTTGCCCTGGGAGAGCTTGACCCAGAGCACCGTGTCCTCCTCGAAAGTCAGGCAGTAGGTCGAGAGGTGATCGGGCGCCAGCCGGAGCGCCTCGTCCAGGTCGGCGCGCCACTGCGCCTCGGTCTGCCCCGGCAGCGCGAACATGAGGTCGAGATTCACGCTGGCAAAGCCGTGCCGCCGAATCAGGTCGTATGCCCGCCGGATCTGCGCCGGCGTGTGCTGCCGGCCCAGCGCGTCGAGCAGCGCCTCGTCAAAACTCTGCACACCGAGCGACACGCGAGTCACGCCGAGGTCCTTGAACACCGCCAGCCGGTCCTCCGTGACGGTGGCGGGTGCCAGCTCGACGGTCCATTCGTCCGGCTGGCCGCCCGCGAAACGCAGCATCGTCCGGCCAAGGCGCTCGCTTTCCGCCGGCCGGAGCAGGCCCGGCGTGCCGCCGCCCCAGAACGCGGTGCCGGACCTCCGGCCACCCCAGCGGACCAGGGCTGCTTCCGCCTCGACGGCATCCAGATACCTCCGGACCGCATCGCCCTTCGGCACCGTCTGGTAGAAGGCGCAGAAATCGCAGGTCGTGGCGCAAAACGGCACGTGGACATAGACCCCGAGCGGCGTCGCTGGCGTCGTGGCGGCCGGCTGCGCTTTTTCTTGCGCTGGAGGGAACTCGGGCATTATGAACTCGTCAATTTACGAGCTGCCAACAGCCTACGAGGCCGCCGCAGTCTACCAACCCATGCAAAAGACTCCCACTTCTCACGCGAGCAGAATCTTCTCGGTCCTCGCCGCCGCGCTCTTGCTGGTCCTGACCGGCTGCAACGTCACGATCACAAACCTGACGCCCGACACGGTGCCGCAGAATCCCTCGCAGATTTACACGATCACGGCCAGCTTCCGGCCGGCCCGCAACGTCCAGGTCGCCAGCGTCCAGCCGCGCATCATCATCGACGGCCAGGCGTACCCGATGACCAAGAGCAATGTGAACGGCGACGTCTGGGATTTCGACTACCAGCTCCCCGCCGGCCGCACCGACGCTTCCTACTACTTCATCTGCGATTTCAAGACCGAGGGGCAGACCGACACGCCCGCGCAAGAGGTCTATTCGGAACTCCAGCACATGAAGATCGCCGGGCGGTACGTCATCCGCTCGGAAGCGACCCGCGCGCCGGTGGGCTCGCGCGTCAGCGTGCTCGGGGCGGGCTTCACGCCGTCCGACGTCGTTTATTTCGACCAAACCCCCACCCGGACCGTGTACGAGTCGCCGAGCTCGCTCAGCTACTTCGTGCCGCCGGTGACGCCGGGACACACCTACCAGATCAGCGTCCGCGGCGGCGGCGAGGGCCTTGATGTCGGCAGCTTCCGCGTCGATCCCATCAGCTTCCTCGTGTCCCCGGGTGCGCTCTTCCTCAAGACCGGCGAACAGCAGGCGCTCACCTTCTCGATCCCGACGCCCGCCCCCGCCGGCGGCCTCCTGATCAACGTCACGACCGACGTGCCGGCGAGCGTCATCATGCCGGAAGTCATGGTCCAGCCGGGCCAGACGTCCGTCACCGTCCCGGTACAGGGCGGCAAGGCCGGCACGGGCTCGTTGTTCTTCAAGAGCAGCGCCGGCGACAGCTCGATCGGAGTCACGGTCACGGACAAATAAGCGATCAGCGGACTTGCTGGGGCGGCGCTCTAGGCAGCGCCGATCTCGGCGGCGGTCAT
>DASZXO010000007.1:0-73875 GCA_035545835.1 Lacunisphaera sp.
TCCCGTCCGTTTCCCTGGCGCAAGGCGGCGCTCGGGGCCGTGGTGTTGCTCACGCTGGTGCTCGCCGACCACCGGATCCGGTTCACGGCGGAACATACCTCCGATATTTTCACCTGGGACCAGTGGGACATCTACAAGCCGATGTTCGCGGGCGGGAACTGGTGGAGGATCTTCGACTACCAGCATGGGCCGCACCGGCAGGGCGTCGGCTACCTGTTCACCGCGGCGCTCGCGCATTTCACCCACTGGGACGCGCGCGGCGATGCACTCCTGACCGTGATCGTGACCGCACTCGCCGCGCTGGCCGCACTGGCGCTGGCGCGCAAATGCGGCGCCCGCGACGGCCCGGCTCTGGCCGTGGTGCCGCTCATTTTCCTCACGATGCGGCAGTTCGAGGCTTGGATCGGCCCGGCGAATCCTTCGCACGGCGCGTTTCCCGTGCTCCTGATGATGATCCATGGCCTCTCCTGGTTCATGCGTTCGGCCGCGTGGCGCCGCCTCGTGCAGGTGGTCTTGATCCTCTTCATGATCTTCACCGGCTTTGCCCTGTTCGCGGGCGCGCTCGCGCCGCTGCTGTTCGGGTTCGAACTTTGGCACGCCCGGCGGAATGGCGACGGTCGGTCCGTCCGGGCGCTGGCGGTCGCGTTGCTGCTCTGCGCCGGGTTCTGGGTGTTGTTTTTTGCCGGCTACAGGAATGAGCCGGCGGTCCCGAACTTCCGTTTCCCTTACGAACACCCATGGGAATACGGCGGCTTCGTCGCCCTCATGCTGGCGAGTTACGCCGGCTGGCAGGCTCATCTGTGGCTGGACTTCACCGGGGGACTCCTGCTTCTCCTGCTGGTCGCGTTCCTGGCGGTGGTGCACGGCCGCCGGCTGCTGCGCGCCGGACCCGCCGCGCAGCCGGCCAGCGCGGTCATCTTCCTCCTGACCTCCTTTACGGTGCTCTACTGCCTCAACACCGCCGTGGGCCGGGTCATGCTCGGCTGGCGCACCGCGCCTTACGCGCCACGCTATGTGACGCTCCTCATTCCCGCGTTCTTCGCGTTGTACCTGCAGGCCGAGCTGCTGGCCGGCCGCGTGTGGCGATACGCCGGCCTGGCGGCCTTGCTCTTCGTCACCGCCACGGCCGGCCTGGTGCTCACGCCCGAGGAAAAGAGCGCCGTGGCGTGGTATAGCGGCAACCGCGCGAAGTGGCGCGAAGTCTACCTCGAGACCGGCAGCCAGCAGAAGGCCGACGCGGCGACCTCGCCCGACCAGGGCTACGTCATCTATCCGGCCGACCTGACACCGCGCCTCCAGTATCTGCGCGAACACCGCCTGAACCTCTTCAAGTCGGGTCCCCATGAGCCCTGACCGCATGCGTCGCGTCGCACTGCTCGCCCTGCTGGTGATCACCGCCGCGGCCTGCGGTGCCACGCCAGATGCGAGACTTGCCGGTGCGTTTGCCCCGACCGATGGCGCCATCGCGCGCGCGGCCGGATCGGCCCCCGGCTTGGTTTGGGATTCCAACCGTCCCGCCGACGGCGGGATCGGCCGCCTCGAGGTCGACCTGCCCTCGGCGGCCGACACCCTCGCCCTCGTCGTGAACGGCTTTCCCGACAACTCGACGCTGCGCCTCAGCCTCCAGACGCCGGACCACCTGCGAGAATTGCGCCTCGGCGTGCGCTCGGCCCCGGGACCGGCCTGGTGCCTCTATCGATGGTCGCTGCCGGCGGCATGGCGCAACCGGCCGGTCGTGCTCGTCGCCGAGGACAACTCGCCGGGCCTGTGGCTCGGCGTCGGGCTGCCGGAGAGCCAAGTGCCAAATCGCGGCGCCCACTGGTCCGCGGCTTGCACCAGCCTGGCGGCGGTGATCGTGACCATCCTGCCGTTTTTCGCCGCCTTCGTTCTTCTCGGCCCGCGCTTCGCGCCCGATGAGCCGTTGCGTGTGACGCTCGCGCTGGTCGCCGCCGGACTTTTTGCGCTGGCCGCGTTCTTCGCTTTCTTTCTGTCGCACGCGCTCGGGCTGGTTGTCGTCGCAGCCGGGCTGTGCGGCGTCGTCTTCGCCGGCACACGCATCGCGCGGCAGCGGCCTTCGCTCACGCGCCTCCGTCCGCTGCTGGCCGTGATCGCCCTGGCCGGGGTCGTCATCTCCACGCTTTACCTGTATGGCGGCGACGAGTCGCCCGAGGGCGTCCCGGCCGGACGCCACGATCTCGGGCTGCCCACGGATAACCTGATTCCGGACATCTTCGCGCAACGGGTATACCAGCGCCAGCCCCTGCATCCGTTCCTGGAGGACTGGCTCACGAGCGACCGGCCGCCGCTCCAAACCGGCTTTCTCCTGTGGTCCCGGCCGGTCCTCGACGCTCCCGCCGCCCGCATCGCCGCGGCCATCTCCTGCCAGCTCGCGGCGTATGCCGGGTTGTGGGTGTTGCTCGGTGCGCTGGCGATCCCGTGCCGGGCGGCGAGGCTCGTGTTGCTCGCGTGCGTCACCTCCGGCTTCTTCCTGCTCAACACGCTTTACGCCTGGCCGAAGCTGCTGCCGGCCGGATTCCTGCTCGCTGCCGCCGGGCTGCTGTATCGCCTGCTGCGGGAGACCCGCCGCGCATCCCCGGGGGAGATTGCCGCCCTGGGCGGCTGCGCGGCGCTCGCGATGCTCGGGCATGGCGGCAGTTTCTTCGGGCTGGTGGCGCTGGGTGCGGTGTACCTGGTCCACGGCGGCTGGCGCGACCGGCGGCTGATCGCCGGGTCGGCGCTTGTCGCCTTGCTCGTCTATTCGCCGTGGCTGGCCTACCAGCGCTGGGTCGACCCGCCCGGCGACCGGCTGCTCAAATACCACCTCGCCAACCACCGCGATGTCGATCCGCGCGGCGCGCTCGCGGTCATCGCCGAGGCTTACCAGCGCGTACCAACCTCGGAGATCCTGCACAACAAGTGGTCGAACGTCCGCGTGCTGTTCGGCGATTTCACGCATCTCGCGCCCAGCCTCGGCCGGACGGCGCTGGAGTTCTTCACGGGCGACTGGGCCCGTGCGTGGTGGCGGTTCAGCAACGCCATGCAGGGCGGCGAGTTTTTCCATCTCGTCCAGTCGCTGGGCTTCCTCGTCGTCGGGCTGCCCTACCTGTGGCTGCGCCGGCGTGAGGCGATGGCCGCGCCGACCAACTACTGCCTGGCTGTCGCCCTCAACAGCGTCGTCGTCTGGTGTGCGCTGATGTTCGGGCCGGAGGGAACGGTGATCCACCAGGGCACCTACCTGACCGGCTCGCTGCTGCTGGTGGCCGCCAGCCTCGGCCTCGTGGCGAGCGGCCGGCCGCGGTTGATCCGCACCATCCTCGGGCTGCATGTTGTGCTCTGGCTCGGCCTCTGGATTTTCTCGCCGACCTGGGACCCCTGGCACGAGGTGCTGCGGCCCACGTGGTCCGGTTTCTGGCTGGTCGCGTGGCTGGGCAGCCTGGCCATCCTGGCCTGGACCGGCCGCCGGCTCGCCGTCGGGGTCGAGGAACCTGCGGCGGCTGACTCTCCTCATGTTTGAGCGCTGTCTCGTCCTCCTTGACCGACACCGTCTCACCCTGGCGGCCATGGGCCTGGCGCTGCTCGTCGCCGGCGGGCGGCTGGGCGTCGTCGCCCATTTCGGCACGGACCTCCCAGTGCAGGACTCCTGGGCGGCCGATTCGCGCGCGTTCATCATTCCCTTTGGCACCGGTCATTTCAATCCGCTCACGCTGTTCTATCCCACGAACGAGCACCGGGTCTTCTTCACGAACCTGACCAACGCCATCCTCGCCGGTACCAGCGGCCAGTGGGACAACCGCCAGCAGACCGTCATCAACGCCTTCCTCTGCGGCGGCGTGCTCGGGAGCGTGTGGTGGCTCCTCGCCCGGCGGCTGCCGGGTCCCGGCGCTGCCGTTCTTTTCGTCGTCATGATGGCGGGTGGCGGCCTCCCGCTGGTCTACGAGAATATCGTCCAAGGCTTCCAATCGCAGTTTGTCTTCGTCGCGGGCTTCAGCGTCGCCTGCCTCTGGCTGATGCTTTCCGCCGCGCCCGGTACGCGCGCCTGGCACCTCGGCTGGATCGCCGGCATCTGCGCGATGTTGAGCCTGGGTTCCGGCTTCGTCGCGCCCTTGGTCGTGCTGGTCGTGACCCTGGTACGGCTGGCTCTGGGCAAGTCCCCGGAGCGCGCCCCGCTCCTGCTGACCGCGGGGGTCGCCGGCATGCTTTTGGTTTTCGGGTGGCTCGTGCGCAATCCGGCGCCGCAACACGACCTGCTCCACGCCCGCAGCGCCGCGCAGTTCCTGCGCTACGTGATGGCGGGCATGGCCTGGCCGGGCGCCGGCTGGTTCTGGCTGGGGCCGCTGGCCTACGCCCCGTTCGCCTGGCTCGCCTGGCGCTGGGTGCGCGAGCCGGAATCGCGCGATCACCTACCGACCTTCCTTCTCGCCGGCGGGCTCTGGACGGGCCTGCAGATCTCGGCCATCGCCCTGACCCGCTCCAACACGACGATGTGGCCTCCGGCCAATCGTTATGGCGAACTCTATCTGTACGGCGCCATCTTCAATGTCGCGGCCGGCGTGCTGCTCGCCAGCCGCGCCGTCTCGCCCGCCAGGCGCACGGTCGCCCGCGTCCTTCTCGCCGCCGTGCTGCTCGCCTTGGCCGCGGGCGCCGCGCAGACCACGCGGTTCGCCCTCGGCCATTGGCTGCCGGAAAAGCGCGCCGAATTCCGCGAGGACGAGCGCATCGTCGCCGCCTACGTGCGCACGCCCGAACGCCGGCTCTTCGAGCAGGCGATCCTGCCGTATCCCGACGCCTTCATCCTCGCCAACCTCCTCGACATGCCGGCCATCCAGCGCTACCTGCCGGCCAGCGTGCGCGACCCGGTCGACAGCCCGTCGGAACTCGCCCGCATGCTCGGCCGCGGCGACTCAACCTCGTCATGGTTGTCCCGGATGGCACTGCAATGGGCGCGGCATTGGTGGGTCTTTGTCTCGGTCGGGACGGTGGCTGCGCTCGGCGTCGTTGCACGGTCCCTCGCCGGGTCCGGCCGGCGTGAGCCATGAGGTCGCTCGTCGTCCTTTCCCTGCTGGCGGTCGCGGTCTCCGCTCGCGTCCTCGCGGTGCCGGTGCAAGTGACTGGCGCCTTTGCCCCGAGCCGCGGAGAATTTGATGCGGATGCCTATGCGCAGGTGCACGGGCGGCACGCGCTCTGGGATTCCCGTCGTGCCGCGGGCTCCGGCATCGGCATACTCAAGTATGGTCCTTTTCGCCTGGATCGTGAGTTTGCCTTGTACGTCGCCGGTTTCCCGCGCGAGTTTCGTGTGACGTTTGGCTGGGAGGATGCCGGCACGGGCGCACGTCTGCTGCTCGCACCTCGACAACAACCGGAGGACCACTGGACCCTCCTGCGTTGGCGGGTTCCGGGCGACTGGCGCGACCGCGAGGTCTTCCTGTATGCCGAGGACCAATTGGCTGGAGACAACGATTGGATCGGAATCAGCGAGCCGGTGGCCGCCCGCGCCCGATTCGGGCCACTCGCCCGGCTGCTCGGTCTTCATCTGCTGATCTTCCCGCTCCTTCTTCTGCCCGGGACCGCCGGCGTCGCCTGGCTCGTGCGAACCCGGCCGGTTCCGGCTGACCTGGCCCTGGCCCTCATGCTCATCGGCAGCGGACTCGTCGCCTACGCCACGTTTTTCGTGTTCTACTTCAACGTCCATGCCGGCACCCGGTGGGCCTGGGGCATCGGGCTTGCGAGCGCAGCGGGGATCGTCGGCGCAGGCCTGCGCCGGCCGGTCGCGCTTCCGTGGCGTGACCTGAGCAAGCCTCTTCTCCTGTGCTTTTCCGCCGGCCTCCTCTATTCCGCCATTCTCTTCTTGTACGGTGGCATCGAACACGCGCCGAACGTTTCCGCGGAGCGATTCCTCTATCACCTGCCGCCCGATCCGTTGTTGCCTTACTGGCAGGCCGAGCGATTGGCGGCCGGCCAGTCGCCGGAAGGATTCCTCGGCGACTGGCTCAGCAGCGACCGTCCGCCGCTCCAATTGGGGTTTGAGTTGTTCATTCACCCGATGGCCGGTTCGCCACTGGCCTACCAAGTGGTGGGCACCATTCTGCAGACCTGGGTGTTCCTCGGTCTCTGGATCCTGCTGCGCCGAGCCCGGATGGCAGCTCCGTGCACTGCGCGGGTCTTGTTTTTCGTGATCTTCTCGGGGTTCTTCCTGCTCAACGGCACCTTCGTCTGGCCCAAGCTGCTGCCCGCCGCCTATCTGCTCGTCGCCGCCGCCTTTCTCTTTCACGACCCGACGCCGCGGGGCTGGCTCATGGGCGCATGTGCCGGCCTCGCCATGCTGGGACACGGTGGCAGCGCTTTCGGCGCCGTGGGACTCGCGGTTGTCTCACTGTTCCGGCCGCCGCCACGGCGCTGGCGCACCTGGGGCGCCGCGGTTCTCGGCGGCATCCTCGTGCTGCTTCCCTGGACACTCTACCAACGCAACTGCGCTCCGCCGGGCAACCGTCTGCTCAAATGGCATCTGGCGGGTGTCGTCGCCGTCGACCACCGGTCGTTTCCCGAGGCGTTGCGCGATGCCTACGGCGTCCTGACCGTCCGGCAGTTTCTTGCCAACAAATGGGGCAACTTCACGCGACTCTTCGGCCTCGACGACTCCGGTGTTGTCGCGGACCTGGAGAGCGCGGCGGCAAAGATGCACTCGGGCCAGCCGGCCGACGGCCTGGCGCTGGCCGGCAACGCGCTGCGTTCCGGGTGCTTCCTGAACCTCTTTCAATCCCCCGGTCCGTTGCTGCTCGGATCCATCGGTTTGTTCGGGCTGTTGCGACGCCGCGGCGCGGCGGCCGAACGCGAATTGGCCTGGCTGATGCTCGCGCTGTTGGCCGGCATCACGGTCGTGTGGTGCCTGCTGATGTTCACCGCGAGAAGCTCCGTCAACCATCAGGGCAGTTATTTCAACAATGTCTGCTTGTTCGTGGCGCTGGGGATCGGCGCGTGCCATCTGCCGCGGTGGATGCTTTGGTCGCTGGCGGCCCTCAACCTGGTTTGGTTCTTCGCCGTCTGGATTCTGGCCCCGCTGCACACGCATTTCACTTCCGCCCTCCTGCCTTCCGCCGATCCCGTCTGGGCGGCCCTGATCTTGGTGGCCGGGCTGCTCACGCTCGCCCTGCTGTTCTGGCTGGATCCGCCCGGTTCGACTGCGGATTCGTCCGCTCCCACGCCCGGTCACAATATCCTTGGCGCAGGTGAAGCGGCCGACCACTAATTGCGCAAACTGCCCTTGAACTCCGCCGCGCCAGCTCCCTCGCCGTCACCCGCCTCCGCGGGCCGGGCGTGGTTCTACGGCGGCGTGGCGCTGGTGGCGCTCAAGCTCTGGCTGGTCGCCGGGCACACGGTCCTCGCGGTGGGTTTCGCCGAGTACGACGACATGCTTTTCCTGCGCCTCGCCCACCACCTGCTGCGCGGCGAGTGGCTCGGGCCCTACAGCCAGCTCACGCTGGCCAAGGGACCGATGTACTCGCTTTTCATCGCCGGCGTCTTCCTGACCGGCGTGCCGCTGTTCTTTGCGCAGCATGTGCTCTATGCGGTGTCCGCCGCCACGCTGGGGCGCGCCTTGCGCCCGCTGGTGCCGCGAGCGGGCGCGCGGTTCGCGATCTTCGCCGTGGTGCTCTTCAACCCGGTCACCTACGACGCCATCATCCACACGCGGGTGTTGCGCCAGCAGATCCTGCACAGCGAGGTGCTCCTGGTCCTCTCCGCCCTGGTGGCGCTCTACGCGCGCCGCGACCTGCCGGTGCGCCGGCTGCTGCCGTGGTCCATCCTCCTGGGCGCGAGCCTCTCGGCGTTCACGTTGACGCGTGAGGAATGGATCTGGCTCATGCCCGCCGTGATTCCGCTCTGGGCGGCCGCGCTCTTCCCGCTCTGGCGGAAACGCCCGGCGGACGGGCGCGTCCGGCTGGCGGCCATCCTGGCGCTGCCCGCCGCACTCTGGGCCGCGGGACCGCTTCTCGTGGCGGTCCTCAACGACCGATTTTACGGCGTGTTCACCACCTGCGAGTTCAACCAGCGCGATTTCAAGGATGCGATGGGCGCGCTCATGCGGCCACGACCGGAACACCCGCTGCCCTTCGTGCCCGTCACGCGCGAGGTGCGGATGAAGCTCTATCCCTTGTGCCCGACGCTGGCGCTGCTGCGCGGCGAGCTCGACGGACCGACGGGCGAGACCTGGGCCGGCATCACGGAGTCGCTGACCGGGCTGCCGCCCGACCGCGGCGAGATCGGCGGCGGCTGGTTCATGTGGGCCCTGCGCCGCGCGGTGGACGACACCGGCCACGTGCATTCCGGGGCGGAGGCAGCGGCCTTCTATCGCCGGATCGCCGACGAGGTGAACACCGCCTGCGATACCGGCAAGCTGGACGCCGGGCCGCGCCGCTCCGGTTTCCTGCCGCCGCTCAACGGTGAAAACCTCGGGCGCTACCCCCGCGCACTGTGGAATGCCATCCACATGCTCACAACCTTCGATGCGATGGACGCCTGGCCGCAATCGGCCGGCGCCGGTTCGCCCGAGGAACTTGAGCTGATCCGGGACCTCACCCGCGATCGTTACAACATCCCGCGCCCGCCGGAGCACCAGCGCTGGCTCGACAACCTGCGGGTCAACTGGCTCGAGCAGATTCTCGTCACGTATCGCCGGATCGTGCCGATCACCAGCGTCCTCGGGCTCGGCCTGGCGGTGGCGGCCGTCGTGACGGCCATCACCCGCCGGCGGTGGACCTTCTTTGGCCTGCTCGCCGCCGGCCTCACCGGCTCGTGCCTGGCCATCTGCGGGATCGTGGCGCTGATCGACGCGACCTCCTTCCCGGCCCTGAACGCCGGTTATTTCACCGGCACCTATGCGCTGTGGATCCTGCTCACCTTCGTCGGCCCGCTGGCGTTTCTCGAGCTGCGCTCGGCGCCGGCCTGATCGCGATCACGCCGGCTTCCGCGCCACGGCGATCACCTGCCAGCCGAACGGCGAGTCGACGAGATTGAACCGGAACAGGCCGCGGAATACCGCCATGACGACGCCAGCCAGCCAGGTGGAAAACCCGCGCTGGGCGTGATCGACATCCCGCGCCAGCTGCTCGCCGCGCAGGATCACGACACCGCGGTACAGATTGAAGAAGGGAAAGCCGCTCAAACAAGTCCGCTCGACCTCGAATCCCGCGTCGCGCAACACCCGCCCGATCGAGTCGCGGGTGAAATGCTGCCGGTGCCCGATGTGGCGGTCAAAGGCCGACATCGGCCCGCCCGGCACGGTCACCACCAGCCGCGCGCCCGGGGCGAGATACGTCTTGGCGGCCCGCAGAAAATCGACCGGTGAGTCGACGTGCTCCAACACCTCCGAGCAGATCGCGCCCGT
Organism: Lacunisphaera sp.; assembly: GCA_035545835.1. Classification (GTDB taxonomy): domain Bacteria; phylum Verrucomicrobiota; class Verrucomicrobiia; order Opitutales; family Opitutaceae; genus Lacunisphaera. Next base: position 9,380 of record DASZXO010000007.1, read on the forward strand.
GGCCCAGCCGGCAAACGCCGCCGCCTCGGCGGGAGGCCGGAAAAGGTCCACGACCAGGAAGCGGGCTTGCGGCACCTTGCGCTGCGAGATCGCGACGCCGCTGGCACTCATCTCGAAACCGACGAGCTCCGCCTCCGGTCGCTCGCGCCGCAGCCGGACCGCCAGGTCGCCCTGGCCGCTCCCAAGGTCGAGCACGCGTCGCGCACAGCCCGCGTCACCGGCGGCCAGCAACCGGATCGCCAGGGCATGCCGCATGATTTGCGCCGGGTTGCGTGAGGCGGCCTCGGCAAAGCTGTTCCAATGCCGGTCCCAGTCGTCCGGGCGGGAATTGGCCGCGTCAGTCGCCATGGGTTCGCCGGCTCCGCCCGACGCGCTGGCTCATCTCCAACAGCAGGGTGAACCCAAAGGTCTGGAAACCGAGGATGATGAGCAACAGGCCGAGGATGGCGCGGTACGAGATGATCGCCAGGCGCAGGCCGCCCTGGATGTAGTGCCACGCCAGCTGGCCGCCGAGGAACAGCCCGACGACAACGAGGGCGGCCGCGATGACCATGCCGCGATCGTACGTGAGGACCCGGCGCACGCGCTCCGGCCCGGCGGGACGCAGACCGTGCATGAGCCGGGCAATCAGCCCGACCTGGATGCAGCCGTAGCCCAGCGTGGCGCAGGTGACGCCCAGCAGCATCCAGTGCAGCTCGAAGCCCACGCCGCCGATGAAGATGGGGCCGAAGCCCAGCGGCACCGACAACAACAGGCCGGCCAGCAGCAGCACCAGCCCGGGCGCGAGCAGGAAACTGTCGGGCGAATACACCAGCATCACCTTGAGGTTGATCCAGCCGGCAACCCAGGGCGACAGCCAGCCGGCGCGACGGTGATGGCTGAGCCGGCCCGCGCGGTCCTTGTAGAATTTCACCGGCACCTCGGCGATGCGCAGCCCGAGCCGCGCCGCCTTCAGCACCATTTCCGAGGCGTACTCCCAGGACTGCGACTTGAGGTCGATGCGATCGAAGGCCTCGCGCGTCATCCCGCGCATCCCGCAGTGGATGTCCGTGTAGCGGCTGCCGTAGATGCGATTGAGGATCCAGGTCGTGAGCGGCGTGCCGAAATAGCGGTGCAGCGGCGGCATCGCACCCTCCTCGATCGAGCCGCTGAACCGGCTGCCCATGACGTACTCCGCGCCGGCGCGGAATTGCGCGACGAACGGCGCCAGCTCGCGAAAATCGTCGGTCAGGTCGGCGTCGCCCATGACGATCCAGTTCCCCCGGATGAACGGCCGCGCGTCGATGTAGGCGCGGCCGAGCCCGCGCTTCGGCACGCGCAACACCTCGCCGCCGTGCGCGAGCACGATGTCGGGCGTCGCATCCGTCGAGCTGTCGACAATCAGGATCTGGCCGGTGACGCCCGCGGCCTGCAGGCCCTGGCGACACCAGTCGACGAACTCGCCCACGGTGATCGCCTCGTTGAGCGCGGGCACGACCAGGCTGAGATCGACCGGGCCGGGAACCGCGCCCGGCGGGAGCAGGTGCTCGACCTTCGTCGGCGCGGGCCGCGTTTCACTCATGATCGAGCTCGCCGCGCATCGCGCTCATCGCATCGCGCATCGCCTGCGCCGAGGTGCGGCGGCAACGCCAGCCCAGCGCCTGGATCTTGGTGCAGTCGAAGCGGACCACCGGCACATCGCCCTTCCAGCCGCGATCGCCGCCGGTGAACTCGTGCCGGACCGCGCCCGGCGCCAGCCCGCAAACCTGGGCGGCCAGCTCCGCGATCTCGCGCACGGTGATGTAGTCGCCCGTCGCCACGTTGAAGACGTCGTAGGCGCGCGGGCACTTCTCGTTCGCCCGGAAGACCGCCTCGAGGATGTCGTCGACGTGGATGTAGCTCTTGCTTTGCGTGCCGTCGCCGAGGATGCGCAGCCGGGTCGGATCCTGCTTGAGCCGCCGGACGAAATCGTAGCCGACGCCGTGCGTCTGCCGCGGGCCGACGACGTTGGCGAAACGGAACGCCCGCGCCGTCAACCCGAACATGTGGCAGTAGGCGCAAATCAGCGCCTCGCACGCGAGCTTGCTGGCGCCGTACGTGGAGATCGGGAGGTTCGGCCCGTAATTCTCCGCAAACGCGACCGTGGCGTTCTCGCCGTACACGCCGCTGCCCGACATGTAGAGCAGGCGCGGGACGCGGTTCACGCGGATCGCCTCGAGGACGTTTTGCGCGAGGTAGGTGCCTTCCCAGAAATCGATGTCGGGCTGCGTGACGGCCTTGGCGATGTCGGGGTTGGCGGCCAGGTGGAAGACCGCGTCGGCGCCCGCCATCGCCGCCGTGAGCTTGGCGAGGTCCTTGATGTCGGCCGCGACGACCTGGAGGCGCGGATCACCGCTGACCGGCTGCAGGTGCCGCCGCGTGCCGGAGGAGAAGTTGTCGTAGACGGTCACCCGTTCGATCCCGGGAGTCCCGAGCAAGCGCGGCACCAGATGGCTGCCAATGAAGCCGGCGCCGCCGCTGACAAAGACGTTTCGCATGGGTGAAATCAGCCGGCGAGCTAAGACCGGGCGGAAAACCGCTTAAAGCAAAATCGCGCCACGGCAGGTCGGAGAACACTGCAACCGATTCAGAAGTACTCAACTCAAGTTTAACTTCCGAAATTCAAAAAATGGGCGACCTATTTTTACAGGTGGGCGCAGAGCCATCAGAAAAATGCGATGCATCGTTGAAAACTCCGACTGCATGGATCGGAGTCGCCACGATCAGGACCTTTCCCTCTGCTTCCTCCGCGTCCTCCTGTGAACATTAAATCACCTTTTCTACCGGGAATTGAGCAGGGTTCCTTCTTCACAGGAGTACGCAGAGGTAGCAGAGGAAATTCGTGCATCCGCTCTACCCCAAGGCTGCGAAGTTGACCGAACACGTAATTGGCGCAGCGATCGAAGTGCATCGCGACAAGGGACCGGGTTTGGGCGAGTCAATCTATGAATGGTGCACCATGCGCGAACTCGAGTTGCGTCACCTTGCGGCAACCAACCAGAAGATTGTCCGGATTTCTTACAAAGGTTTCTCAAAGACGGAGCCGCTCCGATTTGACCTTCTCGTCGAGGACTGCCTGCTGGTCGAAGCCAAGTCGGTCGAGCGTATCCTCCCCATCCACAAGGCCCAGCTTTTGAGTTATATGAAGCTGCTGGACGTGCCGCTTGGCCTTCTGATCAATTTCAATGTATCCAAGCTAGCCGATGGCGTTTCTCGCCTGATACTTCCCGGAGCGGATTCATAATTCCTCTGCGGCCTCCTGTGAGAAAAGAAAAGCTTGTTCAAAGGAGGACCGAGAGCACGCCGTGCATCATTGTAGTTCCGGGCCCGGAAGTGCAGGATTCTCTTTTTACAGGAGGACGCAGAGGTAGCAGAGAAAGTCATGCGTCATTGAACCCTTAAGAGGTCGTCGATGTTGGCGAAGGCATGCTGAAAAGTATTCCCCGGGGTGAATTCACAAGGAGACCCGGCCTATTATCCCTCTGCTGCCTCCGCGTCCTCCTGTGAGAACGAGAACCAACTCCGGCCAAATCGCACCAACATCGGTGTTTCCCAAAGGCCGGAAATCTGAAACATCACTCTCCTCATTCCCATGGCCAAGACCCTCCTCGTCACCGGCTCCTCGGGCCTCATCGGCTCCGAGGTCTGTGTCTACTTCGCCGCCCAGGGCTGGACCGTGCACGGCGTCGACAACAACCAGCGCGCCGTCTTCTTCGGGCCGCAGGGCGACACGCGCTGGAACCAGGAGCGGCTGAAGCGCGAGTTGAGGGGCTTCGTCCACCACGAGCTCGACATCCGCGACCGCGCCGGCGTGCTCGCGTTGGTCAAGTCGGTCAAGCCGTCGGCCATCGTGCACACCGCCGCGCAGCCGTCGCACGACCGCGCCGCCGCCATCCCATTCGACGATTTTGACACCAATGCCGTCGGCACGCTGAATTTCCTCGAGGCCGCCCGCCAGGCCTGCCCCGAGTCGCCCTTCGCGCACATGAGCACGAACAAAGTCTATGGCGACGCGCCCAACAGCATCCAGCTGACCGAGCTCGAGACGCGCTGGGACTATGCCGACCCGGCGTACGCGCATGGTATTCCCGAGACGTTCACCATCGACCAATCCAAGCATTCGCTCTTCGGTGCTTCGAAGGTTGCGGCCGACGTCATGGTCCAGGAATACGGCCGCTACTTCAACCTGCCCACGTGCGCGCTGCGCGGCGGCTGCCTGACCGGCCCCAACCACAGCGGCGTCGAATTGCACGGCTTTCTCTCCTACCTCGTGAAATGCAACCTCGAGGGGCGCGAGTACCGGGTCTTCGGCTACAAGGGCAAGCAGGTGCGCGACAACATCCATTCGCTCGACGTGGCGCGCTTCATCGCCGCCTTCATCGCCGCGCCGCGCGCCGGCGAGGTCTACAACATTGGCGGCGGCAAGGCCAACAGCACATCCATCCTCGAGGCCTTCAAGATCACCGAAAAGCTGACGGGCCGCGCGCAGGTCCACACCTACGTCGACCAGAACCGCGCCGGCGACCACATCTGCTATTTCTCCGACCTGCGGAAGATGCGCGCCCACTACCCTGCGTGGGACATCACCGTCTCCCTCGAGGAAACGATCCGCCAGATCGTCGCGGCGTGGCGGACGCGAGCGCACCCCGGCGCCTGAGACCGGCTCGACGGGCCTTACCCAGCGGGCGAGGCGGCCTCGCACCGCACCGTGCGTCCACGCCTCCGGCAATCGTCCGGCGGGTTTCTTTCACCGGATAGCGGGTTTCCCTCCGTGCCTTGTCATGATCGTTGACGGAGCCATCCGCCCCGACGCGCAGGTGCGACCGGGACGGCAAGCCTTGCATCATGATTACCGTTACCGCCAACCGGGCCCGATGCGCCGGGAACTGCATCTTGCCTCCGTCGACGATGCTCGCGTCAGCCCGGCGGCAACTCCGTCGCGCCCTCGGTTTACCGGCCATGGCGGCCATCATCCTGGCGGCCGGCCCCGCCTTCGCCGACGACGCCCCGGTTATCACCCAGAATCCCGTCGGGGGCAATCTGGTCGCGGGAATGAACCTGGTTTTGACCGTCACCGCCACGGGAACCGGTCCCTTGACCTACCAGTGGCAAAAGGACGGGCAGACGCCATTCGGCAACCCCACCAGCTCCAACATCGTCCTGACCAGGGTGTCGCCCGCTGACGCCGGAAGTTACACCGTGACCGTCACCAATAGCGCCGGCTCGGTCACGTCGGCCCCGGCGGTTGTCACGGTCTCCACCGCCCCGGTCCTCTCCGCCACGAACCCGATCAGCGGCACCACCGGGTTCAACAAGATCACCTTCCGTGTTTATGCGTACGGTTCCTTCCCGACTTTCACGTGGTATCGGGGCGGGCTGGTCCTGCAGTCCGGAGGCGGCTTGTATGACCCGATCCTCGGCTACTACTCCGATTTGTTGATCTACAGCCCCACTTCCGAATCTCAGGGCTATTATTCGTGCGTGGTCAGCAATGCGGACGGTTCCGTCATCTCACCCACGGTGACCGTGCCCCTCGTCGCAGAAGCGCCTGCGATCACCGCCGACTTGTCCGGCCAGACCGCCTACCTGGGGCAGCCGGTCACGCTGGCCGTGAGCGCCAGCGGCACCCTCCCCATCACCTTCCAGTGGTATAAGGACGATGCGCCGATCGCCGGCGCCACCGCCAGCACCTACCTCATTGCCGCCATGCAATCCGGCGATGCGGGACGCTACCGCGTGACTTTGGCCAACCCCTTCGGCTCCGCCGCGAGCGCAACGGCCGCGCTCAGCGCTGCGGTGCCTCCGTTGGCGTTCACCGCCGAGCTCGCCGACAAAACCGGCGAGCTCGGCCAAGGCATCATCCTGGGCATCACGGCCGCCAGTGTGGGCACCCTGAGCTACCAGTGGTATCATGACGGCCAGCCCGTGCCCAACGCGACCCATTCCACCCTGACCATCGAATCCCTGCAGCCTGGCGACCGGGGCGAATACTCGGTCACGGTCTCCAACGGCTACGTTTCCGCCACGAGCCGGACGGCTACGGTGGATTACACGTTGCCTCCCTTGATCCCGAGGCAACCGGCCTTCCCCGGTGTCCTGGTCGGACTCGCTCCGGACTATTTGCCCGCCGGCACGATCCAATGGCAGGTCTCCAGCGACAATGGCGCCACCTGGCAGAATCTCAGCGAGGACCTCAATTACGCCGGAGTGACGACTGCGGCGCTGGAAATCCTCCACGTCACGAGCGCCATGAACGGCGACAGCTATCGCTACCAATTCACCGCCGCCGGCCGGACCGACGCCAGCAACGCGACAGTCCTGTCCGTCGGGTCCACCCCGTTCCTGATGCCGGTCGGTATCGTGGCCGGGGCCGATTCCACCATTTATGTGAGCGATGCCGCGGCCCAAGCCGTTTTCCTGATGGGCGGCAGCACCCCGCCCGCGCTGCTGGCGGGCACGCCGGAGCAAATGGGATCCACCGATGGGGCCGGATTGTTCGCGCGATTCAACGAACCCGGCGGACTGGCGCTCGATCCCGACGGCAGCCTGCTGCTCGCGGACACGGGAAATTCCACCGTCCGGAAAATCACCCTGCCCCCGATGGTGACCACCTTTGCCGGTGCCGCCGGGGTGACCGGCGGCACCGAGGGAACCGGCGCAACCGTTCGCCTCAACTCCCCCACTGGCATTACCCGCGACCCCGCCGGCAACTGTTATATCGCCGACCAGATGAATCATGTCATCCGCATCATTTCTCCCGCGGGCGTCAGTGCGACCATGGCGGGCAAGGCGGGCATTGCCGGTTCAGTGGACAGCCTCGGCGCCTCCGCCCTGTTCAACCGTCCCACCGGCATCGCCATCGACGCCCAGGGAAACCTCTACGTTTCCGATCAGGGTAGTCACGTCATTCGAAAAATGACCCCTGCCGGCCAGGTCACGACCATCGCCGGTCAGGCCGGGCAACCCGGCTCTGACGACGGCCCCGCCGCCAATGCCCGCTTCAACCGCCCCACCGGGTTGGCGTGGGACCGTGCCGGCAATCTCTACGTTGCCGACACCGGCAATTCCACCATCCGCAAGATCATCGGCGGCATCGTCACGACCGTGGCCGGCAGTCCCGGCCTCACCGCGCTCAAGGACGGACAGGGCGCCGACGCCTGGTTCAATGAACCCGAGGGGCTCGCCTTCGATGCAGCGCAAAGCCTGTTCGTGGCTGACACGGGCAATGCCGCCATCCGGAAAATCTCGGCGACCGGCGAAGTCACCACACTCTCGTGGAGCAACGATGCCCCCGGCATCACCACCCAGCCGGCGAGCCTGGTCGTCTCGGCCACCCCAATTTCCAACCCGCCGCCGCCAGCGTCGTCCGGTGGTGGCGGTGGGGGGGCCATCGAAGTTTGGTTTGCCGCCGCTTTGCTCGTCCTCGGACTCGGCCACCGCCTCAGTGTCAGGTTGCCGAGGTGATTAAATTTTGGCTATCCGGGTGGCGGCTTGCTAAAGCTCGATTGTCCTCTGGAGCAGGCACGCACCATCCATTCCCCTGATTCATGTTCGAGGAGCCTGACAACCCGCGCGATTTCACCAGCCTCTACCGGGGGACGGTGGCGCCGTTGCGACGTTACCTGGCGCGGATGCTCGGCAGCCGCAGCGAGGCGGAGGACGTCGCCCACGACGCCTACCTGCGGGTCTATCCGCATGTGCAGGACCAGTCGGCGCTGAATCCGAAGGCGGTCCTCTACACCACCGCGCGCCGTCTCGCCATCAACCGGCTCAAGCGCCGCGATATCGCCCCGATCGCCGGCGCGACCGCGGATGCCGACCTGGCTGCCTCGCCCGCGCCGGGCGTCGTCCAGCAGGTCATGGCCCGCCAGGAACTCGACCAGCTCGAGTCGGCCATCGCCCGCCTGCCCGAGGGCTGCCGTGCCGTGCTGCTCCTGCGCAAGATCGAACTCCTGTCCCATCAGGACATCGCCAAGCGGCTCGGCATCGCCGTCAGCACGGTTGAAAAGCAACACGCCCGGGCGCTGCGCCTGCTCCGCGCCATGCTCGCCGCCCCCGCCGAGGCGGCGCCCAAACCGAACATCCCTTCTGACCAGGAAGCCCGCTCATGAATCCGTCCCCGCTGCGCCACGATCCCACCGAAGAACAGGCCTCGCTCTGGGCCGCCCGGCTCGATGGCGCCGTTCTCACCGCCGAACAGCGCATCGCGCTCGACGCCTGGCTGGAGGCCGATCCGTCCCATCGGGTCCTCCTGTCGCGCTATTGCCAGTTCTCCGCCGACCTCGAACAGCAAATGCCGTTGCTTGCCGGCATCAGGGAGCTGTCGACGGAGCCCCAGCCGGCTCAAGCAACTGCCCAGCCGCATCCCTGGCTGCGCCGGTCACTGATGGCCGGGGCGGCGCTGTCAGCGGCTGCAGCAGTCGCGCTGGTGGTCTGGTACGGCCAGCCGCGGTCGCAGCACGAGGGGTTCGCCACCACCTCCGCCCATCGCCAGGCGCTCGAACTCGCCGACGGCACCGCGGTCGAGCTCAGTGCCCGCACACAGCTCGACGTCGCCATCGACGGCACGTCGCGTCATGTCCGGTTGCCCGCCGGCGAGGCGTTCTTCCACATCCGCAAGGACGTGTCCCGCCCGTTCATCGTGGAGACGCCCGCCGGCTCGATCCGCGTCACCGGCACTCAATTCGACGTCCGCACCGAGGCCAACGGCGCCCTGGTGGTGACGGTCGCCGAGGGCACCGTACAGGTCCGCCCGGGCGACGCCGGCGGCCGGGCCGTCGCGCCGGTGGCCCTGACGGCGGGCGACCAGCTCGCGGTGCGCGATGGCCCCGTGACCGTGCGCACGCTCACCCCCGCCGCTCTCGACAACGCCCTGGCCTGGCGGCAGGGCCAGGCCGTGTTCGATGGCGTCCCGCTGGCCGACGCGCTCGCCCAATTCGCCCGTTATCACGGCCGCGCGATCACCGCCACGCCCGAGGCCGCCGCGCTGCCGGTGGGCGGGCGGTTCAGCCTCGACGATCTCGACGGTTTCCTGGCCACGCTGCCGGAAGTGCTGCCGGTGCGGGCCAACCGCCGGGCCGACGGTTCCGTCGAAGTCGTCCTGCGCCTTCAACGTTGAACTCCGCCGCGCTGGCGCCAGAGGCTCCCTGCCCCCGCGTGCGTCCTCCCTTTCCCCGCCTTCTCCGCCGATTCCTTCCGGGCTTCCTCTGCCTGGCCGCGGCGCTGGCCCGCGCGGCCGACCCGGCGATCGAGTTCAACCTCCCCGCGCAAGCCGCACCGGATGCGCTGCTCGCCTTGTCGAAGCAGGCGGGCGTGGAGGTCCTGTTTTCCTTCGGCGAGCTGGCCGCCGCCCGCAGCCAGCCGGTCGTCGGGCGCTACCCGGTCGAGTCCGCGCTGGCCCGGCTGCTGCACGGGACGGGCTTCGCGCCGCGGCGCAGCGGCGCGGGCCGTTTCGTGGTCACCGCCGTCGCCGTCCCCACGGGTGAACTGCGCGGCCGGCTCCTGCTGCCCGACGGCAAGCGCGCCGCCGGAATCGTGGTCCGGCTGGCTGGCAGCAACCTGGCGACGACCACCGATGCCGACGGCGAGTTCAGCTTCCCCAACCTCCCCGCCGGCACCTGGCGGCTGCTGGTCACCGCCGACGGTTTCCGCCCGCTGCAGCTGACGGGCGTGGAGGTGGAGGCACACCGCACCGTCACGCTCGCGCCGCAATGGCTGCGGCCCGCCGGCGAGGTCACGGTGCTCGAACCCTATGTCGTGCGCGCCGAGTCGAGCGCGCTGCGCACGGCGCGCGACGCCGACCTGGTTCCCCGGCGGGCCGCCGGCAACCTCGACCTGCCGCGCACGGAGGACGACGCGCTGCCCTACGCCGTCTACACCCGGGAACAGATCGCGCGCAGCGGCGTCGTGGACCTGAACCAGTTTCTCCAACGCGAACTGCTCGACAGCGACACCGCGGCGGGCCCGCCGGAGCGCAGCGCCAGCAGCAGCCTCTTCGTGACCGGGAGCGACTTCCTTCGGCTGCGCGGTTTCGAGACGGACGAGACCGTGATCTTCGTCAATGGCCGCCGCCTGCCGGAAACCCTCCAGGCGACCACCGGCCGGCTGGGCGCGCCCGACGTGAACGTGATTCCCCTCGGGCTCATCCAACAGGTCGAGGTGCTGCCCGTGTCGGCGTCGGCCCTTTACGGCGGCAATGCCGTCGGCGGCGTGATCAACATCGTGTTGCGGCCCGAGGTCGAGGCCACCGAGCTGAGCACGACCTACACGAATGCGCTGGGTGGCTACGACGCCGCCGAGTCCACCTTCTCGCTCTTGCACGGCCGGAGCCTCTTCGGCGGCCGCCTGCGCTTCCGGCTGAATATCACCTCCGCGCGAAGCCTGCCGCCGACCGAACGCGAGCTGGGCTTCCTGGCGGCCCGCATCGATCCGGCCGACGCGGGCTCGGCCGGCCTCTTCCGCGCGACGCCCAACGTCCGCAGCGCCGATGGCGGCCCGCTCTTCGGGCCCGGCACGGCCAGCTTCACCTCCGTGGCGCCGGGCGCGGACGGTACCGGCGGGCTGGCCGCCTTTGCCTCGCGCCAGGGTGTGTCGAGCCTGGGCTTGTTCGACGGCCCCGGTGGCATGGCCAGCTCGCCAGCCAGCGTCGACTACGCCTATGGCCGCCGGCAGCGGCGCGACACGCTCTTCGCCTCCGTCGCCGGCGATCCCCTGCCCGGGCTTGAACTCGGCCTCGATGTCGCCCACTCGCGCGCGACGATGACTCGTGGCTATGGCGTGTTTTCGCAGGAGCTCGCATGGCCCGGCTCGTCGCCGTTCAATCCCTTTGGCCGCGACGTGCTCGTCGCGCTCAACGACACGCCCGCGGCCCTTGGCCCGGATTACAACGAGGCGCAGCTGCGGATGACCTCGGCCGTGCTGGGCGCGTTGCTCAAGTTTCCCGGCGACTGGCGTGCGAACCTCGACGCGCAGTACTCGCGCAGCGTCGCCCGGTACCGCGGTGTCATCCAGGCCGACGCCGGCCGCTGGCAGCAGCTCGTCGACGCGGGGGTCTACCGTCCCCTCCGCGACACCCAGGTCCAGCCGCCGCCGGCGGAGTTCTACGATCAAGTGCTGGTGTTCCAGGGCGCGCGCGGCGCCTTCGCCACGCTGAGTGACTACGACACGCTCGACGCCGCCGTGCGGGTGACCAACCAGTCGCTCGAGCTGCCCACCGGCCGCGCGGCCGTGAATTTCGGCGGCGATTACCGGCGCAACCATCTCGCGCCCTTCACGGACCTCCGTCGTTATGGCGATGGCACGATCGCCGGGACCCCGGTCGCGTGGAGCGGCCGCACGCTCACGCGCTACAGCGCGTTCGGCGAATTGCAGGCGCCCGTCCTTCCGGCCAGCCGCCGGCCGGCGTGGCTCACGGGACTCGACGCCGACCTGGCCCTGCGCGGCATCGCCTCCGACAACGCCAACGAAGCCTACCTCGCGCCCACGCTGGCCCTGAAGGCCGAGTTTGCCCACGGCCTTTCCGTGCGCGGGAGTTTCACGACCTCCAACCGCTTTCCGACGCCGCACATGAGCGAGCCGATCTTCGCCTCGGGTGGCACGGGCGCCGGCGGGGGCGAGGGCGTCACCATCTACGATCCGGTCCGCGACGAGCGCTACGTGGTCAACGCCTCGCAGCCGCTCACGCCGGGGCTGCGGGCGGAGTCAGCCGCCACGCAGACCCTCGGCGTCATTTACCAGCAGGGCCGCGAGCACCGCCTGCGCATCGCGCTCGACTACGTCGACACGCGCAAGACGAACGAGCTCTTCTCCCTCGACGCGCAGGGCGCCGTCAACCTCGAGGCGCTCTTCCCGGCGCAGGTGCGCCGCGATGCGAGCGGGCGCATCACCGACGTCTACACCGGCAACGTCAACGCCGCGATGCGGCGCTCGCAGAACTGGAACCTGGCCGTGGATTACTCCCGCCAGAAAATCCTCGGCGGCACCCTCGAATGCTACGGCCGCTGGGTGTACTTCCAGCGCTACGACCGCCAGCTGCTGCCCGCCTCGCCGGTCGTGGACGAGCTCGGCCACCCGGATGGCAGCGCCACCGGCCTGCTGCGCCACCGGCTGAATTTCGGCGCCAACTGGATCGGGCGGGCCTTCGGGGGCGGGATCGACGGCCACTATTTTGGCGCGCGCATCCTGCCGGAGGTCGAGTGGCCCAGCCAGGGCTCCGACCGGGTGGACGCGAGCACGCAATTCGATGTCTTCCTGCAGGCCACGCTCCGGCCGGTGCAGGCGTGGAGCCACCTGCGCGAACTGCGTCTCCAGGTGCGCGTCAACAATGTGCTCGACGCCGCATTCCCGCGCTACGCCAACGATCCGTCGGGCGCCGGCGTGCAGCCCTACGGCGACTGGCGCGGCCGCACATACTCGCTCTCGCTGGCCACGGCGTTCTGACGGGAAAGTCCGGCCGCAAGGTGGGGCGGCGACTCCGCTCGCCGGAAACGGCGCGGATCGGAGTCCGCGCACTACCCGGGCCGTTGCGGGCAACGGCCCCTGCCGCACAATTCCATCCTCCGCCACACCCGTCCTGCACTTCACGCAGCCGGCACGCGCCCATTTCCCGCTTTCCCTACCTGCGGCGCTCTGTTTCTCTGGCCGGCCATGCGAGTTCTGATCACCGGCATCTGCGGTTTCGTGGGCAGCACCCTGGCCCGCAGCCTCGCCGCCGCCGGCCATCAGGTCGCCGGTTTCGACAACTTCATCCGGCCCGGCAGCGAGACGAACCGGGAGCCGCTGCGGCGCCTCGGCGTGAACGTGATCACCGCCGATCTGCGCGATGCCGCGGCGATGGCGGCGCTCCCCGCCGCCGACTTCGTGATCGACGCCGCGGCCAACCCCAGCGTGCTTGCCGGCGTCGATGGCCGGAGCAGCAGCCGCGAGGTCGTCGACCACAACCTCGTCGGCACGGTGAACGTGCTCGAATACTGCAAGGCCCGCCAGGCCGGGTTCATTCTCCTCTCGACCAGCCGGGTCTACTCGATCGCGCCGCTGGCCCGGCTGCCGACGGTCGTGCGCGACGGGGCGCTGGCGCCGGATGCATCGCGGCCGCTGCCGGCCGGGCTCTCGGAGGCTGGCATCGACGAGACCTTCGCCACCACGCCCCCGATCTCGCTCTACGGCGCCACGAAGCTGGCCTCGGAAGCGCTCGCGCTCGAGTACGGCGAGGCGTTCGGCTTCCCGGTGTTTGTCAACCGTTGTGGCGTGCTCGCCGGCGCCGGCCAGTTCGGCCGCGCCGACCAGGGCATCTTTGCGTTCTGGATCAACTCGTGGCTGCGTCATCGTCCGCTGAAGTATCTCGGCTTCGGCGGGCACGGGCACCAGGTGCGCGATTGCCTGCACCCGCGCGACCTCCTGCCGGTCCTGGAAAAACAGTTCGCCGCGCCGAGGCTGGACGCCACCGCGCGCATCGCGAATTTCTCCGGCGGCTCCGCCTCGGCGACGTCGCTGCGGCAGTTGAGCGATTGGTGCGCCCGCCGTTTCGGCTCGCGGGAGGTGGCGCCCGACGGCACCGCGCGGCCCTTCGACCTCGGGTGGATCGTTCTCGATTCCGCCAAGGCGGCGAAACTCTGGGCCTGGCGTCCGGTCACCCCCGTCGCGGCCGTGCTGGACGAGATCGCCCGGCATGCCGAGGAAAACCCCGGCTGGCTCGAACTGTCGAACCCGCGCTGACCCGCCCGCATGTCCCACGCGCCCCTCACGCTCTTCTCCGTCATCATCCCCGCCCGCGACGAGGAGGAATCGCTGCCGTCGACGGTCACGGCCATCCACGAGACGTTCACCCGGGCGGGCGTGCCGCACGAGATCGTGGTGGTCGACGACGGCAGCCGCGACGGCACCTGGCGGGTGCTGACCGAACTCAAGCAGACGGTGCCGGCGCTCGCCCCGGTCCGGAACCCCGGTGAAAACGGCTTCGGTCGCGCCGTGGTCCTCGGTTTGAATCACATGCGGGGCGACGCGTGCGTCATCATGATGGCGGACGCTTCCGATTCGCCGGCCGATGCCGTCGAGTACTGGCGCCTGCTCAACGAAGGTTGGGATTGCGTCTTCGGCAGCCGTTTCATCAAGGGATCGCACGTCGTCGATTATCCCTGGCTGAAGCTGAAGGTGAACCGCCTGGCCAATCTCCTCGTCCGGATCGGATTCAACATCCCGCTGAACGACACCACCAACGCCTTCAAGGCCTACACGCGCGCGGCGATCGAGGGCGGCCGGCCGTACCTCGCCCCACATTTCAACCTGACGGTCGAGCTGCCGCTCAAGGCGATCGTCCGCGGCTACCGCTGGACCGTGATCCCGATCTCGTGGCAGAACCGGAAATACGGCGAGCCCAAGCTCAAGATCAAGGAGATGGGCAGCCGGTATTTCTTCATCTGCGCCTACGTGTGGCTGGAGAAGTATTTCAGCCGGGGCGACTACCGCCGGAAATAGCGACAAATTCAGCTTGTTGGCCCCCACGCCGGCCCCTAGCAATCGGTCCTCCATGATCATCCTGCTCGGTGGCTCCGGTTACGTAGGCTCCGCTTACCAGGCCTTCCTCCAGCGCAAGGGCCTGCCCTTCCGCAGCCTCCGGCGCGCGGAGTTCGACTACACGAATCGCGCCGCCCTGGCCGAGCTGCTGCGCCGCGAAAAGCCGGCTTTCCTCATCAATGCCGCCGGCTACACGGGCAAGCCCAACGTCGATGCCTGCGAGCTCCACAAGGCGGAGTGCCTCCTCGGCAACGCCGTCCTGCCGGGCATCGTCGGCGAGGCCTGCGCCGCCGCCGGCGTGCCATGGGGGCACGTGTCGTCGGGCTGCATTTTCAACGGCACCCGGCCGGACGGTGCGGGCTTCACCGAGGACGACACCCCGAACTTCACCTTCCGCACGAACCACTGCAGTTTCTATTCCGGGACGAAGGCCCTCGGCGAGGAGACGATCGCCAGCCTGCCCGCAACCTACGTGTGGCGCCTGCGCATCCCGTTCAACGAGGTGGATGGTCCCCGCAACTACCTGAGCAAGCTGATGCGTTATTCGCGCCTGCTCGACGCCACGAACTCGATCTCCCAGCTCGACGAGTTCGTCGCCGCCACGTTTGCGACGTGGGAGCGGCGCGCCCCGTTTGGCGTCTACAACGTCACCAATCCCGGCCGGGTCACGGCCCGCGAGGTCGTCGCGCTGATTCAGAAGACGGGCGTGATGAACAAGCATTTCGAGTTCTTCGCCGACGAGGCCGATTTCATGCGCCACGCCGCCAAGACGCCCCGTTCGAACTGCGTGCTGGATTCCGCGAAGCTGGCCGGCGTCGGGATCCGGCTGACGGAGGTCCACGAAGCCGTCGAGCGCGACCTGCGGCGGTGGAAGAAGGGATGAGGGAGTGAGGGAATGAGGCTCAATCCATGTCGGCAGGAGACAGATTGCATCAGTTCGGCGCCTACCGGAAAGCCTGCGAGCTTTTTGACCTGGCCGTCGCGGACATGAGCCCGCTCGCACGCCATCCTCTCTGTGCGCGTTTGGTGTCACAGCAAGTCGCCAGCGCCGACTCCATCGCGGCTAACATCGAGGAGGGCTATGGTCGTCGAAGCCGCCGCGACTATGCTCACTTCCTTACCATCGCCCGCGGCTCCGCAACGGAAACTCGCGGCCGCTATGAACAACGGTTCAAGCATTGGCTGCCGGCCGCAACCATCGATGCAAGGGTTGCCCTGTGTGAGGAGATCATCGCGATTCTCACTGCCAGCATACTCAAGCTTCGCTCCATCGATTGACGCCCTCCCGCCACTCACTCCCCCACTCCCTTTCCACATGAACCTATTCGTCACCGGCGGCTGCGGCTTCATCGGCAGCAACTTCATCCGCCAGCGCCTCGGGGAGGCCGGCTCGCCGCTGCGGAAGATCGTCAACCTCGACGCCCTGACGTACGCCGGCAATCCCGCGAACCTGGCCGACCTGGCCGCCGATCCGCGGTACGTCTTTGCGCAGGGTGACATCGGCGACGAGGCGCTCGTCGCCCGCCTGCTGGCGGACCACGCGATCGATGCGGTGGTGAATTTCGCGGCCGAGTCCCACGTCGACCGCTCCATCGATTCGCCCGAGCCTTTCATCCAAACCAATGTCGTCGGCACGCTCCGGCTCCTCAATGCGGCGCGCCACCACCGGGCGAAGCTGCCTGGGCCACGCCAGGCCGCGTTCCGCTTCCTCCATGTTTCCACCGACGAGGTCTATGGCTCGCTGCCGCCCGGCGCGCCGGCCTTCACCGAGGACCACGTCTACGAGCCGAACAGCCCCTACGCCGCCTCCAAGGCCGCCAGCGACCACCTCGTCCGCGCATACCAGCACACCTACGGCCTGCCCACGCTGACGACCAATTGCTCCAACAACTACGGCCCGTACCATTTCCCCGAGAAGCTCATCCCGCTGGTGATCCTGAACGCCCTCGACGGCAAGGAGCTGCCGGTCTACGGCGACGGCCAGCAGGTCCGCGACTGGCTGTACGTCGGGGACCACGCCGCCGCGATCTGGCTCGTGCTGCGCCGCGGGCGGGTCGGCGAGACCTACAACATCGGCGGCCTCAACGAGCAGCCGAACCTGGAGATCGTCCGGGCCATCTGCACGCTGCTCGACCGCAAGGCGCCGCGTCCGGACGGACGCAGTTACGCCGCCCAGATCAAGCACGTGGCCGACCGGCCGGGACACGACCGCCGCTACGCCATCGATTGCACGAAAATCCAGCGCGAACTCGGCTGGGCGCCCCGGGAGAGCTTCGCCAGCGGCCTGGAGAAGACGGTCGACTGGTATCTCGGTCACCGGGAATGGGCCGCGGAAATCACGCGGAAAAAATACGCCCGGGAGCGCCTGGGCACCAATGTCTAGGGCCATGGGCAAGAGGCGATAGGCGATGGGAACAGGATTCCATGACCTGCGCGTGTGGCAGGACGCGAAGGCACTCGCCATCGCAGCCTATCGTGTATCGGCGACGCTGTCGGATTTCGGGTTGCGCGACCAGATCAGGCGCGCCGCCGTCAGGTGCCCTCGAATATTGCCGAAGGCGACGAACGAGGCAGCGACAAGGATTGCGTTCGTTGCTTCTACATCGCCAAGGGCTCCCTGGCCGAACTTCGCACCCAATTGGAAATTGCCTCGGCCGTGGGTGCTCTGCCTGAATCAGCTGTCTACCCCCTTTGGGAATCCGCCGCCGCTGTCGGCCGTCAGCTTGGCGCATTAATCAAAGTCCGCTCCTCTCGTGCCCAATCCATCGCCCATCGCCCCTAACCCATCGCCTGCGGGTGCCGCGCGCAAGGGACTCATCCTCGCCGGCGGCTCCGGCACCCGGCTGTATCCGCTGACCATCGCGGTGTCGAAACAGCTGATGCCGGTGTACGACAAGCCCATGATCTACTACCCGCTGTCGGTGCTCATGCTGGCCGGCATCCGGGAGATCCTGGTCATCTCCACGCCGCAGGACCTGCCCCTGTTCGAGCGCCTGCTCGGGAACGGCGCGCAGTTCGGCCTGAAGCTCGCCTACGCGCCGCAGCCGCGGCCGGAGGGCCTGGCCCAGGCCTTCCATATCGCCGATGACGCCGGCTTCCTCCGCGGCGAGCCCAGCGCCCTGGTGCTCGGCGACAACCTCTTCTACGGGGGCGAGTTCATGAAGTCGGTCGCGGACGCGGCGGCCCGCACCAGCGGTGCCACGATTTTTGGCTACCACGTCGCCAATCCCCGCGACTATGGCGTGGTCGAGTTCGGGGCCGATGGCCGGGTGCTCTCCATCGAGGAGAAACCCCAGAAGCCCAAGTCCCACCATGCGGTCCCCGGCCTCTATTTCTACGATGGCGACGTCGTGCGCCTGGCACGTTCGCTCCGGCCCTCCGCGCGCGGCGAGCTCGAGATCACCGACCTGAACCGCCGCTACCTCGAGCAGGGCCGCCTGCACGTCGAGGTCTTCGGCCGCGGCACGGCCTGGCTCGACACCGGCACGCACGATTCGCTGATGGCCGCGGCGCAGTTCGTCGAGGTGATCGAGCGGCGCACGGGACTGAAGATCGCCTGCCTCGAGGAAATCGCCTTCAAGCAGGGCTGGATCGACCGCGGCGGCATGGAGGCCAACATCGCCCGGCACGGCAAGTCCGCCTACGGCGAGTACCTCCGCGGGCTGCTCGCCTGAGATTCGGCGTGCGGCCGGGCCGCCGCACCGCTAGTCCTCGCGTCATCCGGGCATGCAGGCCTCCTTCATCATTCCGCTCTACAATTGCCTGGCGCTGACGCAGGCCATGCTGGCCAGCCTGCGCGCGACCCTGCCGGCGGATTTTTCCGGGGAGATCATCCTCGTCGACGACGGCAGCACCGATGGCACCCGCCCCTGGCTGCAGGGCCTCGCGGCGCCCTGCCGGGTGCTGCTGAACGAGGCCAACCTCGGCTTCGCGGGCGCCTGCAACCGCGGCGCGGCGGCCGCGCGCGGCAACCTGCTCTTCTTCCTGAACAACGACCTCGTCCTGCTGCCCGGCTGGTACGAGCCGATGGCCGGCGCCTTCGGCCGGTTCGCCGACGCCGGCCTCGTGGGCAACGTGCAGCTCAACGCCGCCCCCGGCGCCGTCGACCACGTCGGGATCTATTTCAACCACAAGGGCAAGCCGGCCCATGCCACCGAGAGCACCCTGCGCGAGCGGTGGCGCGGCTATCGCGTCGTGCCCGCGGTGACCGGCGCCTGTTGCGCGATCCGGCGCGACCAGTGGGTGGCGCTCGGCGGGTTCGACGAAGCCTACCGCAACGGCTGCGAGGACATGGACCTGGCGTTGCGCGTGCTCGCCGCGGGCCGCCGCAACTATGTGATGCTGCGGAGCGTCGTCCGGCACCACCTCAGCCAGTCGCCCGGGCGCAAGCTGCGCGACGAACAGAACACCCGCCGCCTCGTTGAGCGCTGGCGCGAGCCCATCGCCGCGCTGGCCGTCCGGGACTGGTGCCGCGCCTACCTCGCGCGGGACTGGGACGGCGCCCGGGATCCGCGCGATTTCACCGCCGCCCGGCAGGCGTGGCTTTATTCGCTGGGCCTCGTGGCCACGCCGCCCCGCGCCGCCGTCGAGGGCATCCGCGCCGCGATGGAGCTCGAGCTGGCGCGCTGGCGCCGGCTGGAAGCGGGTGCGAACTAGCCGGACCGCTCCACCGAGCGGACCACCGATTGCGGCCGCCCGTTCACCGTGAGGAACATGCGCCCGACGTATTCGCCGATCAGGCCCAGCATCACCAGCTGCGCCCCGGAAAACACGAGCATCGCCCCCATGAGCGAGCCCCAGCCGTAATCGGGACCGCGGTTCGTCAGCCAGAGGAAGAACACCACCAGCAACCCGATCACCCCCGCCCCCGCCATGAAGAGCCCGAGCAAGGTGGCGAGGCGCAGCGGCATCACGGAAAAATTGACAAACGTGCTCAGCCACAGGCGCAGCAACCGGCGCATCGTGTAGCCGCTCTGGCCGGCGATCCGGCCGGCGTGCGCCACCTCGAGGGCGCCGATGTTCTGGGTGACCTGCAGGATCAGGCCATCCACATACGGGTACGGTCCCGCGTTCGCCGCCACTTCGCGCGCCACAAAGGCGCTCACACAACGGAAGCTCGAGAGGTAGAACCCCCGGGGCTTGTCGAGGACCCAATCCGTGACCCAGTTGGTGAGCCGGCTGCCGAGGTTCCGCCACCACGCGTGCTGCTTGCTCGCGTAGTGCCCGTACACCACGTCGAGGCCTTCCTTCCGGGCGTGCTGCCACAGGCGGACGGCCTCCGCCGGCGGATTCTGGCCGTCGTCGTCCAGGTTCACCACGTGCGCGCCGCGGGCGTGGCGATAACCGGTGAGGACGGCATTGTGTTCCCCGAAATTCCGCGCGTGGTTGACAAAGGTGATCGGGACGCGGGCGTCGCGCAGCAACTCGCGGCAGATCCCGGCGGTGGCGTCGCGGCTGCCGTCGTTGACCAGCACGATCTCATGGCCGCCCTCGATCGCGAGCGCCTCGATCTCCTTCACCAGCGCCGCGATGGTGTCGGCGCTGTAATAGAGCGGAATGACAAAGCTAAGGGCCAGGCTCATGGGGGGTGCGGGCCATTCCGGATAGATATTACTTTCGCGCCACAGTCAGCACTGAATTGCCGAAAGGCAGGCGGCCGCCGCGCTCGAGCCAGGCGTGCTCGACCGCCATCAAGGCGCGGAAGGCGGCCTCGACGGGCGGGGAGAACACGAAGACGTCGCTGGCCGACTTCGGCGGCGGGAGCAGCTTGCGCCGCAGCACCGCCAGCGGAAACGGCAGCGTGTTCCAATAGGTGCCGCTCGCCTCGCGAAACCCGGCGGCGCGCAGCAGCCCGAGCACCTCGCCGCGCGCATAGCGCCGCAGGTTGCCGACCTCCCGGTCGTGATAGGAATACATCCACGCGTAGGCCGGCATCGTCAGCACCAGCCGCCCCCCGGGCGCGAGGCACCGGTGAAACTCGCGCAGGGCCTGCTCCGGCGCGTCGACCTGGCAGAGCACATCGCAGGACGCGATCGCATCGAACGCCGCATCCGCAAAGGGCAGCGCCAGCACCGAACCCGTGACAATCTCCGCGGCCGTGCGCGCGCGGGCGAGTTCGCACGCCACCGGGGAGAAGTCCAGGCCGGTGGCGCGCCAGCCGGGGTGCTCCCCGAGCATCCGGCGCAGCAGCCCGCCCGTGCCGCAGCCGGCATCGAGCACCCGCAGCGCGGCCGGCGCGCCGGCCGCGAGGCGCCCGAGCACATGCCGGTGCAGGGCGCGGTAATACCACATCGCGTCCTCCACCCCGGCCATCTTGTGATATTCGTCGGTCTGCACCCGCGGACACCATTGCCGCCGTCGTGGACCCAAAGCGACGAAAAATCCGCGCCACGGATCCCGGGCGCGCCGCCAAAAATGAATCGCGTGGCGGTCCGGTTCTGCCAAGCTCGCGGCGCCCCACCTCATGCGATTCCCCGCCGCCGGTTCGAATGTCCTTCGCTGGCTGTCGCTGCTGGCCGTCACCGCAGCGGTCTGGCTTGTTGCCACCGGCCTGTGGCGGCCCGCGGCCTGGCAGTTTCCCTCCTCGTACAGCGTCGACGCCCTCGAGGTGCTGGCGCGGCTGAAGCTGTCCGGCGAGCTGGGGCTCGCCTTCCTGTTCGACAAGACGATGCCTTCGCTGGGGGCGCCGTGGGGCGCCGACTGGTCGAGCTATCCCATGCCCGACGTGCTGGTGTTCGTGTTCTTCGGCAAGCTCGCGGCCCTCATCGGCCTGGGGCCGGCCAGCAACCTCGCGCTCCTGTTCGCGCATCTCGCCGCCGTCGCCACCTTCTACCTTTGCAGCCGGGCCCTCGGGCATCGCGCGAGCTTCGCCGCGGGCGCGGCGCTGCTTTTCGGGTTCAGCTTCTTCATCTTTCACCGCGGGCTCACCCACTACTCCTTCACGCTGGCGTACATCGTCCCGGCCCAGCTGCTGTCCGCCTGGCTGGTGGGCGGCGCCCGCCGGCTGTTGCGGCGCCGGGGCTGGCGCCTGTTTTGCCTCGCGACCGCCATCGCCACCGGGATGGGCAATCCCTACTTCGGCTTCGTCTACGGCCTGCTGCTCTGCCTGGCGCTGGGTTTCCAGCTCGGCACGGCGCACCGGCGGCCCAACCTGGTCTGGGGCGGCGCGAGCCTGGCGGTGTTCCTGTTCACGCTGATCCTTTTCAACTACAGCGCCATCCTGGCGATGTTCCAGGATGGCCTCGAGCTCGAGCGCAACTACGCCGGCACCGAGATCTACGGCCTGCA
Organism: Lacunisphaera sp.; assembly: GCA_035545835.1. GTDB lineage: Bacteria > Verrucomicrobiota > Verrucomicrobiia > Opitutales > Opitutaceae > Lacunisphaera. The sequence continues at coordinate 31,196 of DASZXO010000007.1, forward strand.
CCCGATCGAATGGCTGATTCCGCCGCAGACCCACCAATGGTCCGTGGCCGCCGACATCGGCCGGCACTACGCCAGCGTCACCAGCCTGCGGGGCGAGCTGTTCTCCCCGTATTTCGGCGTCGTCGGCCTGGCCGGCCTGGCGGTCCTCTTCGGCGGCACGCTCCGCCGCCTGCTCTGGCAAAGGGCCGGATTCCGGCCGGCCTACGCGGCAACCTTCGTCCTGATCACGCTGTTTTTTGTGGTCGGCGGATTCAACAGCATCCTCGCGCTGGCCGGCGTCGACCTGTTCCGGGCGGGCAACCGCTACAGCATCTACCTCCTGGCCATCTGCCTCCTGGTGCTCGCCTCCTGGGCCAGCCGCCGATTCCGTCGCGTTTCCCCCCGCACGGCGTGGGTCGCTACGACCCTGGTCGTCGCCGTCGGCCTTTGGGACCAGCTGCCGCGGCCGCGCCGGGATGTGTCGCTCGCGGAGCAAGGCCGGCGCATCGACTGGGACCGGCAGTTTGGCGCCGCCCTGGCCGCGCACCTGCCCCCGGGCGCCGCGATCTTCCAGCTGCCGGTCGTCGCCTTCCTCGAACAGCCGCCCGTCAACCGCATGACCGACTACGAGCTGTTTCGCCCGTGGCTCAACACCGCCGGCCTTCGCTTCAGCTACGGCCTGCTGGCGCAGGATCGGGCCCTGCGCTGGGAGCGCCGCGTAGCGGCCCTGCCGGTCGAGCAGATGTGCACCCGGCTCGAGGCGGTGGGCTATGCCGCGGTCTACCTGAACAAGACCGCCTACCCTGACGCGGGCAACCGCCTGCGCGCGCAGCTCGAGGCGGCGGGCCGGCCGCTCCTGGCCGACATCGGCGATCACGTCGCCTACACCCTGCATCCGGCGGCGCAACCGGTCCGTCCCGATCTTGACGACCCGCGCCTCGCGGATCCGTGGAGCGGCCCGCCGGCCCCGGGCGAGCGCCTGCAGCTCTACGCGGACCGGGGGTGGTTTGCGCTCGAACGCGACGAGCACAATTGGTGGCGCTGGGCCGGCGAAAACGCGACCCTTTCCATCTGGAGCGCCGACTCCTCGCCCCTGCGGGCCCGATTGTCGTTCCACACCGCCGCCCTGAGGCCGGGCCGGCTGGCCGCAAGCTTCGGGGGCGCGGAGATCTGGAACTCGCCCGTCGAGCCGGTCGCCCGGGAGGTCACGATCGACCTCGTCCTGCAACCCGGCGCCAATCGCATTGAGTTCGTGCTCGACGGCCGCCTCAGGCAGGCCTCGCTGACGGATTCCCGCTTGCTTGGCTTCCAATTGACCAATTTACAGGTGACTCCGCATCCCTAGCACCCACCACCGAGCATGCCGATCCGTTCACGTCCCAAGTTCGCCGGCCTGTATCATGACGAGGTCGCGACGGACTCCTACTGGATCCGCGACCGGGGTGAACTGGCGATCCCGGCGCTCCAGGGAACGGACCGGCTGGTCATCCGCGGGGAACTCCTGCCGCCCGACCCCGGAATTCCCGCCGCCCGCGGTGCCCTGGGCCTGAGGGTTTTTGTGGATGACCGGCTGGTGCTGGCGCGCAATCGCCTGGACGCCGGCCCGTTCCAGCTGGAGGTGCCGCTGCCCCCGTCGACCGCCGCCGAATCCCGCCGGCTGCGCCTCCACCTCACCGGCGTCGCGTGGTCCAATTTTCTCGCCTGGCTCGGGCGCGTGACCGGCCTGTCCTTCCTGCAGGCCTGGCGCCGGCAGGACCGGAACCGGCGGCTGCGCCTCCAGCGGGTGGAGGCGGGCGAGGATGTGCTCTTCGATTTTGCCAACCGGGCCGGCCCGTGGAATGCGGCCTTCGCCCGCCGGTTCCTGCGGATCGGCCTGAATGTCGTCGGCTTCTTTCGCGCCGACCTCGGCGTCGGCGAGTCCGCCCGGTGCATGGCGCGGGCCGCCGGCGCCGCCGGCCTGCCCCACGCGCTGGTCGACCTCAGGCTGCCGTGCAAGAATCCGCTGTCTGACGAGACGTTCGCGTCCCGGCTGCAACCGGATGCGCCGCACCCGGTCAACGTGATCCACGTCGATCCGCCGGGCATGCGCGACCTGGATCATCACCACGGGCCCGGCCTGCGCCGGGGCAAATACAACATCGGTTACTGGGCCTGGGAGCTGCCGGATTTCCCGGACGCCTGGATCGGCTGCGCGGAATACTGCGACGAGGTCTGGGCCCCCTCGCGCTTCACGGCGGAAGCCATCGCGCAAAAGGTGCCCGTGCCGGTCCTCGCGATGCCGCATGCGATCGGCTTCGACCGGCCGGCCGGCGATTTCCGCCCCAAGTTCGGGCTGCCGGCCGACCGGTTCCTCTTCCTCTTTCTCTACGACCTGAATTCCTACCACGAGCGCAAGAATCCCGAGGCCGTCCTCGAGGCTTACCGGCGCTCGGGGCTCGCCGGTCGCGGCGCGGGGCTCGTCATCAAGGTGCACAACGCCGCCGGCAATCCCGCCGATTTCGAGCGCCTGCGCGCCGCGGTCGCCGACCTGCCTGGCGTGATCCTGCTCAACCGGACGCTGACCCGCCGCGAGACCTACGAACTGGAATCAGCCGCCGACTGTTTCGTTTCGCTGCACCGCTCGGAGGGCTTTGGCCTCGCGGTCGCGGAGAGCATGTACCTCGGCAAGCCGGTCATCGCGACGGACTGGTCGGGCACGGCCGAATATCTCGACGCGGCCCATGGCTGCCCGGTGCGCTGTTCGCTCGTCACCCTGGACCGGAACCACGGTCCCTATGCCCGGGGGCAGCAATGGGCCGATCCCGACCTGGACCATGCCGCCGACTGGATGCGCCGGCTGCACGGTGACCCGGCGCTGGCCGGGCGGATCGGAGCGGCGGCGCGCGCCGCCATCGAGCACCGCCTCTCGCCGGCGGAAATCGGCGCCCGCTACCGGCGGCGCCTCGAGGTCATCGCGAGCTGGTAGGCGCCCGGCCCATGAACCAGATCGAAGGACTCCTTGTCGTCATCCTCGTTCCGCTCGCCCTGCTGCTGAACGGATACTGGCTGGCCGCCACCCTCCCGCGCGCCGGTGCGCTCGAACGCCTGGCCTGGGCGATCCTGGGTGGCCTTGCCCTCCTGCTGGCGGCCGTGGCCGCCGTCAATTTCTTCCTGCCGCTCGACGGCTTCTGGGCCTGGCTCTGCCTCCTGCCGACCCTGGCGACGCTCGCGCCGCGCAACCTCGGGGCCCTGCGGCGCGACCTCCGGCCGCTGCGCTGGTCCACGGCGGCGATCCTGGTGCTGGCGTTCGCCGTCGTCGTCACGTTCATGCTCTGGCCGATCCTGTCCCACCCGCAGACGCTTTTCTACGACGGCACCAGCAACCACGACAGCTTCTTCTGGGTCTCCGGGGCCGAGCACCTGAAGCGGCACACCTACATGGAGCCGGTCGTCCACAGCAGTGTACGGCCGCTCACCAACCTCACCGGCGCGATCGCGGGCTGGACGCCCGCTTGGGGCCGGATGGGCGCCGAAGGCTTGCTCGCCGTCACGTCGGCCGTGGTCGGCGCCTCACCGATCAAGCTCTACGTGTACGCGGTCGCGAGCCTGTATCTCGTGTGGGTGGCCGCCTGCTACCTCGCGATGAAGACCTTCGTCGCGGAAAGCCCCGGGCCGGTCGCCGCCGTGGCGCTGGTCATGCTCCAGCCCGTCTTCATTTTCTTCTACGCCAACTCGAACCTGCCCAACCTGATCGGCGGGCTGATGGGTGCCACCCTGGTCGTGGCGTTCGAGCGCGCGCTGCGCAGCCTCCTCCAGGGGGAGAGCGACGGGCGCGGATTCCTCGTGCTGGTGGCGTTCTCCTTCCACGGCCTGCTCTGCGTTTATCCGGAAATGGCCCCCTTCGTGTTGCTGGCGGCGGCCTTCCTGTGGATTCGCCGGGCCTTTGCCCACGGCCCGTCCGCCCTGCGGCCGTGCCTGCTCGTCGGCGGTGCCTTGGCCGTCGGCCTGCTGGTGAATTGCGCGACCACGGTGCGCGCCCTCCACGGGTTCATCGCGTCGTTGTCGCTGGCGCGAACGGAACAGAACTGGGCCAATGTGTTCGTGCCGCTCCACCCGGCCGCCTACCTTGCCGCCCTGGGCTCGTTGTGCGTGCCGGCCGCCATCAATCTCGGGCCGTGGCTCGGCTGGCCGCTGACCCTCGCGCTGTTGGTTTCCCTCGCCTGCGCGGTGCGGGCGGCCCGCGATCGCTACGGCCTGTGCGCCATCTTTTCCGGCAGCGCCGCCCTGCTGCTCTACACGCTCGCGACCGATTTCGCCTACGGCTGGCAGAAGACCGTGCAGTTTTCCGGGGTGTTTGTCGGCATGGTGATGCCGGCCGCCTTGTTTCACGGGCTCGCCGCCGCCCGCGCCGCCGGCCGGGGCTGGCAGCGGCGCGCCACCGAAGCCACCGGCCTGGCCGTGCTCGTCTATTTTGTCTTCGCCGTGACCATGGCTTTTCGGGAAACCTACATCTGGAGCGAGCGGAAGGTGATCTCGAACGACTGGTTCACGCTGCGCGACCAGTCGCGGACCACGTTCCGGGATGCGCCCATCCTCGTGGACGGCGGCTCGTTCCCCATGGCGTTCTTCCACAGCATGTGGTCCGCCTACTTTCTCGACGAAAGCCGGATCTATTTCGGCGCCCGCGGCACCCAGGGTGGCGGCTACCTCCGCGCCGAGACGATCAATGAAGCCACGCAAAAAATCCCGCGGCCGGCGGGGATCCTCGTCAGCCGCAGCTGGGCCGAGACGATCGACGCCCACTCCCCCCGCCTGCTGGCCGGCAACGAATACGTCCTGCTCCGCCAGGCCAATCGCATCACCGACCTCAAAGGCGTCTACCCAACCCGGGGGGTGCCGGAAAGCGCCTCGCGCCGGATCTCGCTGGAGATCACCCCGGCCCAGCCGGCCACCCTGCGTTTCACGCTCACGCCCAAGCCCACGGCCGCCCGCACCGCCGCCACGTGGCGGGTGCGGCGGGAAATGGCGGGCGGCGATCCGCTCACCCTCGCCGTCGACGGACCGCCGCCGTGGCGCTTCGAGATCCCGCTGGTGGCGCGCCAGAAGCAGGCGGTGGAACTGGCCTTGGAAGGCTACGGCCCGACCGCGGAGTCGTTCCCCTTCTCGTTTTCGAACCTGACCATCCAACCCGAGCCCGTCCCGCTTTCGCCGGCCGACGGGAGGATCGATTTCACCCACCGGGGCGGCTGGCAGGATTTCGAACTCCGGGGCCTGCGGATGCCGCTGGCGGGCCAGCCGGTCGCGGCGGGACCCGACGAAGCCGCCTTGTGGTTCAAGCCGTCCCCGACCACGACGGATGTGTACCTGGAACTGGTCGCCGAGCCCCGTTACGCGCCGGGCCCGCGCCCGCCGCTGCCGACCGAACTTTGGTTCAACGACGTGCTTGTGTTCAAAAGTTTCTTCACCGAGCCGGGCGTGTTGCGGGCCCGGATTTTCCGCGAAGACTGGAACCGGCATCCGGTCGCGACGCTGAAACTCCGCTTCCCCCAGGCCCCGGCGTCGTCACCGGAACTCCTGCTCAAGAGCCTTGCCGTCCGGCCGGCCGACACGCCGCGTCCCTGATTCCGTGCTCCTCGTCGACGCCACCCACACGAGCCATACCCGCGCCCGGACGGGGATCCAGCGCGTCACGCGATCGCTTTTCGCCGCGCTGCGCGACCGGGAACCCGCCGCGGCGGTGTGCTGCGATCCGTACCTGCAGGCCTGGCGGGAACTCAATCCCGCCGAGTCGCGGTGCCTGGAACCCGGCCTTCCCGTCGGTCAGTCGCGCGGCGCGAAGTGGCCCTGGCACCGGCGAATCGTCGGCCGGGCGCGGCGCGCCCTGGGTGCGGTGCCGGCGCCGCCGCGCGGCGAGGCCTTGGTTTGTCCCGAACTTTTTTCCGCGACCACCGGGGCGCACCTGCCCGGCCTCCTCGCGGCGGTTTCCGGCCCGCGCGTGGCGATCTTCCACGACGCCATCGCGCTCAAGCTGCCGGAGCTCAGCCCGCCGGGCGTGGTGGCGCGCCTGCCGGCCTATCTGCGCGAATTGCTGGCCTTCGACGGGGTCGCGGCCGTCTCGCGCGACTCCGCCGAGAGCCTGCGCGCCTACTGGTCGTGGCTCGGCGTGGACCGCACGCCCGAAGTCACCGTCGTCGCCCATGGCCTGGATCCGCTTCCGCCCGCGGCGCCCTCGTCCGGCGCCCCGGGTCGGCCGCGGATCCTCTGCGTCGGCACGATCGAAGGCCGGAAGAACCACCTGGCACTGCTCGAGGCGTGCGAAGCGCTTTGGGCGGAAGGACAGGCGTTCGAACTGCAGCTATGCGGGCTGGCGCGGCCCGACACCGCCGGGCGCGCGCTGGCGCGCCTGGACGAGCTGCTGCGCGCCGGCCGGCCCGTATCCTATGGTGGAGTCGCCGATGACGCCGCCTTGCAGGCGGCGTATCGCGCATGTGCCTTCACGGTGTACCCGTCTTTGATGGAGGGTTTCGGCCTGCCGGTGCTCGAGAGCCTGCAACACGGGAAGCCGTGCGTGTGTTCGGGCCGCGGTGCGCTGGGCGAAGCCGCCGCGGGCGGCGGCTGCCTGACGCTGGAAAACCTGGACGCCGCGAGCCTCGCGGCCGCGGTGCGGCGGCTGTTGACCGCGCCCGCCGAACTCGACGCGCTGGCCGCTGCCTGCCGCGCGCGACGGCTGCGGACTTGGGCGGATGCGGCCCGTGATATCCTGGCTTGGATGCGGGACTTGCCCCGGCGGGCGTGATCCGGCCTTTGCGGTTGCTATGCCCCGCCAAGTGCCGTGTAGTCCCGTGACCAATTGCAATGGCCCTGTCCCTCTTCACCAAGACAAAGAAGGCGATCATAGAGCGCGCCCACGACGATTACGCGACCAAGCTCCGGCTCAAATACAAGCCTTACTACCATGCGATGGAGGCGCAGAATGGCACGCGCATCCGTCTCCAGGGCCGCGACATGGTCATGCTCTCCAGCAACGACTACCTCGGGCTTTCATTCCATCCCAAGGTCATCGAGGCGTGCGGTGTGGGGGCGAAACAGTGGGGTTCGAGCACGACCGGCGCCCGCATCTCGAACGGTTCGCGGGCGTATCACCTCGAGCTGGAGGAAAAACTGGCGGTCTTCCTGGGCCGTGAAGCCTGCCACATCAGCGTCGCCGGCTACATTTCCTGCCTGTCGGCGGTCGCGGCCTATGCCCAGAAAGGCGACATCATCCTCGCCGACAAAAACATTCATTCGTGCCTGTGGGACGGCGTCCGGCTCTCGATGGCCGGCGTCGAGCGATTCAGCCACAACAACCCGGAGGATTTGCGCCAGGTCCTGAAGGACATCCCGCACAACACCCCGAAGCTGCTCGTGATCGAGGGCGTGTATTCGATGGAAGGCCACATCTGCCGCCTGCCGGAATTGACGCAGATCAGCGAGGACTTCGGTTGCTTCATGGTGCTCGACGACGCCCACGGCTTCGGCGTGCTGGGGCGGCAGGGCCGCGGCACGGTCGACCACTTCCGCCTGAACGACAAGGTGGACATCCTCTGCGGCTCCCTGTCGAAGTCCCTGGCCAGCACGGGCGGGTTTGTCTCCGGCTCGCGCGAGCTCATCGAGTACCTGCGCACGGGTTCCAAACAGACCCTTTTCAGCGCCTCGATCAGCCCGAGCCAGGCGGCCGCGGCCTCGGCGTCGCTCGACATCATGCAGACCGAGCCGCAGCACCTCGAACGCCTTTGGCGCAATACCAGGCTCTACCGCGAGATGCTCAAGGGACTCGGCCTCGACACGTGGGGCAGCGAAACGCCGGCCATCCCGATCGTGCTCGGTTCCAAGGAGCTCGTCTACCGTTTCTGGCAGGCCCTGCTCGACAAGGGTGTCTTCACCGTCATGTCGATCGCCCCGGCGGTGCCCCCGGGCAAGGACCTGATCCGGACCGCCGTGTCCGCGCTGCACAGCGACGAGGACCTGGAGAAGATCGCCAGTGCGATGGCGTACGCGGTGAAGCAGCTCTAGCGCCGCCGCGTTTCACGCGAGTTCCTTCCGCAGGAATTGCGCGGTGTTCGACCACCGCGGGAGCGGCCGGGCCATGGCCTCGGCCTGCAAGCGGCGAACCGTCCCGGTGTCGGTGAGAACCGTCCGCAGTTTTTCCTTCCAGTCTGCCGCGTCATTGACGCGCGCCGCCAGGCAACCGCCGCCATCCGCGTTCTCGCGCAGCACCGGCAGGTCGCTGCAGACGCACGGCACGCCCCGCCACAACGCCTCCAGCAGCGGCAGCCCGCAGCCCTCGGCGAGGGTGGGAAACACCACGGCCCGGGCGCCGGCATAGAGCCGGGCCAGCTCGCGGTCCGTCGCCGCCGGGTGGAAACGGAATCGCGCTTCCGCCTTCGCCAGGGCCCGCATCCGTTTCGCGATCGGGGGCCCGAAATGCGGGTTCACCCGCCCCACCACGTGCAGCTCGAAATCGAGGCCTTCACGCCAGAGTTCGGCCGCGACCGTGAGCAGGAAGTCCTGGTTTTTCCGCGGCTCGATGATGCCGACGCAGAGGAGCGAGCCGCGCGCGGGCGAGACCACCGGATCGCGCTGCACCCGGTTGCCGCCGTCGAAATCCGCCCCCAGGGCCACGACGCCCGGCTCCGCCTTCGGCTCCACGCCCTGCCAGCGCCAGAATGCCACGAAATCACGGCGGGTCGCCTCGGATATCGCCCACGTGCGGTCGAACCATGCCAACAGCTTCATGTATTCGGGATGCCGGCGCACGCTCTGCGGCCACGTGATGTGCGGCCAGCGGACCGGGATCGCATCGTGGAACATCGCCGCCAGCCGGCACGGCGGGTGGCGCAGGAACTCCGTGAAGCCGGGCCGCTCCGCCTCGCTGAACATCTCCACGGTGAAAAGCCAGTCCCCGCCGCGAAACGGCACGGGCGCCGGTGGTTTGCCGGTGACGAACGCCCTTGACCGCGCGTCCCAGCGGACCGGCGTGATCGTCGAGCCGAGCTCCTCGAGCAGGCGGGAGGTGAGCCGCATCAGCCCGGAGCGGTGCTTCGCGGCGCCCATCTTGGTCGTGTCGTAGTAGATCACGATCGCATGGCCTCCTCGAAACACGCGACCAGCTGGGCCGCGTTCTGGTTGGCATCGTAGTTCTCCTCGACCCAGCGGCGGGCGGCGGCGCGCAATCGTTCCGCCAGGGCGTCGTCGGCGCCGAGCTGCCCCAGGATCCCGACCCACTGCGCGGCGGCCTCCGCCTCCGCCACCATGCCCGTCACGCCGGCGGTGACCGCCTCGGTCGTGGCCGAGGTCGGGGACGTCACGACCAGCGTGCCGATCGCCATCGCCTCCGGAATCACGTTGGGCAGGCCATCGCGGTCGCCGCTCGCGGCCACGATCCCCGTGTGCAGGAGCACGTCGGCCCACGCGAGCTGCGTCCAGACCTCGGCCGGGGGCTGCTGGCCGAGGAACCGCACGCGGCCGCCCAGCCCCAGCCGCGCCGCCGCGTCCTCGAGCTCGCGCCGCAACGGACCGTCGCCCAGGATGCGCGCCTCGAACTCCACCCCGGCCGCCTGGAGCGCCGCGTGGATGCGGAGCTGGTGGTGCAGTCCCTTCTTGGCGACGAGCCGCGCCACCGCCACCAGCCGCAGCGGCCGGCGGTCCCGGCGCAGGGCCTTGAACGACGGAAACGTCTCGAGCCCCCGGCGGATGCAGCGGATCTTCTCCGGCGGCACGCCGCGCGCCACCAGCTCGCGCCGGCCCATGTCGGTCGAGGTGTGGACAAAGCGGGCGGCGAGCAGCTTCTCCCGCAGCCACCAGTCGCCGCCGTGTTCATAGATGTCGTAGGCGTGGGCGCCGACGCTGTACGGCCAGCCGAACATCCGCCACAACACCCAGGCCGCGGTGGCCGGCGCCCCGGCCCAGGCCCCGTGCACCAGGGCCGGCGGATCCCGCCGCAGCTCGCGGTAAAAGCAGCCGGCGAAACCGGCCCCGAGCATGTTTTCCCAGAAGTTCAGCCACGATGGCGCCCCGCGCGTCAGCACGCCCTCGAACAGGTCGCGCACGACCCGCGGCCGGCGCACGCAGTTCCACGGGATGACAAACAGGAAGAGCGGCAGGAGCCGCCATTTCGGAAACCGCCGGATCGGCAGGCCGTGGAACTCACCGCCGCCGCCCCAGAGCGAATACAGCTTGAGCCGGAGGCCGCGGGCCTGCAGCGCGGCGACCTCCCGCTGCAGAAACGCCTCCGACACCTTCGGAAAGGTTGTGAACAGGAGGGCAATGTGGGGCGGCGGAGACAAAGCGGGGCGCGGCCGCCAGCCAACGCACATTGCGCCCGGCAGGAAAGCCGGAAAACGCCGCCCCCGTCAGGGAGCCTTGCGGGGCTTCGGCGGGAAGGCGCCCGGCTTGAGCGCCGTGCCCGAGACCTCCTGCGCGAGGTTCACCATCTCCTCGATCAACACCGTCGGGTTCTCCTCGTAGCGCAACCGGAGGAAACGGTCGCGCAACTCGTCATAGCGGGACCGATCGCTCATCCATGAGTTGATCAGGCGGCCGAACTCGGGGCCGTTCGCAACCAGCTCGGCGCCGCCGCCGTTGCGGAAGAACTTCACCGTGAGTTCCTCCTGGGGCATGATGCCGCCGATGGCGTTGAAGATGATCGGGCACCGGAAGTGCAGCGCCTTGGCGCAGGTCGTGGTGCCGCCGCGCGTCACGATGGCGTCGCTCACCTGCATCAACAGGTGGACCTCGTCGGAGAAGCCATCGAGGAAGCAATTCAGCGCGGGGTGCTCCGCCCGCCAGTGCACCAGCTGGTTGTAGGCCGCGCGGTTGCGCCCGCAGATCACGACGGCCTGGACGCGGTCGGCGTGCGGCAGCAGCCTCGGCAGGAGCTCCAGGTGATTGTTGGCGCCGTTGCCCCCGGTGGCGAGGAAGACGGTGAAAAGGTCGGGCCGCAGTTCCAGCACCTCCTCGAGGTACTGGCGGCGCGTCTCCGGCGTGAAGACCTCGAGGTGGGCGCGCGGCTGCATGAGGTAGCCGCGCACCCGCGTGCGGTCGGCCGGCATGCCGAGCTTCACCGCATAGTCGCGGGCCGTGGCCGTGCGCGACACGTAGAGGTTGGCCGTCGGCTCCACCCAGTTGATGCTGTAGCCGAATCCGCCGGAAAATTCGCCGCAGTAGGTCGCACAGCGCACGTGCTCGGGCCCGAGGATTTTCCGCGCCAGCTGGAAATAACCGCGGTTGAGGCAGTCGTGCACGCTGAACACGAGGTGCGGCCGGTACTCCCGCAACACCGACTCGTAGTAGGCGCGGCCGAAGGTCACGGTGCGCCGGTTGAGCAGGCTCAGCAGCTCGACGAACAGGAAGAACGCCTTGTGGATCCACGGCGACTTCTTCTGGATCCAGTTGTAGAAATTCACGCCCGCGCTGAAGAACCCGGAGGAGTTCTCGAGCATCTGCTCGATTCGCACGTCGACGTCGTGCCGGTAGAGCTCAAAGCACCACTCGGCGAACGCCTGCGCCCGGGTATCGTGGCCGGAGCCGGTGCTGGAAGTCAGGACAAGGATGCGGACGCGAGCCATGCTGGAGGGGAAAAGGGACGGAGCGGCGGGTCCCGCCGGGGTGGCCTGGGGTGGTCGTTCATGCCTGTAGGCCGAAATATTTCTCCTGCACCTTCCGGCGCAACGACAGCGATCCGAAGCGGGCCAGGAACGGGCCGAGCACCGCCTGGAAGAAACGACCCGACCGCACGGTGCCGCTGCGGCCGCGCCCCAGCGCCCGGCGCAGGTCGGCGGCGGCCCGGGCCGGCGCGGGGCCGGACTGCATCATCGCGACAAACGCCCGCCACGCGCGGTCCAGGCGCGCGGCATTGACCTCATCGCCGGCCAGGGAGGCGGCCGGCGCCGGCCGGCGCACGGACCCCTCGAAATCGGTGCGGTAGTCGCCGGGCCGGAAGTCGATCACGATGACCCCGGTGCCCTTGACCTCGTACATCAAGCTTTCGGTGAGCGCCGACAATCCCGCCTTCACCGCGTTGTACACGGCCTGGTAGGGCAGGCCGAACTCGCCGGCGATCGAGGAGATGTTGACGATCGCGCCGCGCTGCCGCGCCAGCATCCCGGGCAGCGCCGCGTGGCAGAGTCGCGCGGTGTTCACGAACATGACCTGCATCTGCTCCTCCCACGCGCTGAAATCGGTGTGGGCATAGGCGCCGAAAACCCCGAATCCCGCGTTGTTGATCACGAGGTCGAATCCGCCGGCGGCGGCCTCGGCGGCCTTGAAGGCGGCCGCGGCGCCCCGACCGTCCGCCAGTTCCAGCGCCACGGGATGGAACCGATCGTGCCGCGGCAGCCGGGCGGGGTTGCGCGCCGTGCCCCAGGTTTCAACCCCGGCGTCGAGCAGCATCCGGGTGAAGGCCAGCCCCAGGCCGGTGCTGGCTCCGGTGACGAAAGCGGTGCGGTAGCGGGCGGAGAGTTCGGCCGCGTTCATGCCTCAGGCCGCACGGAAGACGAGGCAGACGTTCGCACCCCCGAAGCCGCAACTGTTGCTCAAGACCACATTCGGGCGGTTCGGCAGCGTTGCGCGGATGATGTTGAGCCCCTCGCACGCCGGATCGAGTTTCGTGATGTGCGCCGAGCCGGGCACGAAACCCTCCTTGATGGCGAGGGCGCAGAAACCCGCCTCCATCGCCCCGGCGAGCGACAGGCCGTGGCCGGTCAGCGCCTTGGTGCTGCTTACCGCTGGGCGCGTGGGCGAGTTCCGGAAGATCGCCTTCAGCGCCTTGACCTCGGAAATGTCGCCGATCGGCGTGGAGGTGGCGTGGGCGTTGACGTAATCGACCGAGTCGGCGGTGACGTCCGAGTACTCGAGCGCATTCTCGATCGCCACGCGCAAGCCGGCGCCGTCCGGATGGGAGATCGCCACGTTGTAGCCGTCCGAGGCCTGGCCCCAGCCGGCGACCTCGCAGTAGACCTTGGCCTTGCGGCGCACCACCTCGTCCTCGCTTTCCATGACGACGACCGTGGCGCCGCCGGTGCCGACGAATCCATCCCGGCCCACGTCGAACGGTCGCGAGGCGATGGAGGGATCGGACTGCAGCGACAGCGCGCGCATGCCGGCGAACGGCAGGATGCTCTCGACGTTTCCGTCCTCCGCCCCGACCACGAACATGCGGTTCTGCCGGCCCAGCGCGATGTCGTCGTAGGCGAAGCCGAGCGCGTGGGCGGACGAGGCGCAGGCGGAGGAAAAGCCGGTCGAGGCGCCCTTGATCTTGAAATGCGACACGAGGTTGAAGTTAACCGTGCCGGCGATCGAGGCGACGATGCCCAGGGGCTGGCAGCGCATCACGCCGACCTTCCGCATGCGTTCGAGATGATGGCCGAGCAGGAAGGGGGATCCCGCCGAGGCCGCATAGAGGCCGGTCCGGGTATTGGAGACGTCGGCGTCGACCAGTTTCGCATCCTCGACCGCCTGCAGCATGGCGCAATAGGAGTAGACGCCATTGGGCGCCATGCCCCGCAGCATCTCGCGCCGGATGTTGTAACGGGCGGGAAAGATCCAGTCTTCCGGGTCGGTGGTGTCCGTCTGGAAATCCCGGACCGGCGCCGCCACCTTCACCGGGATGTCCGGTTTCTGGAACGGCGGATACTGCACCACGCCGTGGCGCAGGTCGCGCAGGCTCTCCGATACCGCCGCGGCATCGTTGCCTATGCTCGTGATGAAGCCGACGCCGGTGATGTAGACTTTCCGCATTGGAATTTAGACGGGGCCAGCGGCCACCGCTTCCCCGACCGCATTCCCGCCAATGAATAGTCTTTTGTCCGGTGGGTCAACCACCGCGCCCGCTGTCCGCCGCATGCCCGGTTCAGGCGTTGACCGCGGCCTTGCGCGATTCCGGGGCGATGACGGGAGCCGGCTCCGCGGTCGGTTGCGGCTGCGCCACCTCCTCGGCAAATCCGAATGTCAGCGTGATCTCCTCGGCAATGGCGGCCTTTTCCTGGCCGACCCGGATCTGTCCCTCGAAGGTCGCCAGCGGCGATTTCAACCGCTTGGGCTTGATCGAGAGGCTGAGCACGTCGCCCGGCTTGCACACGCGGTGGCAACGGACGCCTTCACACGAGGTAAAGAAGATGGTGCGCTGATCGACGACCTTGCCGGCTTCGCCGACCTGTCCCTCCAGCAGGAACAGCACCGCCAGCTGGCCCAGGGCCTCGAGCATGATGGAGGCGGGAAGCACCGGGTTGTCCTTGAAATGGCCCTGCAGGAAGAATTCCTGCCCGCTGATCTTGTATTTCGCGTTCGCCCCGTGTGCGTTCACCGAGGCCTCGCTCAGGAAGAGGAACGGCGGCTGGATCGGCATCACGGAGATGATCTGCTCGATCGGGATGAACTTGGTCGGCTTCGGCAGCGGAAGTCCGCTGACCTTGCACTCGATGAAAGTCTTCACATCGCCCACGGTCCGCAAATTGCGCAACTCCTCATTATTGATTGTCATCTGGAGCACGTCCTCCACCAGGATGACGATTTCCATCATCGTGAGCGAATCGATGCCCAGATCCTCGATGATTCGCAGGTCGTCGTCGGCATCCTTGAGTTTCGCCCGGAGGTCCGGCTCGACGTACCTTTCGATGATGCCAAGCACAATGGCGGGAAGGTGTTCGGTATTGCCGGTCTTGCGAAACTGAGCAGCCGCCTCGTAAGTAGCTGCAGAGCAACGTTTCAACGCTTCGCGCAAATTCGCATCGTCTTCAGAGGTGAACGGTTTGAGCGGAATGCCCGAACTGGAGTTTACTGCCTGTGCCATTGTTGATTTTGTATGTTGAGGGCTTGGGGTATGTAAATCTCAAAAAAATGCCTGCACGTGTGTGACTCCCAACGGGTGCAATTGATTCACCGTAACTTTAGGCTGTTGACTTGGCGTCGGTTGCGAGCCGACATGCGGGCCCGCGATGCACGGCGCGTTCCAAGGCGCGTGCCTTTTGCGGTATTTTTGACCGATTGCTGCAATTCCAGACCAAAACCGGTCCCTTGATGTCGCGCCAAGTCGTGATCGTCACCCATGAATTCTTCCCCCATCGGGGAGGAATCGCGGTCTTTGCGGCGGAAATGGCCGCCGGGGCCCGCCAGCTCGGCTACGCGGTTGAAGTCTGGGCGCCTGAGCTTCCGGCCGGCATGGAAGAACGCCCGTGGCCCTTCCAGGTGCTCCGCCTGCCGCTGGCGGGCAACCACAGCCTGTGGAGCCAGTGGCGAATGGCGCGGCGGCTCGCCCGCCAGCGCGATCGCCTGCGTTCCGCCATCCTGTACGTCCCCGAGCCCGGCCCGCTGCTGGCGCTTCTTCTCCTGCAGTTCTTCGATGCCCTGGAGCCGGCGCGGCTGGTGCTCACCTTTCACGGATCGGAAATCCAGCGGCTCGCCTCCCGGCCCATCCTGCGGTGGTGCACTCGTCGGCTCTTGAGCCGGTCGACGCGGATCAGCGTCGTCAGCGAATACGCCCGCACGTTGCTCGAGGCCCATTTCCCGGCGGCCGCCCGCAAGGTCGTGGTTGTGTCCGGCACCCTGCGCAGCGACATCCGGCCTTGCGCCGCCGCGGTGGTGCCACGGGCCGACGGCAAGACCATCATCCTGACCGTGGCGCGCCTCAACCCACGCAAGGGCCAGCTCCAGGTCATACAAGCGCTCAACGATCTGCCCGCCGACCTCCGCGCGGGCATCGAGTACTGGCTGGTGGGAGCGCATGCCAAGGAGAACTACCAGGAAGTCCTCGCCCAGGCGGCCGCCAGCGCCGGGTTTCCGGTCCGTTTCCTGGGCGATGTGCCCGACGAGGAATTGGGCGCCATCTATGCCCAGGCTGACATCTTCGCGATGACGAGCATGCCGCACCGGCACAGCGTCGAAGGCTTCGGCTTGGTCTACCTGGAGGCCGGTGCCCATGGTCTCCCGATCGTCGCGCACGAAATCGGGGGCGTCCCCGAAGCGGTCACGCACGGGGAAACCGGCTTGCTCGTCCCGCCGGGCGACCGGCCGGCGCTGACGGCCGCTTTCGCGCGCCTGCTCCGCGATCCGGGCCTCCGCCGCCGGCTGGGGGAGTCGGGGCGGGCCCGCGCGCTCCGCTTCACCTGGGCCGACGCGGCGAAAGCGTTGTTTGGACAACCGCCCCCGGACGCGCCACAAGACTCCCGATGATCGAATCGCGCACGCAAATCACCGTCCGCTACGCCGAGACCGACATGATGGGCATCGTTTATCACGGCAGCTACCTGCCGTGGTTCGAAGTCGGCCGCACCACCCTGCTCAAGGAATGCGGTATTGTTTACCGCGACCTCGAGGCCCGGGGCTTCCGGCTCCCGGTGGTCGAGCTGGGCGTGAAATTCTCCCGGCCCGCGCTCTACGACGATACCGTCACGGTCATCACCCGCCTCAACGAACGCCCGCTGCTTCGCATCCGCCTCGACTACGAGGTCCGGCGCGGGGACGAGCTGCTCGTCACCGGGTTCACCGTGCACACCTTCATCAACCGCGCGGGCGAACCCGTCCGGCCGCCGGCGGAATACGCCGCGAAGATGCGGGAACTCTTCGGCGGCGCCTAGCCGCCGTACTCGGCCAGCACCGCCGCATCGGCCTCGCGCGCCCGGGCCTCCGCCAGCAGCGGGCCGGCCCGCCCCCCGGCCAGCTCCCGCACGGCCCAGACGGCGTGCGCCCGCACCACCGGGGAATCATGCGCCGCGAGGCGAACGAGCGCCGGCACATGCGCCGCATCGCCCGTGTTGCCCGCCACGACACACGCGTTCCGCAGAAGTCCCGCGAGCTTGAGGCGCTTGACCGCGGTGCCCTTGAACAGCGCCGCAAAGCGCTCCGGCGTCAGGGCGAGCAGTTGCGCGAGTTCCAGCCGGGCGAGGTCGGCCCGGACACCCAGCAGGACCCGGCGCGCCGCCCCGGCAAAACGGTTCCATGGGCACACCTCGAGGCAGACATCGCAGCCGTAGACCCGGTCGCCGATGGCCTGGCGAAACTCGCGCGGGATGAGGCCGCGATTCTCGATCGTGTGGTACGAAATGCACCGGCGCGAATCGACCACCCCCGGCCGCGGAAAGGCCGCGGTCGGGCAGGCGTCCAGGCAACGCGTGCACGTGCCGCAGAGCAGCCCGGCGGGCTCGGCCCCATCCACCCGGGCCTCGCGTGGACGCAGGGGTTCATCGGGTGCGATCCGGGCCCGCGTCAGGATGGCGGCGAGGAACAGCCAGTTCCCGTGGCGGCGCGAAATCAGCATGCCGTTCTTGCCGCGAAAGCCGAGACCGCTGCGCGCCGCCCAGCCGCGCTCCATCACCGGCCCGGTGTCGACGTAATACCGATAGTCCCCGGGACCGAGCCCGCCCCACGCCTCCAGGATGCGGCCGGCCCGGGCCAGGCCTTCCTTGATGCTGTCGTGATAGTCCCCGTGGAGGGCGTAGCGCGCCCACCGGGGCAGGTCAGGCACCGGCTCAATGTCGGCCCCGGCATAGTTGATCCCGAGCGCGATCACCGTCTGCGCGCCCGGAAGGACCAGCGCCGGGTCCAGGCGCTTCGCGGCCGAGCGGTGCATCCATTCCATGTCGGCCTGGTGGCCGGATTCCAGCCACGGATCCAAGCCGGCGCCGCCGCGCCCGGCGGAGGCGAACCGGACTTCGTCAAAGCCCAGGGCCTGCAAGCGCCCCCGCAAGTCCTCCCGCGGCGCATCAGGATCCGGCCGGCCTGGTGGGGGGGTCATCCCGGGAAATGGGCCGCCTCGAGCCGGTAGACCCGCAGCACGTGCGCCGCGATTTCCCGCATGGGCCGGCTGTCGGTGAGCACCATCGTGCCGGTGCGGCGATAGATCTCCTCGCGCTGGGCGAACAGCTCCCGCACGCGCTGTTCGCGATTGGCGACTTCGAACAACGGCCGGTGCGTCGCATGCATCGTGCGGCGAAGAATCGTCTCGAGCGGGGCGTGGAGGCAGATCACCACCCCGCGGCGGCGCAACAAATCCAGCATGCCCGGCGCCACGACCAGTCCGCCGCCACAGGCCACGATGCAGCCGCGCTCCGGATGGCCGTGCTCGATGAACTCCCGCTCCAGCTCGCGGAAGCGCGCCTCCCCGTCCTCGGCAAAAATCCGGGAGATCGGCTTGCCCTGCCGGCGCTCGATCTCGTGGTCGCTGTCGAGGAACTGGAAGCCGAGCGGCTTGACGAGAAGGCGCCCGACCGTGCTCTTGCCCGTGCCCATGAAGCCCACGAGGTAAAGGTTGATGTCCGGAGTCGTCATGCGTCGGCCCACCGAACACCGCGAAGCTCCCGGGCGCAAGTGCGCGCTGAAGTTCGCCCTGTTCAATCCGGGCGAAAACCGGCAGCCTGCGCGATCATGCCCGTTCCCGACCGGCCGGACCGACACGATTACACCTTTGCCAGCGACAACACGGCCGGGATGGCCCCCGAGGCGCTCGCCGCCTTGACCGCGGCCAATGCCCACGCCGTGCCGTCGTACGGCGACGACGACTGGACGACGCGCGCCCGCGAGCTGATTCGCGCCGTCTTCGAGACCGACTGCGACGTCCATTTCGTGTTCAACGGCACGGCGGCAAATGCGCTGGGCCTGGCCGCCGCCTGCCGCAGCTACCACCGCGTGGTCTGCCACGAGTATTCGCACGTGGACATGGACGAATGCGGCGCGCCGGAATTCTTCACCGGCGGCGCCAAGGTGCTCACCGCCGGCGGGCCCGGCGGCAAGTTGACGCCCGAAGGCGTCGAGCGGGCGATCCGCAAGCGCACCGACGTCCACTATCCGAAGGCCGGGGCGCTGTCGCTCACGCAGGCGACCGAGTGGGGCACGGTGTACGCGCCCGACGAGGTCCGGGTGTTGGGCGCGATCGCCCGCCAGCACGGGATGGCGGTGCAGATGGACGGCGCCCGCTTTGCCAACGCCGCGGCTGCACTCGCCGGCCGGGGCTTCCGCCCGGCGGACATCACCTGGCGGGCCGGCGTCGACGTCTTGAGTTTCGGCGGGACCAAGAACGGCATGCACACCACGGAGGCGGTCGTGATCTTCAACCGCGACCTGGCCCGCGACTTCGCCTACCGGGCGAAGCAATCCGCGCAGCTCGCTTCCAAGCAACGCTTCGCCTCGGCGCAATGGGTGGGGATGCTCGAGACCGGTGCCTGGCTGCGCCACGCCGCGCACGCCAACGCCATGGCGCAGCGCCTGGCCCGCGCGCTGCGCGCGTCGCCCCGGGTCCGCCTCCTGGTCGAGCCGGAGGCGAATGGCGTCTTCGTCGAGCTGCCGCGGCCCGCCGCCGAGGCGCTCTGGGCGCAGGGCTGGCACTTCTACCGCTTCATCGGCGAGCATGGTTACCGGCTGATGTGCTCGTGGGCCACCACGCCGGAGGCGGTCGACCGGCTCGCGGCCGCGGTTGTCGCCGCGGCCGCCTGACCAAAACAAAGCGCCTCCCGTTGGGGAGGCGCCGAAACCCGGGCGGAGGGTCGATGGGCTTACTTCGCGGCCGGAGCCGCTTCCTTCGGGGCGTCCTTCACGCTGATGACATCGACGTCGAAGATCAGCGTGGCACCCGGCGGGATCGCCTGGCTGCCGTGGTCGCCGTAGGCCAGGGACGGCGGAATGTAGAGCTTGATCTTGCCGCCCGTGCCAACCTTCTGCACGCCTTCGAACATGCCGGGGATCAGGGCGCCATCCTGCAGGGTCAGCTCGAGCGGCTGGCCGCGTTCGACCGAGCTGTCGAAGACCTGGCCGTTGACCAGCGAACCCGTGTAGTTGATCGTGACCACCTGGCCGGCCTTCGGCATCGCCCCGGTGCCCGCCTTGACGATCTCGTAGCGGAGGCCGCTGGGCAGCTCGACGACGTTCTTGTTCTCCTTGAGCTTGGTGAAGAAGGCCGCGCCCAAGTTCAGGTTCTCCAGGCGCAGTTCGGTCATGTAGGCGTCGCTCTTCTTGCTGAGGAAGGCCTCGACCTCGGGACCGATTTCCTTGGGGTCGAACGGCGGCTGCTGGCCGGCGGCGCAGGCGACCATGCCGCGAGCCATCGCCTCGACCTGCTCCTTGGTGAACTTAAGCTGCTTCAGGCCCATCTGGGCCCCCATGTACCAGCCGTAGGCCTCGGCGACCTGCGCTTCGGTGAATTTCGGCTTCGTCGCCACCGGCGCCGGCGCCGCCGTGGCGGGAGCCGCGGCCGGCGCGGTGCTGGACGATACGCCGGGCACGTTGAATTTGACTGCGTCGTCGGCGGCCGAAGCGGCGACAAGCGCGCCGAGGCCAAGCAGGCCGGCGGCAAGGATGGAGGTGAGTTTCATTGAAGGGAGGGTAGCCCGGTTGAGAAACGGCCCGGGCGGGATTGTGCCGTTAAAACCGCCGGAACTTGCCTCAGGGCCGACAAAAATCAATCCCATAGGGGCCAACCCCCGGCGGCGGAGTGCGCACGCCGGGCTTGTCAGCTCCCGCAACCTCTCCCAACCTGCCCAATCCCATGAACGAAAACCAATTCTGGCACAGCACGGATGGCCAGATTCTGACCGTAAGGAACAAGGGCAGCGAGAACGTGGCCCTCACCCTCGCCTTCTGGCCGCGGCACGGCGCCGAGATGGAATTTCTCAAAGGCCATCTGGCGGACCTGCACTTCTCCGAGCGCAGCTCGCTCGCTCGCATCGGTATCGAAATGCACCTGCAGGGCCTGCCCACAGTCGATGGCCACCGGTTGTTGCTGCATGCCGATGCCTTCATCTTCGACGCCAACTTCCCGAATGCTCCGTATTGGAAGAAGCTGCTCCGCCCGGGCGTGCCGGTCGGCCGGCTTTTCTATGCGCCCGCCGCCGCCAAGCTCTCGACCGGCGAGATCTGGGCCGCGATCCAGGCCAATCATCTCAAGCTGCCCAACACGATCAGCATCGACTCGCGCGGCCGCGTCTTCCTGACCCCGCACCAGGTGAGCTACACGCTCTCGCCCAAGCTCCAACGGCTCAATTTCGAGAACGTCGTCAGCGGCAACGCCGGCCGCTCCCTCCTCGACAAGGTCCAGGTCCGCCACGACGCCTCCCCGCTCACCATCCCGCCGCGCTCGGGCATCCTCACCAGCTGCTCCATGTACCTCAAGGAGCACTTCGTCGTCCTCAACCAGGGCGAGGGCAACTTTGGACTCCATACCAGCGCGGTGCTGCTCGACCCGATCAAGACCTTCGGCTCGAATATCATGCTCGAGATCTACAACACCGGCGACCAGCCGGTCGTGAACCCGGTGGTCTCGGTCGACATTTTCCGCGCGCCACCGTTCGCCGACCCCGAGGTCAAGGTCCTGACGAAGAAACGCCAGCGGCTGCTTTCCACCGCCGGGTCGCTCTTCAAGCGCCTCGACCAGAACCCGCCGGTCGACACCGCCGAGGCCACCCCGCGCACCAAGATCACCGTGCGCGGCCAGAGCGGCTCCATGGAAAACCGCGCCGTCGTGGTCCGGGCCAACGACGACCTGAAGAAGCTCTTCGACGGCGACGCCTGCCCGATCGGCTGCCGCACGATGATCCAGGCGCTCGACAGCGCCCCGCCCGAGGCCGACACGCTTGTCATCGATTTCTTCCCCGACCTGCTCGAACACATCGAGCTGCTCACGCGCATCGGCGAGGTGAAGCTCAAGCGCATCGTGTTCCGCAAGGCGTCGCGCACCCATGGCTATTTCCTGTCCAGCAATGCCCACGCCCGGCTCGACACCTACAATGCCATCGGCGTCCAGGTGTACTGGTACGACGAGTTGACGAAGGACATCTACCTTCACGTCTACAAGAAGGACCACGGGTTCTTCGTCCGCGAGGAACTGGCGCGCAAGTTCCAGGAGACCACCATCCTCGCCTTCTATGGTTCGGCCGTCGGGCTGGACCAGGCCGATACCGACCGCATCACCGGCCTCGTCGAACAGGTCACCGGCTTCATTGGGCCGAATGTCGGCGTGCTCACCGGCGGCGGCGGCGGCGTCATGCGCCTGGCCACCGACCAGGCCCGCCTGAAGGGCGCGCTCACCGGCGCCTGCTTCCTCGAACTCGAGGCCCAGCCGCCCGAGCTGGGCGTCGATTTCTTCAATACCTTCCAGGAAAGCTCGCGCCACTTTCGCCAGAAGTGGTTCGAATCGGCCGATTTTTGCATCTTCAACGTCGGCGGCGTCGGCACCCTCGAGGAGATCGGCATCGAGATGTGCAACCTCAAGCTCGGCATCCGCCCGCGCGTCCCGTATGTGTTCTTCAATTCCAAGTTCTGGGGCGACCTCCGCAAGCAGGTCCGCCACATGATCAACACCAGGCGCGCACCGGGCTGGATCTCCGACTACATCCTCTTCACCGATGATCCCGAGGAGGTCGTCCGCTTCTACCGCAAGACGCTCCAGGTGCTCTGAGCCGGGGACTGCGCCGCAGGCGCGGGTCATAGGGCCGGCGGAAGGACAATTATGCTTCCCCCGGGGGCCGGAACCTAGAACCTAGGCGCGCATGTCCCTCCCTTCTTCCGTCCTCGTCGTCGGCTCGGGTGGACGCGAACACGCACTCGTCCGCGCGCTCGCCGCCTCGCCCGCCCGACCCCGGGTGCTTTGCGCGCCGGGCAACGCCGGGATTGCCCAGGACGCCCCCTGCTTTCCCGTCCCGGTCGACCACCTCGCCGGCCTCGTGGATCTGGCCCGGCGCGAGAAAGTGGAGTTCGTCGTCGTCGGGCCGGAGGTGCCGCTGGCGCTCGGCCTGGCCGACCGGCTGATCGCCGCCGGCATTCCCGTCTATGGCCCGAAGGCCGCCGGCGCCCGCCTGGAAGCATCGAAAGTCTTCACGAAGCAGATCCTGCTGAAACACCGGATTCCCACCGCGCCCGCCGGCATTTTCCATGACGTGCCCGCGGCTCTCGCCTACCTGAAAGCCAAAGTCGCGCCGATCGTCATCAAGGCCGACGGGCTTGCGGCGGGCAAGGGCGTCATTGTCGCGCAGACGATGCCCGAGGCCGCGGCCGCGGTGCGGGACATGCTCGCCGGGAACAAGTTCGGCTCGGCCGGCAGCCAGATTCTCATTGAGGACTGCCTGGCCGGCGAGGAGACCTCGATCCTGGTCGTGGTCTCGGGTCGCGACTATGTCATCCTGCCCGTGTCGCAGGATCACAAGCGCGTCGGTGACGGCGACACCGGCCCCAACACCGGCGGCATGGGCGCCTATTCGCCGGCCGAGGTCGTCACCCCCGCGATGATGCGGCGGGTGGAGGATGAAATCGTCCGCCCCTCGGTGCACGCGATTGCCGCCGAGGGCCTGGATTTCTGCGGCACGCTCTTCATCGGCCTCATGCTCACGGCGACGGGCCCCCACGTCATTGAATACAACGCGCGTTTCGGCGACCCCGAGACGCAGGTGGTCCTGCCGCGGCTCCAGACCGACTTGCTCGAGTTGCTTTGGGCCGCCACGCAGCGGAAGCTCGGCGGGTTCCGACTGGAGGTGAAACCCGATTATGCGCTTTGCGTCGTCGTCGCCGCCCAGGGCTACCCCGGGAGTTATCCCAAAGGCGACGTCATCACCCTGCCGGCCTCCTTGCCTCCGCAGACCGCGATCCTCCACGCGGGCACCGCGCGGAATGACGCGGGGCAGTTCGTGACCCAGGGCGGCCGCGTGCTGGGCGTGACTTCCCTGGGCGCCACGCTGGCCGAGGCCGCGGCCCGGGCGTACGCCGCTTGCGAAAGCATCCAGTGTGCGTCCAAGTATTACCGCCGCGACATCGGTGCGCGGCAACTCCAGCGCCCTTGAAAACGCCCGTCCTCGTCCTCTTCCTCCTCATCGCCAGCCTGGCCCGGGCGGCCGCACCGGTCGATCTCGGATCCGGACAGGCTTATGTGCGCGTCCATGGGACTGCGGACCTGCGCGACCTGCCACCCGGCGCCCTGGTGCTGGATCTCCGCTATCCCGCCGGCGGCGAGGACGCGGCCCGGGAACTGCGCGCCTGGCTCGCGGCGCGGCCGCGCACCGCCGAGTTGTTCGTGCTCGTCAGCCCGATGACGCCGCCTCCGGTCGCAACGGTGGTCGCCCAATCCGGCGCGGTGACGCTCGGTGCGCCCGGCTCGCTGCCCGCGCCCGGGGTTGTGGTCCAGACCGAGCCCGCCTCGGACCGCCGGGCTTACGAGGCCGCCGATGCCGGCACGCCCATCGCGACGTTGATCTCGGGCAAGGTCGTCAAGGAGCGCTACGACGAGGCCTCGCTGGTCGCGGACTTCAACCGCGGCGACCACGATGCCGAACCGCCGGCCGGGCCCGATCCGACCGCGGCCAAGGCCGACAAGGCCAGGGAAACGCCGCTCGTCGACCGCGTCCTCCAGCGAGCCGCCGGCCTGCACCGAGCGCTCCAGGCCCTGCGCCCGTGATTTGACGGCCGGGATCCGGCGGGCATGGTGCATTTTCCGGTCTTGGCTCACCGGCCGCCTCGCCCTTACTGGTCACCTTCCCATGCCCGATCCCGGCCACATCCTCGTCGTCTGCACCGGCAACATCTGCCGCAGCCCGATGGCCGAGGGCCTTCTGCGCCACGCGCTGGCCGGACAGCCGGCGCCGCTGGCCGGGCTCAAGGTGGTATCCGCCGGGGTTGCGACCCGGGCGGGCGAGCCCGTGTCGGAAAACTCGGTCATCGCCCTGAAGAAGGCGGGCATCGACATCAGCGGCCACCGCAGCCGTCCGGTCACGCAGGAGCTGCTCAACCAGGCGCTCGTGGTCTTCGGCATGACCGAGTCGCACCGGGCCATCATCCAGTTCAAGGCCACGCCGGTGCCGGCCCATCTCTATTTGCTGCGCGAATTCATGCCGCCGCCCGCGCCCAAGGAAATCGTGGATCCCTACGGCGGCTCGCTCGCGACCTACGAGGCCTGTCGCGACGAGATGGTCGAGGCCATCCCCAGCCTGCTGGGGTTCCTTAGGACACTTGTGCCCCAAAAATAATCTTTCCCCACTCCCCCGCTCCCGTTGCCCTCCTGCCATGTCCCTCAACGCCACTCCGCTCCCTCAACTCGATCCGGCCGTCTATGCCGCCATCCAGGGCGAGTTCAACCGCCAGGCGCACCATATCGAGCTGATTGCCTCGGAAAATTTCACGTACCCGGCCGTCATGGCGGCGCAGGGCAGCGTGCTGACCAACAAGTATGCCGAGGGCTACCCAGCCAGGCGGTGGTATGGCGGCTGCGAGTTTGTCGACCGGGTGGAACTCCTCGCCATCGAACGCGCGAAGCAGATCTTCCAGGCCGAGCACGCGAACGTGCAGCCGCACTCCGGCTCCCAGGCCAACTTCGCCGTCTACACCGCCGTGCTGTCGCCGGGCGACAAGATCCTCGGCATGAACCTCAGCCACGGCGGGCACCTCACCCACGGCAACCCCGCCAATTTCTCCGGCAAGCTCTACCAGTTCGTGCAGTACGGCGTGCGCGAGGACAGCGGGCTGATCGACTATGACGAGCTCGCCGCGATCGCGCAGCGCGAGAAACCGAAGATGATCACCGTCGGCGCCTCCGCCTATTCGCGGATCATTGATTTCGCCAAGATGGGCGAGATTGCCCGCAGCGTGGGCGCATTCCTGTTCGCGGACATCGCGCACATCGCGGGCCTGGTTGCCTCGGGCCATCACCCGTCGCCGTTCCCGCACGCCGATTTCGTCACCACGACGACGCACAAGACCCTGCGCGGCCCCCGCGGCGGACTGACGATGTGCAAGGCGGCCCACGCCAAGGCCATCGACTCCGCCGTTTTCCCGGGCGGCCAGGGCGGCCCGTTGATGCACGTGATCGCCGCGAAGGCGGTTTGTTTCGGCGAGTGCCTCAAGCCGGAGTTCAAGGAATACAGCGCCCAAGTGATCCGGAACGCCAAGGCGCTGGCCGCGGGCATGATGACGCGCGGCTACAAGATCGTCTCCGGCGGCACCGACAACCACCTCATGCTGGTCGACCTCCGGGCCAAGCTCCCCGAACTCACCGGCAAGGTCGCGCAGGAGACGCTCGATAAGGCCAACATCACCTGCAACAAGAACACCGTGCCGTTCGAGACGCGCTCGCCGTTCCAGGCCTCGGGCATCCGCCTCGGTTCGCCGGCGATGACGACGCGCGGTTTGAAGGAGGCGGAGATGGAGGAGATTGCCGGGCTTATCGACGGCGTGCTGGTGGCCATCGGCACCCCGGCCGAGGCTTCCGTCCTTGCGGCCACGAAGGAAAAGGTCGTTGCCCTCACCAGCCGCTTCCCACTGCCGTATTCGCTCTAGCCGGCCAGGCGGGAATCGCCGCTCCCGCCCGGCGCCGGCCACTTGTGCCCCATGCGCCTCGATCGCCTGAAGGCCTTTGCGCTCTCCTTGCCGCGCGCCACCGTCGCGGCCCAATGGGGCAGCCTGGTCTTCAAGGTGGCGGGCAAGGTCTTTTTCCTCATTGGTCTCGATGGTGACCTGATGGATGGCGTCGTATTCAAATGCTCGCCCGCCGAGTTCGATGAATTGACCGCGATCGAGGGGATCGGACAAGCACCCTACTTCGCCCGGCGGATGTGGGTGCGCGTGGACGATCCCGCGGTCCTGGCGGAGACGGACCTGCAGGCCCGGATCCGCCGGTCGTACAGCCTCGTCGTGGCCCGGCTGCCGAAGAAGATGCAGGCCGCCCTCGCGGGAAAGTAGTCCGGCGCCGGTTGTCGGCGGCGTGGCGGCCGGCCGAAACAGGCTTTGCGCGCCAGCGTCTTTCCCTTCAGCGTGGGCACCTTTCCAACACGTGCGCCCTTCCCGCCCGCTTCCCAACCAGCCCGCCTGTGACCGCCATCGGCTTGCCTGGGCCGTCGGCGTGCTGGCGGGCCTGTTGCTGTTCGTCAGCGGCTGCGCCCTGGCGCCGCGCCGGAGCCCCGGCCGGACCTACCTCGAGACCAATGCGGCCACCCTTCCGGCGCACATCATCTCCAATTTCTTCGTCATCGAATCGAAAGCCGAGGACGGGCACGTGTACCGCTTCATCGTCGACACCGGCTCGACCGCCACGCTGGTCACACCCGAACTCGCCCGGCGGTTCGCGATCAAGATGAAGGGACCACCCCCGCCCAAGGTGGCGGTGCGCTCCGCCAACGGCGGCCAGATCGAGCTCGACCCGGTCACGCTCAAGACCGTCACCCTGGGCGAGGCCACGTTCGAGCGCGTGCCGGCCCTGGTCCATGACCTTTCCAGCCTGTCGAACCACCTCGGGGTCCCGATTGACGGCATCCTCGGTTTTCCGCTTTTTCGCAACACGCTCCTCACGCTCGATTATCCGGGTGAGCGGATGATCATCGCGCCATCGCCGGCGTTTGCGCCGCCGCCCAAGCCGGAGCCGCGCACCACCGTCATCCCGTTCAATGGCGAGCGGAACACGCCGCTCATCCCGGTCCAGATGGGCACCGAGTCGTTCATCGTGCTGATCGACACCGGCAGCGACGGCAGCCTGAGCCTCAATCCCACCGGCTTGCACCCGCGATTCGCCAGCGGGCCGCGCCCCGGCACGCTCATCTCCTCGCTGCAGGGCGATCGCCAGCAGCTCACCGGCCGCCTCAGCCAGAACGTGCTCGTCGGCAGCCAGGTCATTGAACAACCGATCGTCGATCTCTCGGACGAGCTTTCGTCGCTCGGGGGCGAGTTCCTGCGGAATTTCACCATCACGTTCGACCAGCGGCACCGGCAGGTGACGTTCGTGCGCCACACCGACGGAGCGGTCACGATGGGCCCGCGCCTCAGCACGGGCCTGGCCTTTGCGCGCTCGCCCGTCTACTGGCGGGTCCTGACGGTGATTCCGCAGACCCCCACCGCCGGGCTGGCCGTCCAGGAGGGCGACCTCTGCGTCCGGATCAATGGCGAGTCGGTCGACAAGTGGACCTTCGACCGGTACGCCGCCCTGGTCAATTCCGCGGCCAAGATCACCTACACGTTCATCACCGGTTCGAAGGAGACCGACATCGAGGTGCCGGTGTTCTCGCTGGTCCCGTGATTGGCGCGGAGCCTCAATCCGTCAGCAACAGCTCCGCCCCCAGCGGCCCCAGCAGCATCAGACCGCCGACAATCGCGTGGCGCACCAGGATTCGCCCGGAGCAGACGGCATCGAGCCGCCAGCCGGTCGGAGCCGCCCTTGTCAGCGCGGCCAGTCCCAATGCCACGAACAGGAAAACGCCCGCGATGCCCATGAGCAGGTCGCGGCGGCGAAGGGTTCCACGGATGCGGGGATCGGACATGCGCGGAATCTAGCGAACACGTTCGTTCCAATTCCACGGGACTGTTTCCAGCCGCCGTCCCAAGGCGACTACGCGCGCCGAAACCGGAACACCCCGGCGCCATCGTGCCGGTCGACCCACGGGAAAGCCTGCACGCTGCGCTCCAGCCGCCAGGCGGCGCCCGCCGGGGACGCCAGGAACCGGCGGCTCACCCCGTCGTTCTCCTCCGCGTCGATGCTGCAGGTGCTGTAGACAAGCCGGCCGCCGGGCTTCACCAGGCGGGCCGCCGCTTCGAGCATCTGCAGCTGCTGCCCGGCGTGCCGGGCGAAATCCCCCGCCTGCAGCCGCCATTTCACATCGACGCGATGCCGCATCACGCCCGTGTTGGAACACGGCGCATCCACCAGGACGGCGTCATAGGCCTCCGGCAGGTTCAAGTTGCGGTAAAATGCCGTCCCGACCTTCACCAAGTCGGCCTCGACCAAGGCCACCTCGATGCCCTGCGGCGCGTGCGCGAGGTTCTCCTTCAGTCGTCCCAGCCGCTTGTCGGTCTCGCCCGGGCTGGCCGGCAGGTCGAGCGCCACCAGCCGGCCCGTCCTCATGAGATCGGCGATTTGCAGGGCCTTGCCGCCGGGCGCGGCGCAGGCGTCGAGGATGAGTTCGCCCGCCTGGGGCGCGAGCACCTCGACCGCCAGCCGGGTCGAAGGGTCCTGCAGGTAAAGCGCACCGTCGGCCGCGAGGCGGCGAATCTCCGCCCAATGCCCCGCCTTCACCTCGTGGAACCCCTGCCACCCGGTGGGCGCCAGGAATTCCGGCGGCGCCTCCTCGCCGCGCCACCGGGCAAACACCGCGGCCGGGTCCTGGTTCCACTCCAACAAAGCGCGCGTGGCCGCTGCCCCGAATTGCCCGATCCATCGCTCCACCAGCCATGCCGGATGCGCCAGCTCCGCGGCAAGGGTGTCCGGAGGTTCGGCCAGCCGCGCGGCCAGCTTGCGCAACACCGCATTGACCAGGCCGGCTTCCTTGGGACTCGCGACCGATTTGGCGCGCTCGACGGCATGATGGATCACCTTGGCCAACAGGCCCGGGCCGCCCTCCAACAATTCGAACCCGGCGACGGCCAGCACCGCCCGTACCTTGGTGCGCGGCGGGCGCGCCATCAGCCCGCCCATCGCCGCCTCGATCCGGCTCCACCAGCGCACCACCCCGAAAAAGAGATGCTGCGCACGCGCGCGTTCCTGGCCGGCCAGGGCTGTCGGAAGTCCTTCCAGCAACGTGTCCACGCGGTCGGCGCGCGCCAGCCACCGCTCGGTCAGGAACACCGCCGCAACCCACCCACTGCGAGCGTTTTCGCCCGCGTTCCGGTCACTTTCCAAACCCTGTTTGACATCACGCTGCATTGTCCCCTCTACTAATCGGTTCACTCATTTTGCACGCAAATATGAATTCCGAAGCCATTGCCGCAACCGTCGCCAAACACCCCGCCTTGAAGGCGTCCAAGGCCAAGTTGGAGGCGATGGAACCCGGCGCCTTCGTGGTCCACCGCAGCTGGGGTTTCGGGCAGATCAAGGAGTTCGACGAAGCCGATAACAAGCTCGTCATCGATTTCAAGGGCAAGAAGGGCCACCGCATGGACCCGGCGTTCTGCGTCGGCAGCCTCGATGTCCTGTCGCCCAAGCACATCCTCGCCCGCAAGGAAACCGAGCCCGCCAAGGTCAAGGAGCTCATCGAGGACGACCCGGTCCAGCTCGTCATTGACACCCTCTCCGCCTACCCGAACAAGGCCGCCAGCGCCATCGAGCTCGAGATCGTCCTGAGCCAGGTGGTCGGCGAGGAGAAATTCAAGCGCTGGTTCGCCAACGTGAAGAAGCAGCTGATCAAGGACCCGCGCGTCGGCGTCCCGGCCAAGAAGACCGAGGCCTACATCGTGCGCGACGAGCCCGTCTCGGCCGAGTCCGAGATCATGGAGGAGTTCTCCAACACCCGCTCCGCCCGGCGCCGCATCGCGCTCGCCGAGGACCTCCTGGCCGCCTCGATCAAGGACGAGGCCAAGGGTTCCCTCTCGCAGGTGCTCAACGGCATCACCGAGGCCGTGCGCGACAGCAACCAGCTTGACGCCTCCGAGCGCCTGTATGGCGCCTTCGTCCGCGACGAGCTCGCGCGCATCCTCGGCCACGACCTCGCGAATGTCTCGCCCACCCAGCCCGAGCTCATCAAGGAGGTCCGCGGCCTCTCCGCCATCGCCGAGAAGATCCCGGTCCATTTCCAGACGCGCTTTCTCGACCTGATCAAGGAAACCCACCCCCTCGAGTGGCGCGAGATCCTGTTCGCCCTCCTCAAGACCTCGCAGGGCAAGTTCACCACCGAGTGCATCAATTTCCTCATGGAAAACGGCCAGGCCGAGGAGCTCGCCGCCGTGCTCAAGCGCTGGAAGACGGAGCAGAACCTCCGCGCGCCGGTGCTCATGTGGATCATCAAGAACCGCCATTCGAAGAAATTCTCCAAGCTCCTCAACGAGCTCGTCACGCCCCGCCTGCTCGGCGCGATCTTCTTCGCCATCGACTACGAGGCCCTCCAGTCCGCCGGCACGCGCCGCATCCCGCTGGGCGAGGTGCTCAGCGACGACCCGGAGCTCATCTCCGACCTGCTGTCCACCGCCGACACCGAGACGGCCCGCGACCTGGCGAACAGCCTGCTGCTCAACCAGGGCTTCGAGGAGCTGACCAAGAAGTCGCTGCTCGCGCGCTTCATCAAGCTCTTCCCCTCGCTCCAGTCGCTCGTCTCGGGCGACGCCGAGCTGAAGGATGAACAGCTGCTCGTGTCCCGCGAGAGCTACGAGCGCAAGCGCGTCGAGTACGAGGAGATCGTCACCAAGCGCATCCCCGAGAATTCCCGCGCCATCGCCGCCGCCCGCGAGCACGGCGACCTCAAGGAGAATTCCGAGTTCAAGATGGCCAAGCAGGACCAGTCGGTCCTCATGGGCCAGAAGGCGCAGCTTGAGCGCGACCTCGCCCGGGCCCGGATCACCGACTTCAACGAGGCCGGCACCGATGCCATCAGCGTCGGGACGGTCGTCGACCTGCGCGATGTCTCCAATGGCAAGGCCGTCCGCTACTCGGTGCTCGGCGCCTGGGACAGCGACCCGGACAACCATCGCATCGCCTACAAGACACCCCTCGGCCAGGCGCTCATCGGGAAGAAGGTCGGCGAACACGTGAAGCTCAAGATCGGGACCACCCATCACGAGTTCCAGGTCGCCGGCATCATGCGTTACATCGACGCGAAGCAGGGCTGAGCCCCGCGCCTCCCGGCGTCGGCCCGGGCGGCCGGTGCGCCCGCGGGTTTTTCCACGCGCTTGTCATGCCGCCCGATTCCGTCCAGTAATCTCGGGCCTGTGAACGCATCCTGGGAAAACCTGAAGGTCCTGTCGGATTCCACGCGGCTGCGCATCCTGAGCCTGCTGCTGCGGGAGGAACTCTCGGTCAATGAGCTCCAGGAGATCCTCGGCATGGCCCAGTCGCGCATCTCGTCCCAGCTCGCGCTGCTGCGGCAGGCCGGCTTCGTCCAGGACCGGCGCGACGGGAAGAAGGCCTTCTATTCGCTGCGACCGGAGCTGCCGGCCCGCACGCGGGCGCTGGTCCAGGCCGCCTGCGACGCCGTCGAAGACCTTCCCGAGGTGGCCGACGATCGCGCCAACCTGGAGCGCTGCCTGCAGAAGCGCCGCCAGGTTTCCGAACAGTATTTCAACCTCATCGCCGGCCGCCTGGGCCGCCAGCACTGCCCGGGCCGCTCGTGGGAGGCCATCGGCCACCTCGCCCTCCGGCTCGTGCCCGCCATCACGGTGGCCGATCTCGGGGCCGGCGAGGGCCTGATTTCACAGTTGCTCGCCCGTCGCGCCGAGCGCGTCTGGTGCATCGACAACTCGCCCAAGATGGTCGAGGTCGGCACCGAGCTGGCGAAGAAGAACGGCCTCGCCAACCTCGCCTACAAGCTTGGCGACATCGAGCAGGTCCCGCTACCCGACGCCTCGGTCGACCTCGCCATCCTGTCCCAGGCGCTGCACCACGCCAACCACCCGCAGACGGCCGTGAACGAGGCGTTCCGCATCGTCCGCCCCGGCGGCCAGCTCCTCGTCCTCGACCTCAAGGAACATGCCTTCGACAA
Source organism: Lacunisphaera sp. (assembly GCA_035545835.1). Lineage (GTDB taxonomy): Bacteria > Verrucomicrobiota > Verrucomicrobiia > Opitutales > Opitutaceae > Lacunisphaera. The sequence continues at coordinate 63,544 of DASZXO010000007.1, forward strand.
GGCCCGCGAGCTGTACGGCGACCTGTGGCTCGGCTTCAAGCTCAATGCCCTGCACGGGTTTCTCAAGGCGGCCGGCTTCGCCCAGGTCGACGTCACCACCGTGTCGCGCGAGGCGCACGAGCCCTACTTCGAGACGCTCCTCGCCAGCGGCGTCAAGCCGGGCAAGTGATCACTCCACCTTGACGCGTTCCTTGTAGAACGCCTCGATCATCGCGTAGGTCTGCTTGGGATCCGTCTGGGCCAGCGCCTCGGCGGCGAGGTTCTTCGCGTCGGCGAGCTTCATGGCGCGGATGACGTATTTCGCGGCCGGCAGGAGCGTCGGGGTCATGCTCAGCTCGTCGACCCCCAGGCCGAGGAGCAGGGGAACATAGATCGGGTCACCGGCCATTTCGCCGCAGACGCTGACCTTGATGTTCCGTGCGTGGCCGGCGTCGACGATGAGCTTGAGCATCCGCAGCACCGCCGGGTGCGACGGGTCGTAGAGGTGCGCGATGCGGTTGTTGCCGCGGTCGATGGCCAGCAGGTACTGGATGAGGTCGTTCGTGCCGATGCTGAAGAAGTCGCACTTCGTCGCGAGCAGGTCGCTGGCCACGGCGGCGCTCGGGATCTCGATCATCGTGCCGACGCGCAGCTTGGTGTCGAAGGCCTGCCCGCGCGCGCTCAGCTCGGCGCGCGCCTCATTGAGGAGGGCGTTGGCGCGGTCGAGCTCCTCCGTGCCGCTGATCATCGGGTACATCAGCTCCACCGGCCCGTGCACGCTGACGCGCAGGATGGCGCGCAGCTGCGTCTTGAACATCTCGGCGTTTTCCAGGCACATCCGGATGGCGCGCAGACCCATGAACGGGTTGGCCTCCGGGCCGATCAGGTGCGGGTCGCCCGGCAGCGGCTTGTCGCCGCCGACGTCGAGCGTACGGATCGTCACCGGCGCCGGCGCGAGCCCGGTCACGATCTCGCGGTAGGCCGCGTATTGCTGGTCCTCGGTCGGGAGCTGGCTGGAGCTGAGGAAAAGGTACTCCGTCCGGTACAGGCCGACGCCGGCGCCGCGGTATTGCTTCACCAGGTCGACCTCGTCCGGCTTCTCGATGTTGGCGCGCAGGCTGATCGTCACGCCGTCCTGCGTCTCGGCCGCCAGCTCGTTCACCGACATCAGGTGGGACTCGAACGAGGCCTTGGCCTTCTGGATCCGGCCGTAACGGAACAAGGTCTGCTCCGTCGGGTTGATGACGACCGCGCCGTCGTAGCCGTCGACGAGCAGCCAGTCGCCGTTCTTCAGCCGGGTCGTCAGGTCGCGGGCGCCCACGACGGCGGGAATCTTCATCGAGCGCGCCACGATCACGGCGTGGCTGGTGTGGCTGCCGGCGTCGGTGACGATGGCCAGGGCGGCGCTGCGGTCGATGCCCGCCGCCTCCGAGGGCGAGATGTCCTGGGCCACGATGATGCGCTGGTCGACCAGCTGCGTCAGGCTGTTCGCCGTCTGGCCGAGCAGGATGTGCAGCACGCGCTTCGTGACGTCCCGGATGTCCGCCGCGCGTTCGCGCAGGTATTCGTCGTCGATCTCGGCGAAAGCCTGGATGTAGCGGTCGGCGACGGCATTGAAGCACGTCTCGATGTTCAGCCCGGTCTTCTGGAAATCGCGGATCGTCTCGCCGATGAGCGCCTGGTCCTCGAGCACCATCTGGTGCGCGTCGAAGATCAGCCCTTCCTCCTCGCTCAGGTTCTTCGACACCTGCGCCTTGATCTGCGAGATCTGCTGGCGCGTGACGATCAGCGCCTGCTCGAAGCGCGCGACCTCGGCCACGCGCTTGTCGGGGTCGACGGTGTAACGCGGGATCTCCAGCTCGCTCTGCAGGTACAAAAACACCTGGCCGTAGGCGATCCCCTTCGAAGCGGCGATGCCCTGGATGGTGATTTCACGCTTGGCGTTGGAATCCATGGGGCGGAGTGCTCCGCCAGTAAACAAACCGACGCGCGTAGCGGTCAATGCGGAACTCAGGCGAGGCGCGCCTCCCGGACGAAGGCCGCCGGGCCCCAGCCCGCCCGGATGAAGGCGCTGATCGGCGCTGTCACGCAATCGTCACGCAGCAGCGCATAGCACGCGCTGCCGCTGCCGCTCATCCGCGGCGCGAGCCCGAAATCCCGCCGCAGGGCGGCGAGCAGCACCGGCAGCGCGACAAACTTGTCGAACGCCACTTCCTCCATGTCGTTCGCGAGCAGCTCCTCGGCCGGCCCGGCGCCGCCGAGCCACGCGGCGAGGTGCGCCTCCGCCTCCGCCGGCGGCCGGTAACCGGTTCCCGTCGCCGCCATCCGGCCGTACGCCCAGGCCGTGCTGATGGAAAAAGCCGGCTTGAGCAGCAAGACGCGCCGGCCGCGCAAGCGCGCCGCGGCCGCCGGCGGGAGCGGGGTCACGTGCTCGCCGCGGCCGCGCATGACCACGGGGGCGTTCGCGAGGAACAGCGCGCAATCGGAGCCGAGCCCGGCGGCAAGCCCGGCGAGCGCCTCGGGCCCAAGGGGCCGGCCCGCCAGCTCGTTCAGCAGCCGCAGGGCCGCCACCGCGTTGCTGCTGCCGCCACCGAGACCCGCGCCGGCGGGAATGCGCTTCGTCAGCTGGAAATGCACCGCCTCGCGCCAGCCCGTCGCCGTCGCAAAGGCGTCCGCCGCGCGCAACACGAGGTTGTCCGCGCCGGCCGGGATCGACGGGTCATCGCATTCCAGGCTGAACTGGCTCCCGCCTCGCCGCTCCCCACCTCGAGCGGCAAGCTCGTCGCCCAAATCCAGCGGGGCCGCCACCGACACGAGGTCGTGGAACCCGTCGGCCCGCCGTCCGGTGATGGCGAGGAACAGGTTCAACTTGGCCGGGCTGAAGATCGAGCGCTCCATGAACTGCCCTCACTCATGCACGAGAATGACCGGGCATCCTAGCCCAATTTCTCTCTTTGATAACGGTGCATTAGTGTTCATTAATGATTCCCCCGATGCCCTGCGACCTGATCCTCGCCCTCGACGTCCCCACCCGCGAAGAGGCCGCCCCGCTCCTGCGCCAGCTGCGCGGCCAGTTGCGCTGGGTGAAGATCGGCCTGCAGATGTTCACCGCCTACGGGCCGAACTACGTGCGCGAGGTCGCCGGCCTGGGCTTCGACATCTTCCTCGACCTGAAGCTGCACGACATCCCGAACACCGTGGCCCGGGCCGTCGAATCCCTGGCCCCGCTGCCGATCCGGATGCTGACGCTGCACACCTCGGGCGGCGGCGAGATGATGCGCGCCGCGCTGGCCGCCCAACAGCGGCACAATCCCCGCCTGCTCCTCCTCGGCGTGACCGTCCTGACCTCGACCGACGATGCCGGCCTGCGGGAAATCGGCGTGACCTCCACCACGCCTGAGCAGGTGGCCCGGCTTGGCCAGCTCGCGGCCGGCGCCGGCTTGCGCGGGCTGGTGTGCTCCCCCCTTGAGGTCGCCCTCCTGCGCGGCCGCCTGCCGGCCGACATGCAGCTCGTCACGCCTGGCATCCGCCCCGCCAACGAACCCGGCGGTGACGACCAGAAACGCGTGATGTCCCCCGCCGATGCCGCCCGGGCCGGCGCGAGTTACATTGTCGTCGGTCGTCCCATCCTCAAGGCCGCCGACCCCGCCGCCGCCGCCCGCGCCCTGCTTGCGGAACTGAATGGCGCCTGAGTCATCCGCCGCCCGACCCCAGCTCCCAACTCTCCCCTTTCGTGAGCCGTACCGCCGCCATCCTCCTCGCCGCCGGGAGCAGCCGCCGCATGGATGGCACCGTGCCCGACAAGATCCTGGCCCCGCTCGGGGGCAAACCGGTCTTCGCTCATTCCGCCGCCACGTTCTACCGCAGCGGCGTCGTGGACTTCTTCATCGTCACGTACCGCGACCAGGCGCAGATGGTCGAGTTGTCGGCCTATGCCCCCACCCCGACGCTGTTCGTGCCCGGCGGACGCGAGCGCCAGGACTCCGTCGCGGCGGCGCTGGCCGAGCTGCCCGATGATGTGGACCACGTCTTCATCCACGACTGCGCGCGCCCGCTGGTCCGCGTCGAGCAACTGGTCGCGCTCTACAAGATCGTCCGCCGCGAGGGGGCCGTCGTTCTCGCGCATCGCGTCACGGACACGGTGAAGGAGCACCGTGGCGAAGGCCGCCTGCGCACGCTCGACCGCCGGAATTTGTGGGCCATGGAGACGCCGCAGGTTTTCCACCGGCGCCTGATCTGCCGCGCGTACGCCCGCGTGGCGGAACGCAAGCTGGCCGTCACCGACGACGCGGCCGCCGTCGAGCTGCTCCAGCACCCGGTCGCATTGCTCGAGAACCCGCATGCCAATCCCAAGCTCACCACGCCGGCGGACCTGCCCTATCTGGAGTTCCTGCGCGCCCGGGAGGAACCATGAACGTGCGGATCGGCCACGGCTACGACATCCATCGCACGGCGCCCGGCCGGAAACTCGTGCTCGGCGGCGTGACCTTTGACGCGGACTTCGGCCTCGCCGGCCACTCCGACGCCGACGCCCTCACGCACGCGATTTGCGACGCCTTGCTCGGCGCCGCCGGCCTGCCGGACATTGGCCACCAATTCCCCAACACCGACCCCGCCTATCAGGACGCCGACTCCCAGGCGCTGCTGCGCACCGTCGTCGCCAGGTTGAAGGATCTCGGCTGGGCGCCGGTGAACGTCGACGCGACCCTGATCGCGGAGAAGCCGAAGGTCGCCCCGCGCCTCGGCGAAATGAAGGCCGCGCTGGCCCGGTCGACGGGCCTGCCCGCCGATGCCATCGGGGTGAAAGCCACGACGAATGAGGGCTCCGACGACATCGGCTGCGGCCGGGCGATCGCCGCGCATGCCGTCGCATTGATCCGGAAAATCTAGCCGCCCCAAGGCGCAAAAATGCGCAACAAAAAGGCCGCCATCCGGCGCAGTCTCCTCCCCCTTCTCGGTGCCGGGTTGTGCCTTCTTGCGGCCGTTCAACCCGGCTGCGCCCGACGCGAGAGCGAAGCCGACCGCGCCGCACGCGACCAGGTGCTGCTGCGCGGATTGAGCGCCGATCCCTCCGACCTCGATCCCCACCTGATCACGGGCCTGCCCGAGATCAACGTGGTCTCGACGCTGTTCGAGGGGCTCGTCGCCGAGGATCCCGTCGACCTGCACCCGGTCCCGGGCGTCGCCGAATCCTGGGAGGCCGATGCCGACGGCCTGGCCTACACGTTCCACCTGCGCGCCAACGCCCGCTGGTCCGACGGCACGCCCGTGACGGCCCGGGATTTCGCCGACGGGGTCCGCCGGATGCTCACGCCCTCCCTGGGCGCCGACTATGCGACGATGCTGTACGTCCTGAAGAACGCCGAGGCCTTCAACCAGGGCAAGCTGGCTGATTTCGCGCAGGTCGGCGTCAGCACGCCCGACGCCCGCACGGTCCGTTTCGAGCTGGCGCATCCGGCGCCGTACTTCGTCTCGCTGCTCACGCATCCGGCATGGTATCCGGTCAAGCTGGCCGCGCTCGAAAAGACCGGTTCGCCGTGGCGGCGCGGCAATCCCTGGACCCGGCCCGGCAGCCTCGTCGGCAACGGGCCGTTCGTGCTGAAGGACTGGCGGCGCGGCGAGGTGATCGCGGTGGAAAAATCGCCGACCTACTGGGATGCCGCGGCGGTCCGCCTGCAGTCGATTCGCTTCAAGCCGGCGGCGGATGTCGACAGCGAGGAGCGCGCGTTCCGCGCGGGCCAGCTGCATATCACGGAGGCGCTGCCCGTGGGCAAGGTCGACGCTTACAAGCACGACTCGCCCGGCGTGCTCCAGATCGCCCCGTTCCTCGACACCTACTTCTATCGCCTGAACACCACGCGGCCCGGCCTGGACCACGTGCAGGTCCGGCAGGCGCTGGCGCTCGCGATCGATCGGACCGCCATCGTGGAGAAGATCACCCGCGGCGGCCAGCAGCCGGCCGCCTCGCTCACGCCGCCGGGCATTGGCGGCTACACGCCTCCGGCAACGCTGCACCGTGATCTCAATGAAGCCCGGCGCCTGCTGGCCGAGGCCGGCTATCCCGGTGGCCAGGGCCTGCCCACCCTTGAGATCATGATCAACAGCTCGGGCAACCATCGCGCCATCGCGGAGGCCATCCAGGAGATGTGGCGGCGCGAACTCGGCGTCGACGTCCGGATCGATAACATGGAGCAGGCGACGCTGTTTGCGAACCGGCGGACGATGAACTACTCGGTCATGCGCGCGGACTGGGCGGCCGATTATGCCGACCCCAAGACGTTCCTCGGCCTCTTTCGCTCCGATTCGACCGACAACCACACCGGCTGGAAGAACGCCGAATACGATTCGCTCCTCACCGCGTCCGACCGGGCCACCGAGCCCGCGGCGCGGTCCGAGCTGATGCGCCGCGCGGAGGTCATTCTCCTGCGCGAGCTGCCCGTCATTCCCATCTACCACTACACCAGCGTCCGGCTGGTGTCGCCGCTGGTGCACGGCTGGCATCCGACGCTGCTCGATCGCCACCCGTACAAGGGCATCTGGCTGGAGCATCCATGAGGCGGCACCTGGCGCGGTTCATCGCGGTCGGCGGTGCGTTGTTGCTGGCGCTCGGTTGCGCGCGACGCGACGGCGGCGCGCGCGACGTGCTGCGGATCAGCCAGCGCAACGAACCCGCGACCCTCGACCCGCAGCTCGCGTCGCTGCCGGACGAATTCTTCATCATCCGCGCCCTCAGCGAGGGGTTGCTCGCCCCGGCGCCGGACGGCGGCGGACCGCGCCCAGCCGTCGCCGCCCGGTGGCAGGTCTCGCCCGACGGCCGCACCTACACCTTCGAGCTTCGGCCCGATGCGCATTGGTCGGACGGCGAACCCGTCACGGCTGCGGACTTCGTCTATTCGATCCGCCGGGTGCTGTCGCCGAAGCTGGCCGCGCCCAAAGCGTCCCTGTTTTTCCCGCTCCGGAACGCCGCGGCGTATTACCAGGGCCGGGTGCCGGACTTTGCCGCGGTGGGCGCCCGCGCCCTCGATGCCCGCCGGCTCGAACTCACCCTCGAGCAGCCCGTCGCGGATTTTCCGGCCATGGTGGCCAGCGGCCCGTGGATCCCCGTGGAGCGCGCCACGATCGAACGATTCGGGCGCATCGACGAGCGCGCCACCGGCTGGGCGCGGCCGGGTCGGTTCGTGGGCAACGGTCCTTTTCTCCTCGGCGCCTGGCGGCCCGGCGGGGAAATCGTGGTCACGCGCAATCCTCGCTATCATGACGCCGCGCGGGTCCACCTCCGGGAGATTCGCTTCGTCGCCTTCGACAACGGTGACGCGGAGGAGCGCGCGTTCCGGGCCGGGCAGCTCGATGTCACCATGGCGGTGCCGTTCGGCAAGCTCGACGGCTATCGCCAGGCGCAGCCGGCCGTGTTGCACACGGTGCCCTTGTTCGAGACCCGCTACCTGGCTCTGAACACCCGCCGCCCGCCGCTGGACCGGGCCGAGGTCCGCCGGGCGCTTGCCCTGGCCCTCGATCGGCGCGAGCTGGTGGACAAGGTCCTGCGCGGCGGGCAGGAACCGGCGTACTCGTTCGTACCGCCGGGCCTGGGCGGCTATCAGCCCGCCGAGACCATCGCGGAGAACCGCGAGGAAGCGCGGCGCTTGCTGCGCGCGGCGGGCTTTCCTGACGGCCGCGGATTCCCGCGGCTGGAAATGACGACCTGGGTGGGCAACCCGGCCCTCGAAGCCATCCAGGCCACCTGGCGCCGGGAGCTTGGCATCGAGGTTGCGCTCGTCCAGCGCGAGGCGCGCACCCATCTCGCCGCCCTGGTCGCCGGCAACTACGACCTCGCGTTGGCGACGCTGATCCCCGACTTCAACGGCGCGTCGGATGCCTTCACGCAGCTCACGACCGGGAATCCCGGCAACTACCCGCATTGGAGCAGCGCCGGGTACGACCAACTTGTGGGCGATGCCGGCGGCGCCGGCCCGGCGGAAATGCGCCTCGCGGATTACCGGCATGCCGAGAAGCTCCTGCTGGATGAGGCCCCGGTGATTCCGCTCTATTTCAACGCGCAGAATTACCTGCAGCAGCCGCGGGTGCGGCACTGGCGCGCCGACCGCCTCTGGACGCGATTCTACCGCGACGTCGAGGTCGGGCCCGGACCCTGAGCCCGGCGCCCCTGCCGGGATCAGCGCCGGCGGGTCACCAAGCGAACTCCGTCCTCGCCAGCTCGACAGCCCCCGCGCAGGATTGATCCCGCTCTTCTCCCCTATGAAACACCGCCTGCCTGCCTTGCTCTGTTTGCTCGGGGCCGCGCTCGTCGCACGCGCCGCCGAACCCACCCACGCCATCTCCGCCGCGAGCATCCTCGCGCGGGTGAAGGTTCTCGCGTCGGACGAGTTCGAGGGCCGCGCCCCCGGCACGCCGGGCGAGGACAAGACCGTCGCCTACCTCGTCAATGAGTTCAAGAAGCTCGGTCTCGCGCCCGGCAATCCCGACGGCACCTACATCCAGAATGTGCCGCTCGTCGGCATCACCTCCAAGCCGACCCTGTCGTTCAACATCGACGGGCACGAGCTGGCGATGGAGCACATCAACGAATTCATCGGTCCCTCCAGCCGCATCACGCCGCACGTCGAGGGCAAGGACACCGACGTAGTCTTCGTGGGCTACGGCGTCGTGGCCCCGGAATACAACTGGGACGACTACAAGGGCGTCGATGTGCGCGGCAAGACGGTCATCATGCTGATCAACGATCCGCCCGTCGTCGACCCGGCGACCGGCCAGCTCGACCCGAAGGTTTTCGGGGGCAAGGCCATGACCTACTACGGCCGCTGGACCTACAAGTATGAGATCGCCGCCGCCAAGGGCGCGGCGGCCTGCCTCATCGTGCACGAGACCATCCCGGCCGCGTATCCCTTCGCCGTGCTGGTCGGCAGCAACACGCGCGAGAATTTCGAGATCAGTTCACCCGACCTCAACGCCGGCCATGTCGGCATGCAGGGCTGGCTGACCCTTGATGCCGCCCGCAAGGTCTTCGCCGCCGCCGGCAAGAGTTATGACGCCCTCAAGGCCGCGGCGGCCCGCCGCGATTTCACCCCGGTCGAGCTCGGCGCCAAGGCGACGTTTTCGATCGACAACGTCCTGCGCAATGTCGCTTCGCGCAATGTCGTGGCCCTGCTGCCCGGCCGCGACCCGAAGCTGCGCGACGAGTACGTGATCTACTCCGCCCACTGGGACCACCTCGGCCGCAATCCCAACCTCGAGGGCGACCAGATCTACAATGGCGCGGCGGACAACGCCGCCGGCGTGGCCGTGCTGCTTGAGCTCGCGCAGGCTTTCGCCGCGTTGCCCGACGACCCGAAGCCCAGGCGCAGCATCCTGTTCCTCTCCGTCACTGCCGAGGAGAAAGGGCTCCTCGGCTCGCGCTACTACGCGCAGGAGCCGCTCTATCCGCTGGCGAAGACCCTCGCGAACATCAACATGGACGGCGCCAACCAGTTTGGCCCGACGAGCGACATGGCCACGGTCGGTTTCGGCGCCTCGACGCTGGACGACATCGGCATCGAGGTCGCCAGGGAACAGGGACGCACGATGACCGCCGAGGCGCACCCCGAACGCGGATCCTACTATCGCAGCGACCACTTCGAGTTCGCGAAGGTCGGCGTGCCTTCGTACTACCCAAAATCCGGCAAGCTCTTCATCGGCCAGCCCGCGGATTTCGGCGAGAAGATGATCAACGATTACATCGCGAACGACTACCACAAGGTCACCGACGAGGTGAAGCCGGGCTGGACGTTCGAGGGCGCGGCCCAGGACACCGAGTTTCTCATGCGCGTCGGCCTGCGCGTCGCCAACGGCGACACCTGGCCCGAGTGGAAACCCGGCAACGAGTTCAAGGCCCGCCGCGACGCCATGCTGGCGAAGTGAGCGCGGCCGGCGGCGGATTTTCCTTCTGGCTTCCGCCCGCGCGATTCCGGATTCTCCGCCAGCCATGTTCCGCTTCGTCGCGCGTCGGCTGCTCCAGGCGATCCCCGTGCTGTTCGTCATCATCACGGCGAGCTTCTTCATGGTGCGCTTCGTCCCCGGCGGACCGTTCACGGGAGAGAAGGCGATTCCGCCGGAGATCATGCGCCACCTCGAGGCCCACTACGGCCTGGACCAGCCCCTCTGGCGCCAGTACCTGGACTATCTCGGCCATGTCGTGCGGGGGGACCTCGGGCCGTCGTTCAAATATCCGAACCGCACGGTCAACGAGATCATCGCCGCCAAGCTGCCCGTCTCGCTCGAGCTCGGCGGCCTCGCCCTCGCCCTCGCCCTCGCGCTGGGGCTCACCCTCGGCGTCCTCGCCGCCGTGCGCCGCAACACCTG
>DASZXO010000008.1:0-38269 GCA_035545835.1 Lacunisphaera sp.
GGAGTTCCTGCTCGTGAAGGACCCGATGCTGTGCTGCTACGGCGTGATGCCGCGGCTCAACGAGTGGGTGGTCGTGCGGATGGTCGGCGACGGCGTGAAACCGCTGATGGACGTGCCGCTGACTTTCGAGGGCAAGCTGCGGGTCGGGGAGATGTTTGAGAACAACTACCTGACCGGCCTCTACCTGCTCGAAGGCGACAGGCAGATGGAGAGAAGTATCAAGTAACAGGGATCAAGTATCAGGGACCAAGTATCAGGGACCAAGGATCAGGTAACAGGAACAGGTCAGCCCGGACCCGTGAGCCAAGCTTGGACTCGCCGGCACCCGTGGCCATCCTGGTGCTTGATCCCTGATACTTCCGACTGCACCGCAGCGGAGCTTCGGTGCTCAGAACGTGTGGCTGGTGAAAGCCGAGGCGTAGGTGTTGCGCTGCGCGTTCGTGGTCAGCTCCTCCCAGAGCGAGACCCGGTAGGGGTTGCCGCCGCCGAAGTCGGCGAGGGATTCGTCGTAGTGGAACGCCGCGTTGCCGCTCAGGGTGATGTTGTTGGCCACGACCGAGCCCGAGACATCGCCGTTGCCGGCGATCGTGACATTGGCCGTGGGCGCGTAGACGACCCCGGAGAAGGCGCCGTTGCCCTTGATCGAAATCGACTGGCTGGTCGTGCTCGTGCCCCAGATCTGGAAATTCTTGGGCTGGGCCTGAGAGGCCTGGGTCGTGCCGCCGTTGGCCACGCCGTTGCCGGTGATGTCAATCGAGCCGGCGCAGTAGATCTTCAGCGAACTGCCCGGGGCGATGTAGATGCTGGAGTTGCCGGTCAGGCTGATGCTGGAACTGACGATGAGCGTGACGTCGCCATTGATCGTCAGGATTTTGCTGTTGTTGCCCGAACTCGAGATGGAGGAGATCGTGTAGACGTTGGTGGCGCCGCTGGTGCCGACCGTCATGGGCAGGTCGCCGTTGCCGATGGACGCAAGGCTGGAGCCGCCGGTCGGGGCGGTGACCGGGTCGAAGCTGGCGGAGAAGTCGGTGGAAATTCGATTGGGGTCGACCGTCACGCCCGAGGGAGTGTTGGCGCCCATGATCGAGCCGTTGTTGCCCACGCTCGGCTGGGCCCCGCCCGTGCCGACATAACCCCAGACATCGGCCTGGTTGACGCTGACGCTGCCGACGCCGACGGAAATGCTGCCAACGCTGCCGTTGTCGTTGCGGTAACTGCTGTTGTAGGGAACCGGTGAGGCGCGCACCGTGCCGTCGGGATTCTTCTCGGAATTCCAGCTGTCGACCGAGGCGTTGTTGCCGTTGAACGTGATGGTGTTCTTCGCCACCAGGCCATTGGAGAACTTGGAGGTCTTGCGGAGCTGCACCATGACCCACTTCTCGATCGTCTTGCTGGTGTAGCCCCCGAGGGTGATGGTGGAGCGGGCGACGAATTTCGGGGCGGCGGCGCCCGTGTAGTTGTACGCGATCACCTTCACGATGCCGGTGCCGCCGCCGTCGAAGCTGTAGGTGCCGGACGACGGGAACTGCCGCCAGGCGTTCGTGCCGTCATTGTGCCAGTCCGACCAGGTGTAGGTGGAGTCGTCGACCGCCTTGTTGATGGAATACATCGCCTCCTCGAGGCCGTTCTCCGCCAGGTTCATCGCGCCGTTGTTGTAGAGCGCGCGGTTGGAGATCGTGATGCTGGTGCGGGCGAGCTGCAGGTAGCTGGCGATCGAGATGCCGATGATCGCGCAGAGCAGGAGGCAGACGATGAGCAGCGAGCCCCTCGACTCCGCGCGGCGCAGGCCCCGGGGGGAAGAGAAGGAAACGGCAGGGATGTTCATGGCGGGGGAAAAATCAGGCGGTGACGACCTTGTTGCGCAGGATGAAGCGGGCGGAGAGCACGGTGTTGGTGGCGGCGACGACGGTGGTGTTCGTGCGCTGGGCCTGGAGCGAGATCTGGATCTGCTTGGTGCTCGCGCTGGACGCGGTGCAGTCCGAGGCCGACGCGAGCGACAGCGAGGTGCCGTTGACGTTGTAGGCGGTGAACGTGAACGTGCCGCTGGTGATCCCGGTGATGAGCGTCCGGGTGCTGCCCGACGCGGTCCGGGAGAAGGTCTTCGCGGAGCTGTCGTAAGCGTAGGTCACGGCGACGCCGATGACCGTCAGCGTCACCGAGCTGCTGGAGTTCCACGTGATGGCGCTGGCCTGGCGCGAGTCCTCGGCGAACAGCTCGAGCGCGGTGCGGGCCTGCGCCTCCATGTCGCTGTAGTTGCGGAGATTCGCGCCGCTCCGGCCCATGAAGAGGAACGTGCTCAGGACGGCGGCGAGCAGGAACGCGCCGAGCCCGGCGCCGATCATGATCTCGACGAGCGTGAAGCCGCGGCGGCGGTCACGAACTGGGGTGCGCGACGGTATAGTAGTAGTCATAAAGCCCGTTTTTGGAGTAGATGGCGGTGAAGCTGCGCTGGTGCCAGCGGAGGTCGTAGGACTGCCAGCGCACGGAAATGGTGATGTCCTTCACTTCGCCCGGATGGTCCGAATCATCGGCCACCGTGCGCGTGACGGTGTACTTGCCGCTGACGACGGCGCTGGTGCTGAAGTAGGTCGCGCCGTCAAAGGATTCCGTCGCGGGCAGCTCCACGATGCTGTCGACCGCGGTCGTCGACGTCTTGCTCCACGGCATCATGCGGAGCCGCTCCATCTCGCTCTGGATGATCTGCGACGCCAGGGTGGTGCCGCGGGCGACATCGATCTGCTTGTAACCCGATTGGATCGAGATGATCGAGGTGGCGATGCCCAGCGCCATGACGAAGGAGGCCATCGTGACCTCCAGGATGGTGAAGGCCCGGGCGTCACGCCGGCGCCGGAGCGCGGGAGGGCGGGCGGCGATACGGCCGGTGCCGGCGGAGGCCGGGCGGGGCGGGACGTGGGTGGTGCGCATGCCGGCATCCTACGCCGGGGGCGCCCGCCCGGGAACGGGCGTTGGCCTGCCGAAAGTGGCCCTAGCGGCTAGAGCCGAATGGCGGAGTCGTATTCCGGTTCTCGGTGTAGAGCACGGCCGCCTGCGAGCGGCGGCTGATCTGCAGCTTCTCGAAGATGTTGCTGAGATAGTTCTTCACCGTCTTGTCGCTGAGGCCCATCTGCTCCGCGATTTCCTTGTTCGTCTTGCCCTCGGCCACGAAGGCGAGGACGCGGCGCTCCTGCGCGGAGAGCAGCGCAAGCTTGTCACCGTCGCTCTGCGGCGGGCCGTTGCGGACGAAGTTCAGCACCCGCGTGGTGACGGCGGGATCGAGGATGAACTTGCCGCCGGCGACATCGACGATCGCCTGGTAGAGGCCGGGCGGGTTGATCTCCTTGAGCAGGTAGCCGTGGGCGCCGCTGCTCATCGCCTCGTAGACGAGGTTGTCGTCGATGACGGAGGTGAGGATGAGCACCTGCGTCTCGGCCTGGCTGGCGAGGATCTGGCGGCAGGCCTCGAAGCCGGATCCGTCCGGCAGGCGGATGTCGAGCAGCACGACGTCGGGCGCGAGGCGCGCGCACTCGCTCACCGCGGTCGCGACGGTGCTGGCCTCGCCCACGACCTGCAGCTGGGGACCGGTGCCCGGGTTCGCCAGCAGGGTCTTCAAGCCGGTGCGCACGAGTTCGCTGTCGTCGACGAGGAGGATCGAGATGGGTTTGGCGGCGGTGGCGGGCATGGGGTCAGCGGGTTGGGGGGGTGAACTTCAAGGTGAGGCGCGTGCCCTGGGCGGGCTGGGATTCGAGGTGAAGGCTCGCGCCCATTTCGCGGGCGCGAGCGGAGACGTTGATGAGGCCGCTGCCGGCGGTGACGGCGGCGGGGTCGAAGCCCCGGCCGTCGTCCTCGAGCGTCAATACAACGGATGTGTCCTCGGCGCGCAACTGCATCGTGATCCGGGTGGCGTCGCCGTGGCGGACGGAGTTGCTGATGCTCTCCCGCACGATCTGCAGCGCGTGGAGCTGGTCGCGGGGGGCCAGGCGGCTGGCGGCCGCCGGGTCGAGCCGGAGTTCGATGCGCACCGGATGCAGCGCCTCCATCGTGGTGGCGAGGGTCTGGAGCGCCTGCGCGAACCCGACGATGCCCTCCGGTTCGAGGCCGGTGATGAAGGCGCGGACATCGCGGATGGTGAGGTTCAGGCTGTCGCGCACCGCGCCGAGGCGCCGCACGGCCGCGGCCGGGTCGGCCTCGAGTTCGGCGCGCGCGGACTCGAGCCCGAGGCCCGCGGCGTAGATCGATTGGATGACACCGTCGTGCAGGTCGCGCGCGAGCCGGGTGCGCAGGGCGGCGGAGCGGCGCAGCTCGGCCTCGCTCTCGCGCAACGCGGCCTCGGTGCGGCTGTGCTCCTCGACCTCGTGCCTCAGCTCGGTCCGCTGGCGGAACGCCGCCTCGGTCATGCGCGCCAGGCGCCCGAACTCGTCGCCGTGGTCCAGCAGGCCCGCGAGCGGGGCCGGCGAGTTGCCCGCCATGCTGGCCTCGAGCTGCCGCAGCGGGTTGATGACCCAGCGCGAGACGCCAAGGAAGGTCAGGGTGATCACGACGATCCCGAAGGCGTAGAAGACCAACATGTCGTTCCGGTTGTCCTCGAGCAGGCGCACGAGCGGCTCCGGGTGATAGTAGGCGTGCAACAGGGCCACGGGCCGCCCGTCGAGGCCGGCGAGCGGTCGTTCGAGGTGGAGGCCGAGATCCTCCGGCGGATGCTCCAGCCGCGTGCCGGGCGGGAACACCGCCAGGTCGCTGTCCAGGACGCGGCCGATGTTCTGCAGGTAGTCCGGGCTCCACAACTGGCCCGCGAGGAACCAGCCCTGCGGGGCGGTCGTGCGCGCCACGTCCGCCGAGGGCTGGACCGGGCCGGCGCGCACCTCGAGGATGCCGGCGGGCACGTCGACGAAGAAGCGGGCGAACGGCTCGCCGTGCAGGCGCGCCACCAGCGCGCCAGGGGACCACGGCGGTTCGCGCAGGCGGTCGTCGAGCTGGCGGGTCGCGCCATAGACCAGCGAGCCGTCGGGACGGACCACCCAGGCCGCGTTCACGTTGAAGGTCTGCAGGCTGGCATCGATGTTGACGGCGGCCCAGGCCCGGTCGCCAGAGCGGACGAAGGCCAGCATCTCATCCCAGTTGGAATAATCGGTGGCGAAATTGCGCAGCGGGCGGCTGTTGAGCTC
This sequence comes from Lacunisphaera sp., assembly GCA_035545835.1. Taxonomy (GTDB): domain Bacteria; phylum Verrucomicrobiota; class Verrucomicrobiia; order Opitutales; family Opitutaceae; genus Lacunisphaera. The sequence continues at coordinate 5,163 of DASZXO010000008.1, forward strand.
GGTGACCTGCAGCAGCAGCTGGTCGCGCTCCCGCCGCAGGTTCGCGAGCATCGCCTCGGCCTCGCGGACGTGCATCGACCGCAGGATCGCGGCGGTGACGCCGAAGCCGGCGAGGAGGGTGCCGAGCAACAGCGCGAGGCGGGTCTTGGTGTTCATGCGGGTCCGAAGCCAGGCCAGCCGACGGCGGACCCGGGGGAATACAAGGGAAAATTCGGCGCGAGCCACCGGGGTTGCGACGGTGCCGGGGGTCATGGGAGCTGGGCGGCGAGGCGGGAGAGCTCGCCGGCATCGGTGATCTCGCGCCAGGTGCTGACGCCGAAGGGCATGTCGCTGCCGGCATTGGCGAGCGACTCGTCGTAGTGAAACGCGGCGTTGCCGGTCACCTTGATCGTGCGGGCGACGAAGGCGCCCATGACGTCGCCGTTGCCGTTGATCTGCAGCTCGGCGTTCGGCGCGTAGGCCACGGCGCGAAGGGCGCCCTTGCCCGCGATATGGACGGCCTGGCCGGCGTCGCTGGTGTTCGTGCCGTAGAAGGCGACGGTCCCGGGCCGGACATTGTTGTTCGCCAGGCCCTTGCCCCCGATGAGGATGTCGCCTTCCGCGTAGACGACGAGGCTGGAGTTGGCGGTGATCACAATGGCGGCGTTGCCGGTCACCTCCAGGGCGTGTGCGCCGCTGCCGGCGGTGAGGACGAGCGTGACGTCGCCGTAGATCGTCAGGGTGTCATTGCCGCTGAGGGCCACGCTGTTGCAGCGCCATTTGGTGGCCTGGCCGGCGGTGCCCAGGCTGCTGCCGATGGACGCCAGCGGCGTGCCGTCGGCGGGGGCGGTGACCGTGGGAAAATCGGCGCTGAAATCGGTCGCCACGCGGGTGGGATCGACCTGCACGCCCGCGGCGGTGTTGCGGCCGGTGATCGAGCCTTGCGTGCCGACCTGCGGCGCGGCGCCCCCGGTGTAGACGTAGCCCCAGATGTTGGCCTGGTTCACGAGCACGGCGGTGTTGTCGATCGAGACGCTGGCCACGCTCCCGTGGTCGTTGCGGGTGTCGGCGCTGTAATCCACGGGCGCGGTGGCGGGGTCGTTGTCCGGGTCGGAATTCCAGCTGTCGACGGAGGTGTTGGTGCCGGAGAACGTGACCGTTTGCCTCGCCATCAGGCTCGCCGAGAAGCGGGTGCGGCGGCGGAGGTCGACCTCGATCATCTTGGTGACCGGCGGCTGGTTCAGCGCCTGGATGGTGGACTGGGCGATGAGGCGCGGGTTCGTGGCGCCCGTGAACGAGTAATTGTCGACGAGCACGCGCACGGAGCCGGTGGTGTTGCTGCCGAAGTCGAAATGGTCGAAGATCCGCTTCGCCGCCGAGCCGGCCACGGTCCAGCCGGTCCAGGCGTCGGGCTGGCGCGCAGTGGCGCGGTTGAGCGACCACAGGGCCTCCTCGGCGCCGGCCTCCGCGAGGTTGAAGGCCGCGCTCTGCTGGAACCCGCGGTGCGCCAGGCGGGCCGAGCCCAGGCTGAGGTTCATGTAGCTGGTGATCGCGAGCGCGATCACCGCCATCAGGAGCAGCGCGACGATCAGCACGGTGCCGCGCGTGCGCCGACCCGGCCCGGGCGTCGCGACGACGGCCCGGCCGCCGGTGCGCGGGGCGCCGGGGCGGGGGACGGTGCTGGGACGCGGGCGATGCATCAGTTGGTGACCCGTTTGTTGCGCAGGACGTAGCGGGCGGTCACGGCCGACTGGGTGACGCCGACCGCGGCGACGCTGGTGCGCCGGGCCTGGAGGACGAGCTGCAGCTGCTTGGTCTCGAGGTCATTCGCCGCGGTGTTGTCGCTCACGCCATCCTGCTCGATCTTGTAACGCTTGAAGGTGAAGTCCGGCGCGACATGGCGGACCACGATCCGCCGCGCCGCGGTGGAGTCGCCATCGCCGGGCACGCGATAGAGGCAGCCCGCGGTGTCGCCGGTGCCGCCGCCGTCGTAGGCCCACGTGACCTGCGTGGAGCTGGCGCCGGACGGCAGGGTGAAGGTCACGCTTTGCGCGCTGTTCCAATGAACGTCGACGGCCGCGCGCGCATCCTCGGCGAAGGCCTCGAGCCCGCGCCGCACCTCCGTCTCCATCTCGCTCAGGCCGCTGGTGCGGAAGCCGGACCGGCCGATGAAGACGAACGCGCTCAGCACGCCCGCGAGCACGAAGGCGCTGAGGGTGGAGGCGATGATGACCTCCGCCAGCGTGAAGCCCGCGGCGGCCGGGGCGCTAGTGCGTGGTGTTGATGTAATCATTGAGGCCGTTCCTGCCGTAGCGCGTGATGAGGCGCGCCGTGTGTTCCCGCCCGTCGTAACCCGACCAGGTGGTCGTGAGCGTGATCTCCTTCATGTCGGTCTTGATGGTCGAGATGGTCCGCACGCAGGTGAAACGGGCGGCGGCGCTGCCGGCGGAACTGTCGAGCGTGACGGTCGTGGCGCCGGAATTCTGCAGCGTTTCGAGCTGTGACCAGCTCTTGAGGCGCAGGCGCTCCATCTCCGATTGCATGAGCTGCGTCGCGAGGGCGAGGTTGCGCGCGGTGTCGACCGCCTGCTGCCCGCGCTGCAGCGTGGTGATGGCCGTGACCAGGCCGAAGATGAGCACCACCGAGGCGACCATGACTTCGACCAGGGTGAACGCGTGGAGCGGGGCATGCGCGGCGCGCCTCATGCGGGTTCCTTCCCGGGCGGGGGCAGCCGCAGGGTGATCCGCGTGCCCTGGCCGGGCGCGGAGTGCAGCTGCAGGGTCGCCCGGATCTCGGCCGCACGCGCCCCGAGGTTCACCAGCCCGCGGCCGGTGCCGGCGCGCTGCGCCGGGTCGAAGCCGCGGCCGTTGTCCGCGACCTCGAGCACGGCGCCGCCCGCCTCGTCGCGCAACGTGACCGTGATCCGGGTCGCCGCGCCATGGCGCAGCGCGTTGCTGATGCCCTCGCGGACGATCTGCAGCAGCTGCACCTCGACCGCGGGGGGCAGGCGCGCGGCAGCGGCCTCGGCGATCCGCACGTCAATCTCGACGGGTGCCAGGGCGTGCATGGTGCGCGCCAGCGCGCGGACCGCGGCGCCGAAGGTCTGGCAATCCTGGTTGGGAAACGGCTCGATGTCGTTGATGTAGTTCCGGACGAGCCGGATGGTTTCATTGAGGCTGGCGATGCAGTCGGAAATGCGGCCCTCGGCGCCGAACGGGTTCTTGCTCATCTGGGTGCGGGCGGCCTCGAGGCCGAGGCCGGAGGCATAGAGCGCCTGGATGACGCTGTCATGCAGGTCGCGCGCGAGCCGGGCGCGCAGCGACATGGAATGGCGCACCTGCTCCTCGCTGGCCCGCAGGGCGTCCTCGGCGTGCTTGCGCTCGCTGACCTCATGCTCAAGCGCGCGGCGCGCGAGGAACGAGGATTCGACCAGCCGGGCGACGTGCTGGAATTCGTCGCGGCGCTCCAGCAACGGCGCGATCGGCGCGGGATCCTGCCGGGCGAGGCTGTCGCCCACGGCGCGCAGCGGTTGCAGCACCCAGCTCCGCACGCTCAGGCCCAGCGCCAGCACGAGCAGGGCGCCGAAGCCGATGAAGAGTCGGATGACATAGCCATCCCATTCGATGCTGCTGGTGAGCTCGGCCGGCAGGTCCTGTTCCATGGCCAGCAGGCGCAGCGGCCGGCCGTTCCAGCCGTTGAGCGGACGCGTGAAGCGGACGGTGCGGCCGGAAGGCGCGCCCAACGCGGCATCCGCCGGCAGCAGCGTGACGCGGCTGTCGCTGATCTGGCCGAGGTGCGCGACCTGCGCTTCGTCCCAGGCGCGACCGGCGAGCAGCCACCCGCCCCCGCCGCCCGCGACCCGCGCGGCGATCACCTGCCAGAGGCCATGCGGGCTGCTGGCGCAGAAGGCCAGTGACCCGGTGGCCGGAGTGAGGTCCGCGACGGACGGCAGGTCGGGGAGCGCCAAGGCCGGGTTGCGCACCGCCACGTGGGCGGGCCGGCCGTCGGCGTGCAGGAGCCACACGGCATCAAGCCCGTAGGCGGGCAGGCTTTCGTCCAGGTGTGCCTTGGCCCAGGCGGGCTCGGGCTTTTCCAGGAATGCGGCCGTCTCGCTCCAATCGGCATAGTCGGAGGCGAACTGCCGCAGCGTCACACCGGTCAGGTCGGCCCAATGCGCGAGCTGCATGCGGCTGTCATCGCGCACCCCTTCGATGATGCGGGCAATATGGTCCTGCTCGACCCGCCGCAGTTGGAACAAGGCCCCGCCGAACGCGATGAGCAGCAGACCCAGGACGAGCAGAAGTCGAAGTCTGATGCTCATGAGGTCTTTTACGGCGGAAAGGCGGGAAGAATGTTTCTAGCGGAGCTTCCCCAATTGGTGCTGGCCCCTGCCGCGTGGTGCCCGGGAACCGACCTCAAGAGCAAGTCTTGACGCAACTCTTTAGCGCCTAGGGCGAGGAATATCCACGAGTTTTACCCGCTAGGGCCATTGGTACCGACCATTAGCCCCCATGGCGGCCGAGCGCGGCCGAATGCGGCCGAACGCCGGCGCGGCGGGCCGGACGCAGCGCCGACGCGGATCAACGCGAGATATCGCGCTGCGTGAGCACCTTGAAGCCGCGCGAATTCAGCGCGGTGGTGGCGAGGTCGTTGTCCTCGACGCTGAGCACGAGGGCGGACTTGCCCTCGGGGCGCAGCAGGAACGAATAGAGGTAATGGATGTTGATTTCGACGGTGAGCAGCGCGCTCAGTGCGCCCTTGAGCTGCGACTCCTTGGAGAGTTCGACCACCACGACGTCGCACTCCGTGAAGGAGAAATTGGAGGCGGCCATGAGTTCGCGGGCGCGCTCGGGATCGTCGACAATCAGGCGGTCGATGGCGCAGTCCGTCGTGTCGAGCGTCGTCATCGCCATGATGTGCACGTTGTGCTTCGACAGGAGCGCGGTGAGGTCCAGCAGCTGGCCGACGCGGTTGGCCAGGAACACCGAGAATTGCTTCACGGGATCGGCGGAAAGCGGGACGGCGGTATCGGCCATGGCGGGGGGCCAAGGTAGGCCGCGGCCCGGACGCGGTCAATGCCAGCTTGTGCGGGCTTGAGCCGCGCCGCCGGCCGGCTAGCGTCGGCGCCGTGTCCCCGCCCGATCCGCACCGGCAGGTTGCGCAACGCGCGCAGGAGAGCGCGCGGCTGGTGTTGCGCGGGCTCGTCCTGAACATCGTGCTGGCCGCCGTGAAACTCGCCGGCGGCGTCTTCGGCCACACCTATGCGCTGATCGCCGACGCGGCCGAGTCGATGCTGGATGTCCTGACGTCGCTGCTGGTGTGGGCGGGCTTCCGGGTGGCGGCCCACCCGCCGGACGCGAACCATCCGTACGGCCACGGCAAGGCCGAGCCGCTGGCGGGCCTGGCGGTGGCCGGCGTGATCTTCCTGATGGCGGGATGGGTGGCCGTGCACGCGCTGCACGAGATCATGACCCCGCACCAGGGCCCGGCCTGGTGGACGCTGATCGTGCTGGCCGGCGTGATCGTCGCCAAGACCTGGTTCTCGCGCCGGCTGGGCGTGGCCGGCAAGCGGGCGGGCAGCACGGCGCTCGGGATCGAGGCCTTGCACCACTGGTCGGATGCCATGACCTCCGGGGCGGCCTTCATCGGCATTTCCATTGCGCTGGGCGCGGGGCGCGGCTGGGAGACCGCCGACGACTGGGCGGCGCTCTTCGCGTGCGTGATCATCGCGTTCAACGGCCTGGGCATGTTCACGCAGGCGCTGGGCGACGTGATGGACACGGCGGCGCCGGAGAAATTCGAGCAGGAGATCCGGACGCTCGCGCTCGCGGTGCCCGGCGTGCGAGCGCTCGACAAGGTGCGCGCGCGGAAAAGCGGGCTCAGCCACCTCGTGGACATCCAGGTGCGCGTCGACGGCGACCTCACGGTCCGCGCCGGCCACGAGATCGCCCACGCGGTCAAGGACGCGCTCATCGCCTCGCCGCACGCCATCAGCGACGTGACCGTGCACATCGAGCCGATGAAGTAGGGTTTGCGCGCCGCAACCGCTGGACTTTCCGGCGGGCGCTGATTTCTTCCGACCGCAACCCTCTGCTCCCATGAAGACCCCGGCTTTCCTTCGGTCCGTTCGGTGCGCGACCATGTTGCTCCTGGCCTCGGGCGGCCTCGCCGCGGGCTCCGTCGCGCGACCCTATCACCCGGCCGGCGAGATACCGGTCGGCGGTGACGGCGGGTGGGACTACCTGACGATGGATTCCGCCGCGCACCGCCTGTACGTCAGCCACGGCACGGCCGTCGACGTGATCGACACCATCGCCGGCAAGGTCGTGGGCCGGGTCGAGGACACCCCGGGCGTGCACGGCATCGCCGTGGCCGCGGACCTGCACCGCGGCTTCACGACCAACGGGCGGGAGAACAAGGCGAGCCTCGTGGACCTCGCGTCCTTGCGGACGCTGGGCAAAGTGGACACGGGCGCCGGTCCCGACTCGCTGGTTTACGAGCCCGGGCGCCGGGAGGTCTTCGTGTTCAACGGGCGCGATTCCACCGCAACGGTGATCGACGCCGTCGCCGGCAAGGCGGCGGCGACGATCCCGCTGGGCGGCCGGCCGGAGTCCGCCGCGGTCGATGGCGGCCTCGGCCGGGTGTTCGTCGATCTCGAGGACCGCGATGCGGTCGCGGCGATCGACCCGGCGGCCCGCGTCGTCGCGGCGCGCTGGACCACGGCCCCGGGCGGGGAGCCGGCGGGACTGGCGGTCGACGAGGCGCACCACCGGTTGTTCATCGGGTGCCACAACGAGCGCATGGTGATGATGGACGCCGCGAGCGGGCGGATCCTGGCCACCGTGCCGATCGGCCGCGGCGTCGACGCCGCCGCCTTCGATCCCGGCACGCAGCTGGCCTTCGCCTCGTGCGGGGACGGCACCGTGACCGTCGCGCACGAGGACACGCCCGAGCAGCTTACTGTCGTGCAGACATTGCACACGGAGCCTCGTGCGCGCACGATGGCGCTCGATCCCGCGACCCACCGAATTTACCTCGCCTCCGCGCGGTTCGAGGCTGCGCCTGAACCAGCCGCCGGGACGCCGCGGCCGCGGCCGAAGATGGTGCCCGGCAGTTTCAAGATCCTGGTCTACAGCCAGGATTGAGCAACCCGCTGGCGATGTTCCAGGCAGCCGAGGTGAGCTTCCGCCGGGGTCCGCGACCACCGCGCCGGCGTCCGCTCCGCCGGCGCTTCCTGGCCGGCCTGATGTTTCTCCTGCCGGTGCTGGCGCGGGCCCAGGGCGGCCCGCCGCTCGCGACGGACGACCCCGGCACGCCCGGCGACGGCAACTGGGAGATCAACCTCGCGTGGACCCGCGAGCACGCCGCCGGCGCCACGGCCCAGGAATCGCCGCTGGTCGACATCAACTACGGCTGGGGCGAGCGGCTCCAGTTGAAATACGAGGCGTCGTGGCTGGTGCTGAGCGGCGAGGGGCGGGGCGCCCGCGCCGGCGTGAGCGATTCGTCGGCCGGCGTGAAATGGCGTTTCCGGGACGACGGGCCGCAAGGCTGGGCGGTGTCGACCTTCCCGCAGCTTGGCTTCCGGACAGCAGGGTCGTCGGTCAGGCGCGGTGTGGCGACGGGCGACACCACGTTCCTCCTGCCGTTCGAGGTGCAGCGGACCTTCGGCGTGCTCGAGCTCAACGCCGATGCCGGCTGGAGTTTTGACCGGCGGGCGCCGGACGGCTGGCTGGGCGGGCTGGCCGCCGGCACGGAGTGGCGCCCCGGCTGCGAACTCCTCGCGGAGATTCACGCCGAAGGCGAGACCGGCGCCGGGCTGGTCCGCCTGCTGGGCGACGTGGGCGCGCGGGTGCGCCTGGGCGCCCACGCGACGCTGCTCGTGTCGGCAGGCGGGGACTTGCGCCGGCGCGACGGCGGGCGCGCGGTGATCTCCTACGTCGGCGTGCAGCTGACGCGCTAGCGTCCCGGGCCGCTACTTGAGCTTCTGCGCCACCTTCCAGCCGGCGTAGACCCCGACCATGCTGCCGACCCCGCTGAGGAAAAAATTGCCGAGGGACCACATGTCCATGCCCAGCGCGCCGGCAAGCACGCTGCCGAGGATGCCCCCGAGTGCGGTGCCGACGAAGATGCAAAGTTTCATCATGGCCGCGGCAGCGTGGGTGGAATCGGCGCGGCTGGCGAGGGCCAACTGATAGCCGCGGTGAGGCCATTTAATTCACCCCCGGGGCCCAGCCTTTCCCGTTTACTCCCCCGGCGCGTTGCCTTTCCCTGCCGCCATGAAGATCCACGCGAAACCCCTGAGCAAGAACCCGCACCTCATCCGGTGGGTCAACAAGATGGCGGCCTTGTGCCAGCCGGACCGGATCCACTGGGTGGACGGGTCGAAGGCCGAATATGATGCCTTGTGCGGGCTGATGGTGCGGAACGGCACGTTCATCAAGCTGAACCAGCGGAAGTGGCCCGGCTGTTACCTGGCGCGTTCGGATGCGAGCGACGTGGCGCGCGTGGAGGACCGCACGTTCATCTGCAGCCAGTCGAAGGAGGCCGCCGGCCCGACGAACAACTGGGTCGACCCGTACGAGATGAAGAAGACCCTGCGCGGCCTCTTCAGCGGCTGCATGCGCGGGCGCACCATGTACGTGCTGGCCTTCAGCATGGGCCCGATCGGCTCGCCCATGTCGCAGATCGGCGTGGAGCTGACCGACTCGCCCTACGTCGTCGTGAACATGCGCATCATGGCGCGGATCGGCCTCAAGGTGTTCCAGCTCATCGACCGGAATTTCAAGCGCGTCGTGCCCTGCGTGCACTCGGTCGGCGCGCCGTTGAAGAAGGGCCAGGCCGACGTGCCGTGGCCGTGCCACAAGGAGAAGTACATCGTCCACTTTCCCGAGACCCGCGAGATCTGGTCCTTTGGCTCCGGCTACGGCGGCAACGCGCTGCTGGGGAAGAAGTGTTTCGCACTGCGCATCGCCAGCGCGATGGCGCGCGACGAGGGCTGGATGGCCGAGCACATGCTCATCGTCGGGGTCGAGAACCCGCAGGGCCAGAAGGCGTACGTCGCCGCGGCCTTTCCCAGCGCCTGTGGCAAGACGAATTTCGCGATGCTCATCCCCCCGCCGGCGTTCGCGAAGAAGGGCTGGAAGGTGTGGACGGTCGGCGACGACATCGCATGGATCAAGCCCGACGCCACGGGCCGGCTGCGCGCCATCAATCCCGAGGCCGGCTTTTTCGGCGTGGCGCCCGGCACCAGCCAGGTCACGAACCCGAACGCGATGCGGACGCTGGCCCGCAACGCGATCTTCACCAACGTGGCGCTGACCGACGACGGCGGCGTGTGGTGGGAGGGCATGACGGACGAGCCGCCGGCCCATGCCATCGACTGGCAGGGCCGGGACTGGACGCCGGCGCTCGCGAAGGAGAAGGGCGTGAAGGCTGCGCATCCCAACTCGCGGTTCACCGCCCCGGCCGCGCAGTGCCCGACCATCGATCCCGATTGGGAAAAACCCGAGGGCGTGCCGATCAACGCCATCGTGTTCGGCGGGCGCCGGGCGAGCACGATGCCGCTCATTTACCAGGCGTTCAACTGGTCGAGCGGCGTGTACGTCGGCGCGACGATGGGCTCGGAAATGACCGCCGCCGCCGCCGGCACGATTGGCAAGGTGCGCCGCGACCCGATGGCGATGCTGCCGTTCTGCGGCTACCACATGGGCGACTATTTCCGGCACTGGATCAACATGCAGCGCAACCTCAGCGAGACCCCGCGGATCTTCCACGTGAACTGGTTCCGCAAGGACAGCGACGGGAACTTCATCTGGCCCGGCTTCTCCGAGAACATGCGCGTGCTCAAATGGATCTTCGACCGGGTGCGCGCCGGCGGCCGGGCAAAGGAGACGCCGATCGGCTGGATGCCCCGTTACAAGGATATCGAGTGGGAAGGCCTCGATTTCCCCGAAGAGAAATTCGACGAACTGCAACGGTTCGATCGCGCCGCTTGGCGGGCTGAAGTTCTTGGGCATGAGGAGCTTTTCATTGATCTCCATTCCCGAATGCCCAAGGAGCTGATGTTCGAGCGCGAGCTGTTGATCTGTCGCATGTAGCCTTGGAGTTATCTAGTAATACCCTATATTTTACATCGGCTTTATACCTAGATTACGTGGGTATTTACCCCTAATTTTGGGTTGACCCATTTGGCCGGACTTGGAACAATGCCGGCATGTTCAGCCCCGGCAATCGTCCCGCATCCGCTGCCCGCATGCTTCGGGTGGGCTGGACGGTGCTTGGCGTTCTTTCGGGAATGGCGCTCCTGCGCGGCCAGGTCATCACCGAGACCTTCAAGAACTCGACGGCGCCAGGATGGGTCTTATCCGGCACCAACTACACCCCGAATCTCACCTCCGGCACCGCCGGAGCCAACGGCAACGCGGCGGGCGACGGCTGGCTGCGCCTGACGGACACCGGGGCCAACGAGGCGACGAGCGCCTACTACAACACGGCGTTCACCGCCGCGGGCGCCTCGGTCTACGCGAGCTTCGATTATGAGTCGTACGGCGGCACCGGGGCGGACGGCATCACCTTTTTCCTTTTCGATGGCTCGGTCCCGTTTGCCGTCGGCGCCAACGGCGGCTCGCTGGGCTACGCGCAAAAGACCGGTGTGAACGGCCTCGCCGGCGGCTACCTGGGCGTGGCCCTGGACGAGTACGGCAATTTCTCCTCCGCGTCCGAGGGCCGCGTGGGCGGCCTGAACGGCACCACCGGGCTGGTCCCCGACGCCATCGCCGTGCGCGGCCCGGGCAGCGGCACGAACGGCTACGCTTACCTCGGCGGCACGAACACCCTCGCGCAATCGATCGATTCCGCCACGCGCCCGACGCAGACCAACACGGTCCAGATCCTCATCACCGCGACGAACCAGCTGACGGTGACGCTGCAACAGGGCGGCACCAATCCGCAGACGGTGCTGCAAATGGACCTCTCGGGTTACGCCCGGCCGGACACGCTGAAGTTCGGGTTCTCCTCGGGCACCGGCGGATCGAACAACTTCCACGACGTCCGCAACCTGAACGTCACGACGCTTTCCGCCAGCCTCTGGTCGGGCGGCGCCGCCGACAGCCAGTGGGGCACGAACACAAACTGGAACCCCACCGTGGTGCCGACCGTCGGCGCCGACATCCTCTTCGACAACACCTACGCCGGCAGCGCGCAGACGATCAACACCGGTACGAACCGCAGCGTGCGCTCCCTGAGCTTTGACGCGCCGTTCAACTACACGCTGAACAACAACACGCTGACCTTCGACAACCAGGGCGTGTCGGGTTTCTCGGGCCTCGCGGTCACGCAGACCCACGGCACCGCGACGGACACCATCAATTCGGCGCTCGCGATCAACAACGACATCAACATCCGCAACAACGCCACCGGCACGCTCAACCTCACGGGCACCGTCGCCACCAACGGCCACACGATCACGCTCGATGGCACCGGCACCGCCACCAACCTCACCGGCGTCGTCTCGGGCACGGGCGCCATCATCAAGAACGACGGCGGCACCGCCACGCTGGCCGGCGCCAACACCTACTCCGGCGGGACCACGGTCAACAACGGCACGCTCAATGCCAACAGCGCCACGGCCCTCGGCGCGGGCGGCGTGACGCTGGCCGGCGGCACGCTCGCCTCGACCACGGGGGCATCCGTCGGCAACGCGATCGCCCTCACCGGCAACGCCGGCCTGGCGAACATCACCACCTCCGGTACGCTCACCCAGACGGGCGGCAGCTACACGCTCAACCTCAACGGTGCGACCCAGGCGGGCGCGGTGAACCTCTCCAACGACGGCACCGGCCGCACGCTCACGGTCCAGGTCGACAGCGGCACCAGCGCCATCAATGGCGTGATCGCCAACGGCGGCGCCGGTGCCGGCGGCCTGACCAAGACCGGCAGCGGCACGCTCACGCTTGGCGGCGCCAGCACGTACACCGGCACCACGACGATCAGCGCCGGCACGCTCCAGCTTGGCGCCAGCGATCGCCTGGCCGATGCCAGCGCCGTCAACCTCGGCTCCTCCGGGAACCTGAACCTCGCCGGCTTCTCCGAAAAGGTCGGTGCGCTCACGGCCAACGACGGCGCCACCCTCGACTTCGGCGCCGCCAGCGGCGCCAACACCTTCATCTTCGGCTCCTACACCGCACCCGCGAGCGGCGTGCTGGTCGTGAACAACTGGGAAACGGGCCTCGACAAGCTCGCGACGACGGTGGCCGGCCAGACCGTCAGCAGCATCTATATCTCCGGCTACGGCGTCGCGCAGGAAGCCGGCTCGACGTCGGCGATGGGCGGCTCGTACGGCAGCGCCTACCTCCTGACGCCGGTTGCCACGCCTTACAAGGAATGGGACGGGAGCAGCAGCTCCAGCTGGAGCACCAGTTCCAACTGGACCTCCTCCGGCGCGCCGTCGACGACGCAGGTCGCGCTGTTCGACGCCCTCGGCAAGGGCCGCCCCGCCGTCACGCTCAACGCCAGCTACACGATCGCCGGCATCACGTTCGGCAACAGCGCCGGCGCCTCCAGCGCCGCGTACAACATCACCGGGGCCAACACGCTCACGCTCTCCGGCACGGTGCCGTACATCCAGCAGCAGAACAATTACCAGGACCAGACGATCGGCATTTCGACCCTGACCCTGGGCAACAACACCGTGGCCGACGTCACCGGCGCGAAGAACCTCATCATCAGCTCGACGATCACCGGGGCCAAAAGCCTGATCAAGGACGGCACCGGCGCCGGCAAACTGGTCCTCTCGGGCAACAACACCTACTCCGGCGGCCTCTTCATCAACAACGGCGCCGTGCAGGCCGCCAACAGCGGCGCGCTCGGCACGGGCACGACCACGATCGCCGGTGGCGCGACCCTCGAGCTCACCGGCGGCATCAGCCCGACCAATGCGATCTCGGTCACGGGCACCGGCGTCGGGGGCAATGGCGCCATCCGCAATGTCGGCGGAGCCAACACTCTATCCGGTACGATCACCGAAACCGGTGCCACCACCATCGCGGCTGACACCGGCACGACGCTCAACCTGACCGGCAACCTCACCGGCACGAACACCGACACCACGCTGGCCGGCGCCGGCGCCGTCGCGGTCGCACGGATCACCACGGGCACGGGTGGCGTGACGCTGAACGGCACCGGGACGGTGACCTTCAACGGCACCAGCAACGCCAACACCTACACGGGCACGACGACGGTCAATTCCGGCACCCTGGTCCTGGCGAAGAACGCGGGCACCAATGCCATCGCCGGCGGCCTCGTCGTGAACGGCGGCACCGTGCAACTCGGCGCCAGCAGCCAGATCGCCGACGGCTCCTCCGTCACCCTCAACGGCAGCGGCACCCTCGACCTCAACGGCAAGACCGAGACCATCGCGCAGCTGACCAGCACCAGCGGGACGAGCACCGTCGCGCTCGGCGCGGGCGCCCTGACCTTGAACGGCCCGAACAACACGAACTCGAATTTCGCTGGCGCCCTCACCGGCACCGCCGCCAGCAGCCTCAACGTCACGGGCACCGGCAAGGTCTACCTCTCGGGCAGCGGCACCGGCTTCAGCGGCACCACCAACATCACCGGCGGCACGCTCAATGTCAGCGGCTCCAACACCGTCGTCGGCAGCGGCGCGGTCAACGTCAGCAGCGCGGGCAACTTCCAGCTGCAGGGCGGGATCAGCCTGGCCAACGCGGTCGCGATCAACGGCACGGGTACCTCCGGCAACGGCGCCATCGAGAACTTCGCGGGCAACAACACGCTGTCCGGCGCGGTCACGCTCAGCGGCGCGAGCCGGATCCAGTCCGACACCGGCACGCTCACGCTCTCTGGCAGCGTCGGGCTCGGCGCCAACGCGCTGGCCGTCGGGGGCAACGGCAACCTCACCCAGACCGGCGTCATCTCGGGCACCGGCGCGCTCACCAAGGATGGCACCGGCACGCTGCTCCTCGGGGGCGCCAACACCTACACCGGCGCCACCACCGTCAGCGCCGGCACGCTGCGGCTCAACGCCAGCGAGCGCATCGCCGACGCGTCGGCGGTCACGGTCGCCGCCGGGGCGACGCTCGACCTCAATGGCAACACCGAGACGATCGGCTCGCTCGCCGGCGCGGGCAGCGTGATGATCGGCACCGGCCAGCTCATCGCCGGCGGCAGCAACGCCAGCACGACCTTCTCGGGCACGCTGGGCGGCACCGGCAGCCTGACCAAGGCCGGCACGGGCACGCTCACCATCGCCGGCAACGCCGGCTTCGGCGGCAATCTCAACCTGGCCGCGGGCACGCTCGAGTTCGACGTCAACAACGCCTTCACCGGCACGACGACGATCAGCGGCGGCACGCTTCGGCTCGCGGACGCGAGCGTGAACCTCGCGACCCTCAACATCACCGGCAACACGACCATCGATTTCGCCGGCTCGGCCAGCACGCTCAGCGTCGGCAGCCTGAACATCAGCGCGGGCGTGACAGTTTCGATCCTCAACTGGCAGAACGCCACCGACTACTTCTTCGCGCAGAACTGGACCGGCGCCGTGTTCAACACCACCGGCGCCACGCCGATGAACCAGGTCGTCTTCAACGGGTTTTCCGGCAACAGCACGAAATGGCAGGGCTATGACACCCAGGTGACGCCGGTGCCCGAGCCCTCCACCTACGGCGCCTTGCTGCTGGGCGCCGGGCTGGTGGGCTTCGGCCTGCGTCGGTGGCGGCGTCGCCTGCCGGTGCGCGCCTGAACCCGATCGCGGGAACTGGCGCCGTGCGCCCGGTCTAAACCCCATGCGCTTTTGGTTTCTAGGCCTGGTTCTGCCGGCTTTGGCGATCGGCCTGCGCGCCGGGGAAGCGCCCCGGGCGGCGACCGCCGACGAGATCGCGTTGTTCAAGGACGCGATCAAGAACACCGAACAGGACACGAACCATTGGGCCTACACCGAGACCACGGTGAAGCAGATCGGGATCGGCAAGACGCCGCGGGGCGAGACGGTGGTGCGTTTCGATCCGTCGAAACCGTGGCCTGAACAATACACGCCATTACAGGTCGAGGGTCGGCCACCCACGGAGAAAGAGATCCGGCAATATCGCGAAAAAGGGGAGAAGCGCGGCCGGGCGTACACCCGCCGCGCGGAGCAGGCGGCGGCCGCGACGGACCCGACCGCCCCGGCACCGCCCCTCCCGCCGGGAGCGGGAAAGAAGGAGAGAAGCGTCACCGCCGACCTGGACCACCCGCGCGTCGTCAGCGATGATGGCGAGACGATGGTCCTCGACGTGCCCATGATCGACCACGGGACGGGCGTCCCGGTGGAAAAGCTCGAGGTCCGCGCGGTCGTCGCCAAGGAGCCGCGGCAGGTCCGGCATGCGTCGCTGCGCGTGAAGGATTCCTTTCGCTTCAAGATGCTCGCCAAGGTCAAGGCCGGCGAAGCCAGCGTGGATTTCGCGGTGGTCGACCCGAATTTTGGCCCGGTCCTCGTGGCGGCCACGGGCGACTTCGGCGGCTCGCTGCTGTTTGTGCCGGTGAACGGGGTGTTCCGCACCACGCGGACCGATTGGCGGCGCGTGAAATCGTATGACGAACGGCTGCAGGTGAAGATCGCCCCGCTGCAGCTGCTGGGGTTTTAGCGCGCCGGCCGGCCGCCCAGGTGCGGCGAACCGGCGCGAAGATCGCTATCCCCGCGCCGGCCAGACGGCGCCGGCGTAGAGTGCGATCATCGCGACCGCGCAGGCCACGCGTGCGACGGTGCCGAAGAGAAAGCCGAGGGCGGCGCCGGCGCCCGACTTCCAGGCCTCGCTGCTGGTGCGCTTCGCACCGAGTTTTTCCGCGGCCACCGCGCCGAGCAGCGTGCCGAGAATCAGGGCGGGCAGGGAGAAGAACATGCCCGCCAGCGCTCCGCCCGACGCTCCCGCCATGCCCCATTTGGTGCCGCCGAAGAGTCGTGCGCCCAGCAGCGTGCAGGCGATGTCGGCCACCAGCGAAAGGAGCCAGACGGCGGCGACCCAGCCGACCGCGGCCCAGGAAAGGGTGTCCGCGAGCAGCCATTTCTGCAGCACGACGCCGAGCATGATCAGGGTCGTGCCGGGGAGCAGCGGCACGGCGGAGCCGATCAAGCCGGCGAGCAGCAGCAGTCCGACCAGGATCCACAAGGCGATCGTCACGCCTCAAGGACACGGCGCGCGTCGCCGGGTTGCAAGGGCAACAGGTGGAACGCCCTGACTCCAGGGCGTTTCATGGCTGCCGGGCGCGTTGGGGACAACGCGCACCACCTCTCGGCTCAGGCGTTGAGGTCGTTGTCCTTCGTCTCGGGCAGGGCGATCCAGCCGATGAGGAGCGACATCAGGGCGATCCCGATCGGATACCAGAGGCCGGCGTAGATGTCGCCCGTGAACACGACGATCGACGAGGCGATGAGCGGCAGGAAGCCGCCGAACCAGCCGTTGCCGATGTGGTAGGGGAGCGACATCGAGGTGTAGCGGATGCGCGTCGGGAACAACTCGACGAGGAAGGCGGCGATCGGGCCGTAGACCATCGTCACGTAGAAGACGAGAATCGTGAGCAGCAGCACGACCACGGGCTTGTTGATGGCGGCGGGATCGGCGGCCTTGGGGTAACCGGCGGGGGCGAGGGCCTCGCTGAACTTCTTCGCGTCGAAGCCGGTCACGGCGTCCCGGCCGCCGATGTCGAGGACGAGCGGCGCGTCGGGCCGGCTCGGGGAAAGCGTGAAGGGAATGCCGGCCTGGTTGAGGTAGTTGCGGGCCTTGTCGGTTTCGGAGGGCGTCTTCTTCGCCGTGATCATCGTCACCTTGCCGAGGGCGTCGACCACGGCCTGCACGGTGAGCTCGACGGTGTTGCGGTATTCGGTGGTGTGGAGGATCACCGGCGACTGCTCCATGGCCGCGGCGAGCGCGGGGTTGGTTGCGCGGGTGAGCCCGTGGAAGATCGGCACGTAGGTGAGGATCGAGAGGGCAAAACCGGCGAGGATGATCGGCTTGCGCCCGATGCGATCCGAGAGCCGGCCCATGACGATGAAGAACGGGGTCGCGAGGACCAGGGCGAGGGCGATCAGGACGTACGCGTTGACGTAGTCCATCTTCAGCGTCGAGGTGAGGAAGTAGAGCGCGTAGAACTGGCCGCTGTACCAAACGACGCCCTGGCCGGCGGTCGCGCCGAAGAGCGCCCGCAGCACCACGTGGCCGTTGTCCCAGCGCGCGAAGCTTTCGGTGAGCGGCGCCGTGGACGTCTTGCCCTGGGCCTTCATCTCGGCGAACACCGGCGACTCCTGGAGCTTCATCCGGATGTAGACGGAGACCGCGAGGAGGACGACGGAAATGAGGAAGGGAATGCGCCAGCCCCACGCCGCGAAGCTTTCGGGCGTCATCAGCTGGCGCAGCCCGAGGATGACGCCGAGCGAGACGAGCAGGCCGACGGTGGCGGTCGTCTGGATCCAACTGGTGAACGCACCGCGCCGGCCGTGCGGCGCATGCTCGGCCACGTACGTCGCAGCGCCGCCATATTCGCCGCCGAGGGCCAGGCCCTGCGCCAGCCGCAGGAACACCAGGATGATCGGCGCCGCGAAGCCGATCTGGCTGTAGGTCGGCAGCACGCCGACCAGGGCCGTCGACAGGCCCATCACGGTGATCGTGATCAGGAAGGTGTACTTGCGCCCGACAAGGTCCCCGATGCGCCCGAACACCAGCGCGCCGAACGGCCGCACCGAGAAGCCGACGCCGAACAGCGCCAGGCTCGAGAGGAATCCGGTGGTCGGGTTGTCCGCCGGGAAGAACAGCTTCCCGAAGAACGCGGCCAGGGTGCCGTAGATGTAGAAGTCATACCACTCGAAGACGGTGCCGAGGGATGACGCGAAGATGACCAGCTTGTGCTTGCGATCGAGCAGCTCCGACGAACTCGGTTCATTCATGATGGGGCGTGGATGCGGGGGGTGGACTGAAGAAGCGCGTGACGGTTAACCCCCGGGTGGGCCGCGGGCAAACCTTTCGTGGCGAAATCGCGTCACAAGCTTGCGCCGGTTTGGGTCAAGGGACCGGCCGGGCTGGCGGCGCCGCGGAAATTTTTTCCTCCCGCCGGCCGCTGGATTCTGCAAGCTGCCTTCGCCCGCGGAACGCGCCCCTCCGGCCTTTCACCCCGCATGAAACTCCTCCGCCACCTCTATGTGCAGGTGCTTGTCGCGATCGTGCTGGGGGTGCTGCTCGGGCAGTTCGACCCGGCGCTGGGGGAGAAGATGCGCCCGCTGGGCGACGGCTTCATCAAGCTGATCAAGATGCTCATCGCGCCGGTGATCTTCACCACGGTGGTCTCGGGCATCGCGGGCATGGGCGACCTAAGGAAGATCGGGCGCACCGGCCTCAAGGCGCTGCTCTACTTCGAGGTGGTGTCGACCTTTGCCCTGGTCATCGGCCTCCTCGTGGTGAACTGGATCCGCCCGGGCGCGGGCCTCAACGCCGACCCGGCGACGCTCAACAGCCGCGACATCGCGCAATACACGGCGGCGGCGCAACACAGCTCGTTCGTCGATTTCCTGCTGCACATCATCCCGAATTCCTTCGTCGGCGCGTTTGCCGAGGGCGACATCCTGCAGGTGCTGCTCGTGTCGGTGCTCTTCGGGTTCGCGCTCGCCGGCCTGGGCGACCACGCGCGGCCGGTGACCAACCTGCTGAACGACGTGGCGCGCGTGCTGTTCCGCATCGTGACGCTGATCACGCGCGTCGCCCCGGTGGCGGCGTTCGGCGCCATGGCGTTCACCGTCGGCAAGTACGGCCTGGGCTCGCTCACCTCGCTGGGGAAGCTGATGCTGTGCGTCTACCTGACGTGCCTCCTGTTCGTGTTCGTCGTGCTCGGGCTGATTGCGCGGC
The DNA here is from genome assembly GCA_035545835.1 of Lacunisphaera sp. Classification (GTDB taxonomy): domain Bacteria; phylum Verrucomicrobiota; class Verrucomicrobiia; order Opitutales; family Opitutaceae; genus Lacunisphaera. Next base: position 24,029 of record DASZXO010000008.1, read on the forward strand.
TGCACGGTTTCAGCGTGCTCCGGCTGCTGGGCTGCATCAAGGAGGAGCTCCTGATCGTGCTCGGCACCTCGTCGTCCGAGAGCGTGCTGCCGCAGATCATGCAGCGGATGGAGGGCCTCGGCTGCGCGCGCCCGGTGGTGGGCATCGTCCTGCCGGCCGGCTATTCCTTCAACCTCGACGGCACGTCCATCTACCTGACGATGGCGGCCATCTTCGTCGCCCAGGCCACCAACACGCCGCTCACGCTCGGCCAGCAGCTCACGATGCTCGCCGTCCTGCTCCTGACCTCGAAAGGCGCGGCCGGCGTGACGGGCAGCGGGTTCGTCACGCTCGCGGCCACGCTCGGCGCCGTCAGCCACATCCCGATCGCCGGGCTGGCGCTGTTGATCGGCATCGACCGGTTCATGTCGGAGGCGCGCGCCCTGACCAATCTCTGCGGCAACGCCGTCGCCATGGTCGTGGTCGCGATGTGGGAAGGCGCGTTCGATCGCAGCAAGGCCGGCGCCATCCTGCTCAGGCCGCCGCCGGAACGCGCAGCCGGGCCCGTCACGGCGGCCTGAAGAATTTTTCCCCACGCCTCATGAAAATCCACGCATTCCCCGGCCGCCTGCTCGCCGGCTTCGTCCTTGTCCCGCTGCTCGCCTCCGGCGCTTCCGAGCCGTTCTACGACGGTCTCGGCGCGCACTCGCGGCGCATCACAACGTCCTCTCCCGCGGCCCAGAAATACTTCGACCAGGGCCTGCGCTTCTATTTCGGGTTCAACCACGGCGCGGCAATCCGGTCCTTCGCGGAGGCGGCGCGGATCGACCCCGCCTGCGCGATGGCGCACTGGGGCATCGCGCTGGCGAACGGCCCGCACATCAACTTTCCCCTGGTGCCGCCGCCGGCTGCGGAGGCGGCGTGGCGGGAGCTCGGTCTCGCGCAGCAACACGCGGCGAGCGCCACGCCGGTCGAGCGCGACCTCATCGCCGCGCTCGCGGTGCGCTACGCCAATCCGCAGCCGGACGACCGCAGCGCACTCGACCGCGCGTATGCGGACGCTATGCGCCAGGCCTGGCAGGCGCATCCGGACGACGCCGACGTCGGCGCGCTTTTCGCCGAGGCCATGATGGACCTGCGGCCGTGGGACCAGTGGACGCCCGCAGGCCAGCCCGAGCCCGGTACGGATGAAATCCTCGCCACGCTCGACGCGGTGCTGAAGCTCGACCTCCAGCATCCTTTCGCGAATCACCTCTACATCCATGCGATGGAGGCGTCGCCGCATCCCGAGCGGGCGGTGCCCGCGGCGGACCGGATGGTCAGCCTGCAGCCGGGCCTGGCGCACAACGTCCACATGCCGTCGCACATCTACATCCGGGTCGGCCGCTGGCAGGATGCGATCGACACCAATGTGCGCGCCGTGGCCGCCGACCGCGGCTACCGGGCGGTGGCCGGACCGCCGCAGGGCTTCATCGTCGTCTACATCGCGCACAACCGGCACATGCTGGCCTACGCCGCGATGATGACGGGACAGCGGACACTGGCGCTCGAGCACATTCGCGCGATGGTCGCGGAACTGCCGGAGGAGGCGCTGAAGGACTTCGGCTTGGAGGCGTTTGCCGCGATGCCCTACGAGGTGATGACGCGATTCGGGCAATGGGACGAGATCCTCGCCGCGCCGGATCATCCCGACTGGATGCCGTTCACGCGCGCCATGCGCCACGCCGCCCGGGCGATCGCCCTGGCCGCCAAGGGCGACCCGAAGGCAGCGCGGGCGGAGCAGGCGTTGTTCAAGGCCGAGGCGGAGCACGTCCCGGCCGACGAGCTCGCGGGCAACAACACCAGCCGCCAGGTGCTGACCGTCGTCACGCCCATGGTCGAGGGCGAGATCCTCTACCGCGAACACAAGGTCGACGAGGGCGTCGCAACCCTGCGAGCGGCGGTACAGGCCGAGGATGCGCTGCGCTACGACGAGCCGCCCGGCTGGCTCCTGCCGGTACGGCATTCGCTCGGCGCCGTGCTGATGCAGGAGCGTCGTTACGCCGAAGCCGAGCAAGTCTATCGCGACGACCTCGCGCGCCTGCCCAACAACGGCTGGTCGCTGTTCGGCCTGGCGGAGGCGCTGCGCTACCAGCGCAAGCACGCCGACGCCGAACCGATCGAGCAGCAGTTCAAGGCCGGGTGGGCGAGAGCCGAGGTCGAGCTCCACAGCTCCTGCCTCTGCCAGCCGGGAATCTGAATCAGCTGAAACGGCGGTCTGGGCCCACCGCCGAAACGCGGCGGCGCGGACAGAGCGCCGCTACAACAGGATTCCCGCGCGAATTCTCAGTCCTCCTCGGGCGGGGTAAATCCACGGCGGAGGACGTTCTCCGCAATGAGCCGTGGGAAGAGGAAGTTCTCGAGGTATTCGCGGCCGCCGGCCTTGGTGCCGCCGCCGGACATCTTGAACCCGCCGAACGGATGCCGCTGGACGATCGCGCCCGTGCAGCCGCGATTGAGGTAGAGGTTGCCGACGAGGAACTCCTGCTGCGCGCGCTCAAGGGCGCGCGGGCTGCGCGAGAAGAATCCGCCGGTGAGCGCGTAGTCGCACTGGTTGGCCATCGCGAAGGCCTCATCGAGGTCCTTCGCCTTCAGCACCGACAACACCGGGCCAAAGATCTCCTCGCGGACGATCTTGTGGGTGACCTTGCAGTCGGTGAACACCGTCGGCGGGACGTAATAGCCGCCGCTGGCGACCGCTTCGGGCGACAGCTTCGCCTGCCAGGCGAGCTTCGCCTCCTTCTTGCCGGCCTCGATGTAGCCGAGGATCGATTTCTGCGCGGCTTCATCGATGACCGGGTTCACGATCGTGCCGGGCTGGATCGGGTCGCCCACGGGCAGCGCCGAGCAGGCGGCGACGAAGCGTTCCATGAAGCGATCGTAGACGCCCTCGAGCACGATCAGCCGCGACAAGGCCGAGCATTTCTGCCCGGCGAAGCCGAAGGCGCTGTAGAGCGCCGCGGGGATGGCCTCATCGAGATCGGCGTCGTTGTCGATGATCATGGCGTTCTTGCCGCCCATCTCGCAGACGACCTTCTTGAGGTTGAGCTGGCCGGGGCGCGTCTTGCCCGCCTCCTCCCAGATGCCGCAGCCGACCTCGCGCGAGCCGGTGAAGGCGATGAAGTCGACCTGCGGGTGCGCCACGAGGTGCGCGCCGGCGTCGGCGCCGGAGCAGGGCAGGTAGTGCAGCGCGCCGGGCGGGGTGCCGGCCGCCATCATGATGTCCATCAGGAACGCGCCGATGATCGAGGTCTGGCGCGCCGGCTTGATGATGACGCAGTTGCCGGCGACGAGCGGCGCGACGGTCAGGCCGGTGAGGATCGCGAGCGGGAAATTCCACGGTGCGACGGCCACGCCGACGCCGCGCGGCGTCCAGGTCTGGATGCAACGTTCGCCGGGCACATGTTGTGTAACGATGGGCTTTGCCATCCGGCGCATCTCGACGGCGTAGAAGCGCAGGAAGTCGATCGCCTCCGACACGTCGCCATCGGCCTCGACCCACGGCTTGGCGGCCTCGAGGATGAGCAGCGAGTTCAACTCGAGCCGGCGCGCTTCCATTAGGTCGGCGGCGCGCTCGAGGATGCGGGCGCGCTCGTCGGCGGGTGTGGCGCGCCATGTCGGGAAACAGGCGACGGACGCCGCGACGGCGTCGTCGGCATCCTGCACGGTGCCCTTGGCCCAGTAACCGACGATCTGCGCCGGGCGCGCCGGGTTGACCGACGGCAGGAACGGCCGGTTGGTGACCTTTTTGCCGTTGATGATGCACGGCCACTTCTGGCCGAGCTGGGTGGCCTCGAATTGTCTCAGCGCGGCGCGCTGCTTGTCGCGATTCGCGGCGAGGGAGAAGTCGGTGTTGGCGGCGTTGATGAACGTGCCCGGCGCGCGCGGCTTGCGGGCGAGCGGCTCGGGGGCGGCGGCGATGGCGTCGACGGGATTGCCGAGGAGCTGTTCCTTGGTGGCCTCGCCCATGTTCTTGATGCGCAGGAAGCCCTCGTTGGAGGTGTTCTCCAGCAGCCGGCGGACGAGGTAGGCCATGCCGGGAAGCAACTGCCCGATCGCGCAATACTCGCGCACCCGATGGCCCATCTGCAGGAGCGCGGCCTTGAGCTCGTCGGCCATGCCGAAGAGCGCCTGAAACTCGTAGGCGCGCGGGTCGATGCCGAGGCGCTCGGCCTGCACGATGGCGTGGGCGCAGGAGCGGACGTTGTGCGAGGCAAAGTTCGGCGTGACGACGTCGATGTTCTCGAGGAGGAAGACGGTCAGCTTCTCGTAGTTGGCGTCGGACTCCGGCTTGCGCTGCCACACCGGCGCGGGCCATTCGCGCTGCTGGGCGATGATCGTTTCGTAATCCCAATAGGCGCCCTTCACGAGGCGGATGCTGAGGCGGCGCTGGTGCCGGCGCGCCCAGGCGACGAGATCGCGGAGGTCGGCCTCGCAGTCGCGCAGGTAGGCCTGGAGCGCGATGCCGATCGCGGGCTTCTGCGCGAACTCCGGCTCCTCGAAGATGGACTTGAAGAGCGCAAGGGTGAGGTCCTTCAGCTTGTAGCTCTCCATGTCGAAATTGATCAGCGCGCCGACCTCGGCGGCGCGGCGCAGGATCGGGCGCAGGCGTTCCTTGAGCGCCGCGATGGAGTTCTCCGGGTCGGCCGGGTGGACATCGGGCGTGAGCGCCGAGATCTTGACCGAGAGGTTGAGCCGCGGGAGCGGGCCCGCCGGGCCGACATCGCTGAAGGCCGGGGCCGGCTCCTTGGCGAAAAACTTCGACACGGAGTCGAGGATCTCAAGGTTGCGCTGCAGGAACACGTCCGCCTCGGCGTCGTTGACGACCGTCTCGCCGAGGAGATCGATCGTGGTGGCGAGGCCGAGCTTGGTGTTCTTCCTGATCTGCTTGATGAGGTCCTCGCCGGTCTCGCCGGCGACGAACTGGCCGGCCATGTCGACGATCTGCGCCTTCACCGGCCCGGCGACGAGCGCGGGCGCGAAGGAGGACGCGGCCAGGCCGGCCTTGAGGGCGGGGTTCAGCTCGACGGCCTTGTCGCCGAGGTATTCCTGCAGGTGGCGGACGATCTCGGCGGAGCTGTCGAGCGAGGGGAGGACGTCGACGAAGCGGAAGAGCTGGGTCTTGAACACCGGGTCCTTCATCGACCAGTCCATCAAGCGGGCGTAGGCGCCTTTCTTGGAGAACAGCGCCGGCGGCGGCTGCTGGTCCATCAGGGCGAAGATCTTTTCGCCTTTCGCCCGGACGGCGGATTCGATTTTCGGGTCGGGAACGAGGAAGGTGCTCATGGGGATCGGCGTTGCGGCCGCACAGGGTTGTTTGGCCCGAAGGTGCCGCCAGGGGGAAAAGATGGCAAGGTCGGGGCGGTCACCCAAACGGAGCAAAACCCGCTCTTATCGCGGCTGTAAGCACGGCGGCGCGCGGGATTCCCGCACCTTTCAGCGGGCCCCGGGGCTGGAGCCTGCCCACAGGCGAGCGTGCAAGCCGGTGCCCTGCGAAATCGCCGGCAAGCCGCCTTCGTCAATTCAAGGCGGCGAGGGACAGGTTACGACGAAGGGACAGGTTATTGCATCGCGCTTTTGCCGCCGCGACCGCGCACCGCCGAGCGAACGCAATATTCCACGCCTGGGAATGCCCCGGTCTCGATCGCGAAATCGTCGCCACCGGCCCCGGCCCGGCACTGGCTTATAGGCTTGGCGGATCGGGTTTTGCGTGGCAGGAGGAATATGCAACTCTGCCGGTCCGCGCCGTGTTCTAAGCGTGAATGAAGATCCTACAGTGCACACAACCACGACCGAAGGCGTAACCAGCCCGCCGGACTTCACCACCTTCATGCGCAATTACCAGGACATGGTTTACTCCACCGCGGTGCGGCTCATTGGCAACGAGACGCAGGCGGAGGATATTGCCCAGGAGGTGTTCATCAAGGCCCACGAACATTTCGACAACCTGCGTTCCAGCCCGACCGCGGGCGGCTGGCTCAAGACCGTGGCGACGAACCTTTCGATCAATCACATCCAGCGCTACAAGAAGCGCTGGACCTTTTTCTCCGACATCGTCCATCGGGACGACGAGGGCGGGGAGAAGGAGGTCGAGTTCGCGGCCCCGGACAATTTTTTCGCCGGCATGGACTCCGGGGAGCGCCGGGAGTGGATCGAGCGGGCGTTGGAAAAGCTGCCCGAACACCAGCGCGTCCCGCTGGTCCTGTTTCATTTCGAGGACATGCCATACGAGGAAATCGCGCGGAAGACGCGGGTCTCGCTCAGCAAGGTCAAGACCGACATCCTCCGCGGCCGCGAGGCCCTCGCCAAGATCCTGCTCCGCAGCGGAGCCAGCCATGAACGTTTTGCCACCTGAGGACACGCCATGAACCCGGAAAAAATGTCCCCTGAGGAACTGGAGCAATTCATCCATCGCGAGCTGCGGGCGTTGCCGCCGCGGAAGGCGCCGGCCGGATTCGAGGCGCGCTTCCAGGCGAAGCTCGCGGCGCGGCAGGCGCAGGCGGCGCTCTCGCCCGAACAGCTCGAACAGCTCGTGCACCGCGAGCTGCGGGCCCTTCCGCTGCGGCGGGCACCGCGCACCCTCGAGGCGCGCGTCCTGGCGGCCATCGAACGGCAGGCCACGATCCCGTGGTATCACCGGTCCTGGTCGTACTGGCCAACCCCGGTCCGCACCGCATTCGCCGGCGTCGCCACGCTGTTGGCCGCGTTCGCCATCGTCGCTTTCTACCAGATGAGCCAGGGCGCCGCCCTCGCCTCCGTCGACCAGCGCATCGGCGCCGGTTTCGACTGGATCGGGCGGCTCATCGCGGCGGGCAGGTGGACCGTCAACCTTGCCCAGCAGCAGGTGGCGAACATCCCGCCGCTGTGGCTGTACGGCGGGCTCGCCTTCATCGGCGCCATGTACGCCACCTTCATCGGCCTCGGCACGGCCGCCTACCGGTACCTCTATCGCAACAACTAAGTGTTTCCCGTGAAAAGCGTCAGTCACCTCAAGTATCTGCTCCTCGTCCTGCTGGGCTTCGGCTTGGTCGCCGGAACCGCACTGCGGGCCGGGGAAACCCCCGCCGCCGCGTCGCCGGACCAGCAGGCCGCGTCAGCGGAGCCCGCGAAGGCACCCGAGGCCAAGCCGGCCGATGAAACCAAGCCGGTCGTCGCGCCAGCCGCGGCATCGAGCCCGGCGCCGGCCGTGGCGCCGGCGGCCGAATCCAATTCGCCGCCAGCCGTTGAACCGGCGGCGGAGTCCGATGAGACGAAACCGACGCCACCGGCGACCCCGGCGCGTCATCGCCGCCATGGCAGCCATCCCGCCAACCAGAAGTTCACCTTCGGCGGCAACAGCACGCTGGCGGCCGGCGAGTCGGCCGAGGCCGTCATTTCGATCCTCGGCTCTTCGACCTCGGCGGGCGAGGTCAGCGACGCCGTCGTGTCGGTGCTCGGCAGCAGCCGGATGACCGGCGGCACGGTCGGCGACTCGGTGGTGTCCGTTCTCGGCGACTCCTACGTCAACGGCCACGTCAAGGGCCAGGTCGTCGCGGTGCTCGGCAACGTCGAGCTCGGGCCCGATGCAATCGTCGATGGCGACATCGTGTGCGTGGGCGGCGAATACAAGCATGACCCGGCGGCGGTGCTCCACGGCAACGTGCAGAGCATCGCGATCGCCGGTCATCATTTCAATTTCGGCGCCCTGTCGGCCTGGTTCGAGAAGTGCCTGCTCTATGCGCGGCCGCTCGCCTTCGATGCGCGCCTGTGGTGGGCGTGGATCATCGCGCTGTCTTTCCTCGGGTTCTACACGCTGGTCGCGCTGATGGCGCCGACGGGCGTGAACAAGTGCGTGGAAACGCTCGAACAGCGCCCGGGCTCCTCGTTGCTCTCGGCGCTGCTCACGCTGCTGCTGACGCCGGTCGCCTACATCCTGCTGTCGCTGACGCTGGCCATCGCGATCGGATTTGTCCTCATCCCCGCCTTGTCGCTCGGCCTGTTCTTCGCCGCGTTGTTCGGCAAGGTGGTCATGCTGGCGTGGCTCGGGCGGCGCGTCACCAAGCTCGGGGGCGACGGCGTCTGGTCGCACCCGGTGTTCGGCGTGCTGGTCGGCGGCGTGATCGTCCTCCTGCTCTACACCATCCCCATCGCCGGGTTCATCGTCTACAAGCTGCTCGGCATTCTCGGGCTCGGCGTCGTGGTCTACACGCTGATCCGCGTGAGCCAGGCCAGCCGTCCGCCCAAGCCCGCGCCGGTGACCGCCGCCCCGGCCGCCATGGCCGCAACGGCGCCATGGGCGACGCCCGCGGCCCCCGCGGCGGCCGCCGCCACCGAGGCCGTGCCGCCGGTGATGCCGGGTGGACCGGCTCCCGCCGCGCTGCCCGTCGCCGCATTGCCGCCGGTCATCTCGGCCGTCACGCTGCCCCGGGCCGGATTCTGGATCCGCGTCGGCGCCGCCTTCCTGGATTTCATCATGGTGTTCGTGGGCGCCGTCATCGTCCTGAAGGCGGTTTTCAGCTATCACGGCGGGCCCGGGTTGGTGTTCCTCGCGTGGATCGCCTACCACCCGATCATGTGGAAGCTCAAGGGCACCACGATCGGCGGCATCATCTGCAACCTCAAGCTCGTGCGGGTCGACGACCGGCCGATCGATTGGGGCGTGGCGATCGTCCGGGCCATCACCGCCTTCATGTCCTTCATCCCCTTCGGCCTCGGCTTCATCTGGGTGGCCTTCGATGACGAAAAGCAGTCATGGCACGACAAGATTGCCGGCACGACGATCGTGCGGGTGCCGAAGGGCACGCCGCTGCTGTGAAGCGGGCGCCGGGCCGGCGGCGGCCCGGTGACAGCCTTTTCGTTTGCGGTCGGGCGGGACGCGGCCCTAGGGAGTTGTCGCCTATGGCAAAGCCTCTGGTCGGAATAATCATGGGCAGCTCCTCGGATTGGGAGACGATGCGGCATGCCGCCGCGACGCTGGAACAACTCGGCGTGCCGTTCGAGAAGCGCGTGGTCAGCGCCCACCGCACGCCGCGGCTGATGGTGACCTATGCCGAGGCGGCCGAGCCGCGAGGCTTGCGGGTGATCATCGCGGGGGCCGGTGGGGCGGCGCACCTGCCCGGCATGGTGGCGTCGCTCACGACGCTGCCGGTGCTCGGCGTGCCCGTCGAATCGCGGACCCTGAAAGGCCTGGATTCGCTGCTGTCCATCGCCCAGATGCCCGGGGGCGTGCCCGTGGCGACGTTTGCCATCGGGCGCGCCGGCGCGGTCAACGCGGCGCTTTTCGCCGCGGCGATGCTGGCGCACGGCGAGGGGAAGACGCGCGCGGCGTGGAGGAAATTCCGCGCGACCCAGACCCGCAACGTCCTGAAGGCAAAACTGCCGTGAGCCGGGGCGAATTGATCCTGCCCGGCGGCACCCTTGGCGTCCTCGGCGGCGGGCAGCTGGGTCGGATGCTGGCGCAGGCGGCCGCCCGGCTCGGATACCGGGTGCACGTGTTCGAGCCGGTCGGGCCGTGTCCCGCGGGCGAGCTGGCGTGCAAGGAAATCAACGCGCCCTACGAGGACGTGGCGGCATTGGCGGCCTTCGCGAAGGAATGCGACGTCGTGACGTACGAATTTGAGAACGTACCCGCGGCGCCGCTGCGCGAGATCGAGGGGCTGACGCGGCTGCGCCCGCATTGGAAGGTGCTCGAGACCTGCCAGAATCGCTCGCGGGAAAAGAACTGGCTGCGCTCCCGCGGGTTTCCGCTCGCGCGCTTTGCCGAGGTGCCGGCCGGGGGCGACGTGGCCGCGGGCATTCGCCAGGTCGGCCTGCCGTGTGTCGTGAAGACGGCCGACTTCGGCTACGACGGCAAGGGGCAGATCAAGGTGCGCGCGGAGCCGGAAGTGCTGGCGGCGGCCCGTGCCTTTGCCGACCGGCCTGGCGTGATCGAGCAATGGATCGACTTCGCCACCGAGATTTCCGCGTTGGTGGCGCGCACGGCTTCCGGGGAGGTGCGCGTCTTCCCCGTCACGGAAAACATCCACACCAACCACATCCTGGATTTTTCGATCGTGCCGGCGCGGGTGCAACCCGCGGTGGCGGCCGCGGCCGGGGATCTGGCGCGACACATCGCGGAAGCAATCGGCCTCGTCGGCGTGATGGGCGTGGAGATGTTCGTGACCAGGGACGAAAATGTCCTGGTCAACGAGCTGGCGCCGCGCACCCACAACAGCGGGCACTGGACCCTGGATGCTTGCGTGACCTCGCAGTTCGAGCAGCAGGTGCGCGCCATCTGCGGGCTGCCGCTGGGGGACGTGACGCTCACCTCGCCGGCCGTGATGGTGAACATCCTCGGTGACGCATGGGATCGGGCAGCCGGCTCGGGCCGCGCGTCGGTGGAACCCGACTGGCCCGGGCTGCTCGCCCAAGCCGGCACGAAGCTTCACCTTTACGGGAAACGCGAACCGCGCCCCGGCCGAAAGATGGGGCATTTCACCGTCCTGGCGGGCAGCGTCGACCGGGCGCTCGAACTGGCGCGGGCCGCCAAGGCGCGCCTGCCGCGATAGGCTCCGGCGCCGCCGGGGCGCGGCTGGCGCGCCCGGGCGTCAAGCCGCCGGGCGGACAACGCCCCGGCATTCACCGAGACCGATGCGCCTGAAGCCCGGCCGCTCCGCATAGCCGCGCAGGATGATTTCGTCGCCGTCCTCGAGGAAGGCCCGCGTTTCGCCGTTGGCCAGCCGAAGCGGTGCGGTGCCGCGCTGGGTGCGTTCGAGGAGGCACCCGCACGATTCGGCGGTGGCGCCGGAGATGGTCCCGCTGCCCAGCAGGTCGCCGGGCGAGAGATTGCAGCCATTGCTGGTGTGGTGGGTCACGAGTTGGGCCAGGGTCCAATAGACTTCCCGGAAGCGGCCTCGGGAAAGAAGCACAGGCGCCGCACCGGTGGCACGCAGGTGCTGGGTGGACAGCCAGGCTTCCAGCGTGAGGTCGAGGCCGCCCGCTGCCTCATTGCCGGGGCTGTGCAAGTAGGGCAGGGGATCGGGCTCGCCAGTTGGGCGCTGCGCCGCGGGCACGCGGAACGGCGCCAGGGCTTCCATGGTAACCACCCAGGGCGAGATGGTCGTGGCGAAGCTCTTCGAGAGGAACGGACCGAGCGGCTGGTATTCCCATGCTTGAATGTCGCGCGCGGACCAGTCGTTGAGCAGCACGACGCCGAAAAGGTGACGTTCCGCCATCGCCAGGGGAACAGGCGCGCCGAGCGGGTTGCCGGGCCCGATGAAGGCACCCAATTCAACCTCGTAGTCCAGCTGGGTGCTCGGGCCGAAGGAGGGGACCGCCGAGGCTGTGTTGATTGTCTGGCCGGACGGACGGCGCACGCTGGTGCCGCTCACGACGATCGACGAAGCGCGCCCGTGATAGCCGATCGGCACCCAGGAATAGTTGGGCAGCAATGGCCGGTCGGGCCGAAACAGGGCCCCAACGCGCGCCGCGTGGTGACGCGAGGCATAGAAGTCCGTGTAATCGCCGATCCTGGTCGGGATCGTCATTTCCGCGGCGGCCGCAGGAAGAAGGCACTCAGACACCGCCGTGCGAATCGGTCCGGGCGGTGATTTCGCGGCATCCAGGAGATCGCAGATGGCGCCCCGCAGGGCCGAGTTCACTTCCGGGCCCAGTTTCATCAGGGCCACGAGGTCCTCCGCCTGACATGCCGCCCGGAGCCCGGCCGATGCATCGGCGTCGGGCAAAACGGGCACCAGGTTCTTCGCGGCAATCGCCTTGAGGTCGAGGATGGACCTCCCGATCGCCACGCCGAGGGTCGTGGTGTCGTCTCGAACCCCGGCCCGGCGGAAGACCCCCAGCGGCAGGTTTTGCAGCGGGAAATCGTTGCCCGGGTCGTTGGCCGACTCAACCCAGCTGAGTCTCGTGGCATCATGGGTCGAGTTCAGTGTCATATTGGGGGTCATAAGCATCGGCCCAAACAAGCGCGCGCGGGGCTGCGACGATCAGTGTGCCCGCCGGATCGAAACACGAGTATATCTTTCCGTTTGCCCCGAAATAGCCGGGACTTCCGCGAGTGAGAGTCATCGCATTCCAAGTCGGGGTGGAGGGGTAATTTACATAACTAATTGAACAATAGAGAAAAACTACTGGACGTCCTGAAGACCCTCAGCGGGAGATAATTATTGAATCTCGGCGTGGAAAATGCACCATCCGTCGCAAGAAAATAGCCGTTAGAGGCGTTTTTCTGCCAACACACACAACCAAAGAACTATGAACAATAGCTCCGTAAGTAATCTACGGAAGCCCTTGGCGCTGCTTTGCGCCGGGCTTTCGCTGTTCGCGGCTCAGGCCGCTTTTGCCCAGCAGGCCAGTGCGCCCGCGGGATCGGCGTCGTCCGACGAGACGCTCAAGCTGGATAAGTATGTGGTCACGGGTTCCTACATTCCGGCGGCTTTGGATGAGGCCAAGGCGCTTCCTGTGCAGGTGCTCGACACGCAGGCGATCCAGCTGTCCGGCGTTAACACCAATGTCCTCGATGTCCTGAAGAAGACGGTGCCGCAGATCCAGGGCGCTAACAACATCGGCATTGAGAACGCCAACATCGCCGGTGGTGCGAACAATGGTGGTTCACAGGTTTCACTGCGCAACATCGACACGCTGGTGCTAATCAACGGCCGGCGCGTGGCGGCCTCGGCCGTCGCGGCGGGCGGCGAATCCGGCACGGGCGGCGAGTTCGTCGACCTGAACATGGTGCCGATCTCGGCGGTCGAGCGCATCGAAGTGCTCACCGACGGCGCGTCCGCCATCTACGGCACGGACGCGGTCTCGGGCGTGATCAACATCATCATGAAGAAGGACTACACCGGCGCTGAAATGGGCTTCCATTACACAATGGCCCCGAACGATACGGGCGGCTATTGGCGTCAGCGCTCGGTCTCAGCCGTGGCCGGTGCGGGTAACGAAAAGACGCACCTCATGATGTCCTTCGAATGGTCGCAGAACGCTCCGCTCTGGGAACGAGACGTGGCTTATGACCAGACATACTACGGCACTTCGTCCTATCCCGGCATCATCAGCAAGGGCAGCGATTTCTACACGCTGAAAGCCGGCTTGAACAGTCCGTCGAATGCGACGCCGGACTCCGTAGCCAATTTGGTCGCGGCCGGCATCTACACCGGCCCGACGGCTGACGTCACCACCGGCTTCAATCTCTCGAGCAAGCCGACGATTCTCTCCGATGTAAACAAGCGGATCATGACCGTTTCGGGCACGCACAAGCTGACCGACAACCTCTCGATGAACGCCGACTTCATCTACGCGACGACCGAGACGGAGTACCAGCTGAACCCGCAGCCCGTTACCGCCTCTAGCACGACTCTGATCGGTTACGGCGTTTCGCCGATCACGGATACCGGTTTCACCATCCGCAACCGTTTCATCTACGGCCCGAACCGTATCTACAACAACAAGACGAACTTCTACCGCGGCACGGCGGAGATGAGCGGCAAGGTCAACGACTACTTCAACTGGAGCGCCTGGCTGAACTACAATTATTCCTACCAGGTTGCCCTGGGCGAGAACCAGATCCTCAACTCGGCCCTGCTTGCGGCTCTTCAGAGCGGCTTGATCGACCTGTTTGCCCGCCAGCAGGACCCGACCAAGCTGGCCAAGGCCAACATCTTCGGCACCTCCGAAGCGATCTACAAGAGCGAGCTCGTCACCTATAATGCACTCGCCAACGGCAAAGTCTGGGATCTTCCCGGCGGCGAGATCCGCTATGCAGCCGGCTTCGAATACCGCCGTGAGTGGCTCAATGCGAATGCCGACTACAACAGCGTCATTCCTCCCGGCCAGACGACGTCGCTTTGGAACAACGGCACCTCGCTCAGCCCGTTCGACAACGCCCGCAACGTGAAGAGCGAGTTCGCAGAGCTCAAGATTCCGGTCACGAGCCCGTCGATGAACATCCCGGGCCTGCACTTGGTGACCCTGGACGGCGCCGTCCGCCATGAATCCTACAGCGATGGCAACTCGACCACCGTGCCGAAGGTCTCTCTGCGCTATCTCCCGGTTAACGACGAGATCGCGATTCGTGCCACCTACGCCAAGTCGTTTACGGCCCCGACGCTCTATGACCTCTACGGCCCGTCGGCCTCCGGCTTCACGACCTCCCTCGGCGGCTTGAACGCCTACAATTCCTCGGGCTCGGCGACCGGTTCGAAGTTCGCCAACCTGCAGGGCTTCCAGCTCAACGGTTTCAACCCG
>DASZXO010000009.1:0-57399 GCA_035545835.1 Lacunisphaera sp.
GTATTGATCGGGTGCTCCTTCGTGGCTTAGCGACTTTGCGTTTAAGTTCGAAACTTCCCGCTTGACGACAGCCTTTGTTTCCCACACTACCTTGGCCAGACAAGGTAGCTTGGCCACCAAAACATCGATGAGTCTCAACGAAAAGTTCCACCCGATCCGCAAGGGCCTGCTCGAGTTTCTCGTGCTGAAGATCATCGCCGCGAATCCGGTCTACGTCGCCGATATCCTGAAGGAATTGAACGGGACGGAATTTGCGACGCAGGAGGGCACGCTCTATCCGCTCCTGAGCAAGATGCGCCGCGAGGAGCTCGTCGACTACGAGTGGAAGGAGTCGGAAGCCGGGCCGCCGCGCAAATACTACGAGCTGACCGCCAAGGGCAAGGAGCGCCTCCGCGAAGCCTCCGAGTACTGGCAGAAGATCAGCGGCACCGTGAAGAACCTGGGCCAGAAGTGAAGCATCGCCGCAACGCAGTGAAACCCCGCCACCCATGAACAAAGTAATCACGATCAATCTCAACGGCATCGCCTACCAGCTCGAGGAGAGCGGTTACGACGCCCTGCGCGAGTACCTCGACACGGCCGCGCACCGCCTGGCGGGCAACCCGGACCGCGACGAGATCATCGCCGACATCGAGCAGGCGATCGGCGACAAGTTCCGCGCCTTCCTCGGGGCGCACAAGACGGTGGTGGTGACGAAGGAAGTGCTCGGTGTGATCGAGGAGATGGGCCCGGTCGAGAACGCCGCGGACGAAGAGCAACCGGCCGGGGCCGCGACGGGTGCGGCGGCGGGCGCGACAGGCACGAGTGCCCGCGCCGATGCAGGCGGCGCGGCGAAAGCCGCCGAAAGCGCCGGCGGGCCGCCGCCGGTGCGCCGCCTCTACTGCATCCGCGAGGGCGCGATGATCGCCGGCGTTTGCAACGGCATCGGCGCGTACTTCGGGATCGACCCGACGTTCGTCCGGATCGGCTTCGTGGTGCTGACGTTCTTCTGGGGCGCGGGAATCCTCGTCTATCTGCTGATGGCCTTCCTCGTCCCGACAGCCAACACGGCGGCGGAGAAGGCCGCCGCCACGGGGATGGCGGCGACCGCGCAGGAATTCATCAACCGCGCCAAGGCCGGATACTACGAGGGCATGAAGCACTGGCACGACAAGGCGGCGTACCGCGCCTGGAAGCGGCGTTACAAGCAGGAGATGCGCGGCTGGTCGCACAACTTGAAGCGGGACATCCACGAACAGGCGCAGCAATGGCAGCAGAACTGGCAGGCGCACTGGGGTGCGCCCCCTCAGCCCTTTGTCTCGACCGTGGCCTGGCCCTTCCTCGGGCTGCTGCGCTTCGCGCTGTTCCTCTGCCTGGTGTTCGCCGTCCTCTCGCTCGTCGGCTACGGTCATGTCCTCGGCTTCGGCCTGCCCAGCGGGATTCCGCTGTGGGTGGGCGTCGTCTTTCTGCTCATCTTCTTCCACGTCCTGTCCTGGCCGCTGAAGGTGATGAAGTGGTCCTGCTATTACCATGGGCACCCCTATTTCGGGATGCACCCGCGGGCCATCAGCCTGTTGGACTCGGTCCTCTGGCTGGTCTTCCTCGTGGCGATGATCTGGCTGGCGGACCACTACTCGCCGCACTTCCACGAATGGCTGCGGACCGTGCCCGGGCTGATCCACGATTTCATGGAGAAGGCCCGCGTGTGGTGGGCCAACTTCTGAGTTACCTGTGCGAACAGGGGATTAAGCGACAGGGGCGTGGCGGTGCCGCGCCCCTGTCAATGTCCGAAACGAATTCGTTTCCAAACTGGAGGCGGGGTGCCCTCACCCCGCTTCGGTGCGCGACGGGGGCGTCCCGCCTCCATTACCGAACAATCCGGTTCCGCTATGTCGCCCGTCGAGCCTCGGCGCGGCTCGCCACCGACAGGAACGCCGCCAGCGCCGGCGCCAGCGGGTCGGCGGGTTTCCAGCCGACGACGAGCCGGCTCTCCGGCGCCGAACCCTTGAGCGGGCGAAAGGCGACCTCCGGCGGCAGCTCGCGCGCTTCCGAGGGACACATGAACGTGGCGCCGAGCCCGGCGCGGACGAGACCGACGGCGTTGGCGCGCGGCCAGACCTCCTCGGCGATGCGCGGCGTCACCTGAACGCTGGCGAAAGCCGCCAGGATCCGGTCGAAGAAACCGGGATTGTGGGCCCGCGGAAAAAGCACGAACGGCGTCGCGGCCAGGTCGCGCAACTGCAGCGCGGGCCGCCGGGCGAGGGGATGATCGGCCGGGAGCAGCACGCCGTTCCTTTCCCGCAGCAGCAGGCGCGTGTGCAGGCCCGGCGTCGTCGCGTCGGGGTGAAAGAACCCGCAGGCGATCTCGTCCGCCTGCAATGCCGCCAGCTGCACCGCGGTGGGCGATTCGTTCAACTCGAGGCGGATGCCGGGGAACCGGCGGTGAAACTCCCGCAGGATCCCGGGCAGCACCGTGGCCATCGCCAGGCCGGTGAAGCTGATCTTCACCTGGCCCGTCTCCCCGCCCGCCAGCGCGTGCAACTCGCCGGGAATCCGGGCGAGCGACCGCAGGAGCGGTTCGATCCGCTGCAGCAGCGCCTCGCCGGCCGGCGTCAATTCCACCCGCCGCCGGGAGCGCGTGAAGAGCGGCGTGCCCAGGGCGGCCTCGAGCTGCGCGACCTGGCGGCTGAGGGCGGGCTGCGCCACGGACAGCCCCTCGGCCGCCCGCCGGAAATGCAGGTGCCTGGCCACCTCGCGGAAATAGACCAGGTGACGGAGCTCAAAGGCAAATTGATACTCTCTAGGCATCAAAAACGACGAAAGAAGTAATTCCGGGTATTGCAAGATTCTGGTAGCCTTCGCGGCCATGTAGGTCGGGCTTGACGCCCGACATGTCGGGGATGAACCCCGGCCTACGACTCACGATCCATGCCGAAATCACTCTTCCAGAAAGTCTGGGACGCGCACACCGTCCGCACCCTGGCCAACGGCCAGACGCAGCTCCTCATCGGCACGCACCTGATCCACGAGGTCACGAGCCCGCAGGCCTTCGGCATGCTGCGCGACCTCGGGCTGCCGGTGCTGATGCCGCACCGCACATTCGCCACCGTCGACCACATCGTGCCGACCGACCAGCTCGTCGAGCCCTACGCCGACCCGCTGGCCCAGGCGATGATGGAGGAGTTGCGCAGGAACTGCGCGCAGTTCGGGCTCACGTTCTTCGACCGGAGCACGGGCAGGCAGGGCATTGTGCACATTGTCGGCCCCGAGCAGGGCATCACGCAACCGGGCACCACGATCGCGTGCGGCGACTCGCACACCTCCACGCATGGCGCGTTCGGCGCGATCGCCTTCGGCATCGGCACCAGCCAGGTGCGCGACGTGCTCGCGACCCAGACCATGGCGCTCGGGGCGCTCAAGGTCCGGCGCATCGAGGTCAACGGGCGGCTGCGGCCGGGCGTCTACGCCAAGGACGTCATCCTGCACATCATCCGCACGCTCGGCGTCAACGGCGGCACGGGTTTCGCCTACGAGTACGCCGGCAGCGTGTTCGACGGCTTCTCGATGGAAGAGCGCATGACCGTGTGCAACATGTCCATTGAGGGCGGCGCGCGCGTGGGCTACGTGAATCCCGACGCGACCACCTTCGCCTACCTCAAGGGACGGCCGTATGCGCCGAAGGGCGCGGCGTGGGACGCCGCGGTCGCGCGGTGGAAGTCCTTCGCGTCGGACCCGGGGTGCCATTACGACGACGTCGTGAAGATCGATGCCGCGGACATCGCGCCGACGGTCACGTGGGGCATCAATCCCGGCCAGGGCATCGCGATCAACGAGAGCATTCCCGATCCCGCCAAGGCGACCAAGGCCGATGAGAAGGCCGGCATTGAGGAGGCGCTTGCCTACATGAAGCTGAAGCCCGGCGCGCCGATCAAGGGCACGCGGATCGACGTGGCGTTCCTCGGCTCGTGCACCAATGGCCGGCTCTCCGACTTCCGGGAGGTCGCGAAATACGTGAAGGGGAAGAAGGTCGCGAAGGGCGTCAAGGCCATCGCCGTGCCCGGCTCGCAGATCGTCGCGCTGCAGTGCGAGAAGGAAGGCATCGACAGGATCCTCAGCGAGGCGGGCTTCGAGTGGCGCGGCGCGGGCTGCTCGATGTGCCTGGCCATGAATCCCGACAAGCTCGTCGGCGACCAGCTCTGCGCCAGCTCCTCGAACCGCAACTTCAAGGGCCGCCAGGGTTCGCCCACCGGCCGCACGGTGCTCATGAGCCCCGTCATGGTCGCCGCCGCCGCCGTCACCGGCACGGTGGCCGACGCCCGCGAGGTCTTTGCGGTCAACTGAATTTCAACCATCTAAACGCAAAGCCGCCAAGCCGCCAAGTTCTTCAACCGGTCTTTGCGCCTTTGCCCCTTAGCGTTTAACCAAAGCCTCCATGCCTCTCGCCAAAATCACCACCGTCACCGGCCGCGCCGTTCCCGTGCCCGGCAACGACATCGACACCGACCGCATCATTCCCGCGCGCTTCATGAAGTGCGTGACCTTCGACGGCCTCGGCGAATTCCTGTTTCACGATGTCCGCAAGGACCCGAAGACCGGCGCGACGACCAGCCACCCGCTGAACGACCCGCGCTACCAGGGCGCCACGATCCTGCTTTCCGGCGCGAACTTTGGCTGCGGCTCCTCCCGTGAGCACGCCCCGCAGGCGATCCAGAAATACGGTTTCAAGGCCGTGATCGCCGAGGGCTTTGCCGAGATCTTCTTCGGCAACAGCACGACGCTCGGCATGCCGTGTGTCAGCGCCGCGCGCGACGACATCGCAAAGATCGCCGCCGCGGTGGAGAAGGACCCGAAGACCGAGGTCACGATCGACCTCGTCAAGCTCGAGGTGCGTTTCGCCGGGCAGAGCGTGAAGATCGCGCAGCGCGAATCGGCGCGCGATGCGCTGATCAATGGTCGCTGGGACGCGATCGGTGAGCTGCTCGACGGCCGTGACGCCGTGAAGGCGACGGCTGCGAAGCTGCCCTACATGGTGGCGTGAGGGAAGAAGACCGGTGGAGGCGGGGTGCCCTCACCCCGCGAGGCCTGTCGGTCGAATCCAATCATGCGGGGTGAGGGCACCCCGCCTCCACCGCTGCGGCGTTGCGACGAGCGACCATGCTCAGACCGTATCGCGCCCGAGGCTGGCGGCGTAGCGGCGGGCGAGCGGCGACAGCTCCGCGATCACCGCCGCGTATTTCGGATCGCCGGCCAGGTTGGTCATCTCGAGCGGATCGGCGCTCGGGTCGAAGAGCATCGCGCCGTTGACGCCTGCGGGACCGAATTCGGCGTAGCGCCAGCGGGCGGTGCGCACCGCCACGCCGTGGAGCGACTTGCCGTCTTCGCTCCAAACGCTGTAGGCGGGCTGGTCCCATGCGGCGGTGGAATCGCGCAGGAGCGGTGCCAGGCTCCGCCCGTGGAGGCCCTGCGGCGGCGAGGGCAATCCGCAAAGGTCCGCGAGCGTGGGATAGATGTCGACGGATTGGACGATGCGGGGGCAGACCTGGCCGTTGGCCTTGGCGCCGGGCGCCGAAATGATCAGCGGCACGCGGGTGCCCATCTCGAAAAGCGAGCCGGCCTTGGACCACTTGCCTTTTTCGCCGAGCTGGTAGCCGTGGTCGACGGCGAACACGACGACGGTGTTGTCCCGCAGGCCCAGCCGGTCGAGTTCCAGCAGCACCCGGCCCACATTCCAGTCGGTCCACGAGATGGAGGCGATGTAGGCGCGGATGACCTGGCGGGCCTCGGCCTCGCTGGCATGGCGGCCGATGAAGAGATCGGCATTGAGCTTGCGGATGGCGGCGCTGGGGAATCCCGGCGGAATGGTCGGCCACGGCGCGAAGTCCGGCGTGAGCTCGAGGTGGTCGGCGTTGTAGAGGTCGAGGAAACGTTGCGGCGCGCACGGCGGGCTGTGCGGCTTCACGAACCCGCAGCCAATGAAGAACGGCCGGTCTCGATATCGCCGTAGATATTCGATGGTCTGGTCGGCGGTGTGGTAATCGGGATGGCCCTCGCCGTCGCCGTCGAGCACGACAATCCGGTCGGACGTGGACGCTTGCTGGACATCTAGCGGCAGCGGCGGTTTCACGTACGGCGGCGGGGGCGGTCCCTCGGTGCGCGGGATGACGAGGGTGTGGCCGCCGGCGCCGCCGGGGCCGTCGGGAATGCCGCCGCCCTCGGTCCAGGCTTGGGCATCGTCATAGCCGCCATGGAAGATCTTGCCCCACCGCAGCGAAGCGTAGCCGTTTTGTTTGAAGAGCTCGGGCAGGCTGACCCAATCCGGATGCAGCGTGCGGAAATTCGTGCGGTTGCCGAGCACGCCCGTGGTGGTCGGGTGGCGGCCCGTGAACAGCGAGGCGCGCGACGGGTTGCAGAGCGGGAACTGGCAGTAATTGCGGTCGAAACGGACGCCGGTTGCCGCCAGCCGGTCGATGTTCGGCGTCAACGCGCCGAACCGGCTCTGGTAGCAGCCAAGCTCGACCCGCAGGTCGTCGACAATGATGAAGAGGACGTTGGGCCGGCGGCCTTGGGCGCCGGCCTGATCGGCCCCGAAGGAGGCGGGGCGGATGGAACCGGCGAGGGCCGCGCCCGCGACCGAGCTGAGGAATTGACGGCGGGAGAGGGGAGGCATGGGGCGGCCGGTCGCGCGCCAATGTCGACCCGGCCGCCATCCGCCTCAAGCGAATTGCCGCGCCGCCGGACTGTCCGCGCGCTGCGGCCGGTCGGCGCCGGGGCAAACCCCGCAATCAACGCACCTGGCCGGAGCCGCGCACGACGTACTTGTAGGAGGTCAGCTCCTCGAGGCCCATCGGGCCGCGGGCGTGGACCTTGTCGGTGCTGATGCCGATCTCGGCGCCAAAGCCAAATTCGAAGCCGTCGTTGAAGCGCGTCGATGCGTTCCAGAGCACGACCGCGCTGTCGACGCCGTTGAGGAACTGCTCCGCTGTCGCGGCATTCTCCGTGACGATCGTGTCGGTGTGATGGGAGCCGTTCGCGGCGATGTGCGCGATGGCTCCAGCGACGTCGTCGACCACCTTGACGGCGAGGATGAGGTCGAGGAACTCGGTGCGGTAGTCATCCTTGGTGGCGGACTTGATGAGAGTCGAATACTGGGAAGTGAGCGATCCCAGGGCCGAGCGCGCGGCGTCGTCGGCGCGAAGCTGGACGCCGTGCTTGAGCAGAGCTTCGCCGGCCGGCGGCAGGAACTTCGCCGCGATGTCGCGATGCACGAGCAGCGTCTCGGCGGCGTTGCACACGCCCGGGCGCGAGCACTTCGCGTTGACGACGATCCTTTCGGCCATCGCCAGGTCGGCCGCGCGATCCACGTAGACCGCGCAGATGCCGTCGTAATGCTTGATCACCGGGACGCGCGCGGATTGCACGACAGCTTCAATCAGGCCCTTGCCGCCGCGCGGAATGAGCAGATCGATCACGCCGACGCTTTCGCCGAGCAGGCGCACCGTGTCGCGGTCGGTGACCGGCACGAGCTGGACCGCGGCCGCGGGCAGCCCGGCGGCCTGGAGTCCGCGCTGCAGCGCGGTGGCGATGGCGACATTGGAGCGCAGCGCCTCGGAACCGCCGCGGAGGATGACGGCGTTGCCGCTCTTCAGGCAAAGGCCGGCCGCGTCGACGGTGACGTTGGGGCGCGACTCGTAGATGAAGCCGATGACGCCGAGCGGCACGCTGACCTTGGAGATCTTGAGGCCGTTGGGTTGCGTCCACTCGCGCAGCACCCGGCCGGTGGGAGGAAGCAGGGCGGCGATGGCGCGGAGGCCGGCGGCGCAGGCGGCGACGCGCTCCGGCGTGAGCGTCAGCCGGTCGACGAGCGCCGGATTGCGGCCCGCGCGCTTCGCGTCGCTGACGTCGGCGGCGTTGGCGTTGAGGATGTCCATCTGCGCCGCCACGAGTGATTCGGCCATGGCGTCGAGGCCCGCGTCAATGCGCGCGGGGGGCACGGCGGTGAGGTCACGCGCCGCGTCGCGGGCCTGGCGGCCGAGGCGGGCAATGATGGCGGCCGGCGATTCCATCACGCAAAAACCCCAGACTCCAAACGCCAGGTGCCAAACAACTCCAGAAGCCCGAAATCCGAACCTTGGGATTCATCCCTTGTTTGGCGTTTGGCGTTTGGCATTGGGAGTTTTTGGCCCGGTCTTTGGTGTTCGGCCATTGGCGTTTGAGATTTGCCGTCAGGGCCGGCTGACGGGGAAAGAGGTGCCCGCGCGCTTGCCGGCCAGGATCTGGTAGATCAGGCCGGCCTTGCGGCCGTTGGCGATGTGGACGGGCACGCCGGCGTTCACGGCGAGTTGCGCCGCCTGCAGTTTCGTGACCATGCCGCCGGTCGAGGTGCGGCCCGTGTCCGGGCGCACCATGTCGCCGATGGCGGCGAAATCGCGGACGACCGGCACGACCTTGCCGGCGCCATCCTGGAGGCCGTCGACGCTGGTCAGGATGATCAACAGGTCGGCGTCGACCATGATGGCGACCTCGGCGGAGAGGCGGTCGTTGTCGCCGAAGTTCAGCTCCTCGACGGCGACCGAGTCGTTTTCGTTGATGATGGGCACGACGTGGCCGCCGCCGAGCAGGTGGAGCAGGGTGTTGCGCGCATTGTCGTGGCGCGTACGGCTGTCGAGGTCGCCGTGCGTGAGGAGCAGCTGCGCGACGGCGAGGCCCTGGCGGGAGAACTCGCTCGCGTACGCGTGCATGAGCTGCGACTGCCCGACGGCGGCGCAGGCCTGGCGGGCGGCGAGCTGCTTGGGCCGGGCCTCGAGCCCGAGCGTGGCGAGCCCCGCGGCGACGGCGCCGCTCGAGACAATCACGCACTCGTGGCCCGCGCGCACCAACGCGCCCACCTCGCGCGCGAGGCGCGCGATCTGGCGGCGACTGAGCCCGATGCCGCGCTCCTGCGACAGGATGCCGGACCCGAACTTCAGCACGATGCGTTGTGAACGTTTGCCCATGAACGGCCGAGCCTACTCACGCGGGCTCGCGCAACAAGCCGGAATCAACGGCCGGCGGGGTGGCGAGAGCGGGCGCGGGGTATGACACGTTTCGCGGTGAACCCGCGAAAGCTATGACACGTCCCCCCCTTGTCTCGACTTTCGCCGCGGGCGTTCTATTGGTTCAAACAAAATACCAGGATCCCCATCCATGAACACACTTTCCGCCCATCATCCGGCAACACCGCACTCCGCAAACAATTCCAAGGGAGTGGTGTCGACGCCGGCGGCGGCCGTGCAGCAAACGTTCTCCGGCGCGACCACGCGCACCGCCTGAAATGGAAGCAAAATGCCCGCCATTCTCATGCCGACCGTTGCCGCTTCGCCGCGCACATTTGACCAGTCCCTGCCCGACCTTGCCCTCGCGCAGGGTGGTGTAGTCCGGTCCCATCGCGCGCGCGGTTGGTGGTGGAGCCGCGAAGGCGACTCCCCCGAAAAACCCTTGCCAGGCGTGCCCACCGTCCTGCTGGTGCATGCCCTGACGGGCAGCGCGCAGGCGGGCGGCACGGGCGGCTGGTGGGAGCCGGTGCTGGGCCCGGGCCGCGCC
This sequence comes from Lacunisphaera sp., assembly GCA_035545835.1. Lineage (GTDB taxonomy): Bacteria > Verrucomicrobiota > Verrucomicrobiia > Opitutales > Opitutaceae > Lacunisphaera. Next base: position 9,559 of record DASZXO010000009.1, read on the forward strand.
ATCGACCCCGCGCAGTACCGCATCCTCTGCCTGAACAACCTCGGCTCGTGCTACGGCAGCAGCGGTCCGGGAGTCGAGGGCTTCCCGGCCACGAAGGACCTCGACCTGACCAGCCTCGATATTTCCCGCGCCATCCTGCAAAGCCTCGACCGGCTCGGGCTCGGCAAGGTGCACCTCACCACCGGCGGTTCGCTTGGCGGCATGGTGACCCTCGCGCTGGCGGCTTTGGATCCGGGGCGCTTCGAGCGCGTCCTGCCGCTCGCAACCAGCGTGTCGGCTTCGGCCTGGGTCGTGGGCTGGAACCATGTCGCGCGCCAGATCCTGCGGCTCGACCCGGGCTATCCGGACAAAGTCGGCCGCGGTCTCGAGATCGCGCGGCAGCTGGCGATGCTCACGTATCGCGCCGAAGCGGGGCTCGATCAGCGGCAGCCCCGGCCGGCGAAGCCGGTGCCGGCACGCACCGGTTATCCCGTGCAGAGTTACCTGGAGCACCAGGGCGCCAAGCTGCGCAATCGGTTCGACGCCCAGGCCTACGAATTGCAGCTCACGGCCATGGACCACCATGACCTGCTCCAGCCGCTGCCCGGCGACACCCGCCCGGCGATCAGCCGCGTGCGGGCCTCCGCCCTCGTGGTCGACATCGACTCCGACCAGCTCTTCACCCCGGTGCAGGCCGAGACGCTCGCCCTGCAATTGCGCGCGGCCGGCGCTTACGTCGAGCGCACCACCGTGCGGAGCGTGCACGGCCACGACGCCTTCCTGATGGAATGGGACACGCTCGCGCCGATCCTGGCCCGCGCGCTCCAACTCCCGGCGCCAACCCCATGAGCGACGGCTGGCAAGTCTACAAGTTCGGCGGCTCCTCGCTGGGCACCTCGGGCCGGCTGCCCCGGGTGCTGGACTTGGTGGCGGCGGCGCCGCGCCCGGTGGCGCTCGTCGTTTCGGCGCTGGGCGACACCACCGACTGGCTCATCCTCGCCGCGCGTTCGGCCGAGGAAGGCAACATCAGCCAGGCGCGCCGCGAACTCGCGCAGGTGCGGGAACTCGCGACGGCGACGGCGCGCTCGGTGCTCAGCAGCCAGGGGCAGAAAGGCGTGAAGCACGACCTCGACGACATCCTCACGCCCGTCGAACGGCTGCTTTCCGGCATCGAGCTCACGCGCGAGTGTTCCCCCCGCACGCTCGACTCGATCATCAGCGTCGGCGAGCGGATCTCGGTCGCGCTCCTGGCCCGCGCGCTGAAGGAGCGCGACGTCCCGGCGCTGGCGGTGGACGCGCGCGATTTTGTCGTGACGGACAACACCTTTGGCGCGGCGACGGTCGACAAGGCCGAAACGGCCGCACGTTTCGCCGGGCTGAAGGCCACCTGGAAGGACAGCGTGCCAATCGTCACGGGCTTCATCGGCCGCACGCGCGACGGCACCACGACCACGCTCGGGCGCAACGGCTCCGATTACACGGCGACCCTCGTCGCCGGGCTGCTCAAGGCCAGCGCGGTCACGGTGTGGACCGACGTGCTCGGTGTCATGACCGCCGACCCGGCGCTCGTGCGCGAGGCGTCGCCGGTCGACCGGTTGTCCTACGACGAGGCGCTCGAGCTGGCATATTTCGGCACGCGGATGTTCCACCCGCGGACCATCATCCCGCTGCGCGAATGCGGGGCGGCGCTCGTGATCCGCAGCACCACCCAGCCCGACGCGCCCGGCACGCGCATCGACGCCACCGGCAACCCCGACCCGAACCGTCCGACCTGCGTCACCAGCCTCGAGCGGCTGGCGTTGATCGGCGTGCAATCGCGCCGCACCGGCCTGAGCAAGCCCGTGGGCGGCCGCATCCTCGCGGCGCTGGGCGAGGCGGGCGTGCGCGTGTGGATGACCACCGAGTCGACCCTCGGCCAGTCGTTCTCCGTGGTCATTCCCGAGCCCGACCAGCAGAAGGCGAAGCAGAGCATCGCCGAGGCGCTCGCGCCCGAGATCCAGTCGGGCGACCTGCGCATCGAGCCGATCCTGTCGCCGGTGACGCTGGTGACGCTCGTCGGCGAAAACATGGGCCGGCGGCCGAACGTGGCGGGTCGTTTCCTCAACTCCATCGGCTCCGCCGGCATCAACGTGCGCGCCTTGGCGCAGGGCGCCTCGGCCCGCAGCATCTCCTGCGTCGTCGACGCCGACCAGACGGCCACGGCCGTGCGCACGGTGCACGGCGCATTCAATCTCGCGCACACCGAAATCAACGCGCTGCTCCTCGGCAAGGGCGTCGTGGGCGGCTCGCTCATCAAGCAGATTCACCAGCAGAACAAGGCGCTCGGCCGCGAGCACGATGTGCAGGTGAAGCTCGTCGGCGTCGGCTCCAGCGGCGGGGTCTTGTTCGACGAGCACGGGCTCTCGACGGAGAAGGCGGTTGAGCTGCAAAAGAGTGCGCTCGAGACCGGCAGGGCCGTGAAGGATGTCATCTCGCTGCTCGGGCGCCTCGCGCAGCTGCCCAACCCCGTGCTGGTCGACTGCTCGGCCGCGCCGGGCATGGAGAAGCTCTACCTCGCGGCCTTCGACCACGGGATCAACGTCGTGTCGGCCAACAAGCAGCCGCTGGCGCTGCCGCAGGCGCAGCGCGACGAGCTCCTCGGCCGCGCCCGGAAGCATTTCCGGGCCTACCATTACGAGACGACCGTCGGCGCGGCGCTGCCCGTGATCGAGACGCTCAAGAACCTGGTGCGGACCGGCGACCATGTGATCACGATCGAGGGCGCGTTCTCGGGCACGCTCGGCTTCCTCTGCGACCAGCTCGCACAGGGCACGGCGCTGTCCGTCGCGGTGCGGACGGCGCGCGAGCGCGGTTACACGGAACCGCATCCGCGCGACGACCTGTCGGGCCTCGACGTGGCGCGCAAGGCGGTGATCCTGGCGCGCGAGCTCGGCCTGCAGCTCGACCTGACCGACGTTGAGCTGAAGCCCTTCGTGCCGTCGTCGTACCTCAGGGAGGACGACCCGGAGAAGTTCATGAAATCGCTGGCGGCGCTCGATGTCGAATTCGCCGCGCGCGTCGCGGCCAGCCAGGCCCAGGGCCGGCTGCCGCGCTACCTTGCGCGCATCACGCCCGGCGCGACCGGCGCGAAGGTGACGGTGGGCCCGGTGGACGTGGAGGCGTCGCATCCGGCGTCCGCGCTGCGGGGCGCGGAGGCGTTCGTCGCCTTCCACACCGAGCGCTACAAAGAGTATCCCATGGTCGTGCGCGGCGCGGGCGCGGGTGGGGCGGTGACCGCCGCCGGCGTGCTGGCCGATATCCTGCGCCTGGCGCAGAACATCCGCGGGCGCGGATAGACAGTAAAAACGGCGCGTGGTGGGTCACCTTTGCCCAAGCGGGTAATATTCCAAGACAGGTGTTGACAGCGGTTGCGCCGGCAAACAACGTCTCGCCCGCTCGCAATGAACCTCAGCGTCGTTCTCGTCGCCCTTATTACCGCCGTCCTGGCTATCCTTGCCACGGACACAACCGAACATGGGCGGCTCGCCGAGGCCACTTGCTCCTGAGAGAAACAAAACTCGAAACCGGAAGCCGCCCTCAAAAAGGGCGGTTTTTTTATTTTTCCCATATGACGCACACCCGCTATACCGAATCCTCGCCGCGTGACGGATGGTCCGCCACCGTGATCTGATCAATACCCTCATGGATACCGGCAAAAGATACAGTCAGGTGGTCACCGAAGGTCCCAATCGCGCCCCGGCCCGGGCGATGATGAAGGCGGTTGGTTTTACAGATGAAGACCTGCAGAAGCCGCTCATTGGCATCGCGAACACCTGGACCGAGATCGGGCCCTGCAACTTTCATCTCCGGGACCTGGCCGAACATGTAAAAGCGGGCGTGCGTGCGGCCGGCGGGACGCCCCTGGAGTTCAACACCGTCTCGATTTCCGACGGCATCACCATGGGCACCGAGGGCATGAAGACCTCGCTCATCAGTCGCGAGCTCATCGCGGATTCGATCGAGCTGGTGGTGCGCGGCAACAGCCTCGACGGACTCGTCTGCCTGGCGGCCTGCGACAAGACCAACCCGGGCGTGATGATGGCGATGGCGCGCGTCGACATCCCGGCGCTCGCGCTCTACGGCGGATCGATCGACCATGGCCGCCTCAACGGCAAGGCGCTGACCGTGCAGGATGTCTTCGAGGCCGTCGGCTCGTTCAACGCCGGCAAGATCAACCAGCAGGAATTCCTCGCGGTGGAAAACGCCGCGTGCCCGTCGGCCGGCGCCTGCGGCGGCCAGTTCACGGCGAACACGATGGCGACCGTCATGGAGGCCATCGGCATTTCGCCCTCGGGCCTCAATGGCATCCCGGCGACGGCCGAGGCCAAGAACCAGGCGGCGTTTCGGTGCGGCGAGCTCGTGATGGACCTGGTGCGGAAGAATCTCCGGCCGCGGCAGATCATGACGCGCCCGGCGTTCGAAAACGCCATCGCGGCGGTTTCCGCTTCCGGCGGCTCGACCAACGCCGTGCTGCACCTGCTGGCGCTGGCCCGCGAGCTGAACCTTCCGCTGACGATCGACGAGTTCGACGCGATCTGCGCGAAGACCCCGACGATTGCCACCCTGAAGCCCGGCGGCATCTACACGGCCGTGGAGATGCACAACGCCGGTGGCATCTCGCTGCTGCTGCGCCGGCTGCTCGAGGGCGGCTACCTTCATGCCGGTTGCGTGACGGTCACCGGCCGGACGATCGCCGACGAGGTGCGCAACGCGCCGGAGACGGCCGGGCAGCAGGTCATCCGTCCGACCGACAAGCCGTTCAAGCCGAACGGCGGCCTGATCATCCTCAAGGGCAACCTGGCCGAGGAAGGCTGCGTGCTTAAGCTGGCCGGTACCGCGATCAAGCATTTCAAGGGTCCGGCGCGCGTCTTCGACTGTGAGGAAGCCGCCATGGCCGCCGCCACCTCCGGCAAAATCAAGCCGGGGGACGTCGTCGTGATCCGTTATGAGGGACCGAAGGGCGGGCCCGGCATGCGCGAGATGCTCGGCGTCACCGCCGCGCTCGCCGGCGCCGGCATGGCCGAGTCGGTCGCGTTGCTGACCGACGGGCGTTTCTCGGGCGCGACCCGCGGTTTCTGCATCGGCCACGTGGCCCCGGAGGCGGCCGTCGGCGGCTTGATCGCCTTTGTGCGCGAGGGCGACCAGGTCGAGATCGACGTGGCCACGCGGAAACTGGCCGTGGAGATCCCGGCCGCCGAGCTCGCGCAGCGTCGCGCCGGCTGGGCGCCGCCCGCGCCCCGCTACAAGACGGGCGTCATGGCCAAATACGCCCGCACCGTTTCCTCGGCCGCCGAGGGCGCGGTCACGCTGTAAACCATTCCATCGAACCCGAAGGACATCATGAAACTGACCGGAGCAGAAATCATCTGGGAGTGCCTGCAGAAAGAGGGGGTCGACGTCGTATTCGGCTACCCGGGCGGCGCGATCCTGCCGACCTACGATGCGATGACCAAGTACCCGAAGATCCACCACGTGCTCGTGCGCCATGAACAGGGCGCGACGCACATGGCGGACGGCTACGCCCGCGCCAGCGGCAAGGTCGGCGTCGCCATCGCGACCTCCGGCCCGGGCGCGACCAACATGGTCACGGGCATCGCCACGGCGATGATGGATTCGTCCCCGATCGTGTGCATCACCGGGCAGGTGGGTTCGAAGGCGATCGGCACCGACGCATTCCAGGAGACGGACGTGACGGGTGTCACGCTGCCGGTCACCAAGCACAACTACCTCGTCACCAAGCCGGGCGACATTGCCCGCGCCATCCGCGAGGCGTTCTACATTGCCAAGAGCGGCCGGCCCGGCCCGGTGCTGGTCGACATCACCAAGGACGCGCAGCAGATGACGGCCGAATTCGACTGGGAGGGCGCCGAGCCGCGCCTGCCTGGCTACCGGCCGAGCTACCACGCCCCGGCGTCGGAATTCGCCCGCGCCGCCGAGATGATCAACGGGGCCAAGCGCCCGCTGATCCTCGCGGGGCAGGGCATCCTGAAGTCCGGCACGACGGACCAGGTGCTCAAGCTCGCGGAGACGGCCGGCATCCCGGTCACGACGACGTTGCTCGGCATCGGCGCCATCCCGGCCTCCTCGAAATTCAACCTCGGCATGATGGGCATGCACGGCGAGGCCTGGGTCAACCAGGCCATCCAGCAGGCCGACCTGCTGATCGCCCTCGGCATGCGCTTCGACGACCGGGTGACCGGCAATCTCAAAACCTACGCCCTCGGCGCGAAGAAGATCCACGTCGACATCGACCCGAGCGAGATCAACAAGAACGTCCCGGTCGACCTGGCGCTGATCGGCGACCTAAAGGAAGTGCTCGCGCTCATCCAGCCGCAGGTGAAGAAGGCCGCACATGAGGAATGGTGGTCGACCATCAATGAAATGCGCGGCGACTCCGCCGTGCGCGACATCCAGCGGCTGCCGGACAGCGGGCATCTTTACGCCGCACACGTGATCAACGACCTGTGGCGGCTCACGCAGAAACGCGACACCATCGTCGTGACCGACGTCGGCCAGCACCAGATGTGGGAGGCGCAGTATTTCCGCCACGAGAAGCCGCGCTCGCTCATCACCTCGGGCGGCCTCGGCACGATGGGCTTCGCCCTGCCGGCGGCCATCGGCGCCAAGTTCGCCTGCCCGGAGAAGGACGTGTGGGTCGTGTGCGGCGACGGCGGCTTCCAGATGACGTCCGCCGAACTCGCCACCGCCGAGCAGGAGGGCATCAAGGTCAACGTCGCCATCATCAACAACGCCTTCCTCGGCATGGTGCGCCAGTGGCAGGAGTTTTTCTACGACAAGCGCTATGCCGCCACGCCGATGACCGGCCCCGACTTCGTGAAACTCGCCGAGGCCTACCGCCTGACCGGCCTGCGCTGCAACCAGCGCGGCGACGTCGAGTCCACGGTGAAGAAGACCCTCGCGGAGAAGGGCACGGTGGTCATCGATTTCGTCGTCGAGAAGGAGGACACGGTGTTCCCGATGGTCCCCGCCGGTGCCGACCTCGACAAGATGATCCGCCGGCCCAAGCAGGATGTGCTGCTCGAGACCGGCTCCGACAAGGTCTGGGAGATGCCCGCGGTGCCCGGCACGACCGGCAGCCGCGGGGCGGCGCCCGCCCGCACCAAGCCGGCCCGGAAACCCGGGCGCCGCGCCCCCGCCAAAGCCACCAAGAACAACCGCCGTTAACCGCCGACTCCCATGCCCAAGCACACGCTCATCGCCTACGTGGAGGACGTGCCCGGTGTCCTGAACCGCGTCGCCTCGCTCTTCCGCCGCCGCAATTTCAACATCGATTCGCTCACGGTCGGCCGCACCGAGCAGCCCGGCGTCTCGCGCATGACGGTCGTCGTCGAGGCCACGGAGGCGGGCGCCCGGATCGTCGAGGCGAACCTCTACAAGCTGGTCAACGTGCTCCGGGTGGACGACCTCACGCACAAGCCGTCGCTGATGCGCGAACTCGGCCTGGTGAAGGTCCGCGTCACCCCGCACACGCGCAGCGAGGTGCTGCAACTCACGGAGGTCTTCCGCGCCCGCGTGGTCGACGTCGACGAGGCCACCCTGGTCATCGAGGTCACCGGGACGCCCGAGAAGATCGGCAAGTTCGAGCTGGTGATGAAGCCCTACGGCATCGTCGAGATCGTGCGCACGGGCGCCGTCAGCATGGCCCGCGGCCACGAGGAGCTGTCGGCGGCCCCGCCGCTGGTCCGCACCAAGGAAGCGGCCGAGCACCACCACCACGAGCCCGGCGTCTCGATGTCCGTCTGAACCACTCCTCCCAACCTCACCCTCTCATGGCTAAAATATATTACGACAAGGACGCGAACCTCTCGCTGATCCGCGGCAAGAACGTCGGCATCATCGGCTACGGCTCCCAAGGCCACGCCCATGCTCTTAACCTCAAGGACAGCGGCGTGAAGGTTCGCGTCGGCCTCGCCGCCGGCAGCAAGTCCGCCGCCAAGGCGAAGAAGGCCGGCCTGACGGTCGGCGCCGTCGACGCGGTGGCAAAATGGGCCGATGTCATCATGGTGCTCGTGCCGGACCACGTCCAGGCGCGCCTCTACCGCGAGGCCATCGCCCCGCACCTGACCGCGGGCAAGATGCTGATGTTCGCCCATGGCTTCAACATCCGCTTCGGTGGCATCAAGCCGCCGAAGGACGTCGACGTCACGATGGTCGCGCCGAAATCGCCCGGCCACCGTGTGCGCGAGGTTTTCCAGGAGGGCGGCGGCGTGCCCGGCCTCGTGGCCGTCCAGCAGAACGCCACCGGCAACGCCAAGAAGCTCGCGCTGTCCTACGCCCGCGGCATCGGCTGCACCCGCGCCGGGCTGCTCGAGACCACATTCACCGAGGAAACCGAGACCGACTTGTTCGGCGAGCAGGCCGTCCTGTGCGGCGGCTGTGCCGAACTCGTGAAGGCCGGCTTCAAGACGCTCGTCGACGCCGGCTACCAGCCCGAGATCGCGTATTTCGAGTGCCTGCACGAGCTGAAGCTCATCGTCGACCTGATGTACCGGGGCGGCCTCAACTACATGCGCTATTCCGTGTCCGACACGGCGGAGTGGGGCGACTATGTCTCCGGCCCGCGCGTCATCACCAAGAAGACGCAGCAGGAAATGAAGCGCATCCTCAAGGACATCCAGTCCGGCAAATTCGCCCGGCGCTTCATCGCCGAGAACAACCAATACGGCCGCAAGACCATGAACAAATTCCGCGCCCGCGAGCGCGGGCAGAAGATCGAGGTCGTCGGCGCGAAGCTGCGCGCGATGATGCCGTTCCTCAACCCGGTCACGATCTCGAAATGATACCCCGTTTCCCCTGATAGTTCCCAAGTGTGTGTGTTCCCCGTCCCGACCCCAGGGGCGGGGGCATTCCACCCCACGAACGCCCACCCGCCATGAACAACGACTACGTCCGCATCTTCGACACCAGCCTCCGCGACGGCGAGCAAGCTCCCGGCGCGTCGATGACCTCGGCTGAAAAGCTTGAGGTCGCCCGGGCGCTGGCGCGACTCGGGGTGGACATCATCGAGGCGGGTTTCCCGGCGGCATCGCCTGACGACCTGGCGGCCGTCCAGGCCATCGCGGCCGAGGTGGGGCAGGCGCCGGTCGAGGGCCGGCCGCAGGCCGGGCCGCCCGTCATCTGCGGGCTGGCCCGCTGCACGCGCAGCGACATCGAGGCGGCGTGGAGTGGCGTCAAGGGCGCCAAACACCCGCGCATCCACACCTTTCTGGCCTCGAGCGACATTCACCTGAAGCACAAGCTCCGGATGACGCGCGAGGAGATGAAGGCCCGGGCGGTCGAGATGGTTGCCTTCGCGCGGACGCTCTGCCCGGACGTCGAGTTTTCGCCCGAGGATGCGGGCCGGAGCGACCCGGCGTTCCTCTACGAGCTGCTGGCGGCCGTCATCAAGGCCGGCGCCACGACGCTCAACATTCCCGATACCGTCGGCTACACGATGCCGGACGAATTCGGCGCGCTGATCGCCGGCATCATCAAGAACACGCCGGGGATCGGGGACGTGGTCGTGTCCGTCCACTGTCACGACGATCTCGGCATGGCGGTCGCCAACTCGCTGGCCGGGCTCCGCGCCGGGGCGCGCCAGGCCGAATGCACGATCAACGGCATCGGCGAGCGGGCCGGCAACGCCTCGCTCGAGGAGATCGTCATGGCGATCCGCACCCGCAGCGCGAAGATCGGCCTGCACACCGGCATCGACACGACGCAGCTCTGTCGCACGAGCAAGCTGGTGTCGCGCAGCACGAGCTACCCCGTGCCGCCGAACAAATCCATCGTCGGCACCAACGCCTTTGCCCACGAGTCCGGCATCCACCAGGACGGGATGATCAAGAACGCGCTGACGTACGAGATCATGCGCCCCGAGGATGTCGGCGCGACCCAGACCGAGCTCGTGCTCGGCAAGCACTCGGGCCGGGCCGCGTTTTCGAAACGGCTGGCCGAACTCGGCTATCCCCTCGAGGGCGACGCGCTCCTGAAGGCCTTCGGCGAATTCAAGAAACTGGCCGACCGGAAGAAGGCGGTGCACGACGCCGACCTCGTGGCGCTCGCCTCGGACGAGCGCTCGACCGTGACCGAACTGTGGTCGCTCGAGAACCTCCAGGTGGTGTGCGGCACCACCGGCCTGCCGACCGCGACCGTCCGCCTGCGCGATCCCGACGGCAAGCACCACACCCACGCCGCCATCGGCACCGGCCCGGTCGACGCCAGCTACAAGGCCATCGACGCCATCGTCAAGGTGCCGGTCACGCTGCTCGAGTTCGGCATCAGCGCGGTGACCGAGGGCATCGACGCGCTCGCGGAGGCCTCGGTGCGCGTCCGCCGCGACGACGAGCGCTCCTGCCACGGCCTGGGCGCCGACACGGACATCGTGGTCGCGAGCGCGAAGGCGTACATCGCGTCCATCAACCACGTGCTCTCCCGGACCGGCATCGGCCGGGCCCAGCACCCGCAAAAGACCGGCACCCCCGCCGAGGTCTCGCCTTCGCACGGCTGAAACCCGGCACCGCGCCCATGCCCCAGCCGTCCCAGTCCGCCGCAACCGTCGTCGAGATCTTCGACACGACGCTGCGCGACGGCGCGCAGACGGAGGGGATCTCCTATTCCCTCGACGACAAGCTGCGCATCGCCCGCAAGCTCGACGAGCTCGGCGTGGCCTTCATCGAGGGCGGGTGGCCGGGCTCGAACCCGAAGGATGCGCTGTTCTTCGAGCAGGCGCGCCGGGAATCATGGCGGCACGCAAAGATCGTGGCGTTCGGCGCGACGCGCCGGGCCAGCCTCAAGCCGGCCGACGACCCGAGCGTGCGCGCCCTGGTCGAGGCCGGCACGGAAGTCTGTGCGATCTTTGGCAAATCCTCCGTCCTGCAGGTCAGGGAAGTGCTGCGCACAACGCTGGAGGAGAACCTGCGGATGATCGAGGACACCGTGGCCTACCTGCGGGCGCAGGGGAAACGGGTGATCTACGATGCGGAGCATTTCTTCGACGGCTACCGGTCCGATCCCGCCTACGCGGTGCAGACGCTGCAGGCGGCGGTCCGCGGCGGAGCGGAGACGATCGTGCTTTGCGACACGAACGGCGGGTCGCTCCCGTGGCAGGTGGAGGCAGCGGTGCAGGAGGTCCGGGCCAGGCTCGGCCCGGTGCCGGTGGGCATCCACGCGCACGACGACACCGGCTGCGGGGTGGCCAACAGCGTTGCGGCGGTCCGCGCCGGCGCGCGGCACGTGCAGGGCACGATCAACGGCTACGGTGAACGCTGCGGCAACGCCAACCTGTGCGTCGTCATCCCCAACCTTGAGCTGAAGCTCGGCCTGCGGGCCCTGCCCGAGGGCGCGCTGGTCCACTTGAACGACATCGCGCGGTTTGTCGCCGAGGTCGCGAACCTTTCGCCCAACGAGCACATGGCCTACGTCGGGAACAGCGCGTTTGCCCACAAGGCGGGCGTGCACGTGTCGGCGATGCAGCGCCACCCGGACGCCTACCAGCACATCGACCCGGCGAAGGTGGGGAATCACTCGCGGGTCGTCGTGAGCGAGCTGTCCGGCCGCGCCAACGTGGTGTCGAAGGCGGGCGAATTCGGGTTCGAGCACGTCGATGCGGCGACGAGCGCGAAGGTGGTCGAGCTCATCAAGGCGAAGGAGCACGACGGGTTTTCCTACGAGGCGGCGGAGGCCAGCGTGGCGCTCCTGGTGCGCCGCATCGCCCCGAACTACCGCCCCCCGTTCACGCTGCTGGATTACCGGGTGATGGTCAGCCGGCACGGCGATCGCCACGTGGCCGACGCCACGATCAAGCTGCAGGTGGAGGAGCAGGAGACGCACACGGCGGCCGAGGGCAGCGGGCCGGTGCACGCCTTCGACAAGGCGCTGCGCAAGGCGCTCCAGCCGCATTTCCCCTTCGTGAAGGACATCCAGCTTGCGGATTACAAGGTGCGCATCCTGAACTCGAACGAGGGCACGGCGGCGGTGACACGCGTGCTGATCGACTGGCACGACGGCGCGACCCGTCGCTGGAGCACCGTCGGCGCGGGCCCGAACATCCTCGAGGCCACCTGGCTGGCCCTGGCCGACGGCTTCGAATACGCGGTGACCGAGCTCGGAGCGCCAAAGGTGGAGACCCATTGATGAAAGCCAACATTGCCCTCACACCCGGCGACGGAATCGGCCCGGAGGTGGTCCAGGAAGCCCGCCTCGTGCTCGAGGCCGTGGCCCGGCGACACGGACACCAATTCAGCTTCAGCGAGCACCTGCTCGGCGGGTGCGCGATCGATGCGCACGGCACGGCCATGCCCGACGACACGCTGGCCGCCTGCGCCGCGGCCGACGCCGTGTTGCTCGGCGCGGTGGGCGGCCCAAAGTGGGACGACCCGCAGGCCAGGGTGCGCCCGGAGCAGGGCCTGCTGGCGATCCGCAAGGCGCTCGGCTTGTATGCCAACATCCGGCCGGTGCGGCCGTATCCAGCGCTTGCCGCCCTGTCGCCCCTGAAGCCGGAACGGGTCGCCGGCGTGGACTTTGTCGTCATTCGCGAACTCACCGGCGGCCTTTACTTCGGGACCCCGAAGGGACGCACGGCGACGCCCGAGGGGGAGCGCGCCGTCGACACGCTCGTCTACACCGAGCCCGAGATCCGGCGGATCGTGGCGCTGGCCTTCAAGCTGGCGCGGCAGCGGCGCAAGCTCGTCACCTCGGTCGACAAGGCCAACGTGCTCGAGTCCTCGCGGCTCTGGCGCAAGGTGGCGATCGAGGTCGGCAGGGAATACCCCGACGTGAAGCTGGAACACCAGCTGGTCGACTCCTGCGCCATGCGGCTGATCACGCACGCCCCGCAATTCGACGTCATCGTGACGGAGAACATGTTCGGTGACATCCTGACCGACGAGGCGGCGGTGCTGGCGGGCTCGCTCGGCGTGCTGCCCAGCGCGTCGCTCGGCGCCGGGCGCCTCGGGCTTTACGAGCCGATCCACGGGTCGGCGCCGGACATCGCCGGCAAGGGCATCGCCAACCCGGTCGGCACGATCCTCTCGGCCGCGCTGCTGCTGCGCCATTCCCTGGGCCTGGAGCGGGAAGCAGCCGAGGTGGAGGCCGCGGTCAACCGGGCCCTGCAAGACGGCCGGCACACCGCCGACCTGGGAACGAAGACTCCCCTGAGCACGGCGCAGATGGGCCAGGCCGTCCGCGACCGCCTCTGATTCTCCGCCGGCTCCCCGACATTTTCCATGACCAAGACTTCCTCCCAACCGCTCGACACGACGCGATTCATCGCCCGGCACGTCGCCGGCCTGCGTCGGTCGGGCATTCGCGACTTTTTCGAGCTCGTGGCCAAGACCGACGGTGTGATCTCGCTCGGCATCGGCGAGCCGGATTTCGACACGCCGCAGCCGATTCGCGACGCCGTGACCGCGGCCATGAACACCGGCAAGACCCACTACACGTCGAACATGGGCCTGCTGGATCTGCGCCGGGAGATCAGCCGCTATGCGGAGGGCCATTTCAAGGTCAGCTACCGGCCGGACGACGAGGTCCTGGTGACGGTCGGCGTGTCGGAGGGGCTCGATCTCACCCTGCGCTCACTGCTGAATCCCGGCGAAAAGGTGATGTACCACCAGCCGTGCTATGTCTCCTATGCGCCGTCCGTCGAACTCGTGCATGCGGTCGGCGTGCCGGTGGCGACGCATGCGGACGACCTGTTTTCGCTCGACGCGCCGGCGTTGCAGGCCGCCTGGCAGCCCGGCTGCAAGCTCCTCCTGCTCAACCTGCCCTGCAACCCGACCGGCGGCGTCTGTTCGCGCGCCCAGCTCGAGCGCATCGCCAGGTTCGCGATCGAGAAGGACCTCATCGTGGTCAGCGACGAGATCTACTCGGAGCTCGTGTTCGAGGGCACCCACACCAGCATCGCGAGCCTGCCCGGCATGCGCGAGCGGACGATCCTGTTGCACGGGTTTTCGAAGGCCTTTGCCATGACGGGATTCCGGCTCGGCTACGCCTGCGGCCCGGCACCGCTCATCGAGGCGATGATGAAGGTCCACCAGTATTCGATGCTGTGCGCCCCGAGCATCAGCCAAGAGGGCGCGCTGGCGGCGCTGCGCCTCGGCGACGATGCCACGAAGTACATGCGCGACCGGTACCGGGAGCGACGGGACCTTTTCGTCCGGCGGATCAATGCCGCCGGGCTCCAGTGCCATTTGCCGACGGGGTCATTCTATGCGTTTCCTTCGGTGGCCGGCACCGGCCTGGACGAGGGCGATTTCGCCCGGAAGCTGTTGACCGAGCAGAAGGTCGCGGTCGTGCCGGGCACGGCTTTCGGCGACGCCGGCAAGGGCCATGTGCGGGCGTGTTTCACCGCCAACGAGCAAAAGCTGAACCTGGCCTGCGACCGGATCGAGAAATTGCTCGCCACCCTCAAGCCCGCCGCCCTCGCCTGACGGCGCGATCTGGCGGCAAGCGGACTCCAGCTTGCCGGCTCCTGCGACCAGCGAATCCGAGTGAAGCCTGGCTTGCGGGGTTGGGTCCCAGCCAAAGAAAAACCCGTTCCCAGCGAAGGGGAACGGGTTGAAGGCGAGAGGCGGCGGCAGCCTAGAACGCGTAGTTGAAATCGGCTGTGCCCCAGACGTGATTGCCGGCGAGGCCGTCGATGGTGTGATCGGCCCACTGGACGCCGAGGGTGAACGTGGCCTTGTCCGAGATCTTGAACGGCAGGGTCGCGCCGGCGCCGTAATAAGTGTAATCGCCGTCGCCCGAATCGGGCGTGACGTACCCCAGGTAGAGCGAGAAGTTCACCGAGGTCGCCTTGTCCAGCTGAACCGCGTAGCCAAGCGTTTCCTGGACGGTGGTCGTATCCAGGGTGAAGTCATGATAAAGGTAGGTCGCCGAGGTCGCGTTGCCAAAGGTGCCGTTGGCGCCGATGTAGGGTTCCCAGGTCGATTTGTCGCCAACGTCCAGGCCGGGATAGGTGTAGGCGGTGAGGCCGAAGTCGAGGCTCCAGGTGTCGTTCAGCTTGAACCCGTAACCCGCGTTGTAATCGATTTCGAGTTCATAGCCCTTGTCCACCGGCGAGCTGTTCCAGATGCTGGCATAGAAGTTGCCTGAGGTCAGCTTGATCGACGGCTGGACGGCGCCCTTGGCGAGTTCCTGGCCACGGAAGATGTACTTCGTGGTGTAGGTGAAGTCCGCCGTGATCGAGTACGACGACGCCGGCGTCTGCGCCTTGAGGCTGAGCGCGCCGAGCGCCAGGACGCCGAGGAGGAGGGAGGTGGTTTTCTTGTTCATGCGGGTTGGTGTTATGAGCTTTGTCGCCCGGGACGGGGCCCGAACGCAGTGGGGCAAAGCAGGTGCCTTGCCAAACCGCGCCCAGGTTGCGGACGCGAGGGCTATGACACGGATCCAAGGCCGTCACCGTGCGCAACCAGGCCAGCAAAAAGCCGCACCCAAGGGTGCGGCTCGGAGGTGAAACGCAGCGGCGGCTATTTCGCGGCGATCGGCGGGGGTGGCGGTGTCGCGATGGAGCTGTCGTTGAGTTTCTTGGCGACCATCTCGATCATCCGCTGGATCTCCATCTCGGCCGTGCGGCGCTTGATCTTCTCGAGTTCGGCGGCCTTGGCGGTCTCCAGGGCGTCGCGATTCAGGTTTTCGCGCTCGGTCCGGGACTGCGAAATCTGCAATTCGAGATCGGCGACTTCCTTGGCGAGCTTGTCGGCCTCGGTGGAATACTTGTTCTTCTCGTCGCGCAGGGCGGTGAGCGCATCCTGATAATCCTTCTCCTTCTTGGCTTCCTTGGCCGCATCCTGTGCTTCGCGCTCCTGCTGGCGCTTGACCGCCTCGGCGGTGGCCTTGTCCTCGATTTCCTTCTTGCGCGCGTCGGCGGCCGCCTTGTCCGCCGCGATCTGCGCCTGGCGGGCGGCCTCCTTGGCCTGCATCTCCTTCAGGGCGCCGTTATAATAGAACCCGAACAGCGCCAGGAGAATGGCGGGGACGATGATGTATGACTTGTTCATGTGTGCGAAGGTCGGTCGTTTAGCTCTTCTGTTTGGCCGCGGCGGCGGCGGCGGCGGCGCGGGCCGCCTCGGCCGCATTGATGTTGTCGAGCAGCTTGTAGTAGTACTGCACGTTGGCCTCGGCCTGCTTCACGTAAGTCTTGAGGAAGGCCTCCTCCTCGAGGTTCTTCTTCTTTTCCTCGGCCACCTTGGCGGTCGCGGCCTTGACCTCCTCGAGGTCCTTCTTCAGCCGAGCGGCCTGGTCGCGAAGCTTGTTGCGGTCGTCGAAGGCCTTCACGCGGGCGTCCTCGGCTTCCTGGCGGGCCACCTTCTTGGCCTCCTCGGCGGCTTCCTTGGCCTCGCGTTCCTTCTTGCGGCGGGCCTGGGTCTCGATCGCGGCCTGGATGGCGGCCTCGCGGTTCTTGATGTCACGCGCGGCGCGTTCCTTCCGGTCCTGCTCGATCTTTTCCTGGGCGGCCTTGATGCGGGCATCGTATTCGTTCGTGAAGTTGTGATAGAACACGCCGAAGATCAGCAGGCCGATCACGGGAACGATGAAGTAGATTTTGTTCATGGGCAGGTGAGTCGAACGTAATGGGAAAGGGTGGGGGTCAGGCTTGGTTCTTCTTGGCCTCGCGTTCCTTGAGGACGTCCTCGATGGCTTTGATCATGTTCTTGCCGTCCTTGGCGCCCTCGGGGAATTCGGCGGCGTGTTTCGCGGCGTCGAGGGCGATATCGTACTTCTTCAGCTGAAAGCCGACATAGGCGAGGAAGAGGTAGACTTGGTGGGGCTTGGGCAGGTCGCCCTTGGCGATGGCCGCCTGCAGGTGCGGCAAGGCCTGCTCGGGCTGGTCGAGCGCGTTGTACGCCTGGGCGATCAGGAATTCGAGGTGACCCGACTTCGGGAAGGCCTTGGTGGCCTGCTGGAGGGCATCGATGCTCTTGAAGGGGCGGTCCAGCTGCTGGTAGGCGCCGGCGAGCAACTCCCAGTTCTTGATTTCGTTGTCCACGCGGCCGGTCTGCAGGCCGGTGCTGAGGAGTTCGGCGACCTTCTCAAACTGGCCGAGGTTGTAGTAGATGCCGATGAGATTGAAGGTGTCCTTGGGCGCCGCCATGTGCCCGTGCGCCTGGGCGCGTTCGATGGTGAGCGCGGCGCGCAGCGGCCGCTCCGACTGCAGGTAGTAACCGGCGAGCTGCTGCCAGTAATTGGCCGAGTCCGGCTTGAGCGTGACGATGAGCTCGAGGGTGTCGGTCAGGTCATCCACGCGGTCGAGCTGCTGCAGGCACGCCATCTTGAAAACGTAGAGCGTGTCCTTGGGATGAACCGCCAGGTGCAGGCCGACCTCCACCTGGTCGAGGGCCCGCTTGATCAGGTCCTTGTTCACGTGCTCCTGGTCCTGCACCGCCCAGTTGTAGAGTAGCTGGGCGTAGATCAGCTGCGCCTCGGGCGTCGAGGCTGGCGCAAGCTTCACCCAGCGCTCCATCGCCCTTACGCCCTTGGCGTAGAAACCGGCGGCCACGGCCGGCACCTTGGACTGCACGGCTTCCTGGAGGTAGAGCGAGGCGAGGAAGTAAACCAGTTCGCGGGTCACGCGCTCTTCGTAGTAGGTGGGCGTCTTCGAATCGGAAAGCGCGATGCCCTTTTCGATCGGGCTGATCGACGCGCTGAAGTCGCCCTTCTGCAGCAGCGTCTGGGCCTTGACCTGGTAGATCAGGGCGGCGTCGTAACTGTCGGGCTTCACCTTGGCCAGCTGCGCGTCGAGGATGGCCAGGGCCGTGTTGTAATCCTTGGCCTCGGCGGCGGTGCGATACTTCGGGAAAACCTCCGCCGTCTCATCGGACGGACCGTAGTCGCGCACCGGCTGGTCGGCGGCCACGGCGGCGCCGGCGAGCACGAGCCAGGCGCCCAACAGGGCGCCGGTGCGGCGGAGCGGGAACGAGGGGAGGATCGGCATGGCTTGACAGCGGGTTATTTGGTGTCCTCGAGATTGAATTCGAGCAGCTGTTGCGCGCGGACATTGACGGTGCGGCCACCTTTCTTACCCGGCTTGAATTTCCATTTGGCCACCGCCTGCATCGCCGGCTGCTCGAACTCGCGGTGCGAGGAACGGACGACCTGGGTCTGGACGACGTCGCCATTCGTGTTGATGATGAACTCGACGACCACCTCGCCGCTGATGCCGGCGCGGCTCATCTCGTAGGGGTAATTGGGCTGGGGTTGCACGCGGGCCTGCGGCCGCTGGTCGAGGTTGTTGATGTCGAAAAGGTCCTTGATGCCCCGGCCGAAGCCGGCGCCCGGCTTGATCACGGGGATGTTGATCACGCCCGTCGTCGGCTCGAGGCCGGGAGGGGGCGGCGGCGTGACCGGCTGCGTGAAGGCATTGACGGGCACGACGGTCGGGATGTCGACGAGGCTCGGCGGAGCCATGACATTCTGCGGCTGCTCGTCCGTCAGGTCCTCGACCTTTTCGGGTTTTTCCTCATCGAGCGGCGGCATTTCAAACTGGATCACGGCTTCCTGCTTCTGCGGCGCCTTGTGCACCGGGGGCGCCTTGCGGTTGAAGCCAAAGAGGAAGGTGGTGTGGACCACCACCGACACGAGGATTCCGATGATCAAGTCTCTGTTCATTCGTGGAGCTGCTTATTTGCCCGTCGGACGGGTGCGGGTCTCGACCGAGAATTTCGTGATGCCGGCCTTGCGGACCTCGTCGAGCACCGAGACCGTGGTGCCGAAGCGGGCCTTCTCGTCCCCGGCGATGAGGATCCGCGGGTCCTGGGTCTGCGACTTGTAGTAGGCGATGCGGGAAGGCAGCTCGCCCGGGTCGATCAACTCGCGGTTCCAGAAGATCGTGCCCACCTCGGAAACCTGGATGGTGACGCTTTCATCCTTCGTGTCCGGCGGCTTCTGGGACGCGACCGGCAGGTCGACCGGCACCGACTGGATGCGGTTCAGCGAGAGGGTGAAGAGCACGAAGGTCGCGAGCAGGAAGAAAATGACGTCAATGAGCGGGATGATCTCAATGCGCGCCTTCTTGCGGAGCGGGATTTTGATTTTGACGCCTTCCATGAGGAATCGGGCTGCTGGTAATTAATATACGCGCGGATCGCGGGATTCTTAGCGGCAATTCGCGGCGTCAGCGGACATGGGTCTCAATGAAGACCTTGGTGAAGCCGGCCTTGCGCGCCTCGTCGAACACGTAGACGGCCTGCGCGAAGAACGCGCGCTCGTCGCCGTTGATGAGGATGCGGCCGTCCGGCTCCTGCAGATGGTACTGCTGGAGCCGCTGCAGGAACTCGTCGAGGGTGACGAGCTCCTTGTTCCAGCCGATCGTGCCTTCATCGGTCACGCTGATCGTGACCGTGCCGGCGGGATCGCGCGGCTCGCTGGTCGCCGAGATCGGCAGGTGGACCGTCGTCAGGCCGTTCGACTTGTTGAGGGAAAGGGTGAACAGGACGAAGGTCGCGAGCAGGAAGAAAATGACGTCAATGAGCGGGATTATCTCAATGCGCGCTCTCTTCTTGCCGCCCGGGCCTGTTCCACCACCACCGCCGTGCATGACAGTAAGTGTTTAGGGGTTACAAGTCTGGCGCCGCCCTCAGTGGGTGGAGGCGGCGGACTTGTTGATGATGATTTCGAGAGAGTTGGAGGCGTCCTCGACCTCGTGCCGCGCTTCATCGAGGCGGGCGTTGAGATAGTTGAAAGGCAGCAGGCCCGTGATGGCGATGCCGAGGCCGCAGGCGGTCGCGATGAGCGCCTCGGCCACGCCACCGGTGATCTGGCCGGCCGCGGCGGCGATGTCACCGCCCTGGAGGGCGCCGAAGGTGTTCATCATGCCCGTGACCGTGCCGAGGAGGCCCATGAGGGGGGCGGCCGTGATGCACGTGTCGAGCGTCGGGAGGCCCTGGCTGAAGCGCTGCATTTCCTGGTTGGCGGCGCGGGTGAAGGCGTTGCCCAGGGAGTGCTCCTTGTGGGTGATCGCGTACACCAGGATGCGGGCCACGTAGTCGGGGCTCTTCTTGCCGAGCTCGACGGCACCCTCGATGTCATTGGCCTCGACGCGCTCGAGCATCTTCTCGACGACTTCCGGCTGGCGGCGGGTGTTTTCGCGGAAAATGAAGATGAGGCGCTCGGTCACCACGGTGATGAGCAGCAGCGAGAGGACGAGGATCGGCCACATCATGAACTTGCCGTCATGGAAGAGTTCCATGGGGGTCTTGTGCATGAGCAGCTCGAAGGCCAGGGGCGTAGGTGCGGTGATCATAGGTGTGCGTTTGGGAGGATTAAGTTAAGCGAAACGGGAAACGGGCGGAAAAAAATCGCCGGGGCGGCTTGGAACAGGCGGACCGGGGGAATGACGGGACGGGGGATAGGCGTAATCGGGGCTAAGGTGACCAAAATTGTGGCGTCATTTCATCGCGAAATCCAACACCACAGGGCAGCGAAATACTTCATGACATAAGACATGTCGGAAGGCAAATGTGCTGAGATTCACTTTGGGGTGTCAATGCGCTTTCTTCGCGCGAACCGAAAAAAACTGCGCACCAATTGAGACGGATTGCGCGGAATTTGTTTGGCTGCCCGACTAGGACTCGAACCTAGACAAAACGAGTCAGAGTCGTTTGTGCTACCATTACACCATCGGGCAGTATTCCGGGAAATTCTTGCGCGCGATTTCCGGCCGGGCCGGCGGCCGCCGGACACGCCGGCATCGCCCAGCGCCGGCGACGCGGTGGCCAAGGGATGGAGCCGGCGATGGGATTCGAACCCGCAACCGCCTGTTTACAAAACAGGTGCTCTACCATTGAGCTACGCCGGCGTGGCGCGCTGCGCGCATCAATCCAAAGTGACTGGGAAAAAACGGGTTTTGGTGGCTCCCCGGGGACTCGAACCCCGAACCAACTGATTAAGAGTCAGCTGCTCTACCATTGAGCTAGGAAGCCAGCAAAAACGGAGTGGCAAACGTTGATGTCGTCCCGACCTTGTCAACCCCATTCCCGGCGATTTGTCGGTGGCATTTCCCTCGGAGAACCGGACGGGTGCCAGCCGTGCGCACGACGTCATTTTTCCCCGTTGGTCCAGGCCGGCGCCGCCAGCTCATGGAGCAGCCGGAAGCCGGGCGGGGACGCGAGCAGTCGCGGCACCACGTGGATCAACGCGGCCACCGTGGCGTCGTCGCCGGCCACGCCGCCGGGCAACACCGCGTGCATCCCGGGCCGGCCCGTGAGCCGGATCTCGTCCCGCGGCTCCGGTGCGTCCACGTACATCCTGAGATCGAGGTGGACCCGCTCGCGGCCGCCTTCGCGGCCGACGACCCGCTGGTGGATCCCGCAGGTCCGGCCCGCGGGAATGCGGAAAAACTCCGTCGCGAGGTCGCGCTCGGCGATGACCGGCTCGCCGCTTTCGCTGAGGTCGTCGAGTTTCCATCCCATCACGTGAGCCAGCAACGCCGCGGACTCGCGCAAGCCGGCATGGCCGGCCTCGCCGGTGGCGAGCCTCGTCCGGAATTCGTTCGGATCCTGCCCGGCGCCCACTTTCGCCTGCAGCGACCGGCGCCGCGTCGCGGCATCGACGATGCGCCGCACCTGGATGGATTCCACCGTCCGGCACACGCTCGAGAAACAAACGGGGAGGAGGTCCATGACAAACCCCGGGTTCACTCCCGTCGCCACCAGGCGCGACTTGGTGTAGAGGCACAGCACCCCGATCTCCTTGGCGAGGCCGGGCGAGCGCGCGGCGGGATAGATCATCTCCTCGCACGTGGTGGCGACCGCCAGCCCCAGCTCGAGCGCCGGCCGGACCTGCCGCAGGGTCTCGGCCGCCTGCGACGAGGCGGTATGCAGGATGACATCGGGCTGGGTTTCGCGAAACAGTTCCTCCAAGGTGGGACACAGGCTCAGCCCGTCGAGCATCGGCAGGCCGGTGAGGTCCACCAGGGAGCGGCCGTACTTCTCGGGGTCGTGGTCCACGGCGCCGACGATTTCGATCCAAGGCTGCTCGGCCGCGTAGCGGAGCGACTCCAGCCCGATCGGGCCCAGGCCGAATTGCGCGACTTTGATCTTCTGCATCCACCGCCATTGAGCGCCACGCCCGGGCGGAAGTAAAGCCCGCCGCCGGCCGTAGGAGCCGCTGTCCAGCGGGTTAGGGGAGTGGCCGCGACCCGCGGCAGTTTGTCGGACAAAATACTTGCCAACGCCTTGGGCGTCCTCTGTTTTGCTCCGCTCTCCACATGCAAAAGACGAAAAAGTCCGTCGCCAAGCGCTTCAAGATATCCGGAACGGGTAAGCTGGTGCGCCGCACGCCCGGCTTCCGTCACCTGCTCGCCTCGAAAAGCACGAAGTCCAAGCGCCGTGCCTCCCGGGACAAGCTCGTGGCCGCCGGCCATGCCGAGCCGCTCCTCCGCTGCCTGCCCGCCGGTCTCCGGTAATAGATAGATTGTAGCGCCAACCACCACAGCGCCAGGCGGGTGAATCCCAACGAGACGACCCGCCGGCCCTCAACCACCCTACCAACATGCCTCGTGTCACCAATGCTCCCGCGTCGCGCAAGCGCCGCAAGAAAGTGCTGAAATACGCCAAGGGCTATTTCGGCAACAAATCCAAGCTGTTCCGCTATGCCAAGGAAGCGGTCCAGCATGCCTGGCAATACGCCTACATCGACCGCCGGAAGAAGCGCGCCAACATGCGCGCCCTCTGGATCGTCCGCCTCAACGCCGCGTGCCGCGAGGCCGGCATCAACTACAGCCGCTTCATCGAGGGGTTGAAGGCCGCGCGGATCGAGCTCGACCGCCGCGCCCTCTCCGAGATCGCGATCGCCGACTCCGTCGCCTTCGCGAGCCTCGTCAAGCAGGCGCAGGACGCGTTGCAGGCCAAGGCCGCCAAGGCCTGAGCCGGCCGCGCGAGCCGCTGGAGGCTCGCCTTCCCGGTCCAAAGGCCATTGGGTGAAGGACGGGTCCCGCGCGGTCCGTCCTTCCGTCGTCATGCACGATCAACTTCCCGCCCTCCTCGCCAAGGCCGCGGCCGAGCTGGCCGCGGTGAAGTCGCGCGCCGAGTTCGAGGCCGCCAAGGCCCGGTACGTCGGCCCGCACGGTGAGTTCACCGCGCTGATGAAGCAGATGGGCACGGTGCCGAAGGAACAGCGACCCGCCCTCGGCAAGCTCATCAACGAGGCCAAGGCCCAGCTCCAGGTGCAGCTGGATGCGACGCTCGCCCGCATCGGCGACGCCGAGATCGCCGCGCAGCTCGGCCCCGCGGTCGACCCGACGCTGCCCTCGCCCGACCCCGGCCGGGGCTCCTACCACCCGCTCACGCTGGTGCGCGAGGAGATGTGCCGCATCCTGCGAAAGGCCGGCTTCACGGTCGTCGAGGGCCCGGAGGTGGAAACCGAGTACTACTGCTTCGACGCGCTCAACACCCCGGCGGACCACCCGGCCCGCGACGCGCAGGACACGTTCTATTTTCCCGAGCGGGCGCGCTTCGGCAACATCAGCAAGAAGATCCCGGAGGAGAAATACCTGCTGCGCACGCACACCTCCTCCGTGCAGATCCGCACCATGCTGAAGGGCGAGCCGCCGATCCGCGTCGTCTCGCCCGGGCGCGTCTACCGTCGCGACACCACCGACGCGACGCATAGCGCCAACTTCCACCAGATCGAGTGCCTGTACGTGGACCGCCACGTGACGGTCCGCGACTTGAAGGCGCTGCTCGACTACATCTTCGCCTCGCTGCTCGGCCGGGACACGAAGACGCGCTTCCGCCCGCACTATTTCGGCTACACGGAGCCGAGCTTCGAGGTCGACCTGTCCGCCCGGCACCTGCCCAAGGTCAACAAGGAGTGGATCGAGATCGGCGGCTGCGGCATCGTCGACCCGGCGGTGTTCGAAGGCGTCGGGTACGACCCCGCGGTATGGACCGGCTACGCGTTCGGCATGGGCCTCGAGCGCCTGGCGATGCTGCTGTACGGCATCGATGACATCCGCACGTTCTACCAGAACGACCTGCGTTTTCTCCGGCAGTTCGCCTGAGGGCCGCCCCGATGAAGATCTCCCGCAACTGGCTTCGCCAATACGTCCGCATCTACGCGTCGGCCGAGGAGCTGAAGAACGCCATCACCTTCCTGGGCTTCGAGGTCGAGGGCATCGAGACCACCGGCCTGCCGCCGCTTGAGCACGTCGTGGTCGGCGAGATCAAGACGCGCGCCAAGCACCCCAACGCGGACAAGCTGTCCGTGTGCACGGTCGAGGTCGGTCCCGCCCACGGCGGCACGCGCACGATCGTGTGCGGGGCACCCAATTGCGACGCCGGCCGGCGGGTGCCAGTCGCCTTGCCGGGCGCGGTGCTGCCGGGCAACTTCAAGATCAAGCAATCCAGGATCCGCGGCCAGGAGTCCGACGGCATGATGTGCGCGCCGGACGAGCTCGGGCTGGGCGGCGAGCACGCGGGCTTGCTCCTCCTCGACCCGGCGGCGCCGATCGGCGCGTCGCTCAACGAGGTTATGCCCGAAGGCGACACCATCTTCGACATCGAGGTCACGCCCAACCGGCCGGATGCGCTCTGCCACATGGGCATCGCCCGCGAACTTGCGGCCTGGCTGAAGACCGACGTGCAGTTCCCGCCGATCAAGTTTGATGGCCGCATCGGTGGACCGGAACGGCCCGATGTCCTCGCCCACATCCGCGTCGATGCGCCCGAGGATTGCCCGCTGTACGTGGGAATCGCCGTGGCCGGCGTGAAGGTCGGCCCGAGCCCGGCCTGGATTCAGGAGCGGTTGAAGGCCGTCGGCCTGCGGCCGATCAACAACCTCGTCGATGTCGGCAACTACGTGATGCTCGAGCTTGGCCAGCCGCTGCACGTCTTCGATGCAAAGAAGATCGGCGGCCGGCAGCTGGTGATCCGGCACGCGACGGATGGCGAGAAGCTCGTCACCCTCGACGGCAAGGAGCGCACGCTGAACCGCCGGATGCTCGTGATCGCGGACGCGGCCCAGCCGCTCGTCGTCGCCGGCATCATGGGAGGGGCGAACGCCGAGGTGGACGCGACCACGACCGACATCGTGGTCGAGGCGGCGTATTTCCGGCCGCAGTCGATCCGCTGGACCTCGCGGCGCCTCGGCCTGGCCTCGGACTCGTCGTATCGTTTCGAGCGCGGGGTCGACCCGCATGGGACGCTCGAGGCGGCGTGGCGGGCCATCGACCTCATCCTCGAGACCGCAGGCGGCACCGTGGTGAATCCGTCGTTCAAGGTGGGCGGCGACCGCCCGTGGCAGCGCGAGATCGCGATCACGCCGGACTTCGTGCGCGAGCGCCTGGGGTTCCACGTGGCCGACGAGGACATCCGCCACTCGCTCGAGGCGCTCAATCTCGCCATCGTCGGCGAGCGCCATGCGGGCAACACCTTTGAGTGGACGGTCAAGATCCCGAGTTACCGGTCCGATCTCGACCGGCCCATCGACCTCGTCGAGGAGGTCCTGCGCATCTTCGGCACGGACCAGGTCCCGACGGCGCCTTGCACCGGCCCGGCCCTCGTGGACGGGGACGACGATCCGATCGTGGTCTTCAACCGCAAGGTCGCGGAATTCCTGGTCGGCCAGGGCTGCCATGAAGTCGTGAATTACACCCTCCGGGCGCGGAAGGAGCTGTCGACCTGGGTGTCGGCCGCGGCGGCGGAGGAACTGGCGCTCGCGAATCCGTTCGTGGAGGACCAGTCGCACCTGCGGCCCTCGCTGGTCCTCGGCATGATCGAATCGCTGAAGCTGAACCAGTCGCGGGGGGTGCCGGCGGCGCGTCTCTTTGAAACCGGCCGCGTGTTCATGGAACTGAACGGCACGGTGCAGGAGTGCGTCGGCGCCGCGTTTGTGCTGTGCGCCAACCCGCAGGACCGCGCGTGGCTCGCGCGCGGGGAACCGGATTTCTTCACCGTCAAGAAACAGATGGAGGTTGTGGCCGCCCAGGCCGGCATCGATCTCGCGTCCGCCCCGGTGAACCCGGTTCGCGGTGCGTTCTGGGGCTGGCAGGAAGGGCACTCGGCCGCCGTGGGCGAGATGAGCGAGGGCTGGACCGCCCGCTTTGGCCTGTTGAACCTGGCGATGGTCCGCGCCGCCGGCGTCGAGGGGAAGGTCTGGGCCGGCATGTTCGCCATCCTGCCCTCCAAGCTGGCGGCCATCGCCGGGCACCGCCGCTTCCAGCCGTTCAGCCTGTTTCCGGCCGCACTGCGCGATATCGCACTCGTCGTCGACGCCGCGCGACCCGCCGCGGAGGTCCGGGCGGCCTTGCTCCAGGTCGCGCGTGCCGCCGCCGGCGCGACGTTCGCCGTCGAGGCGGTCGACGTCTTCGACGTTTACCAGGGGCAGGGGTTGCCCGAAGGGAAACGGAGCCTCGCCTTCGCGCTGTCCTTCCGCTCGCCCGACCGGACGCTCACGGACGATGAGGTGAACGCCGTGTTCTCCCGGATCCGGGCGGACATCGTCGCCGACGGGTCCATCACGGTTCGCAGCTGAGCCTGGCCGCCCGCTGGCTGGCGCGCGCGGGCCGCAGCGCGAACCACCTCAGGCCACGAGCTGGCCCAGGAACTTGCGGATGTCCGCCGGCACCGACTTGGGCAGATTCGGGACCGAGAGGCAGAACAGCCAGCGCACTTCCTCCTGCTGGGCGTCGGTCAGCCGGCCCCCGAAGGGCGGGGCCGTGCCCTTGCCCTTGAGGTCGCTGCGGACGTAGATTTCCAGTTCGGTCATGCCGGCGCCCCAGCGCACGCCATAGTGGTCGAGGCGGAAGTCGAAGCTCTGGATCTCGCCGCCCGGCCCGCTCCGCCACACGTTCAGCGCGCAGTTCTTCGCGTTGCGAAACTGCTCCCGATAGAGGCCCGGCGTCTCCTGCTTGACGGTCTTCGGGTCGACCGGGGCCAGCGTGGCCCCGATGATCACCGGTTCGAGCACCTGCAGGTAGGCCTTTTGCAGCTCGGGGTCGGTGAAGTTGAGCGACACGCCGCACAGCACATATTGCGGGTAGTTGCGGAAGTGCGCCACGGTGCCGGGAATCTCGAGCAGGAAGCTGTCGAGGCTGAGCTTGAACTTGCACGGCTCGCCGCGGATGCCGGCCGCGGCGGAGTGGATCTGCATGCTCGCGCCGGTGGCCGAGAGATTGACCAGCCGGCCCGCCCAGTCCTGGCCGTGCTTGTCGTTGGGCAGCGGGCGGCCCTCGCCGTCGTGCCCGATGAGGGTCACGATCGACTTGAAGGGAAACGGGTGCCCCGCGGCATAGCGCGTCGCCCCGCGTTTGTCGCTCGCGGCCACGGCTTCACTCGAGAAATTGAGGATCTTCTTGAATAACAACACGGCAATCAATGTAGGGGGCAAAACCCCGCGGTTCAAGCGCGCTCACGCCCGGTCCGGCCGGCGCCGGAGGTTTTTGCCGGTTGCCAACGGGATGTTCCGCCCCTGAGGTATCGGCGTGGCGTGCCCGATGAATTCGACTCCCGACTTTGACATCAACTATGTGGCCAACCTGGCCCGGCTGGCCCTGACCCCGGCCGAGAAGGAGCGTTTCGCGCGCCAGCTCGGCGAGATCCTGCACTACGTGGACAAGCTCAAGCAGGTCGACGTTTCCGGCGTGGAGCCCACCGCGCATGCGTCGCCGGTCTTCAATGTGTGGCAGGCGGATGAGCCGCGGCCCGGCCTGCCGGTCGACGCCGCGCTGCGCAACGCCCCGGCCGGGCGCGATCACCAGGTCGTGGTGCCCAAAGTGGTGGAGTGACGATGGCGGGAACGGTGATATTCGAATCCGTGGCGACCCTGTCGGCGCTGCTCGCGACGCGCAAGATCTCCGCGGTCGAGCTCCTGCGCGAGTTCGCCGCGCGGGCCGACGCCGTCGACGGCCGCGTCAAGGCCTTCAACTCGCGCGACGACGCGGAGGGCCTGCGCCTGGCCGCCGAATCCGACGCGCGCCGGGCGGCCGGGCGGGAACGGGGACCGCTCGATGGCCTGCCGGTCGCGTTCAAGGACGTCATCGCCGTCGAGGGGCAGCCGCTGACCTGTTCGAGCCGCATGCTCGCCAACTTTGTCTCGCCGTACGATGCGACCGTCACCGCGAAGCTCCGCGCCGCCGGGGCGATCCCGTGGGGCCGGCTCAACCTGGATGAGTTCGCCATGGGCTCGTCGACCGAGAACTCCGCGTTCGCGCCGACGGCAAACCCGTGGGACCTGCGCTGCGTGCCGGGCGGAAGCTCGGGTGGATCCGCGGCGGCCGTGGCGGCCGGGGAGGCGCCGTGGGCGCTGGGCTCGGATACGGGCGGCTCGATCCGGCAGCCGGCCGCATTCTGCGGCATCGTCGGTCTCAAGCCGACCTACGGGCTGGTGTCGCGCTACGGCCTGGCGGCTTTCGCCTCGTCGCTCGACCAGATCGGCAGCCTCGCCCGCACCGTCGAGGACGCGGCCGTGTTGCTCGGCGCCATTGCCGGCCACGATGAGCGCGATTCAACCTCTTTCCGGGCGGAGGTGCCCGACTACCGGGCCGAGCTCCGCCGCCGCAAGGGTCCCTGGCGACTCGGCGTGCCACGGGAGTTTTTTGGCGCCGGGCTGGACCCGGAGATCGAGGCGGCTGTGCGGGCGGCAATTGAATTCTACCGACGCGCCGGCTGCGAGATTCGCGAGGTGGCGCTCCCGCTGGCTTCCGAGTACGCCATCGCGGTCTATTACCTGATCGCGACAGCCGAGGCGTCATCGAACCTGGCCCGCTATGACGGCATTCGCTACGGCCATCGCGCGGCCGGGGCGACGGATGCGATCGACATCTACGCGCGGTCGCGCGCGGAGGGCTTCGGCGAGGAGGTGAAACGGCGCATCATCCTCGGCACGCACGTGCTCAGCAGCGGCTACTACGACGCCTATTACCTGCGGGCGCAGAAGGTGCGCACGCTGATCCGGGACGAATTCCGGAAGATCTTCACCGCCTGTGATGCGCTGCTGTCGCCGACGACGCCGACGCCGGCGTTTCCCCTCGGGGCAAAGGTGGCCGATCCGCTCGCGATGTACCTGAACGACATCTACACCATCGGCGTCAACCTGGCCGGCCTGCCCGGCATCTCGGTGCCGTGCGGGTTCACCGCCGCCGGCCTGCCGATCGGCCTCCAGGTCATCGGCCGCCCGTTCGGCGAGGCCGACCTGCTCGCCATCGCGGCGGCGTACGAGCAGGCGCACGACTGGCACCGCCGCCACCCGGAACTCCCATGAACTACGAGGCGGTCATCGGGCTCGAGGTGCACGTGCAGCTCCGCACGCGGTCGAAGATGTTCACGCGTGTCGCCGCCGGCTACGGCGAACCGCCGAACACGTTGACCGATCCCGTGGTGCTCGCGCTGCCGGGCGCGCTGCCGGTCATGAACAAGGCGGCGCTCGACCAGATCATCAAGGCCGGCCTGATGCTCGGCTGCGCGATCGCGCCGGTCTGCAAATGGGACCGGAAGAACTATTTCTACCCGGACTCGCCGAAGAACTACCAGATCTCGCAATACGACCAGCCGATCTGCCGGGGCGGCGCGGTCGAAATCGAGCTGCCCGGCCCGGCGCGGAACGTCATGGGCGAGCACAAGCGAATCCCGCTGACGCGCATCCACCTCGAGGAGGATGTCGGCAAGCTGACGCACGGCGCGGTTGACTCGCTGGTCGACTACAACCGGGCCGGCACGCCGTTGATGGAGATTGTCTCGGAGCCGGCCCTGCACAGCGCGGAGGAGGCGTTCGCCTTCCTGACTTCCCTGCGGATGACGCTGCAGCAGGGCGGGGTGTCGGATTGCGACATGGAGAAGGGCCAGCTGCGCTGCGACGCCAACGTGTCGATCCGGCCCGTCGGTGAGACCCGGCTCGGCACGAAGGTCGAGCTGAAGAACCTCAATTCGATCTCGTTCGTGCGCGACGGCATCGCGCACGAGATCCGGCGGCAAATTGCCGTCGTTGCGGGCGGCGGCACGGTCGTCCAGGAGACGCGGCAATACGACGGCGAGGCGGGCACCTCGACCGCGATGCGTTCGAAGGAAATGGCGCACGACTACCGCTATTTCCCGGACCCCGACCTCATGCCCGTGCAGGTGGACGAGGCCTGGCAGGCCGCGATCCGCGCGACGGTGCCCGAGCTGCCGTTCGACCGGCAGCGGCGCCTGATGGAGCAGTTCCAGCTGCCCTACACGATCACGGCGGTGCTGGTGCCGGACCCGGCGCTGGCCGCCTTTTTCGAGGCGACGGCGGCGCTCGGCGGCAAACCCCAGGCGATCGGCAACTGGATCGCGAACGACCTGTTGCGCGAACTGGCCGGGGCCCGGCTGGCCCTGGCGGAGAGTGCGATCCGGCCGGCGCATATCGCCGCCCTGGTCCGGCTGGCGGATGCCGGCGTGATCTCCAGCACCGGCGCCCGCGAGGTCTTCGCCGCGATGTTCAAGACGGGGGAAATGCCAGAGGTCGTCGTCGAGCGCCTCGGCCTGCGCCAATCCACCGACACGGAAGAACTCGAGCGGTGGGTGACCGACGCCGTTGCCGCGAACCCAAAGGCGGTGGCGGAGTTCAAGTCCGGCAACGAGAAGGCGCTCAACGCGGTGAAGGGCGCGGTGATGAAGGCGGCAAAGGGGAAGGCCAACCCGAAGCTGGTCGACGAGGCCGTGCGGCGCCTCTTGGGCTGAGTGCGAGACCGCGCCGGGCGGACACAAGAAAGGCGCGGCCGGAAGGCCGCGCCCGGCTTCGAACCAACGCGGGTCAGACCCGCTCCGACGGGATCGCCGTCGCCTGGTTGCGCGACGGCGCGCCCTGGCGGCAGGCCGGGCAGACACCGAAGAACTCCACGACGTGGCTCACCTCGGTGTAGCCGCGCTCGGCGAGCATGCGCACCATTCCCTCGACGGGGAAATAATCAACCTGCTCGGTCCTGCCGCACGTCTTGCAGACGATGTGGTAGTGCCGCTGCTTGCCGAGCGTGAGCTCGTACAGGCAGGTGCCATTGTGCAGGTAGCTGCGGCGCACCATGTCGAGACCCTCGAACGCCGACAGGCAGCGATAGACCGTCACGAGGTCGCAAACATCCGGGCCCATGTCCTGATGAATGCGTTCGATGCTGATCGGGCCCTGGTGCTTGAGCAGGGACTCGATGATCGCCACCCGCGGTTTGGTGACCCGCATGCCGGCGTTGTGGATGCGATTGCGAGCCTCCTCCACCGGCGAAAGCTCGTTGGGCGAGGAAAGCGAGGCCAACGGATGATTGGACTGGGTCGCAGCTATCATGCGGATTACTGATACATTATTCGCCGGTGAATGCGAGTGGAAGTTTACCCGGCGGACCCGGCCGCCTAACCAAAATCGCCGGGGAACCTCGCACGGAAGCGGGTGGACGGCACGGGCTTGGATGCGGAGTTGCGAGCCGGCCAAAGCTATGCTAGCCATTGGGCCAGAAATTAATGCAAGACTTGGAATTCACCGAAATCGTCGGGCTGATCTGCAAGGAGGACACCCGTTTCGACCGCAAGGCGTACACCTTCGTGCGCCACGCCCTGGACCACACCGTCAAGGAGATCAAACGCAAGCACCCGGAGCGCACGGGCAAATCCCAGCATGTCACCGGCCCCGAACTCCTGAACGGGATCCGCGCCTACGCACTTGATCAATATGGGCCGATGACGAAGACCGTGCTGAACAAATGGGGCGTCACGCGCTGTTCTGATTTCGGCGACATCGTTTTCAATCTGATCGAATACAACGTCTTCAGCAAAACCGAGAGCGATCGCCGGGAGGACTTCGCCGACATCTATGATTTCGACGAGGCGTTCGTGAAACCCTTCACCCCGGCGCGGGTCCGGCGCCCGGGCGGACTTCCGGGCGCGGCCTGAGACGCAAATTGCCGCCGGCCGCCCGGCGGTGACCGGCCCGCACCGAACCATCGACCCACCGCGGCCCGGCCGTCACCCATCCATCCCTTCATGCGCAAAACCACGACCCCCCGTTCGCGCGATCGCGCGCTGCTCGAAACGCTCTGGCGCGAGTCGGTCGATCGCTACACGCTGCCGAACGGGCTGACGGTGCTGCTCAAGCACGACCCGTCCGCACCGGTGTGTTCGGTGCAGGTCTGGGTGCGCACCGGCAGCATCCACGAGGGCGCGGCGCTGGGCGCCGGCCTCTCGCACTACCTCGAGCACATGCTCTTCAAGGGCACGGAGCGCCGCGCCGGGCGGGAAATCTCGGCGACGGTCCAGGCCCACGGCGGCTACATCAACGCCTACACCACCTTCGACCGCACCGTGTACTACATCGACGTGCCGGCCGAGCACACGGGCGTCGCGATCGACCTGCTCGCGGATGCGACCCTGCGCTCGACGCTGCCGGCGGAGGAAGTGGCGAAGGAAAAGGACGTCATCCTCCGCGAGATCGACATGTGCCTGGACGATCCCGACCAGCGCCTGGCGCAGGCGCTGTTTGAAACGGCGTTTCGCACGCACCCCTACCGGCAGCCGATCATCGGGCATCGCGACGTCTTCGCCGCCAACTCGCGCGAGGATCTCCTGGCCTATTACCGGGCGCGATACGTGCCGAACAACCTCGTGCTCGTCATCGCGGGGGATTTTGAGCCGGGGGCGACGCGCGCGGCGATCGCGACGCATTTTGGGCCCACCCCGCGCGCGCGCCTGGCGCCGGTGCTAGTGCCCGATGAGCCGGTGCAGCTCGCGCGCCGGGACCTCCACCTGTTCGAGGACGTGCAGGTGTCGCGGGCGGGGCTCGGCTGGCAGATTCCCGGCCTCACGCACCCGGACGCCCCGGCGCTGGACATGCTCGCCATGGTGCTGGGCCACGGCGACAGCTCGATCCTCTGGCAGCGGATCCGCGAGGAGGCGCGACTCGTCCACAGCATCGATGCAATGGCCTGGAGCCCGGGCACGAGCGGGCTCCTGTACGTTTCCTTCCTGGCCGACCCCGAGAAGCGACTCGCCGCCGAGCGCGCCATCCTCGGCGAGATCGAGCGGCTGAAGACGCGCGGGATCAGCGCGGCCGCCCTGGCCAAGGCGGTCCGCCAGGCGGTGACCGCGGAGGTCAACGCGCGCAAGACGATGTCCGGCCAGGCCGCGCGCCTTGGCGCCGGCGAGGTCGTGGTAGGCGACATCCATTATTCGCGGCAGTACTTCGCGCGGCTGTTTGCCCTTACGCCGGCGGCCCTGCGCCGGGCCCTGCGCACCTACCTGGTCGCGGACAAGCTCACGGTGGTGTCGTCAAACCCGCTCGCCGCCGCCGCGCCCGCCGTGGCGGTGACCGGCGGCGAGGCCGGCGCGTCGCTCGATTTCGAGGAGCAGGTGCTGCCGAACGGGGCGCGGCTCCTGCTCCAACGCAACGACCGGCTGCCCAACCTCCACCTGCGGCTCGCCTTTGGCGGCGGGCCGATGTTCGAGCCGCCCGGCCGGCGCGGCCTGACGGCGCTCCTGGCCACGATGCTCACGAAGGACACTGCGCGGCGCTCGGCCGAGGAGGTGGCGCTCGCGATCGAGGCCGCCGGCGGCACCTTCACGGATTTTTCGGGCAACAACAGCTTCGGCCTTGCCGCGGACGTGCTGCCGGGCGACGCGGACCTCGCGCTCGAGCTGCTCGGCGACGCCGTGCTGCGGCCGGCCTTCACGACGGCGCGACTCGCCATCGAGCGCGAGTCGGCGCTCGCCGCGCTCAAGGAGAGCCTGGACGACGTCGTCACGGTCGGCCGGAAGAAACTGCGCGAGAAATTCTACGGCGCCCACCCGTTTGCCATCGAGGCCGGCGGCGACGAGGCGGGCCTGGCCGCCATCACCGCGGCCGACCTGCGCGCCGGCCGGGATCGCCTGGTCGTGTCCGGCCATGCCGTGCTGGCGGTCGCCGGCGCCTTTGCGCCGGACCGGCTCGTGCCGAGGCTCAGGGCCTTCCTCGCGCGGCTGCCCGCCGGCCGCATCCTGCCGCCGGAACGGCCCGTCACGATCGCGGCGGGCGCGTTCGAGGAGGTCCAGCCGCGCCAGCAGGCGGTGGTGTTCCAGGCCTTTCCCGGGCCCGGCCTGCTCGCCCCCGACTACATCGTGAGCGAGGTGGCGGACGAGTTGTTCAGCGGCATGTCCTCGAATCTCTTCGAACGGGTGCGCGAGCAAAAGGGCCTGGCGTACTTCGTGCGCTCCAGCCGCGTGATCGGCCTGCAGCAGGGCATGTTCTATTTCTTCGCCGGCACGAGCCCGCAGCAGTACCCGGAGGTGCTCGCCGAACTCGACCTCGAAATCGAGCGGGTGCGGCAGGGTGGGGTCCAGCCCGCGGAGCTGGAGCGCTGCCGGACGCGGCTCAAGGCGGCCAAGCGCATGGCGATGCAGACGAACTCGGCCCGCGCCAGCCAGGCGGCGCTGAACGCGGTGTACGGGATCCCGGTCAACGACTGGCGCACCTACGCCGCGCGGGTGGACGCCGTGTCGCTGGACGCCTTGCAGGCGTTCGCGCGCACCTACCTGCAGGCCGACCGGCGCGTGCAGGTCGTGGTCAAGCCCTGAAGCGTCCCCAGAATTGGGTGAACGGCGCCACTTGGCGCCGGCCGGCGGGCCCGCCTTGCTCGCCCGCACCATGAAAGTGCTTCAACCCCTGTTAAGATTCGCGCCGGCCCTGCTGGCGCTTGCCCTGGTGACGGTTCCCGCCGTCGGCCGGGCCGACGAGTCCGCGCCCACGAAGAAGCTGACGAAGGCGCAGGAGAAATACGACGCCGACAGCGACGGCAAGCTCAGCGACGAGGAGCGGGCCCGGGCCCGCGAGGATGCCACGGCCAAGGCGAAAAAGACCCGCGAGGAGCACCGGAAGATCGCCCTCGAGAAGTACGACGCCAACGGCGACGGCAAGCTCGATGACGCCGAAAAGGCGAAGATGAAGGCCGACGAGGATGCGGCGCGTGAGGAGAAGAAGGCCGAACGCGCGGCGAAGAAGGCGGAGCGCGACGCGAAGAAAGCCGCCCGGGACGGCGCCTCGAACTAGCGCCGGGGCGATGGCAGGAGCCTGCCGGCAGGCGATGGCTCAGGGGTTCGCTCCCGGCTCATCGCCCGCGGGCAGGCTTCTACAGGAGGCGGTTCCCCCGCCGTCGGGCCCCCGGCGGGTCAGGCCCCTGGCGGGCGGGTTTCCATCCGGCGCCGGCTACCGCCGGCCGCCGGGCTCACTTCTTCTCCGCGAAGCCGCCGCTCCACTTCAGCTTGGCGCGCATCACCTCGAAGTGCGAGTAGCTCCGCCGCTGGGCCAGGGCCAGCGTGCGGTCGGAGATGGAGATCTGGATGGGCGAGCCCTTGGCCAGCACGGAATTTCTCTGGCCGTCCATGGCCACGAGCAGGTGGGAATCGTCGCTGCGGTTGAAGACCGTGAGCCGGACATTGTCGCGAAAGATGATCGTGCGGTTGCTCAGCGTGTGCGGGCAAATGGGCGTCATCGCGATCACGCCGGCGCCGGGGTGGATGATTGGCCCCCCGGCGGCGAGGTTGTACGCGGTCGACCCGGTCGGGGTGGAAAAGATGACGCCGTCGCAATAGTAATCCGTGACCAGCGTGCCGTCGGCGAAAACCTCGAGGCGGACGAGGCGCGAGTTCGTCGCGTTCTTGATCAGGACGTCATTGAGTGCGATGTCGCTGTGGCCGGGGCCGGTGCTGCATTCGAGCAGCGCGCGGCGTGCGATCCGGTAATCGCCGCCCACGAGGGCGGCGAACTGGGCGCGGGCCTCGTCGGCGGAGAAGGTGGTCAGGAAGCCGAGGCTGCCGTGGTTGACGCCGATGATCGGAATGTCCTCGAGGGCCGCGCCGCGCACGGCGCCGAGCAACGTTCCGTCGCCCCCGATCACACAACAGGCGTCGCAGCCCTGGAAGTGCCGGCGGGTCAATGAGCGATCGCTGGCGAGCCGCAGCCGGGTGGCGCCGGCGCCGCGCGCCAGCTGGATCAGCTCGCGCGCCAGTTCGGCGGCGCCGGGCTTGCTGGAGTTGTAGACGAAGGCGATCTTGCGGAACGGATTCATGCGGCGGCGGGACGGTAAATGCACACGAAAGCCGCCGAATGTCGAACCGGATTCGGTGGCGGCCGGACCAGCGGGCGCGGACCCAACCGGGCTTCAGTCGCTCGGGCGCGGAGTGACCGCGTGGGGTCGCTCCACGCTGTCGCCTGCGGCGCAAGCACGGGGGCGAAATAAGGCCGGCGATCCTAGCCGCGTCGCAGGCCGAGCAGGAACTCCCGGTTGCCGTCGGCTCCGTGCACCGGGCATTCCATTTCGCCGATCAGCGCGGCGCCGGGAAGTTCCCGCCGGGCAAACTCGCGCACCTCCGTCCGCACGCGCTCCCGCACGGCATCGTCCCGGATGACGCCGCCGCCGCGGTCGACCTCGGCCTTGCCGGCCTCGAACTGCGGCTTGACCAGTGCGACGAGGGTGCCGCCCGGGGCGAGGAACGGCCACACCGCCGGCAGGACGACCCGCAGGGAAATGAACGACAAGTCCATGACCACGACGTCGTAGGCCGCGCGCGGCAGCGCGCCCGGCTGGAGATGCCGGGCGTTGACGCGCTCGAGATTGGTGACGCGCGGGTCGCGCCGGAGCTTCTCGTGCAGCTGGCCGAAGCCGACGTCGACGCACGTGACGGAGGCCGCGCCGGCCTGGAGGACGCAATCGGTGAAACCGCCGGTCGAGGCGCCGACGTCGAGCACGTGGCGCCCGGCCAATTCGAGCGGAAACCGCTCCAGGTAGGCGGCCAGCTTCTCGCCCCCGCGGCCGACGAATCGCGGCGGTTGTTCGATCGTGACCGGCAGGTCGGCCGGGTACTCGCGGCCGGGCTTCTCGAGGCGTTCGGTCCCGAGGCGCACGCGCCCGCTCATGATGAGCGCCTTGGCCTGGGCCCGGCTGGGCGCGAGTCCGCGCGTCACCAGCAATTCATCGAGTCGGACCTTGGCCGGCATGCGATCAGCGTAGCCGCTGCCGGCCGGGCGACCAGCACGTTGTGCGGCCGCCGATCTCCTCGCGCACCAGCGGCGCGCCGGTGCGCGGGCAGCGCCCGCCGTCCTCCCAGCGGTGCCAGAAGAGCCAGGAGCGCGGGATATGCCGGTTCAACTCCGGCGGCAGCCGGCGACCGCGGCCGGCGATGGTGTCGAGCGCCAGCCGGCAGACGTGCCGGCACTCACGGTGCAGCGTGCGCACTTCGACCGGATGCAAAGACCCGGCCGGTCGCCGCGGGTGAATCGCCGCCCGCCACAGGATCTCGTCGGCCATCCAGTTGCCGACGCCAGGGAATCGTTCCTGCATCAGCAGCACCGCTTTGATCGGGGCGCGGGCCCGGCGGCGGCAGAAGGCCGCGACGGCGGCGACGGTGAAAGCTGACGACAGGATCGCTGGCGCGATCCGGGTCCACCACGCGGGCGGCCTGGGCCCGTGGTGAAAACGCACCCCGCCGAACATCCGGGGATCATTGAACACCAGCTGGCGGCGGACTTGCACGAGAATGAAGTGGTCGTGCGTGGTTGCGACGTAGCCCGGCGGCTCGACGCGCAGCTCGCCGCTCATGCCGAGGTGGATGCCGAGCCAGTTGCCACCCGAGAACCGGAACAGCATCTGTTTCGCGGCGGCCGCGGAGCCAAGCAGCCGCGCGCCCGCCAGGCCACGCTGCAACGCCGTGGGATCGCAATCGCGGAAGACCTTCTTGCCGGCGTGGACCTGCACCGCGACGACCCGGGCGCCGTGACCGGCGCTCCAGCGTTTGCGGTAGAACTCGACCTCCGCGAGCTCGGGCATGTCACTGCACGCCGGCCAGGCCCTTGGCGTCGTCGAACAGTTTCCGCGATTCGAAGCCGACGCCATCCTTGAAGACGATCTCGGCCTTGCGGATGTCGGCGATGTCCTGCGCCGGGTTCCCGGCGACGACGATCAGGTCGGCCGCCTTGCCCGCCTCGATGCTGCCCGTGTCCCGGTCGATCTTGAGCAACCGGGCGCCGTTGCTCGTGGCCACCTGGATAGCCTCGAGCGGCGTCAGGCCGGCCTCGACAAGCAACTCGATGGCCCGCCAGCTGCCGTAACCGGCGAGGCAGCCGCCGTAGCCGGTCGGGTCGGTGCCGACCACCAGCAGGCCGCCGGCGCGGAAGAATTTCAATTCGAGCTGCAGGTCCTTGGCGAAAGCCTTGCGCAGCGTTTCGTTGTTGCGGACATTCACAGCCGCCCAGCGCGACAGGTAGGTCTCGCGCAACGGCGGCGCCATCGCGTCCAGCTCCGCCTGGCTGTCGACCCGCCGGCCGGGGGTGAAGGTCTCGAAGATCGCCAGGGTGGACGTGACGGCGACGTGGCGGTCAACCAGCAGCTTGATCAGGGCATTGACCGCGGGCGAGTCGGCGTCCAGCGCCTCGATGCTCCGGTAGATGTTCACCGGGTTGGCCGGGTCACCCTCCTGGCGGCCGGGAACGAAATCGGACATCGCAAGGAAGCCGTGCTCGATGTTGTCGATGCCCAGCGCGGCCGCTTCCGCATAGCTGACCCGCCCGATGTGGCCGGTCACCTGCAGGCCGCGCTGGTGCGCCGCGTTGATCGTGGCGGCCATGACATCGCGCGGCAGGCTGAGGTAGACCTTCACCGAGGTGAAGCCTTCGTCGGCCCAGTAGTTCACCATCCGCACCGCGGCGGCGGCGTCCTTGACCGGCCGCAACTGGGTGATGCCGGTGCCGACGCCGTCGACATACGGCGCCGTGAGATGGAGTTTCGGCCCGGGGGTGGCGCCCGCGTCGATGTTTTCCTTCAGCTGCAGGTCGGTGTAGGGCTCCACGCTGCCGGTGGTGCGCGCGGAGGTGATCCCGGCCGCGAGATAGAGCCGCGGAAAGGAATACTCCATTTCATTGATGTGGAGCGGACCCCGGATGAACGACGAGTAGAACATGTGCTCGTGGGCCATCACGAAGCCCGGCAGCAGCGATTTGCCGGTGAGGTCGCGCACGACCGCGCCGGCCGGGACCGCCACGGAGGCGTCGTCGCCGACCGCGGCAATCCGGCCGTCGCGCACGATCACCGTCTGGTTCTCGCGCGCCGGATGGCCGAGGCCGTCGATCACCCGGGCATGGGTCAGGGCGAGCACCGGGGCGCGCACCACGACGTACGAATCGGCGGACTGGGCGCGGAGCGCTGGCGCGAAGGCCAGGACGGCGATCGCGAAAAGATGACGAGGGTGGACTGGGGTGGTCATGGGGGCAGGTGTCAGCGGATGGCCCAATCGTAAGGGTGGCTCGACAGGGGCTTCGTGCCGGTGGGGGTCACCCACACGACGTCCTCCCAGCGGCAGCCGCCTAGGCCGGGGTAATAGAGGCCGGGCTCGACGGTCAGCACCGAACGGTTTTTCAACGGGTAGGGCACCGTCGCGGACATGCGGCCGGGATCGTGGACCGCGAGTCCGAGCCCGTGGCCGGTGCCATGGAAGAAGCCCACCGAGCCGCTCTTCCCGCGGCGCGTCTCATAGCCGGCGGCGTCGAAGCAATCGGTGACCGCCTGGTGCACCGCGCGGCCGTCCACGCCGGCGCGGATCGTCTTCGTCGCCCGCCGCTGGGCTTCGCGCACGGTGGCCACAAGCCGGCGTTGCGCCTCCGAGGCCCGGCCCTTCAGGTAGGTGCGGGTCATGTCGCCGTAGTAACCGGTCCGGTCGACGCGCGGGAACACATCGATGATGATGAGCTCGTGCGGGCGCAGCGGGCCGGAACCGACTTCGTGCGGGTCGCAGGCCTGGTCGCCGCCGGCGACGATGGTGTCCTGCGGGTTGCCGCCGTGTTCGCGGATCGCGACCTCCAGCGCGAAACGCAGGCGCTCCGACGTGAGCGGGCGCCCCTGGTAGACGAGGTTCCGGCCGCGGATGCGCGCGGCGCGCAGCACTTGCTCGGCCGCGGTGAAGCCGATCGAGCAAAGGCGGTTGGCCTCGCGGATGCAGCGGGCTTCCCACGGCGCCTTGATTTCCCGCTCGGGAAACAGCAGGCCGTCGGCGAACTGCAG
This sequence comes from Lacunisphaera sp., assembly GCA_035545835.1. Taxonomy (GTDB): domain Bacteria; phylum Verrucomicrobiota; class Verrucomicrobiia; order Opitutales; family Opitutaceae; genus Lacunisphaera. The sequence goes on from DASZXO010000009.1 coordinate 49,538, forward strand.
CCGCAGGCCGAGCTTCGTGAGCTTCACGTACAGGCTGGCGGGAAAATCGTCCGCCACCCGGAAATGGCGCAGCCCGTAGCGCGCGGCGACCACGGCGATGGTTTCGGCCACGCCGGCCCCGGGCCCGTAAAGTTCCTGCGCCCGCTCGAGCATGGCTTCGCGCGAGAGGACGACATCGAACGCGCTCGTCCGGCGCACGCGTCCGAATTCGAGCGCGCTTTGGACGGTGACTTTCTTCCCGCGCACGCCGAGGGCGATGAACGGGTCGTGGACCACGACGCGGCCGAAGTACAGCATGTCGGGACTCGCGTGGGTGTCGGCGTAGAGCAGGGGAGCGGGGAGGGGATTCTTCACTGCAGTGTTGGGTTGAGTTGTGCGAGGCGGGCATTAGCCAGTAAACGTACCAAAACGCAAAAATGTTTTCCCGTGCCCGCCTGCTCCCTCCCCTGGTCCTCCTGGCCGCGCTGGCCGTGGCCGGGTGCGGCCGCGCCACGCCGGCGGGCGAGGCGGGGTCGAAGACGGTGGACGATTGGTTCGCCATCAAGGTCGGTGACCGCACGGTGCGCATGCAACTCGCGGTCCGGCCCGACGAGCAGCAGAAGGGCCTGATGTTCCGCCGCACGATGGGGGCCGACGAGGGCATGCTGTTCATCTTCGACCGGCCGCAGCCCATGGGGTTCTGGATGCGCAACACCGAGATTCCCCTCGACATCGGCTATCTCGACCGCGAGGGGGTGTTGAAGGAGATCTACCCGATGTACCCGCACGACGAACGCACGGTGGCGTCGCGGAGCCGCGAGATTCAGTTCTGCCTCGAGATGAACCAGGGCTGGTACCGGCAGAACGGCGTCCGGCCGGGTGCGCGCCTCGACCTCGCGGCGGTCGCCGCGGCGCTGCGGGCGCGGGGCTTCAAGCCGGAAGCCTTGGGTGTGCACTAGCCGTCCGTCTCCGTTCGGCGGCGGGCGCCGTGGCCCGGCGCCGGCGGTTGGTCAGTCTGCGTCGACGGGCCGACCTTGGGCGTCGCAGCGGTAGGAGGGCGTGGCGCCGTCGCGGGCGGCGACAAATTCGCCCAGGCGGCAGGCGCGGTCCAGGGCGGCGCCGGGCGGCTCGCGATGGAGCAGCAACCCGGCGACGAGGCCGGCCAGGAATGCGTCCCCGGCACCAACGGTGTCGCGCACGGCCGTCGGCCGGCCCTCGACCCAGTGCCAGTCGTCGCCCTGGAGAAGGCCGGCGCCCTGTTCGCCGGCGGTCACGCAGACCAGCGGGCAGCCGGTCCGGGCGGCGAGCGCCCGGGCCTGCGGCGCTTCGCGGCCGAGGCCCGGTTGCTCGCCCACCAGGCGGGCGGCCTCCGCCGCATTCACCTTCAGGAGCGTCGCCCGCGTCGCCAGCTCGAGCACGAGATCAAGGTCATCGTGGGGCGGCCGCAGGTTGACATCGAACACCCGCTGCGCCCCCGGCGGCAGCACGGCCAGCAGACGGTCGAGCGAGGCCCGGTTGTAGGGCGAGCGCTGGGCCAGCGAGCCGAACACAACCGCGCGGGCCTGCATGGCGGCGCGGACCGTATCCTCCGGGAGCGCAATCTGGTCCCAGGCGACGCTCGGGGCGATCTCGTACCGGGCGTCACCCGTGCAGCCAAGCGTGGCGGTGACATAGCCCGTGGGCAGGCCGAGGTGGCGCCCGACGCCGCTGACCTCGAGCTGCCAGTGGCGCAGCCGGCGGATCAGTTCGTCGCCGAGGAGATCGCGACCCACCGACGAGGCGAGGTGGACGTGCAGCCCGAGGCGATGCAGGTGATAGGCGACGTTGAACGGCGCCCCGCCGGGAAACAGACCCTGTGGCAGAAAATCCCAGAGGATTTCGCCGAAGCAGACGACCAGCGGCGCGGGTTCACTCATCACGCGGGGCGGAGGGTTCGGCGCCGACCTCGTGGCAGGCGCGAATGAACGACGCGGCCGACCAGGCCTGGAAGGCCTTGCCCATGGGACGCCCGGTCTGGCCGTGCGCCCACTCGTTGAACTCCCACTCTTGGTCGCGGCCGAGCTGATTCAGCTGCGCGAGCCGCACCAGTTCGCGGCAGGCGACCTCGTGGAAGCCCAGCCGGTGGATGAAGCGCACCCACATGCCGCCGATGAACGGCCAGATGCCGCCATTGTGGTAATGGTGGGGCAGGTTGAGCAGGTTGACGGTATAGTAGGCGCGCCAGTCGGGGTCGCCCGCCTGCACGACGGGATAGAGGTTCGCCACAGGCCAGGGCTGGTTGACGCCGACGCCCCACATGAAGCGGAACGCGATGCGCGCCCGGTCGACATCGAGCAGGTTCATCAGGAAGGCGAGGATGTTGCCGTAGGTGTCACAACGCCAGCTGAACGAGAACGGCGTGATCTCCGCCAGCAGGTACTGCGTGTCGCCCAGGCCGGACTGGCGGTCGGCGAAACGGTTCTGGCGCGGCGGCGAGTCGGGCGCACTCGTCGTCGGCCAGAAGGTCTCGAGCAGCCGCGCGCGGATGCGTTGCGACCAGCGGAGGTAGTCAGCCGCCTGGTCGAAGTGACCCATCAGCTCGAGGATGCGGCCATAGCAGACATTGGTCCGGAACCAGAGGACCTCGTCATAGAGCACATTGTAGCTGCGCCCGAAGAGGTCGGTCCAGTCGCCGGCTTCGGGAATCTCGAGCAGCCCGTCATTGTTCGCGTCCTGCGCGCTGAGCCAGTTCATGATCGACTGGAGCCGGCTGGCATGGCGGTAAAGCAGCGAATGGTCGCCCGTGCGGGCGGCGTAGTTGTAGATCGCGATGATGACCCACAGCCCGCTGTCGATCGAGGCGATGTTGCCGACGCCGGAGTAGTCAGGCCGGCCGTCGTCGATGCGGACGTTCGAGGGAATCTGGCCGGTCGGGGAGGTGGCGTGGAGCAGCGTCTCGAGTGTCGCGAGCTGGGTGGCGCGGATGTCGTCATCCGGGAGGACGAGCGTGCTCCAGACGGTGATGGCGCCGTCGCGCGCCCAGACGCTGCGGTAGTTCACATCCGTGCCGGTGACGGTGTTGTCGGCGAGCGAGCAGGCGGAGAACCCGAGCGGGGTGATGTTCTTCCGCAGCGCCACGAGCGCGTGGTCGTAGGCGACGCCGAGGAACTCCTTCTCCGCCTCCGACAGCGACCCGAGCTTCATGCCGGAGAAAAGCATCTGGAAACCCGGCGCCAGGTCGGAGCGTTTCGCGCGTGTCAGCTCCTTGTCGGGCAGCGCGCAAATCACGCCGTAGTGGCAAAGCCCGTCGAGCACGCCGTCGGCGAGGATCTGGCGGGAACTGTAGGTGGGCACCTCGACCGTGGCCTCGTAGAGTTCGGGGAGGGCGTTCTCGACGATGATGCCGCGGACGCCGGGCAGGCGGAACATGGATGAATCGTTGCCGGTGTCGCCCGCCACGAGCACGGTCTCGAGCGGCAGCTGCAGGTGCGCGCAGAGCCAGCGCAGCGCGCCGCCCTTGGTGGCATGGCGCGGCAGGATGTCGAGGTCGCGTGAGCTGGAGTAGACGAGGTTGATGGCCAGGCCCGCCGCGGTGAGTTCCTCGCGAAGTTCGCGGATCGCGCCGCGCGGGGCGTGCTCGTGGAACCAGCTCGACTTGAACTCGTGCTGGAACTCATCCGGCTGCGGCCGGATCGCGGGGTGGCGGGCGACGATCTCGCGGACCTTGTCCACGTTCCAGCCCTGTTTCAGATGGGCGTGGAACTCGACGAGCATGCGGCCGGCGCGGACATCGAACACCTGCGTGCCGACGCCACCGATGTAATAGTCGGCCTCCGGCAGCGTGCCCTCGGTCACGAACCGGCGCAGGTCGTCCACCAGGCGGCCCGAGTTGTAGACCAGCAGCGGCCGCGCCGCGGCGTCCATCGCCTCCCAGGCGGCGCGAAAGCGGGCCGAGGACTCGGGGTTGCCGAGCAGCGTGCCGTCGAGATCGGAGCTGAACAGCCGGACCGGGGGCTGGGAAGTTGCGGTGGCCATGGCTCAGTCCCCGTCATTCCACGGCTCATCCCATTCGTTGTCGCTGAAGGCCAGGGCGGTGGCCCGCTCCTCGATGAGGCTGACCAGCTGCTGGGCAATGCCGGTCCAGGTGAACAGGCTCCGCGCCTTGTGCGCGCCCATGCGGGCCAGCCGCGTGGACAGCCGGGGGTGGCGCAGCACCTTCACGATGGAGATGCCGAGGTCCTCGCGATCGAAGGCGTCCGCATACAGGGCGTGGCGGCCGAAGGTGAGCGCGCGATAGAGCCCGCCGTGGGTCGTGACCACCGTCGGGGTGCCGCAGGCCATGGCCTCGATCGCGGTCATGCCGAACGGCTCGTACCGGCTGCTGAGCACGAACACGTCCGCGGCGCGATAATGGTTGGCCAGGTCGGCGTCGGCGACGAACCCGCTGAACTTGACGCGCTCCCTCAGCCCGAGGATTTGCGCCTGGGCCTTCAGCTCGTCGAGGATCTTCTGTTCGCCCTCGTTCAGCTGGGTGCCGCCGATGGCCAGGTGCAGGCAGGCTTCGGGAATCCGCGAGGCGACGACCGAAAAGGCATCGATCAGCAGGTCGTAGCCCTTGTTGCGCGCCAGCCGGCCGAGCGCGAGCACCACCTTGCCCTCGAAGCCGAGGCGCGGGCGGAGCGCCGCGCGTGAGGCGGCCGACATCGGAAAGAATCGGTTGTCGTCGTACCCGGGCGGGATCATGTGCACCTGTTCCGCGGGGGCGCCGTACTCCTGCACGATCATGTCGACCTGCGGCGGCGTGGTGGCGATGACTTCATCGCAATGCCGGTAGAGCAAGGTCTCCTCGTTGATCCGGTGCGTGAAGTTGTACTTTTTCTCGAACTGCGCCGCCTGCTCCGGGAAATCCCTTTCCATCAGCTGCCGTTTCCACAGGCCCAGCGAATGCGGCGTGTGGACATGGGGCACGTCGAGCGCCTCGGCCAGCCGGGTCGTCGCGTAGCCGGCGTCCCAATAGTGGCTGTTGAGAAACTGGTAGCGGAGGTCATGCTTCTTGATGAAGCGCAGCGCGTGTTCGGCCCATTCGCCGAGGTGCTCGACGAGGTACTCCTTGCCAATGAACCCGGGTCCGCCGCACGGCAGGCGAATGACGCGGACGCGGCCGTTCACCACGTCGATCTCCGGCTGGTCTTCGAAGCGGCGGGTCCAGATGTCGACCTCGAAGCCGAGCTGGGCGAGCTTCTTCGAGAGTTCAAGCACGTAGACCACCTGGCCCCCGGTGTCGGCGGCGCCCAGCGGCGGCGTGGCAGCCACATAGCCGTGGGTCGAGACCATGCCGAGGCGGGGAAGATGACTTTTCAGGTTTAGCTCGGTTGCGCTCATCGTGGAATTGTCGTGGAAAGCCCCCAGGGACACCCGCGCGCAAGCGCCCGGCCGGGGTGGGTTGGAATCCAGGGGGACGGACACCAACGCAAACCACGAAGCCTGACATTCCAACCAGATAAATTGTTTCAGGAAATTCCCGGTGGACCGGCCCGGGGGCAATGCCCGCGGTTCCCGGCGCGGCGCGGACGAAACGGCGCGAACCCCGGCCGGCGCGACCGGACGCCGGCGCAACCGGCGCGCGGCTTTTGGCAATCGTTGCAGAGTTGGCGGCGGCGCCCGGGGCTAGGATGCGAACCCGGCAGCGGGGCGGCGATCCGCCCCGGGGTTCATGACCGCGACCATCGCCTTTCGGCTCAACGACCGGCCGGTGCAGATCCAGGTGGCACCGGACCGGAACCTGCTGTGGGTCCTCCGCACGGAGCTGGGCCTGACCGGCCCGAAGTATGGGTGCGGCCTCGACCAGTGCGGGGCGTGCACCGTGTTGCTGGACGGCCGGGCCGTGCGCTCGTGCATCACGCCGGTGCAGGCGGCGGCCGGGCGCGCCGTGGTCACGATCGAGGGCCTGGCCCGCGAGGGTGGGCTGCATCCGCTGCAAAAGGCATTCATCGCGCACGACGCGCTGCACTGCGGCTTCTGCACGCCGGGCATGATCCTGGCCGCGTTCAGCTTCCTGCAGGGGAATCCCGACCCGACCCGCGACCAGGTGATTGCGGGCATGGATCGCAACCTGTGCCGTTGCGGCGCGCACGGGCGCATCGTCGAGGCCATCCTGACGGCGGCCGCGGAAATGCGCGCGGGAGGCAAGGCATGAACAATCCTGCTCCAGGCATCCCGGCGAGCACCCCGGGCGGCCCGTCGCGGCCGTCGCGCCGGGCGTTCCTGCGCCAATGTGCTTCCGGTCTGGTCGTGTGGTTTGTCCTCCGGCCCGAGGCGGGGGCGCAGCAGTCCGAAGCGACCTCGGCCGTCGCGGCCGGCGCCCGGGCCAAGGGCTCGACGGATTTCAACGCCTACCTGCGAATCGCCGAGGACGGGCGCGTGACCTGCTTTACCGGCAAGATTGAGATGGGGCAGGGCCCGGTGACGTCGCTGCCGCAGATGCTGGCGGAAGAGCTGGATGTTGCCGTCGACGCCGTCGACATCGTGATGGGCGACACGGACCTCTGCCCGTTTGACCAGGGCACCTGGGGATCGCTGACGACGCGCCAGTTCGGGCCACAGTTGCGCGCGGCGGCCGCCGAGGCGCGCGCGGTCCTGCTGGAGATGGCGGCCGAAAGGTGGCAGGTGCCGGTGGCGCAGCTGGTCGTGCACGACGGCGTGATCACGGACACCAGGGACCCGGCCCGGCGGATCACCTATGGGGAACTGGCCGGGGGCAAGGCGATCAACCGCCACCTAGCCATGCCGCCCGTGTTGAAGAAGCCGGCGGAATTCAAGGTGGCCGGCCAGCCGTTGTTGCGCCGCGACGCCCGGGAAAAGGTCACCGGCGCGGCGAAATATGCCGGCGATTTCCGGATGCCGGGCATGCTCTACGCCAGCGTCCTGCGCCCGCCCGCGCACGGGGCGAAGCTCGTGCGCGTCGACGCCTCGGCGCTGGCAAACGACCAGGGCGTCGTGTTCGTGCAGGAGCCCGGGCTGGTCGCCGTGCTGCACGAGCTGCCCGACGTCGCCGCGGAGGCGCTGGCCCGGCTGAAGGCGGAGTTCGAGCCGTCCGACTCGCGGCTCGACGACCGCAACATCTATGACCACCTGGCGCACAACGGCCCGGAGGCCAGGACGGTCAGGCACGCCGGCGACCTCGAAGCAGGCCGGCGCCAGGCCGTGGCCACGGTGGCCTCGACCTATCGCAACGCCTACGTGGCGCACGCCGCGATGGAAACCCACACGGCCCTGGCCGCGATCGTGGACGACCGGATGACCGTGTGGGCCTCGACGCAGAACCCGTTCGGCGCGCGGGCGGAGATCGCGGCGGCACTCGCCTGGCCCGTGAGCCGGGTTCGGGTGATCACACCGTACCTCGGCGGCGGTTTCGGCGGGAAGGCCTTCAACCTCGAGGCGATCGAGGCCGCCCGCCTGGCGAAGGCAACGGGGCGCCCCGTGCAGGTGTGTTGGACGCGCGAGGAGGAGTTTTTCAACGACACCTTCCGGCCGGCGGCCGTGGTGAACGTGGCGGCCGGGCTCGATGCCGGCGGCCGGATTTCATTCTGGGACTTTGAGGTGAGGTTTGCCGGCGATCGCGGCGCGGAGGTCATTTACGACGTGCCCGCCTGCCACATCCGGAGCGTTGGGAATTTCAGCGGGCCGCCGGGCTATCATCCCTTCGCCGTCGGCGCCTGGCGGGCGCCCGGCTGCAACACCAACGCCTTCGCCCGCGAGTCCCAGGTCGACCAGCTGGCCAAGCGGGCCGGCGCCGACCCGGTGGACTTCCGCCTGCGTCATCTCACCGATCCGCGCGCCCGGCGCGTCCTGGAGGCGGCGGCGAAGGACTGGGGCTGGCAGCCGGCGCCGCCCGGCAGCGGGCG
>DASZXO010000010.1:0-9209 GCA_035545835.1 Lacunisphaera sp.
GCCTCGCCCGGGTCGCTCATGGCGAGCAGCGCGGTGTAATGCTCCTCGTCCCACTTGCTGGGAAAATAGGCGCCGCGTTCCTGCACCCAGCCGTCGAAGTCGGAGGGCGCGATCTTGTTCGGCGCATTGAGCGCGGGACTGTCGGCGGCGATGAACGTGACCGGTGCGCGCTCGTCGGTGACGCGGAGCTGCGGGGCCGGGCCCTGGATCGAGAGCGGGTAGGGCCCGAGCTGCTCGGTGTTCAGTTTCCGGTCGGGCCGGTTGTACTGGGCGATGACGGTGCCGCCCGCCTCCACCCAGGCGAGGAGCCCGGGGAGCGCGTCCTTCAGGTCGGTGCGCTCGTTGAACGCGCGCACGCCGAGCACGACGGCGTCGAGGCCCTTGAGCTTATCCGGCGTGAGGTCGGCGCCGGTGAGGCGGTGCACGACATAGCCCATCTGCTCCATGCACTCGGCGACCGCGTCGCCGGCGCCCGGCAGGTAGCCGACGGTGAAGCCGCGCGTGGCGAGCGGGAAGCTGGCGACGCGGGCGCGGGCCGGCGGCTGGAGCAGCTGGACGGGGATGTGGCTGTAATGGATTTCGTAACGCTCGTTCGAATACTCGCGGTCGTCGATCTTCGCGACGGCCATGATCCGGCCGGAGGAAGTGTCGGCCGGACTGGTGACCTTGAACTCGAAGCGCGCCTTGTCGCCGACGTTCGCCAGTTTGAACGGCTCCGACGCGGGCTCGATCGTCCAGCCGTCGGGTCGCTCGAGCCGCAACGAACCGTGTGTGTCGGCGCGCGCGGCGGTGAGTTCGACGCTGACGACCTTCGTCGTGCCGGGCGCGACGAGGTAGAGCGCGGAGCCGAACTGCATCGAAAGCGGCGGGATCACGATGAGCGGGCGGCGGGCCTGCGCCGCGGGCGCGCCGGCCACGAGCTGGACGGGCTGGTCGGACACGACGAGCGTCTGGCCCTCGACCGCGAAGACGTGCTGCACCGGCACGGCCGGGCCGTTTTCCGGCGTGCCGATCGCGTGGGGGTCGTCAACGCGATACACGCCGGTCGAGCCGTCGGTCCGCAACCAGTACGGCTGGCTGACGGCGGTCGTGTCGGGCAGGGTGCCGGTGGCTTCCCCGGCCAAGGTCGCGCCGGCGACGACGTCCGCCGGCTGGCCGTCGACGAGTTTGAGCGCCGGGCTCTTGATCTCAGCATGGCGGACGCGCACGTTGGGTGCCGCGAGGCGGACGGTGTACTTGAGCGTGATCGTTTCGCCGGGCACGACTTCGGCGCGTTCCACGGTGGTTTCGACTTTCAAGCCGAGGCAGTCCTGCAGGATCCGGTCGAGTTGGGCGCGCTTGGCGTCGACGAGCGGGTCGCCCGGCAAGGCCGCGAGCTTCGCGCGGATCGCCAGGATGGCCGGGACGGAGGCGGCGGCATTGGCCGGATCGAAGCCGGCGATCGCCTCGTCGGTCATCCGCGCGATGTCGGCGCCGCCCGGCACGCGATTCCAAGTGGTGTCGATGCCGTCGAAGAGGTCGGCGTCGGCTGCGGACGGTGGATCGCCGGCGAGCAGCATGAAGGTCTGCGGGTTCGGACCGCCGCCGCCGCGGTTGGAGAATCCGCCGAGGCCCTGCGTCTTGTGCATGCCGCGGCTGCGATTGGCGATGGTGCCGAAGGGCTCGCCGGTGACGGGATCGTCGCCGCCGATGTCGAGCTTGAACACGGGGCCGGTCAGGCCGCTGCGACTCGGGTCGGCCCAGGAATTCCAGAAGAGGCGGCGCGGTTGCCAGGGCTGGAGCCCCTCGGCGATCTGGTCGGGGAAGGCGGTGGGGTCGCCGGCAAGCTTGAATGCTTCGACGGTGAGGATGGCCGAGGCGGTGTGCTGGCCATGGCCGCCGCTGCCGGGCGGGATGGGGAAGCGCGTGACGATGACATCGGGCCGGAACCGGCGGATGACGCGCACGACATCGGCGAGGATCTCCTGGTGATTCCAGAACTGGAAGGTTTCCTCGGGCGACTTGGTGAAGCCGAAGTCGATCGCGCGCGTGAAGAACTGGCGGCCGCCGTCGACGCGCCGCGCGGCGAGCAATTCCTGCGTGCGCGCCACGCCGAGCTTCTCGTCGAACTCGGGCCCGAGTTCGTTCTGCCCGCCGTCGCCGCGCGTGACGGAGAGATAGCCGGTGCGGTAACCGCGGCCGCGGGAGAAGTAGGCGATGAGCTGGGTGTTTTCGTCATCCGGATGCGCGCCGACATGGAGGATCGTCGCGGTGGTGCGAAAGGATTTGAGCTCGCCGAGGATGGCGTGGCCGTTACCATCCGCCAGCGGCGTCTCCGCGGCGCGGGCGGAGAGGGTGAGCAAGGCGAGGCCGGCGAGGACCGCCGCGCGTCCCATTCTTTGTAGGTCGGGGTTTATCCCCGACACGTCGGGCGTAAATCCCGACCTACCCAAGCCAAACAAAAGGGCGCAGCGAGCCTGCGCCCCGGCGAACCAACGGGAGGGAGAACCCATGGTGCGGTTACTTTTTGACGGTGTAACCGACGGAATACTGCGTGTCCTCCCAGGCGAGCTTCAGCACGCCGCCGCCCGCGGGGTTCTTGTCGAGCGCCATGATGAACTGGTCGACGGGCGTCGCGAGGGTGTCCTTTTTCAGCGGGATCCGGGCGAACTCGTGCGCGGCATCATAGGGGTCCGCGCCCCACTGGCCGACGAGCTTGTTGACGAGCAGTTGCGCGGAACCGTCCTCGGCCGGGAGCGTGTAGAGCGTGTAGGTGCCGGCGGGCAGGGCCGTGCCGCCGACGTCGAGCGGCTGCTGCGTGATGAGGAGCGTGGCCTCGTCGGCGCCGGTGCGCCAGACCTTGCCGTAGGGGACGAGGCTGCCCCAGATCTTGCGCGGCTGGCCGGTTTTCGGGTCTTTCGTGTAAGGCCGGCCGTAGACGATCGTGACGCGATTGCCGTCGATCCGGGCGCTGATGGTTTCATGCGGGCTGACGCGGGCGCGGGGCGTGGCGGGAGCGGGGACGGTGTCGGCGAGCAGGGCGGAAGCGCCGGCGAGCGCGACCGCGGTGAGGGTGGTGCGGAGCAGGTTCATGATGTCGGCGGGTTGGAGGGGCGAAGCGCAGGGGCGAGCCTTGTGCTCGCCCCGGGGCACGGTCGAGCCGCGCCCCTGCCTGGCGTTCACTTCAGGCTCGCGATGAGCGCGTCGTTCAAGTGGACGTACTCGTCGCGCAGTGCGGGGTTCGGGTTTTTGGCCGCGGCCTCCCGGGAGGCGGTGGCGGTGGCGATGGCGCCGGCCTTGTCGCCGGCCTTGGCCTGGATGAGCGCCTTGCGGTAGACCAGATAGAAGGCATCGGGCTGGGCGGCGATGGCGGCGTCCATCCACTGGATCGCCTTCTGCAGGTCGAGGTTGTTGTCGAGGTAGAACATCGCGGCCGGCACGTAGGGTTTCTTGGGATCGTTGGAGGCCATGACCGCCTCGATCTGCGGCTTGAGCAGGCCGACGGTGTCGACCTCGACCTTGATCGGGACGCGCGTGCGGTCCCAAACGAAGTAAAGGGTGGCGGAATTGTCGCGCAGGTCACCGGTGCCGATGGTGAAGGTTTCCACGGTGTACGGGTTGACGACCGGCGTGGCCTTGAAGCGCGCGACGTCGTTCTTCTCGTCGTAGCTGTAGGCGCCCCACTGCGACATGTTCTTGTGGATGATGACCGTCCACTCGGTCTTGCCCGGAATGGAGAAAAGTTCGTAGGTGCCCGCGGGAACGGCGGTGCCGTTGAGCTTCACATCGGTGCTGAACGAGATCTTGGTGGCGGTGTTCGCGCCCGTGCGCCAGACTTTGTCATAAGGCACCAGGTTGCCGAAGATCTCGCGGCCCTTCATGCCGGGCCGGGAGTAATTGATCTCGATGTCGGTGATGCCGACTCGCTGCTTGAGGGTGGCGGCCGGGCTGGCGTCGGGGAGGACGAGCTTGGCGGGGGCTTGGGCAAAAAGGCCGGTCGCACAGACCAGGGCCGCGATGACGGACACGACGGGGTGAAGGCGGGTAGTCATGGAAGGGGTAAGAGAAACCAGCCGGCCAGCAGATTCCACCAAAATATCGGGGTGGCATGAGGGAAGGCGCTGGGAAAGAGCAGGCTGGGGTGCTGCCCCCCGGCGCATTCGACCAACTTTTCTTGGGGATTATCTGCTGGAATTTCACGCGGTAAGCATGCTGTCCGCGATTCGCGCCTTGCGCGTCCAAAACAAATTCCAATCATTTCGGCGGCATCGGACGGCCAAGGGCCAGGCGGGATGGTGCAGATTGCCCGTGTCCAGACATTCAGCCGCAAATGCCGCCCGCCCCGATGTTTCCAGCTAGTCTTTCCACCTTGGGTCCGCGCGGTTGCGTGCGGCCGATTGCGCGCGTCGCGCTGGCGGCCGCCGCCATGGCGATGGCCGCCGCGGGATGGGCCACCACGGTGGTTGCGCCCGAGTTTCCGGAGCTGGTGAACCAGTCGGATTGCATCGTGCGGGCGGTGGTGAAATCGGTGCACTCGGAAATCGTCCAGCCTGGCAACCGGAAGATCATCACGCTGGTTGAACTTGACGTGAAGGAGGTCATTGCCGGCAAGCCGGCGCAGCCTTTGGTGCTGCGGATGCTCGGCGGCAAAGTCGGCGGCGATGAAATGATCGTGGAAGGGGCACCGCAGTTCCAGGTCGGCGACGAGGATATTCTGTTCGTGCAGGGCAACGGCCGGCAGGTTTCGCCGCTGGTGGCAATGATGCACGGGCGCTACCGCGTGATGAAGGACACCGCCACCGGCAAGGAAATCATTGGCCGGAGCAATCGACAGCCCTTGCGCAGCACGGCGGAGGTGGCGCGGGCCATGAGTGAGGGCGGAACGGCCCAGGCCGGAACGCCGAAGGCGGCGGCGCCGGCCGGTCCGGCGCTCACGCCCGACCAATTCACCCAGCAGATCCGCGCCGCGGTGAAGCCAACCAACCGGCGCCTGCTTGAACGCTAGTCGTCAGCTTCGGAACCTGGCGGGCTGGTTGCTGGCGGCGGCCGCGGCGACCTTGGCCTGCGGCTACGTGTTCATCACGGACGACAGCGGGATCTTCGTCATCACCTGGCCGGACGGCCCCATCCCGATGCAGATCAAGCTGGCGACGAGTCCGGCGCTCACCGATGGGACGAGCCTGGCGACCAGCGCCCAGGCGGCGATGCAGGCCTGGAACGGCTACCTGGGATCGGTGCAGTTCGCCCCGCAGGTGGTTGGACCTTCCAGCTATGGTCTGGGCAATGGGGTCAATGAACTTGTCATGGATGCCACCATCGACGGCGACGCTTTCGGCGCCAACGTGCTGGCCGTCACCGTATCGTACCGTTCGGACCTTGCGCGGGTGGAATCCGACATTGTGTTCAACACCGCTTACACTTGGGACTCCTATCGCGGCAGTTTGCAGGCGAGCCAAGACATCCGTCGCGTCGCAATTCACGAATTGGGGCACGTGCTCGGGCTCGATCATCCCGACCAACACTCGCAGTCGGTGACGGCGATCATGAACAGCGCGGTGAGCAACATCGACACGATGCAGGCTGACGATATTGCCGGGGCCCACTGGCTCTACGGCTATCCCGGAGTCAGGCCCTCCGACGACAATTTTTCGAATGCCGTCTACAACGGATCGAGCCTCAACATCCAAGGCTTCAACATCAATGCGACTGCCGAGCCGGGTGAACCCGACCACGCCGGGAACCCGGCGCAACACTCCATTTGGGGAGTGATCATACCTGTGGAGAATGGCATCTACACCCTGACCACCGAAGGCAGCAATTTTGACACGGTCATGGGCGTCTATACGGGCTCGACGGTCTCGACCCTAACGGAAGTCGCTTCGAACGATGACGAGGATCCGGGGGTGATTCGCACCAGCAAGCTGACGTTTTTGGCCAAGGCTTATACGAGGTACTACGTGGCCGTAGACGGATGGAACGGCTACACGGGATACGCGAAGGTTCGTACGACCTTTGTTCCGACGCAGACACCGGTGATCACCAGCAACACGTCGGCCACGGTGGGGGTCGGCCAGGTTTTTTCCTACACCATCACGGGGACATTCAGCCCGACCAGTTTTGGTGCGACCGGGCTGCCTTCCGGCCTGACCTTCGACGCAAACAGCGCGACCATCAGCGGGCGTCCGACGGAAACCGGTGTTTTCGTCATTGATCTGAGCGCGACCAACGCCAATGGCACCGGAACCGGCTCCCTCAGGCTGACGGTCGCCGATGCGGCCCCGGGGGTGGTGGCGCAAACCAACGGCCGACAGCCGATGAGCCTGGGCGACAGTCTGGTACTTTCCGTGACGGGCTTCAGCGTCAACGGGGCGATCAATTACCAATGGATGCATGACGGTCGGGCCGTCGCAGGCGCCACCGGCTCGAGCCTGTCCATCAGCAATGCCGGATATGCGGATGGCGGGGCCTATTGGCTAGTGCTGACAAATTCGATCGGGGTGTCGCGCAGCGCCCCGATCTTTGTGACGGTCGCGCCGGCTGCAACCGAGGTGGTGGGCTGGGGGAGCGATGTTCGCGGGCAACTGGACAACCTGCCCTCGACGAGTGACCACATCACGGCGTTGGCCGCGGGAGTATGGTATTCGCTGGGCCTCAAGGCCGACGGGACCGTCATGGCGTGGGGAAACAACGATTCGGGCCAGACCAGCATTCCCGCTGGCCTGGCCGGCGTCGTCGCGGTGGCGGCCGGATCCTATCATGCGCTGGCATTGAAGTTCGACGGCACCGTCGTTGCCTGGGGCAGCAATACCTGGGGTCAGACGAGCGTGCCATCCGGGTTGAGTGACGTGGTGGCGATCGCCGCGGGTGACGCCTCGTCGCTGGCCCTGAAATCAGATGGAACGATCGTGACCTGGGGGGCGAACTACAACGGGCAAAGCACGGTGCCGGCCGGCTTGGGTTCGGTTAAGGCCATCGCTGCCGGGGCATCGCATGTACTCGCCCTGAAACCCGATGGCTCAGTGGCCGCATGGGGTTACAATGGAGACGGCCAGACCGCGGTACCTGCCGGGTTGACCGCCGTGACGGCGATGGCCGCCGGTGCCGGCCACTCCCTGGCATTGCGCGCCGACGGCACGTTGGCAACATGGGGCAAGAATTCCTACCGCGAGCTGGACATACCGGCGGCGGCGATCGGGATCTCTGCGATTGCTGCGCAGCAGGATCATTCTCTTGCCCTCAGGTCCGACGGAACGGTTGTCGCCTGGGGTTACGATTCGAACGGCGAAACTGATGTTCCGGGTGGATTGGCCACCGTGATAGCAATCGCGGCCGGGCACGATCACAACCTGGCGTTGCGTGATGCCACGCCCCAAACGATGCCGGTCATAACCGGTCAGCCCGCGGCCTTAAGGATCCCGGTCGGCCAGGATGCGCAATTCACAGTCTTGGCCTCGGGAGGAGGATTGAGTTTTCGGTGGCGGAGGGACGGGGTTGATCTTGCCAACGGCGGCCGGGTGAGCGGGGCGACGAGCGCCAGGCTGACGATCGCCAGTGCACAAGAGGAAGATGCGGGGAACTATGACGTCGTGGTGAGTAACAGCACTGGCAGCGCCACTTCTAACGCAACCACCCTGGAAGTCGCCTTGCCGCTAACTGTCGACGTTCCCGCCCATAGCTGGGTCAAGGCCGCAGGCGATGGCGTCAGCCTGACGCTGACGGTGAGCAATGCGACGACTTATACCTGGCGCCACAACAATGTGGTGGTCGCCGGCGCGACCACGAACACGTTGAACTTGGCCAATGCCGCGCCGGCTGACCGCGGATTCTACGAGGTGATTGCCAGCAATGGCTTTGATTCAGTGCAAAGTGTGTTCTACCTGCACGTGGCCGAGAACGGTGCCATGGTGACGGGCTGGGGCGACAACGCGCATGGCCAGCTGGCGGTGCCGGGCGGGCTGAGCAGCGTGGCGGCGATCGCCGCGGGTGCCTGGCACAACGCGGTCGTGCAGGGCGACGGCAGCCTCGTGACCTGGGGGGAGAACGGCGCGGGACAGAGCACCCTACCTGCCGGACTTGGTCAGGTGGTCGATGTGGCCGCGGGCGTATCGCACACCGTGGCGTTGAAGGCGGACGGAACGGTTGCGGCCTGGGGCGACAACGGCAGCGGGCAAACGAGCGTACCGGCCGGCCTCGGCGGTGTTGTCGCGGTGAGCGCAGGCTGGAATCACACCCTCGCACTCAAGAGCGACGAGACGGTGGTGGCCTGGGGCGACAACAGTTACGGCCAAGCGTTGGTTCCGACGGGATTGGCCGGCGTGGTCATGGTGGCGGGCGGCGGCTACCACAGTCTGGCGCTCAAGAACGACGGCACCGTGGTGGCGTGGGGTCGCGCTGATTTAGGGCAGTGCACGGTGCCTGCCGGCCTGACCGGCGTGGTGGCGGTGGCTGCCGGCGCCAACCACAGTCTGGCACTCAAGAGCGACGGCACGGTGGTGGCGTGGGGTCGCGCCGATTTTGGCCAGTGCGCGGTGCCGGCCGGCCTGAGCGGGGTGGTGGCGGTGATGGCGCGCGGCAACTTCTCCGCCGCGGTGAAGAGCGACGGCACGGTTGTCGTTTGGGGTGACAACAGCGCCGGGGAAACGAACGTGCCGGCCGGGCTCGGGCCGGTGAGTCTCCTTGCCGGCGGCGCTCTGCATATCCTGGCGGCGATTTCTCCGGCGGTCCCCACGATCACGAGCCAGCCGGTGGATGAGACGGTGACCGCGGGCCAGAGTGCGAGCTTCAGTGTGGCGGCGACCGGCAGCAGCCTAACCTATCAGTGGCGCAAGGCTGGCAGCGGCCTTTCGGACGGCGGCCGGATTGGCGGCGCCACGACGGCGACACTGACCATCCAAGGCACCCAGCCGACTGACGCAGGCAGCTATGACGTGGTCGTGAGCAATGGTAGCGGCAGCGTGACTTCGAACACGGCGACGTTGACGGTGATCAACGGATTCGGAGCGTGGGCGAACGCAAAGTTCACCTCCGGCGAGCTGGCCGACGCGAACCTCAGCGGGCCGAATGCCGTCTACGGCCAGGACGGGCTGCCCAACCTCGTGAAGTACGCCCTCGGGCTCGAGCCGAAGCAGAACATCACGACCGGCCTTCCGGCGGTCACGACGACCGCGACAGATTGGGTCTACACCTATTCACGCCCGAGCGACCGCACCGACATCACCTACGATGTGGAA
>DASZXO010000011.1:0-1814 GCA_035545835.1 Lacunisphaera sp.
ATGGACACCGAGCTGGCGAAGCTGACCAGCGCCCCCGAGGTCGCGCGCGCCCTGGCCGCCGTGTGCCGCAAGCGCGGCCTCTCCGCGCAGGCCGACCAGCTGGAAAAACGCAGCGTCGAGCTGGAAGCCGGCGCCGCCCCCGCCGCAGACAAGGCGGCCGCCTCCTAGGCGCGGGCGAGCTGGCCGAACATTCCTCATGAGCAACGACGACGTCCGTGAATCGTCCGACTACGCGGCGTTCGCGATCCTCGTTTACGAATTCGCCTCGGACGAGGCCGCGAAGACCAACCAGAAAATTCGGAACGCGCTGCGGCGCAAGCAGCTGGGCCCGTACGATTCCGTTCGAATCGATCGATTGCGGGCCCTGAAAAACGAGCTCCAGCGCGAGCTCCGCTCAGGCGCCTCGTCCCTGTTTTACCGGGGCGCCACTTCCACGCTCGGGTCACCGGAGGACTTCGATCAGGCTCGGCTGGTCGACGATCTGGCGGTGCGATTCCCTGAATTCACCAAGCACGATCTTGGCAGAATGGTTTCCATTGCCCTTTACGTGGACTACCTGCGGTAGGGCGGTTACGTCCGAGAGCTTGACCAGATCGCCGGGAATTTCTCCGGTGTGAGGCCGTTCAACGGGCGGCCCGGCACTATGATGCGGGCGACCTAACGATGCTGGCCAGCACCTTCATGGACATGGTGCTCGGGGTGGACATCCACTTCGAGATGGTGCCGATGCCGGCGCCGGTCCCGACGCCGTTGCCGAACCCGTTCGTGGGGATGGTGTTCGACCCGGGGGGACTGCTGACCGGCCAGGCCATGAGCCTCGCGATGGCGCTGGTGACGGGGACGCCCCCCAAGGGGCCGGTGCTGATCAACTTCATGCCTGCCACGGTGTGCGGCACCAACGCCAAGAACTCGCTGGGCGTGCCGCACATTCTGATGCCGCCGGGGACGGCCTGGGCGCCGATGCCGAAGCTGCCCAAGCCGGCGATCAAAGGGCCGCCGCCGCTGCCTGGCCCGCCGGTGGCGCCCGAAGGCGACGCCATCAGCGTCTTCGGGTCGCAGACCGTCGAGTTCATGGGCGCCAGCGCCGTGCGCATGGGCGACCAGTCGATGTCCTGCGGCGAGCCGGTCCGCCTGCCGTCGTCGACGGTGCTGGCGATCCCGAAAGGCGCGCCCGTGCTGGTGGGTGGCCCGCCGGCGCTGTCGATCTCGGATGCCCTCGGCGCGCTGCTGAAGTCCAAGTGGGTGGCGGGGTACCTGCACGATCTGCTCAGCCGGATGGCGCCCGGGCGCTTGCGGAACCTCCTCAGCAAAGCGGTCTGCTTCCTCACCGGCCACCCGGTCGACGTGGCCACTGGGCGGGTGCTGACCGATCACGTCGACTTCGAGCTGCCCGGCCCGCTGCCGCTGAAGTTCGAGCGCAATTACGCCTCGTCGTGGGCGAATCGCGCCGGGCCGCTGGGGCACGGCTGGTCGCACAGCCTGGACCAGGCCGTCTGGGCCGAGCGCGGCAAGCTCGTCTATCTGGACGGCGAGGGGCGCGAGCTGGAGTTCGACACCTTCGACTTTCCCGACCACGTGCTGCCGGCCGGGCAGAGCGTCTTCGAGCCGATCAGCGCGCTGACGCTGAAGTCGCTGGGCCACCGCCGCTTCGAGATCACGAACCGCGAGGGGTTGACCTCGACGTTCGAGCCGGTCCCCGGCGCCACGGGCGTGCGGCAGTGGTGGTCGCGGTTGACCCGGCAGACAGCGCGGACGGGCGGAACGATCGAGCTGGAGTACGATCGCGCGGCGAACCTGGCCTGGGTCAAGGATTC
>DASZXO010000012.1:0-33715 GCA_035545835.1 Lacunisphaera sp.
AGCGCGAATGGCAACCCGCGGGACGAGGGCGTCCCGCCTCCAGCTTCGTGGAGGTTGGCCGGGCGGATCATCCGTTATCCGTCGCCGTCCCCGGCGCGTTAAGGATAACGCGCCCTACCTCGATTCGGTCCGCACGCCATACGGGCTCCACCGAAGAGCTCGTCGACCAGCGCCATCGGATCATGCCACGCTGAAACCCCACGCGAAGGCGGATCCCAATATCGGGATCGCATAATCCCGTCCGCGAGGCGCCGGCAGCCGACACGGTACTTGCGGAACGTCTCTAGTTCCTTTTCCCGAATAACTTAGAAAACTCGTCGGCGCTGGCATGCGGGTTGCAAACTGGAGCGTAACTTGACGTTACCGATGCCTACCGCCCGGCGATTTATCGCCTCGATTCTCCCCCTGCTGGCCGCGCTGGCTGCGGCTGCCCAAACCGCCCCGGCCGAGCCCGAGACCATCAAGGTGACCCTGGAGGAGGCGATCCAGCGCGCCCTGGCCAAGAGTTTCTCGATCAAGGTCGAGGGCTACGACGCCGCCATTGCGCAGGCCGGCGTGGTCGAGGCACTCGGCAAGTTCGACCCGGTTCTGAACGGCACCTACAAATTCTCGTCGAGCAAGAATCCCTCGCTGATCGACACCGGTACCGGCCTGCGCGGTCCCGCCGGCAGCACCAAGATCGACGACTACGAGCTCGGCGTGGGTGGCGTGCTGCCCTGGGGCATGACGTACCAGGTCGGCGCCAGCAGCAACAACACGCGCGGCACCTTCAACGGCTTCACCGGCAATTTCACCACCTTCGCGGGCGTCTCCGCCACCCAGCCGCTCCTGCGCAATTTCGGCTTCGGCCCGACCCTGACCTCCATCCGCATCGCCCAAACCGACCGCGATATCAGTGAATGGGCCTTCCGCCAGGCGGTCATCGATGCGGTCACGAACGTCATCTACGCCTACAACGACCTGAACTTCGCCTACGCCAACCTCCGCAGCGCCGTCCGCTCGCGCGACCTCGCCGCGCAGCTGCTCGACGAGAACCAGAAGCGCTTCAAGGTCGGCAACGTCTCCGAGTTCGACGTGACCTCCGCGCGTTCCCGGGTCGCAAGCCGCGAGGAAGGCGTCCTCATCGCCGACCGGCAGATGCGCGACGCCGAGAATTTTCTCAAGCAGCTCATCACGGACGAGAAATCGCCCGGGCTCCTCCAGCAGCATGTGGCCATCGACCCGCTCCCGCCCGCCCCCGTCGTCGTGGTGGATGCCGCGGCCGACTTCCGCATCGCGCTCGAGAACCGCCCCGACTACCAGCAGGCCCGGCTCGGCCTCAAGCGCGCCGAGATCAACCGCAAGTACCAGTTCAACCAGTTCCTGCCGCGGGTCGACCTCGTGGGCAGCTACGGCTACAGCGGCTACGACACCGTCGCCTCGGTCGCCCGCCAGCAGGTCCGCAACAAGGACTACAACGATTTCAGCTACGGCGTGACCGTGTCGCTGCCCCTGGGCTTCACCACCGAGCGCGGCCGTTATCGCGCCGCCAAGCTGCAGCAGCTCCAGTCCGAGACCAACATCAGCCGCGTCGAGCAGAACATCGTCGTCCTGGTCGGCAACGCCGCCGGCCAGATCGAGACCGCGCAAAAACGCGTCGAGGCCACCCGCATCGCGCGCGAGCTGGCCCAAACCACGCTCGACGCCGAGGTGAAGCGCTTCCGCGCCGGACAGGGCAGCACGTTCTTCGTTTCCCAGCAGCAGGAACTGCTCGCCATCGCCGAGATCCGCGCCGCCCTGGCCCAGACCGATTACCAGAAGGCCCTGGCCGGGTACGACCGCGAACTCGGCATCACGCTCGAAAAGCTGCACATCTCGGTCGCGCCGCCGCCGAAGCGATAACCTTGTCAGTTACATCCCCGAGGGGCGGCGCCACCAGCGCCGCCCCTGCTTTTTTGCCTCACGACGCATTGCGTAGGTCGGGCTTCACGCCCGACATGTAGCGGCGGTCTATGACCGTCGCTCATTCGGTGCCGCGGTCATAGACCGACGCTGCAACTCGACAGGCCGGGGATGATTTCCGCCCTCACAATCCCCGCACGCGGATGTTGCGGAACGACACGCCCTTCCCCGCCAGCACGATCGCGCCCGACTCCAGCAAGCCATATTCCTTCGTGTCCTTGAACCGGCTGGCGGCGACGGCGGCCTTCCAGTCGGCCGAGTTGAGGCGATAGCTCATCACGCGGTCGCCGTTGATCGCGTACGCCACCTGGTTGCCGAAAACCGAGATGCTGGCGCGATACCAGACATCGGCCTGCAAGGTGATCTGCCGCCACGGATGATCGAGCCCGCCATTGCCGGCCATCTCCACGCCATCGCCGGCCAGCTGCATCACCGGCCCGCAGGTGGCCACGTCGCCGCCATCGTCCACCGCGCGAAAATAGACGCTGGCTTCGCCGCCCGCCGCGACCTTCCAGTCGAAGGTGATCTCGAAGTCCTTGAAATCGTCCGCGCTCACGAGCGCCGTGCCGCCCTCCCCCACCAGGCTCCCCTCCACCACGTGCCAGTTTGCGGGCAGCTTGTTCTGGTGGAAACCGCGCCAGTCGCTCAACGATTCGCCATCGAACAGCAGCCGCCAGCCCTGCGCGCGCTCGTACGCCGTCAGCTTGATCGTCTCGGCCCCGGCACTCCCACCCGCCGCCATCAGCACCACCAGCAGCCAGGCCTTCCTGATTGTCATGCAGGCCAGCATGCGACGGCCCAAGGGCAGGTCAACACCCGGTTCCCTCCTTCACTCACGCCCAGCAGCCCCCATCGTCCGGATGAACGACTCCCTTCCTCCCCAATCCGCAATCCCCCATCCCCAGACCCCGTGCCCCGGACCCGGATCCCAGACCCCAAAGCCGGCTTGCCGTGGCCGGGCTTTCCCGCCTTGGATTGCCGCCCCATGCCGCGCATTCCCCTCGAGGACAATTTCACCGACGTCATCGGCAAGGCCCAGCGCGGCCTGCGCCTCTCCGATGCCGAGCTCGCCACCAAGGCCGGCGTGGCGGTTGAGGAGGTCGCGGCGCTCAAGGCCGGCGAGGTGCGCGAACACGCCTTGCGCGCCATCGCGCCGGTGCTCGGTCTCGGGCCGAAGGCGCTCGTCGCGATGGCCCGCCGCGAATGGTACCCCGATCCGGTCGTATTCCCGCGCGGCTTCGCCATGTTCAACACGCCTTACGAGGACATGGCCGTCAACAGCTACCTCGTCTGGGACCCGCGGACCCGCCAGGCCGCCGCCTTCGACACCGGCGCCGATGCCAGCGGGATGCTCGACACGCTCGCCGCCGAAAAACTGACCCTCCGCTACATCTTCCTGACGCACACGCACGAGGACCACGTCGCCGACCTCGGGCGCCTGGCCGCCGGCGGCGCCGAGGTCTGGGCGAGCGAACGGGAGCCGAGCGATCGCCCCGGCGCCAAGACTTTCGCGGAAAATGCGCACTTTCACCTGGGCGAGATCGCGATCAAGACGCTCTCGACGTGGGGCCACTCGCCGGGCCAGACGACCTATTTCGTCACGGGCCTGTCGTGGCCGCTCGCCATCGTCGGCGATTCGCTCTTCGCCAGCTCGATGGGCGGCGGCCTGGTGTCGTACGAGGCGCAGCTGCGCAACAACCGCGACAAGGTCATGAAGCTGCCGCTCGACACCGTGATCGCGGCCGGCCACGGCCCGCTCACGACGCTCAAGCAGGAGAAGCAGCACAACCCGTTTTTCGCCCGATGAATCCCTCCCCGCGCATTGCCTTCGTGGGCGTCGGCCGCATGGGCGGCAACATGGCCCGCCGGCTCAAGGACTGCGGTCACGCCCTCACGGCGGTGTTTGACGCCCGCCCGGAAACCGCCCGCGCCCTCGCCACCGAGCTCGGGGCTGCGGCCTGCGCCCGCCTGGTCGACGTGACGGCGCTGGCCGACGTCGTGTTCACCGTCGTCAGCGACGATGCCGCCCAGCTCGCCATCTTTGCGCCGGAGGGCGACTCGCTCCTCGCGGCGGCGACCGGCCGGGTGTTCGTGAACTGCGCGACGCTTTCGCCGTCGGTCCACGTGGAGGTCGAGCGCCGCGCCCGCTCCGCCGGCGCCCGCGCGCTCGAGGCGTGCATGGCCTCGAGCCTGCCGCAGGCGCGCAACGGCACGCTCTACCTCATGTGCGGCGGTGAACGGGCGACATTCGACGCCATCGAGCCCATTCTCCGCCAGCTCAGTTCGGCGCTGCGCTACGTCGGCCCGGCCGGGCGGGCGGCGCAGGTGAAGGCGCTGGTGAACATGGTCATGAACTGCAACACCGCCGCCCTCGCCGAGGGCCTCGGGCTGGGCCGCGCCCTCGGGCTCGACCTCGACCTGCTGCGCGAGGTGTTCGCCCAGACGGGCGCGAACTCGCAGGTGTTGAAGACGGACGGCGAGGACATGCAGAACCGGGCGCACGACTGCTTCTTCTCCGCCGCCCACGCCGCCAAGGACTCGGGCATCGCCCTGCGCCTGGCGCAGGAAGCCGGGCTGAACCTCCCGCTGGCGCGCGCCACGAAGGAACAATACGACCGCATGGTGGCGCTCGGCCTGGGCGGCCTCGACAAGTCCGGCGTCGCGGAGCTCACCTTCCCGGGCCGCCACGCCTGACGGCAGGAGGCCTAACGTGTGCTCCCGGACCGACCAAGGATGATTGCCTCGAACGCATGCCCCGGTAGGAGCCTGCAGGCAGGCGATTCAACCGCGATTCCTTTGGCGGGGAGCGCGCATCGCCTGCCAGCAGGCTCCTACACCCGAACCAAGCCAGAAAACACGCTGAGGTCAGCGCGTTCCACCAGGTACGGCCCTGCCTCGGTTTGAGATGCTCTTGCGCGCGCCAGTCCGCCTGCTGTCAGTGGCCCTCCTCGCGGCGCTGTCCGTCGCCGCGGCCGCACCGGCCGCCCCGCCGCCGCATTTCAAAATGCTGGTGGAAAACACCAGCCCGCCGTTCAGCTTTCGCGACGACCAGGGCCGACCCACCGGGTTCGTCATCGACCTCATCAATGCCATCGGCGCTGACCAAGGCTTCGTGGTGGAGCCGGACCTGCGACCGTGGCAGGAGATCTACCCGGAGTTCACGCGCGGCAAGGGCGACATCCTCGGCCTGGTTGCGCGCTCGGAGGAACGCGCCGCCCGGATGGACTTCTCCGCGCCGTTCGAGACGATGCGCTGCACTTTTTATGTCGCCGCGACGCCCGGCGCCGACGCGGTGCGCGGGCCCGGGGACCTCAGGGGCAAGCGCATCGGGGTCATCCAGGATTCCATCGTCGACGAGTTCGCCCGGCGCCAGGAATGGCAGGCCGAGCTGGTGCGCTTCCCCAGCCTCGCCGATGCCCTCGCCGCTACGCGGCAGGGCCGGATCGACGCGACGCTGAGCATGCAGTTCGTGACCGACTACATGATCCGCTCGCGCAACCTCGAGGGCCTGGTGCGGGCCAACTATTTCCCGCCCGGCCTCGGCTACAGCCTTTGCTTCGCCGTCCAGCCGGGAAACAAGGAACTGCTGGCGCGGCTCAACGAGGGGCTGCTCAACGTCCAGCGTCGCGGCCGCTACGACTGGCTCTACGAGAAATGGCTCGGGCCGATGGAGCCGCGGCGCCTGCGCTGGGCGGACGTGCAGCTTTACCTGCTGCCGGTCGCGCTCGTCGCCCTCGCCGCCCTCGCGGGCCTGGTCTGGCAGCGCAAGCTGCTCGTGCGGCTCTCGCGCCAGGCGCGCGAGATCAGGGAGAACGAGGAACGTCTCCAACTCGTGTTCGAGGGCAGCCGGGACGGGTTCTGGGACTGGGACGTCGGCGCGGGCCGCGTCCTGCGCAGCCCCCAGTGGTTCAGCCTGCTGGGCTACGCGCCGGGCGAGATCGCGGGCACGAGCGAGGCGTTTCATGCCCTGATCCACCCGGATGACCTGCCGGGCATCCTCGCGCACGAGAAGCAAATCTGGCACGGGGAGGACCAATTCACCGTCGAGTTCCGGATGAAGGCGAAGAACGGCGAGTGGAAATGGATCCTCGACCGCGGCAAGGTGGTCGCGCGCGATCCCCTCAGCGGCCTGCCCCGGCGCATCGCCGGCACGCATACCGATATCACTGCGCGCAAGATGGCGGACGAGGAGGCGGAAAAGCTCCGGCAGAAGATGCAGGAGGCGCAGAAGCTCGAGAGCCTGGGCGTGCTCGCCGGTGGCATCGCGCACGATTTCAACAACCTGCTCACGGTCATCCTTGGCAACAGCTCGCTGGCCCGCCTCGAGCTCGCCGGCTCGCCCGTGAACCAGGCGCGCCTCGACAGCGTCGTGACCTCCGCCAACCGCGCGGCCGAGCTCTGCCGCCAGCTCCTCGCCTACGCCGGCAAGGGCAGCTACCACCTCGAGCGGGTCAACCTCAACGAGCTGATCACCGAGACGACGCGCCTGCTCGAGCTCTCCATCAACAAGCAGGCCGGCCTCGAGTTCGCGCTCGCCCCGACGCTACCCAAGATCGAGGCGGATCCCTCGCAAATCCGCCAGGTGATCATGAACCTCGTGATCAACGCCTCCGAGGCCGTGGCGGGACGGGATGGCACGATCCGGGTCGCCACCGTCGTGATTGCGCTGCCGCTCGCCGGCGGCCCCGCCGCCTTGCGCGAACTGCCGGCGGGGGACTATGTCTGCGTCGAGGTCACGGACACCGGCTGCGGCATGACGCCCGAGGTGACCGCGCGGATCTTCGACCCGTTCTTCAGCACCAAGTTCACCGGGCGCGGCCTCGGCCTCGCCGCCGTGCAGGGCATCGTGCGCACGCACCGCGGCGCCCTCACGGTCGAGAGCACGCCGGGCGCAGGCTCGACCTTCAAGGTCTACCTGCCGGTGTCGCAGGCCCGGACGGCCCATCCCTTTGCGGCGGACTCCGCCGCCGGCGCATGAACGACGGCCGCCGCGATCCGTACGCCGCCATGCGGCATGGCGGCTACTCGCGCTATCTCGCGGGTTACTTCCTGTCGAACACCGGCCGGCAGGCGATGAGCGTCGCCATCGCGTGGCAGATCTACCAGTGGACCAACTCGGCGACGGCCCTGGGACTCGTCGGCCTGATCAACGTCCTGCCCCTGCTCGCGCTCGTGCTGCCCGCCGGCGTCATGGCCGATCACCTCGAACGGCGCCGGCTCGTGGCCTGGACCATGGGCGCGTCAGGCCTGCTCTCGCTCGCCTTGCTGCTGGTCACGCATTTTCACGCCGCCCTGCCAGCGTGGCCGGTGCTCCACGGCGCCAATGGCCTGCTGCGCGCCATTGCCCTCGTGTTTGAGCGCCATGTCGACCCGTCGATGCTGCACTTCGACAACCCGGCCCTGCCGGTCGTCTTCGCCCTGCTCTTCCTCCAATCCGTCGCGCGTGTCCTCGGCACGCCCGCCCGCGCCGCCCTGGTGCCGCAGCTCGTGCCGGCCGACGCCGTGAGCAACGCCGTGACCTGGAGCGCAAGTTCGTTCGAACTCTCGACCGTGATCGGCCCGGCGCTCGGCGGCTTCCTCGTCGCTTCCACCGGCTACGACCTCGTGTACCTGCTCGACTTCGTGGCTGCGACCGCCTTCGCGTTTCTCCTCCTCGGCGTCCGGCTCCATGCCACGCCACGCGCCACCGGCGGCCCCAAGCCGGACATGTTCGCGGGCGTTCGTTTCATCTGGCGCCGCCAGCCGGTCCTCGCCGCGATCACGCTCGATCTCTTCGCCGTGCTCTTCGGCGGCGCCGTGGCCTTGCTGCCCATCTACGCGGACAAGATCCTGCACGTGGGCGCCGCGGGGCTTGGCTGGCTGCGCGCCGCGCCGTCCGCCGGCGCGATCACCATGGCGTTCATTGTCACGCACGTGCGGCCCGCCCGCCATCCCGGTCGCCTGATGCTCTGGGCGGTCGCCGGTTTCGGGGCGGCCATCGTCGTCTTCGGCTTCTCTAAATATGTCTGGCTCTCGTTGCTGGCGCTCTTTCTCAGCGGCATGTGCGACAACTTCAGCGTGGTCGTCCGCCACAGCCTCGTGCAGATGCTGACGCCCGATGTCCTGCGCGGGCGCGTCACCGCCTTCAACCAGCTCTTCATCGGCTCCTCCAATGAGATCTCGGAGCTCCGCGCCGGCCTGGCCGCTGCGCTGTGGGGACCGGTCATGGCCGCCACGGTGGGTGGCTTCATCACCATCGGCGTCGTCATCACCGTCGCCGTCCTGTTGCCCGGTTTGAAGACGGTCCCGCCGCTGCACCAGCTCAAGCCGGACAATGATCCGGCCTGACGACGGTCCCGCCGCCGCTCACCTCAGGCCCGTCGTCACCCGCGGGCAATGTTGGCTCTTCCGTAGGGGCGCGCCTCGTGCGCGCCTGGTCAATCGCCGCTGGGCGCTGGCCAATCCCCGCGAGAAAGGTGCCCGAAACCGGCTCAGTGCGCGTCGATCGAGCCGTCAGACCAGCGTCGCACCGGCACCATGAAGGTGGTCACCTGGTCGAGCGGATCGGTGGTCGAGAAGATTGGCGAGCCGGGCAGGTCTGCTCCCCACGATGCCGCCGATTCTCCGTGCACAAAGAACATCAAGTGCGGGTGCCAGTGCCCGGCGCCGTCGTTGAGGTAACCCTCCTTCGCCATCATGAAGCACATCGTCCCGGCGCCGAGCGCCGGAATCTCGCCGGTGTCGAGCGCCGCCTTCACGGCGGAGGCGATCTCGGCCTTGGATTTCCCGGCGAAGACGAGCTCGGCCTTCTTGTTCAGCAGCGGCACGAAATAGCGGGCGGCGGCCGCATTGAAACACGTCGGGCCGCGACCCTTCGGATTCCAGAATTCCGGGTCATCGAGCGGCGCCGACCACAGGCGCTGGACGAGACAAACGAAGCCGTTGTGGCCGGGGACCGCGGTCTCGAAACCGTGCCGCCCGAGCACGAGCACGGTCGCTTCCCGCGTGACCGAGGCGGGGCCGGCGCTACGGGCCAGGGCGATTTCGGCATCGCGCGGCATCAGGTATTGCTCGAGCGGGGCCATCTGCGGGTAAGGCTCAGTTGCCGGCGGCTGCGCCTCGCATCCGACGGCGAACGCCGCAAGCAGGAGCGCATTGACCACAAGGCTGACGGCGGTGGACCGGCCAGCGCCCGACGCCGGGCGCGTTCGAATCATCGGGATCGGGTATGAATCCTTCATGGTTGGGTGTGGTTGGACGCCATCGCGCCGCCACTCGGCGGCATCGGGGCGATGGCTATGATTCAACGTTCGACCCCCATGGCGCCGGACACCGATCGCGCCAAATCCGTGCGCTCGCGGCGGACGGGCGCCCGGCTTGGGTTCCCACCCCCGGCCCACCCTCGTCCGTCAGGCCTCGGCGAGGCACTTACTTGGACCGTGGTGGCCTGCCAGCCGTACCATCTGCGCCCAAATCGCCGACGAATTGTCCTCCTTCGCCAAGGCTTCGGACGACAGCCTGCGCCTTCGCTTCGCGAGCGCAGGCTGGAGGCGCGGGGCGGAATCGGCCGATTATCGCGCGATTGCAGAGGAGAAAATGGCCACTTCTCAGAGCTAACCAAGCCTAATCCGCCATTACTCGCGGACGCCATTTCTAAGCCGTTTGGTGTCCGTTTTGGTGTCCGTTAAGTATCGAGATTCAATCTTGAGCGTATCGGTTGACGGGCTATCCTTTCAATCTCTGAAGCGCGCATTCACGGGCCATGATTGTCAGCTCAGACAATTGACCGTGAATTTCTTGAATTTGCTTTGTCGCCACTGCTCCTGACGCCAGCTCGAGCATCGTGGTGAAATTAGATAAGCAGACCTCATCCTCATTGTGAAAAATAGGCGCCCAAAGGTTACGAAGCACACAGCCTTAAGCTTGTTCAAAAGAAACATGCGCAGTGTGCACGACACGATTAAGCTCTATGACGGTATCAAGGCCCTTAAGGTGCGGGTTGATTACGACTGGTTGCTGCGCGGGGCGGTTGTTTTTCTCGTTTCGGCATTTGACGCCTATTTCCACGACCGAATCAAATATGGTGTTAGCCGCCTAAGCGGAGCTGCAATGCCAGAAGCTTTGCGAAAGCACCGCATCACGATCGGAGATTTGGCGGATTGGCAAGCGTCGCGACGGAAAGGGAATATCATTAGAAATTGGATTGCCGAGCACCTTTCCACGATCCCGCTTCAGTCTCCTGAGCGGATAGCTGAATATATGCGATACATCGGGATCAACGGCTTTTGGAACTTAGTTGAGCCCGACTCAAACAGGAAGAAACGGCTCTTGGCGAAACTCGGCAGAATTATTCAGCGTCGAAATCAAATCGCCCATGAAGGAGATCGCCTCGCGGGTCGCAAATCCAAGAAGGCGTTGCGCACCATCGACGAATTCGTGGTGAAAGAATGGATCCAGTGGATCGAAGAGCTCGTCCACGACATCGATGGTAAGGCTGATCTCGCCTGCCACCAAAAGACCCCTTACGGAACTGAAGAGAAGACGATCACCAGTCTGGACGATTTGAAGCCAACGAAGACTAACGGCTAACATGAAAGCATACTGCGTCAGCTACGATCTAAAGGCTCCCGGTCGAAACTACAGCGGACTATACGTCGAATTGAAAAAATCGGGACTCTGGTGGCATTATTTGGAGTCTACTTGGCTCGTGGGCACTGACGAAACCCCGAACCAAATGTGGCAAAGATACTCACACCACATTGACCAAAATGATCGATTACTAATCATCGAAGTCCGCGACAATACCCAAGGCTGGCTCACTCAGAAAGCTTGGGACTGGATTCACAAAAATGTCCCTCAGCCTTGAGCAGCTGTAGAAGTCAAGCCGTGTTCACATGTTAGCTGCTTGCACCGCCCCTACCCGGCGCCGGTTTCGACTGGCTACGGCAAAAAAAATTCTTCTTTGAGAGTTCGACAGGTTCCGTCCAAACCAGGGAAGAGACTAGCAGCCGTTACACCCATGTACCGCAAGTCGTGAATTGCGTAAGCTCTTTCGCTCGTTGGGATGTCGATAGTCGTAAGAAATTTCTTCTTGTGCTGCGCACCTAGAAAATGAATCCAGGCCTCAATATCGGCAACGTTCGAGAATGTGTGGCAGGCCTGCTGGGGAATGTGTCGAGGATTGTCGTAGGCTTCAAACTCCCGCACAGACACTGCAGGGGCCGGGTCAGTGAGTGTTGCTGGCTGCGGCAGTTCGCCCCACATGCCTATATCGAACACAAAAATTCGGGCATTGTCTGAAGCAACCTCGTAATCTGATAGCGCAAAGTAAGCGGCAATATATGGCGAATACGTCCAATCAAGCAGCGGCGTTGGGAATCCATGGTGTTGGGCCAAGCTCAGAATTGCACCAAAATCGGTTCCTTCGCTGAGCTTGTACCTTCGGGCTAGGCGAGCGTTAATTTCCCTAGCGAGTTTTTGGCACTCTACATCGCGATATCGAATGAGATCGAATCGCTTCGTTCGATGAAAGCTGGTCGTTAAAGGCCAACTCGAAGAAGCCTGACCACGGAAAAGCAGTTTTTGCCCGGTCTTAACGAGTTCTGAAACATGATACTTGTATTCATTCCACGACTGTCGTGCATCTGGTGGAGAGTGAATTGCCAGAGAATTTTGAAGTCTAAAACGCCCAGCTGCGCCCGACTCACCATTCCATGAGCCCGATATGGTGCTCCCGCTCGCATCGTTTTCCACAATTGTTCCTTCAACCCTGATCGTGTTCGAAAATGTGAAGCTTGCTGCTTGAGGGTGTTCCTTAGGAGGGACCAAAGACAATTTGGCTGAATCATAGGCCAAAGGAGGTGAAATCGACGTGGCGGAAATACGGTTTCCATCACGGGCTATGGCTAATTCAATTCGCGAGGCCGGAACACTGGGTCCCTGCCAGATGGTTGCAAAGGCACGGTTAGTGTTACCCGCCTCAACGCTCAGGGTTGCTACCCCGTCTCCCATTCCATCGGTGCTTATTTGCCCGAGCCATTGGCCTGCAGAAATCATTTGTCAGTATGTTGACAATTGGAAGAACTCGCCAATTGGGGCAAGGGTGATTAGCGATCAATCAATCAGCAAATCGCAATGGATGAGACATCCATCTACATACCACCGTTCGCAAATGTTCGGCTTATCGAATGCCGGGACTACATCGCACTGACACCTGTACCGTCGTTCCGGGAGTTTTTTGGAATCGGGAAAAAGAAAGCGCGGGAGGTGCGGGTTGATCCTGACGACCCGAAGTCGGAGTTGCTTTGGGATGACTGCAGTGAGGACGAAGAAGTCTGGGTGGCCGTGCAATGGATTCGCTTCGAGGACGGGCACGAGGAGCAAGGAAGCATTACGCATTTGCGGCGGGCGACCGAAGATGACGCCAAGGCGGCCATGGAACGGATGCGCAAATTCTATTCGATGACCAAAGAGGACCTCATCGCACTATCGAAATGCTTCAAAGCCACGGACGATGATCTAGCCTACATCGAATACCGATACCCCAATTACCAGTCACCTCCAACCGGGCCAGGGATGATCGAGGAACGCGACCTGTATTCGGCCAGGCTGAAGGTACTCGCCGGCTTACATCCCAGGACGGTTGCGTTGATCAAGCAGGCGGATGAAACCAAGGACCCGGTGCAAAAAGAAAAACTGGGGCGGGAAGCGGTGGCTGCATATTTCGCAGAGCTGGCCCATCACTGGACGGAAGACGAAGTGCTGGAATGGCAACGGAGCAATCCGGTCGGCACGGAATGGCTGTGTGAATTTGGACGAGTGTTCCAGGAGCCCGAGAAAGAGATTGATCCAATCAACTTCGAGCTGGCGTTCAATTGGCTTCGGAAGAAATACAATTTGCTGACGGCGGAAGAGCTTTCTGACGCTATCTTGGTGCGAACCGGACAACGGTTGATGCCTGGCACTTTGAAGAAGCGACGGGAGCGGCTGGGATTGACGAGCGACCGGGACCCGGGACCACGCCCAAGGGATAGTCAATAGATTGGGACGCGTGGGCGGGGTGCCCTGTCCCAATCTCCTGCGGTTCGCTGGGAATCTGTCATGCGTAGCGCATGACCATTGAGGCACAGGTGCTCTGGGATTCGACGAAGAGTCGAGGACGGAGGATTTGCGAATCATTGGCCGCACTGCCCGCCAGTCCAGCGGTGACGGTGATTTCACCGGACGAATCGTTGGTAGTTCCAACGGCGGAGGCCGTGGCGTCGCCTGTCGCGTGGTAAGCCAAATCGAAAAATGAAACAGCAGATCGCAGTCGAACACTTCCTGGCGGGCCGCCGCGTGGTCATCGCCAAGTTTGTAGCGCATCGCTACAAGGAAGTTCAGAACAAAGCCAAGCATGTCGTCGGCATCGTGAACCTTTACGAAGTTCTCTTTGCCGACGGGAAGGCCCCCACGGTTCAAACGTGGTGCCCTCGCAACATCCAAACAGTCGAAGAGGCCTCCAGGCTGTGCCCGTGTCAGTTCAAGGACGGGCAAAAGCTGCTGGTGGAATTCGACCTGATGGAGCCTAACACCTTCGACGCCAAGAATGGCGTGCTGCTTCGTGCCGGTTCCGTGTCGCCGCTGGATTAGTTCGTAACGTGGCCACGCATCGCGGCCCCGTGGATTGGATTGCCGGTGGATGCGGGCGTCAGCCCGCGCCGCCGGCAACCATCCTTGTCCGAGAGGTGTGTCCAGATGCCAACAACCACAGCCAGCCATGAACAAAGCCAGGAAGATTGAACCCGAGGATCGGTTGAGAGTCGCCCAGTTGCATGTCGAGATGGGCGACTGGGTGCATTCGCTCGCGCCGTGGCAGGTGATTTCGCACATGACGTTCTCCTGGGAGGCGTCGATTGATTCGGCGCAGAGGTGTTACGAGAAGTTCATGCGGACGGAAATGCGGGGCGTGTCCTACTTCTATGCCCTGGAGCAGAACCCCGGGCGGGATGGCTACCACGTCCATGCGTTGTGGTGTGACTGCCTGGGCAAGTCGCGGCGGGAAGTCTGGCAGACTTGGTTCAAGCGTTATGGCCGTGCCAGGATCGAGCCGATCGACAACCGTGATGATGTGGCGGACTACTGCGCCAAATATGTCGCCAAGGAAGGCTCCTGGTGGAACGTGAAGCTGCTGAGCCATCGGCATCCAGCCCATGCCATTTTCAAGCTGACAGGTGATTGATGCGAGACGACCAACACCGCTTCCTCAGCCTGCTCGGCCAACTCCCTGCGCGGTTGACGGCAGAGCAAACAGCATGGGTGCTAAACTGCCAGCCGCACGACGTGCCGGTCCTCGTGGCGGCTCGGTTGCTTAAGCCCCTCGGCAATCCTCAGCCGAACAGCGTAAAGTATTTCGCTGCGGTGGAAGTCTTAGAGAATGCCAAGGACCGCGCCTGGCTGGCAAAGGTAACAAATGCGGTGAGCCAACACTGGAAAGCCAAAAACCAACGCACAACAATTCGTGCTCCAACTGTGGATTCAAACGGTCAATCAGTGAAAGTTACGTGTTTGACCGGGGCTGGAAATCCGCGAGAATCGATACGCAGCTGAATATGGGTTACGTCTGCTACATTTCCTTGGCGTTGATCGGAGGTTTACTCGGCGGCACCATTTATTCGCTGGCTACGGGCAGTTCGCACAAGATCCACTTACCGTTTTTTGGGAAGCAAGATACTGGATGCCTGGGAGACATCTTTGTGGGCTCATTTTCTGGACTGATTCTGCTCTCAATTGCGATTGCCCACTTTAACTTTAATATCGATGCAGCTGTAGCTGTTGATGCGCATCCGTTTTTCTCACCAAGTCCGCTCGGTCGCTCCGGGATGTTGGTCGTCATCCATACGCTCTCGATCAGTTTGATTGGGGGGTTTTTGGGGCTAAAATTGATAGAGCTATTGGCTGAGAAGGCCCTCAAAGAGCTTCAGAAAGATGTGGGCAATCTCGCAGGGCAATTACAGGAAAAGGACAAGAAAGACGCGGCCTTTCGGCATGCAGCATTTGCTCGTGAGTTATGCTATGAGAAAAAATTCGGAGATGCCGAGGCCGAGATATCCACGTCACTGAAAGCGTATCCAACGAAATTTGGAGAACTCGTCTTCGGGCTGATATTGAAACGCCAAGGGAAGTTAAAGGACGCCATCGCGGCATTGGATCGAGCCATGAAGCTGCCACCTGATTCATTTCTCCCAACCGATGCCGCAATCTTCTGGAACAAGGCCTGTTACATTGCGCTTTTAGAGCCGACGAATTTTGCCGATATCTTTGGGAACTTGGATAAGAGTTTGGCAATCAAACCTGCCTACAGAAACGACATCAAAGGCGAAGACGATCTGAAGCACCTACTTGACAAACCCGAATTCAAGACACACTATAATCTTTAGAAAGTTAATAAACTTCTTACCAACAACATCTAACAAAGGAGTAGCCCATGATTCCATCCGAACAACTTCGCAAAGCCCTAAGTGATCGCGGTTCCGGCGGCGGAACCTAATTGATCCTTCAAGACTTCAGAGGCTCCGATTCAGTCGGAGCCTTTTTTTTGGGAAGCTAGCCGGCGCAAGATAGGGCCGAGGGAGTTGCTAAGGAAATAGTCAAACGCCCCTCGTAATCTTCCAACGGCGGCAGAGTCACCTGAGCCCGTCTCGCGTATGCACGGTGAACCGCCTTGCTATTGTGGCCCAGGGCGAGCTGCGCGAAGCGCTCCGGGTAGCCAGCGAC
Organism: Lacunisphaera sp.; assembly: GCA_035545835.1. GTDB lineage: Bacteria > Verrucomicrobiota > Verrucomicrobiia > Opitutales > Opitutaceae > Lacunisphaera. The sequence goes on from DASZXO010000012.1 coordinate 15,676, forward strand.
AATGGCACGCTCGGCCCAAGCGTATCGGTAGCTGTGCAACGTGACGCCGTGGATTCCCAAGCCACGGCAGCGCTGGCGGAACTCAGTTGCGCGGTGTCCTGGTAGCACGTTCTGGAGGTAAGGAAACAGCGGACCAGTTTTCGGGAGCGTCGACAGGATTGCTTCGACCTCGTGGCCAAATCGAATCTGCGGCGGCTGCTGCTGACGCCACCGTGTCTTCATCCGTTCAAAGCAGATGATCCGGGCGTCCCAGTCCACATTCTCCGCCTGGAGATGCGCGAGGTCGGATTGCGATGCTCCGAGATGCCAGGCGAGTTGGTAGAAGGCCCGGCGTTCGGGGTTCCCTTCCCTCGCGACAATCCGGCAATGCTCTTCCCAGGTAATCGCTCGCTTCTCCTTGAACCTAATCGCCGGCCATTGCCGTTTGGGAATGAGCGGCCAAGGTAGCCAGTTCATATCGACGCAGAAATTGTGGAGCCTCCGCAGAAAATTGTTGGTCGAGACCGAGCCGGCCTGGAGAACCTTCAAGAGCACTTCGCTGGGCGTATCGACGATGACGCGGGGCAAGAGGATCGCGTAGGCTTTGTCCTTCGCTGCTCGTTGCCAGCGGTCTTTGTTCGCTCCGTGCTTCATATTGGTGAGCGCCTCCATTGCGTCGCGCCAGGTGCGCGTCCTGACGGCCGCGTCAGTGCCGGCGAGGTAGGCTTTGGCAAGCTGCCGGTTGAGCGTCGGCTGTTGTTCGGCCTCGTTCCTGGCGTCGACCAGCCGGCGGGCGGTCCTGGCGTCGTCGGTCTTGAGGCTGGTGCGCTTCCCCGTCTGCGAGTCCACGCAGTATAACGTGCCACCACGGCTGCCACGACGGGTTAGGCGGTATCGAGTCTTCATGGTTGGAGGCAACCACGACGATACTGGGAAACGGTTCCGCAGGGTTAGCGGGTAGCGGGCGGTTTAGTTCCCGTTACGCCAAATTCTCCGGGAGTGGTGAATTTGGTGTCCGTTTTGGTGTCCGTTTCGCGTCCCGAATCTCCTACTTCGCTGCTGTTCAACAGTTGGAAGTGGAGGCGCGGGGCGGAATCGAACCGCCGATAGAGCTTTTGCAGAGCTCGGCCTTACCACTTGGCTACCGCGCCGGACAAAAATCGGCGGGCAACTTGGGCCACTTTCCGGGCTTCCGCAAGAACTGAAATGCCATCCTACCGACACGATCGGACCAACCACGAATGGACACGAATCGACACGAATTCAGATGGAGCGAAAGTCGGAACATCCCGGAGAGAAAGACGCGCATCCGACCACAACAACCGACGCCTATCCGGCTGGTCACCATTCGCGTCCATTCGTGGTTTCCCAGTCTGGTCCCGCCTATTTCCCGCTAGACTCCGGCGCCTCGTTTCCGATTAATCCGGCATGGCCTGCACCGTTTTCACCATCGCCAACCAGAAGGGCGGCGTCGGCAAGACCACGACCGCGATCAACCTCGCGGCGGCGCTGGCGGAACGGAAGATCCACACGCTCGTCGTCGACCTCGACCCGCAGGCCAACGCCACCAGCGCGCTCGGCATCGAGAAGCAGGAGGGCCGCAGCCTCTACCGGCCGCTGCACGGCGAGGGCAGCGCCTTCGAGATGCTCACGCCAACCGCCTGGGAGCATCTGGCGCTCATCCCGTCGGAACAGGACCTCGCCGCCATCGAGATCGAGCTGGCCCAGCAGGAGAATTTCCTGATGCGCCTTCGCACCGTGCTCGAGCCGCTGCGCAACTCCGGGGGCTACCGCGCCATCATCATCGACTGCCCGCCGGCGCTCGGCATGCTGTCGATGAACTCGCTCAACGCCGCCGACCACCTGCTCATCGCGCTGCAATGCGAATACATGGCCCTCGAGGGCCTCGGCCAGATCCTGAAGGTGGTCGAACGCCTCAAGGGCGCAGGCGGCAACCCGACGCTCGATATCGGCGGCATCGTCATGACGATGTACGACTCCCGCATCAACCTCGCCAAGCAGGTCGTCGAGGAGGTCCGCACGCACCTGCCGGACAAGATCTTTTCCACGCTCATCCCGCGCACCGTCCGCCTCAGCGAGGCCCCCAGCTTCGGGAAGACCATCTTCGCCTACGACGGACACGGGCCCGGCGCCGCCGCCTACCGCAGCCTGGCGAAGGAGGTCGCCGAGCGGTTCGACCTGAAGCCGAATGGGAGTTGATGGGGCGGTAGCGGCGCTTGCCCTCAAGCGCCCGGGCCGTTGAGGGCAACGGCCCCTACCCGAGCCACGACCGGCTTGCGGTCCGCCCATTCCTCGCTACTCACTACCCGCCACTGTCCGCCCCCCATGCTCGCCCTCCTGAACAAATACCGCGCCGTGTTCGGCGTCGGCCTGCAGAGCAACCTTGTCTACCGGGTGAACTTCGGGGTGCGCGGCTTTTTCTCGTTCTTCCATTTGCTCGTGGTGTTCACGCTCTGGAGCGCGGCGTACGCGGACAAGCCGCTGATCGCGGGCTTCACGTTCGCGCAGACCTTCACGTACTTCGTGGCCATGATCGTGGTGCAGTTCATGATCGGCGCGTTCAACGAGGACTACCAGATCAGCGACGAGATCCGGAACGGCCTGATCAACCAGTTCCTGCTCAAGCCGGTGAATTACTTCCTCTACCGCTTCAGCATCTACGCATCCGCGCGGTTGGTCACCGGCCTGCTGATCCTGATCCCGGTCGTGGTCACATATCCGCTCCTCTACAAGCACCTGACGCTGCCGCACGAGTGGTGGCGGTTCGCGCTGGCCGTGCCGGCCCTGTTCATGTCGGCGCTCATCCAGTTCGGCATCGCCTACTGTTTCGGCCTCCTGAGCTTTTGGTTCCTCGAGATCCAGGGCTTCGTCATCCTGTCGATGGCGATCGAGTCCATGCTCGGCGGCCAGATCTTCCCGCTCGACCTGCTGCCCAACTGGCTCTTCAACGCCTCGGCCGGCCTGCCCTACTTCTACCAGATGTATTTCCCCGTGGCGCTGCTGACCGGCCGGATCGGCGGCCTCGAAACCGTCCTGCCCATGATGGCGATCCAGGCGTTCTGGGTCGCGGTCATCCTTCTTACCTGCCAGGTGCTCTGGCGCCGCGGCCTGCGGCTGCACACCGCCGTCGGCGGATGATGGCGATGGCGGATTGAGCTACCCCAACCAAGCCGTTCCAACGCTTCACCCAATCCTCGCGCACCCGTCCGTACTCCGAAATCCCCGATCCGTAACCCAAAATCCGCGATCCCAATCCACAATCCGCGATCCCCAACCGCAATCGACATGAACCTCGCCCACTACGCCCGCATCTGGCTTTCGTCCGCGCGCTATTCGCTCGTGCGGATGATGATGTTTCGTGGCGACTTCTTCGTGTGGGCACTGGTCGAGCTGTTCTGGATGTGCGTCAACCTGCTCATGGTGTCGGTCATCTATGCCCACACCAAGTACGTCGCGGGCTGGACCAAGTACGAGATGATGCTCCTCGTCGGCACCTCGATGCTGATCCAACGCTTCCTGATGGGCTTCTTCTGGAGCAGCATCTTCGAGATGGGACGCAACATCCGCACGGGCAACTTCGACTTCTTCATGGCGCAGCCGGGCAACATCATGTTCATGGCCACCACGCGCAAGATCGACCCCGACAGCCTGATCAACTCCGTCGTCGCGATGGCCGTCGTTGCCTACTCCGCCCGGCAGCTCGGTCTCCACCCGGACGCGTGGGACCTGCTCACGTTCGCCGTGATGGTCGGCTGCGGGATCGTCATCCACTACAGCATGCTCGTGCTGAGCATCTCGAGCGCCTTCTGGATGACCAGCGCCCAGGGCATCGAGGGCAGCTATTTCTCCCTGAGCGAGTTTTCGCGGCTGCCCCGCGAGGCGTTCCACGGGTTCACCCGCGTGGTCTTCGTGTGGCTCCTGCCGGTAGTCGTGGTCAGCAACGCCCCCGCCCGCACCATCCTGCGTGGCTTCGACGCGCGCATGCTCGGCTGGCTGGTGGCCACCACGGCGGTTTGGTTCGCCGTCACGGTGTGGGTCTTCCACGCCGGGCTCCGCCGGTATTCCAGCGCCAGCTCATAGGCCGGCCCGTGGACCGGAAAAACTCCAAACGCCAAAGAAATCTCCCACCCCAGATTTTGGTTCGTCTTGTTTGGCGTCTGTGATTTGGACTTTGTGATTTCCTCCCGATGTCGGATACCCTCGACCATCTCGAATCCAAGCTCGGCTATCGGTTCCGCAACCGCGCGTGGCTCACGGAAGCCCTGACCCATGGCTCCTACCTGCAGGACGACCCGGCCTCCGGCCCGCACAACCAGCGGCTCGAGTTCCTGGGCGATGCGGTCCTCCATTTCGTCCTGACCGACGCCTTGTATCGCGAGTACCCGGCCGAGCGCGAGGGCGTGCTCAGCCGCCGGCGCGCGGTGCTTTCCCGGGGCGATTTTCTCACCCGGCTCGCGCGCGACCTCGGCCTCGACTCCGGCCTGCGCCTGAGCCGGAGCGAGGAGGAGACCGGCGGCCGCTCGCGGGCCTCGATCCTCGAGGATGCGTTTGAGGCCCTGGTCGCGGCGATCTACCTCGACAGCGACCTCGCGACCGCGCAACGCGTGGTCCTCGGCTGGTACGGCCCGCTGGTCGACCGGCTGGCCGGGTCGGAAGAGGCCGAGAATCCCAAGGGCCGCCTGCAGGAACTCATCCAGCCTGAGCACGGCAACGTGGCGCTGCATTATGATGTGATCTCGACCACCGGTCCCCGCCACGCGCGCTCCTTCGAAGTCGCTGTCTTCCTCCACGACGAAAAACTCGGCACGGGCCAGGGCCCTTCCAAAAAGGTGGCCGAGGAGGCGGCCGCCAGCGCAGCCCTGGTGTATCTCGAGGCGAAAAAGGCGGGAACCACGTAGGTCGGGCTTCATGCCCGACTGTAGCGGCGGTCTATGACCGCCGCCTGGGCGTCGCGACGGTCATAGATCGCCGCTACAGTAACGCCAGCCAACCCATCCGCCGGGGTTGCGCCCGCCGCCAATTTGGGCTTCCTTCCGCCCTCCCCGCCATGGAATCCCCTGCCGCAGTCCGCACTAAGCTCACCGGCGTCTGCCCGGCCGCCCGGGCCTACGCGGTGGCGACCCTGGTGCGGGGCGAGGCCGCCCCCGCCTGGCTGGTGCTGCACGAGGAGGCGCAGGAGGCCGACGCCCTCGCCGAGGACCTGGCGTTGTTTCAGGCCGCGTCCGGCCCGGCGGCAGCGGTGGAGATCGTGTCCTTCCCCGAGGCGCAGGCGGACAGCCGCGATGTGCGCGAGGCCTTCACCGCCGCCAGCGACCGCCTGGCCGTGCTCAGCAAACTCCGCGGCCCGCGGTCCAAGCCGTTGCTCATCCTGGCCACGCCGGCGGCGCTGCTCCAGCCGGTGCCGGCAAAGGCGGATTTCGCCGCCCGCGAGATCGAACTGCATCGCGGCGAGAAGAAGTCCTTTGCCGGCCTGGTCGAATTGCTGCGGTCGTTCGACTACGATTCCGAGGCAGTCTGCGAGGCGCCCGGCCAGTACGCCGTGCGCGGCGGCATCGTCGACGTCTACCCCATCACCGCCTCCCACCCCTGCCGGCTCGACTTCTTCGGCGATACGCTCGAGGAGATCCGCGCGCTCGATCCGGTCAGCCAGCGCTCCGGCGACCAGCTCGAGCACGTGGTCATCACCGCGGCGCCGAAGCTGCACGCCACCGCCGCGGCCGCCTCGCTGCTGGACTACCTTCCGCCCGCGTCCGCCGCCCTCCTGCTCGAGCCCGCCGCGATCGAGGAGCTGCTCGACACCCTCGCCGGCGACGACCGCGCCGGGGTTCTCGAACGGCTGCCGCGGGCCTGCGCAAAGCTCTTCGGCGTCGGCGACCTCGACCTTGACAGCCGGTTGTTCGACGGCGCCGCCGGGGAGGAGACCTGGGACACGGAATCGCTCGCCCACCACCGGTCGTATCCCGAGGAACACCTCCTCGCGCACGAGCGCCTGCAGGCCGAGGAGGACGCCCGGCGCGACTTCCTGGAAAAGGTCGCCGGCTGGCGGCACGAGGGCTTCGAGATCGATTTCGTCGTGTCCATGGAGGGCGAGGAGCAGCGCGTGCGCGAATTGCTGGAGGAGACGCCCTCCCTGCGGAAGATCCGGCCGCGCTGGCTCCGCGGCGCCCTGAACGAAGGTTTCCGCGTCACCCACCGTGGGAGCGAGACTCGCGGCGACGAGCTGCCGCGCGATTCCGGCGCCGCCCTCGCGACCAGGATTGCCCCCACAACGGAGCCGGCCGGCCGCGTGGTGGTCAGCGAAACCGAGATCTTCGGGCGCCGCCGCGTCCGCCGGGCGCCGGCCCGCCGCGCCGTGGCGACGCCCTCGGCGGTCGACCAGTTGCTCGATTTCTCCGAACTCGTGGAAGGCGACTTCGTCGTCCACCTCGGCCACGGCATCGCCCTTTACCGCGGACTGACCAGGCTCGAGTCGGCCGACGGGGTGCGCGAGGTCATCTCGCTGGAGTTCGAGGACAAGGTCACGCTGCACGTGCCGCTGCAGGAATCCCACCTCATCAGCCGCTACGTCGGCCTGTCGAAGGCCCGGCCGCAACTGGGCCGCGTCGGCTCGGGCCGCTGGGAAAAGGCGCGGCAGTCCGCCGAGCGCGCGACGCTCGACCTCGCGGCGGAGATGCTCGCGATCCAGGCGAAGCGCGAGGCCCAGCCGGGTCACGCCTTTGCGCCCGACAACGAGTGGCAGCGCGAGTTCGAGGCCGCGTTTCCCTTCACCGAGACGCGCGACCAGGCCAAGGCGATCGGCGAGCTCAAGGCCGACATGGAGCGCGCGCGCCCCATGGACCGGCTGCTGTGCGGCGACGTCGGCTTCGGCAAGACGGAGGTGGCGGTGCGCGGCGCCTTCAAGGCCGTCATGGGCGGCCGCCAGGTGGCGGTGCTCGTGCCGACGACCGTCCTCGCGCAGCAGCACCTGAACACCTTCCGCGAGCGCATGGCGGGCTACCCGGTGGCGGTCGAAATGATCAGCCGGTTCCGCACGGCCCGGGAGCAAAAGGACATCATCGCGGCCGTCGCCGCCGGCCGGATCGACATCCTCATCGGCACCCACCGGCTCATCCAGGACGACATCCGGTTCAAGGACCTCGGGCTCGTCATCATCGACGAGGAGCAGCGCTTCGGCGTGAAGCACAAGGAGGTGTTCAAGCGCTGGCGGGCGCACGTCGACATGCTCTCGATGAGCGCCACGCCGATCCCGCGCACGCTCTACCTCGCGCTGACCGGCGCGCGCGACCTCAGCACGATCGAGACGCCGCCGGCCAACCGCCTGCCGATCCAGACCATCGTCAGGAGCTACGACGAGAAGCTGGTGGTCGAGGCGATCCAGCACGAGGTGCGGCGCGGCGGCCAGGTGTTCTACCTGCACAATCGCGTCATGACCATCGACGTGGTCGCGGCGCGCCTGCGGGAGCTGCTGCCCGGCCTCAGCATCGGCGTCGGCCACGGCAAGATGGGCGCGGAGGGCCTGGAGCGAACGATGACGGATTTCGTCGCCGGCCAATACCAGGTGCTCGTGTGCACGACCATCATCGAGAGCGGCCTCGACATCCCGAACTGCAACACGCTGATCATCGAGGGCGCCGACCGGTTCGGTCTCTCGCAACTCTACCAGCTGCGCGGGCGCGTCGGGCGTTTCAAGCACCAGGCCTATGCCTACCTGCTGCTGCACCGGCACACGCGGCTCCTCGACCTGGCCCGGCAGAGGCTGGGCGCCATCCGGCAGCACAACCAGCTCGGCGCGGGCTTCCGCATCGCGATGCGCGACCTCGAGCTCCGCGGCGCGGGCAACCTGCTCGGGGCCGAGCAGAGCGGGCACATCGTCGGCGTCGGCTTCGAGCTGTATTGCCAGCTGCTGCGGCAGAGCGTGGCGCGGCTGAAGGGCGAAAAGCACGCGGCGCGCATCCGGGCGGCCGTGAAGCTCGACTTCGTGTTCGTCGGCGAGGGCGCCGAGGCGCCGCGCACCGACGCGGGTGACAGCTTCTCGGCCCTCAAGCTCGCCGAGCGGGTCGAGGGCGAAATCGCGCGCATCCAGGCCCGCCTGCCGGCCGCCTACCTGGCCGAGACCCGCTTGCGCATCGATGTCTATCGCCGCTTGGCGCTGGCCGAGGAGCCCAGGAAAGTGAAGGAGATCGAGGCCGAGCTGCGCGACCGCTTCGGGAAGTTCGGCGACGAGGTCCGCGCGCTGCTCCTGGTCACGGAAATCCGGGTGCGCGCGGAACAAAAGGACATTCTGTCCGTCGAAACCGAAGGCAACCGCCTGAAGTGCCTGCGCAATTCCGGCCGGCGCGACGACTTCATCCAGTTAAGCAGCCGGTTTCCCCGCTTGACCGCCCCCACCCCCCTTGCAAGGTTGAAAGAAATCATCACTTTCCTGATCAATTTGCCCAGTTCATGACGCTTCGACGTCTTTGCCATACAACGATTTCCCTCGTCGCTACCGCTGCCGCGGTCTCGCTTGCCCGCGCCGAGGTGAAGGATCCGCCCCCGGACAATCTCAACCTGCGGTACGCCAATGGCATCGCCGCGATCGTCGAGGACCACATCATCACCGTGGATGATATCCGCCGGGAGATCGGGCCGCTGATCCCCGAGATCCAGAAACAGAGCCGGAACGAGCAGGAGTTCAACGAGAAGCTCGAATCGCTCCAGGAGGACGTGATCCAGAACCTCATCGACCGCGTCCTGATCGTGAAGGATTTCTACAAGGACGAGAAGCGCAAGGTGCCGGCCAGCTACATCGACAACCAGCTCGCGGAGACGATCATCACGCAGTTCGACGGCGATCGCAGCAAATACCTCGCCTACCTCCGCTCGCGCGGCATCTCGCAGAAGGATTACCGCAAGGAGATCGAGGAGGACATGATCTACGGGTACATGCGCCAGCAGCAGCAGAAATCCGCCAGCACCGTGAGCCCGGTGAAGATCGAGACCTATTACAACGAGAACAAGGACCGGTTTTACCAGGAGGACAGTGTCCATCTCCGGCTGATCCAGCTCGCGCGCTCGGGGGACGAGACCGACGAGACGCTGCGCGCCAAGGCGGCCGAGGTGATGGACCAGCTCAAGGCCGGCGCGGATTTCGGCGACCTCGCCCGCAAATACAGCAACGACTCCCGCAAGGGCAAGGGTGGCGACTGGGGCTGGCAGCGCCGCTCGGACCTGCGCAAGGAATTCAGCGACGTCATCTTCGCCCTGAAGAAGGGCGAACATAGCGAGCCGCTGATCATGCCCGAGGGCGCCTTCATCCTGTTCGTGGAGGACCGGAAGTACGCTGGCGTGCAGTCGATCGATGATGTCCGCCCGGACATCGAGCACACTCTCCTGCAACAGGGCTCGCGCCAGGCGATGGAGCGCTGGCTCGAGAAGCTGAGGCGCAACGCCTACATCAAGCACTTCTAAGTGCGTTTCGCTCGCGGCCGGCGGGTGAAGCGCCCCGGCCCGATGAACGAGGAAACTTACCCGCCCCTGCGCCTGAAGGACCTGGCGGTCGGCGATCGCCCGCAGGAACGACTCGAGCAACTCGGCGCCGGCGCCCTGAGCGATACCGAGCTGCTCGCGCTGCTCCTGCGCAGCGGCGGCCGCGGCCACAACGTGATCGCCGTCGCCCAGCGGCTCATCGCCGAGGCGGCCTCACTCGCCGCGCTGCTCAAATGGAGCGAGGCTGATTTTCGCCGGCTCCCCGGCATCGGGCGGGTCAAGGCCCTCCAGCTGGTCGCCGTGATGGAGATCGCCCATCGCGTGCAACGGCACCGCCCGGAGGCAGAGGAATCCTTCAACCGCCCGGAGCTGGTCCTCCGGCATTTCTTGCCGCAAACCGCCGCCCTCGCGGTCGAGAAATTCTGGGTCCTCTGCCTCAATCGCAAGAACCGGTTGCTGAAGCAGGTTGAAATCACCTCCGGCACCGCCACCAGCAGCCTCGCCCATCCGCGCGAGGTGTTCCGCGAGGCGATCCGCCATGGCGCCACCGCCGTCGTCTGCGCGCACAACCACCCCAGCGGCGACCCGGCGCCCAGCGCCGCGGATGTCCAGGTCACCCGCCAGCTCCGCGAGGCCGCCAAGGCGGTCGACATCGAGCTGCTCGACCACGTCATCATCGGCCGCGCGGCCTCGGATCCGCAGGGCCGCGGCTACTATAGTTTTCGCGAATCCGGCGTCTTGTGAGCGGTTGGGCGGAAATTGAAAAAACCGCTTGGCAAAGCCGGCAAAGTCCCCTTCTTTCGCCCTTCCCTTGGCGTCGGTGGAATAGCGAAGTGGCCAAACGCGACTGACTGTAAATCAGTTGGACTCCGTCCTTCGGTGGTTCGAATCCACCTTCCACCACCAGCCTTCGCTCGCTTGCGAGCTACGGCTCGGCAAGCCGGCGAAGGCTGCCGCGCTGGAGCCCGAAGGGCGAAAGCGGGCGCACAACCGGCGATTCCGCCCGAGTGGCTACGCATGGCCGGCCAACCTTCGCCGAGCGCAGCGAACGCGAGGCAACTTTTAGGCCTGAAGGAGGGACTTTATGCCGCGATAGCTTCAGATTCGGCGGCAATTCCGCCGGGGCGTGATGCCCCACCCACCAGACGGGAATCGCGCCATTCCGACACCCGCCTTGCTAAGGCGGGTCCCGGCGGGCATCCTCGCGGCCAATGGAAACGCTGCGAGGCCTCTACCATGCGCTGCGGGAGCACCCGTTCATCAACGGCGTCCTGCCCCACCTGCTGACGGTCGCGGGCGTGCTGCTGGCGCTGTTCGCCATCGCCCGCCTGGTCAGCGAGCGCCGCCGCCCGAGCAACACCTTCGCCTGGCTCCTCGCCATCGCCTTCGTGCCCTACATCAGCGTGCCGCTCTACCTGATGTTTGGCGGCCGCAAGCTCCGGCAGCTCGCCAGCCGCAAGGCCAGCCTGGTGCCGATCGTGCCCCGGATTCCCGCCTCGGCCGCGGGCCACAGCCCGCTGGCGCGCATCTTCACCACGAACGGTGCCAGCCCGCCGCTCGGCGGCAACCGCATCGAGTTCCTCACCACCGGCGAGGAATCGTATGCCCTGCTTGAACGCGGCCTCCACGAGGCGAAGCACACGATCCACCTGATGACCTTCATCCTTGGCCGCGATCCCGTCGGGCGGCGGATCGTGAAGCTGCTGGCGCAGCGCGCCAGCGAAGGCGTGAAGGTGCGGTTGCTCCTCGACGCCCTCGGGTGCTTCGCGACCAGCGGCCGTTTTTGCGACCCGATCCGGCGCGCCGGCGGCGAGGTGGTGAAGTTCATGCCCGTCGTCCCGCTCCAGACGCGCGGCTCGGCCAACCTGCGCAACCATCGCAAGCTTGCGATCATCGATCATCGCTTCGGCGCGATCGGCGGCCGCAACCTGGCGACCGAATACATGGGCCCCGCGCACCACCGGCGCCGGTGGCGGGACTTCGGCGCCACGGTCGAGGGCCCGGCGGTCGCGCTGCTCAACGAGATCTTCCTCGCCGACTGGGCCTTCGCCAGCGGCCAGCCGCTCGCCGCGCTGCAAAAGGAGCTGCCGCCGGACCCGCCGCCCGCCGCGGGCGACAGCGAGCTGCAGATCGTCGCCAGCGGGCCCGATGTGGCCGGCGACGCGCTCTACGAAGGCATCCTGTCCCTCGTGCAGCAAGCCGAGCAGAGCATCTGGATCGTCACGCCGTATTTCATCCCCGACGAGGTCCTCTACCGCTCGCTGCTCGTGCAGGCGCGCGCCGGCAAGGATATCCGGCTCGTGGTCCCGGCCCGATCCAATCACCCGATCACCGATCTCGCCCGCAAGTACTACCTGCGCGGCCTGCGCGCGGCCGGCGCGAAGGTGCTCCTCTACCAGCCGGGCATGAACCACGCCAAGATGCTGCTGGTGGACGAACGCATCGGGTTGTTCGGTTCGGCCAACATGGACCTGCGCAGCCTGTTTGTGAACTTCGAGGTCGGCGCCGTCACCTATTCAAAGATCGAGGCCCTGCGCATCGCCAACTGGATGAACGAGATCTTCGCGCTGTCCAAGCCGATGCCGGAGCCGCGGCGCGAACGCCGCCTGATGCCGGTCATCGGCGAGGAGATCGCCCGCCTGCTCGCCCCGCTGCTATGAGCGAACGAAGGTGGGCGATGCCGCCCCGCCTGCCCTTTGGAGGCGGGACGCCCTCGTCCCGCGGGTTGCCACGCGCGCATCCTGTCTCGTGGGGCTGATGGCCCCGCCTCCACCACGCCTCACACCCGGCCGATCCGGCCGGACAACGGCCAGGTGATTCGGCGCGCGCCGCCGCCCCAGAGCGGCGCCAGCTCGACCTCGAGTTCGTCCACCGGGTCGCGCCCGTGTTCCTTGCGGTAGCGGTTCACGGCCGACCAGCTGCGCAGGTACGCGGCAAACTCGCCGAGCGTCCAGGCGTGTTCCATCGCGTGGCGGGGAAACGGAAATTCCGCGAACGGAAACTCGAACTCGCGATACCCGGTCTCGGTATGCCGCCGTTCCGGCGGCCAGTAGGGCCCGATCGGGCCCTTGTAGAAGCGGTACACCACGGCATCGAGTTCCGGCGTGATGTGGCAGAGCTCGTAGACCCAGAGCGCGATCACGCCCCCCGGCCGGAGCACGCGCCGCGACTCGGCGAAAAACGCCGGCCGGTCGAACCAGTGGGCCGCCTGCGCGACGGTCACCAGGTCCACGCTGCCGTCCGCCGCACCGGGCAGCAGCTCCGCACTGCGGCGGTAGTCGACGCGCGGGTGGGCGACCGCCGCCGCCAGCTGCGCCGCGCTCGGCTCGGTCGCGATGACCCGGTCGAAGTGCGCGGCCAGTGCGACCGACGCCTGGCCGTTGCCCGCGCCCGCGTCCCACGCGAGCGCGCGGCCCGGCGCCAGGCGGGCCAGCTCCGCGAACAGGCCCGGCGGATAATGCGGCCGCGCCTTCGCGTAGGTCTTGGCCTGCGTGGAGAAATGGTCCTGGAAAGCCATGGCGCGCACGATGCACAACCCGGGCGCCGATTCCAGTCTCCGCCTGCCGTACGGCCGGATTTTTCAGTCGCTGTGATTGGTTCGCCGCCAGACGAGTTAGCGGTGCTAATTGATCGCTCTGCAGGGGCGTGCCTTGTGCACGCCCAATCCGGGCGCGGACGAGCCGCGCCCCCACAATGGAGACCGCAGCCATTGACCGGGCCTACACCGCCCGCTGCTCGATGAAGGCCTGGATGGCGTCGCGGCGGGCCGGCAGCCGGTGTTTTTCGATCGGGCGGTTCTTCAAAGCCTCCAAGGCCGGGTGCGTCGGCTCCTGGCCGATCGCCGCGCGGATCGCCGCCGGGAACTTCGCCGGGTGCGCCGTGGCGAGCACGACGCTGGTCCGTTCGGGATTCAGCTCCTTGAACGCGCAGGCGGTGTGCGGGTCGACGATGTAGCCATGGCGCTCGTAAACCCGCCGGATGATGCCCGTGATGTCGGCGTCGGTCGCGGCGGAGGAACTGAAGGTCGAGCGGTCGAATTGTTCGAACCGATAGGCACCGGTGTCCCGCAATTCCGCCATGACCCGGCGCACCTGTCCCGCGTCGCCGCCGAGCTCGTAATAAAGGAAACGCTCAAAGTTCGACGCGACCTGGATGTCCATCGACGGCGCGAGGCTGGCATGCACCGTGCCGGCCCGGTACTCGCCGCTGGAGAAAAGCCGGTGCAGGATGTCGTTCCGATTAGTGGCGACCTTGAAGCCCGGGATGGGCACGCCCATCCGCGAGAGCAGCCACCCGGCGAACACGTTGCCGAAATTCCCGGTGGGCACGACAAACTCCGCCCGGCGGCGCTGCTCCGGCGGCAGCATCAGCCACGCGTGGAGGTAGTAGACGCACTGTGCGAGCACGCGCGCCAGGTTGATCGAATTGACCGCCGACAACCGGTGCCGCCGGCTGAACTCCCGGTCACCCAGCAGCTCCTTCACCACGCGCTGCGCGTCGTCGAAGCTGCCCTCGATGGCGATGGCATGCACGTTTGCGGCGCCCGTGCAGGCCATCTGGCGTTCCTGCAGCGGCGAGACGCGCCCGTCGGGATAGAGGATGAAGATGGCGGCGTGGGGCTGGCCGAGCAGGCCGTGGATGGCGGCCGCCCCGGTGTCGCCCGACGTGGCGCCGAGGACGTTGATGGACTGGCCACTCTCCCGGCACTGCCGCTCGTACAGGTTGCCAAGCAGCTGCAGGGCGAAATCCTTGAAGGCGAGCGTCGGCCCGTGGAAAAGCTCGAGCACGCAGGTGCGCTCGTCGAGCGGCCGCAGCGGCGCGATCCCCGGGTGCGAGAAACGCGCGTACGAGCGCTCCACGAGCGGGGCGAGGACCTCCGCGCCGAGGTCGGGGGCGAAGATCGCCAGGAACTCGGTGGCGAGGCGCGCGTAGCCCAGGCCCTGCCAGCCGGCGAGCCGGGACGAAAGATCCGGCAATTGCGCGGGCAGGAAAAGCCCGCCATCCGGCGCAAGGCCAGCCGCCACCGCCTGCGAAAAGGTGTGGGGCTCGGTCTGCCCGCGGGTCGAAACAAATTTCATGCCACGTGACGTGTCATCCTGAGCGAAGCGAAGAATCCAGCCCCGCGCCACCTGAAAGACATGGATCCTTCGCTGCGCTCAGGATGCCAGGAAGCGGAGGTCTGCGCTGTCAGGCCTCACGCCTTTCGATCCAACCCAAACACCGAGTGCGCCGCGCGCATCGCGTCGTCGGCCCGGGCGCGATCGACGGCCACCGTGATCTTGATCTCCGAGGTGCCGATGAGCTGGATGTTGATCCCGGCGTCGCCGAGCGCGGAGAAGAGCGCGGCCGCCACGCCGGCGTGCGTGCGCATGCCGACGCCGACGACCGAGAGTTTCGCGATGTTGTCGTAGGCCTTCACCTCGCCGCCGCCGAGCTTCTTCAGCACCGCCGGGAGCACCTTGACCGCCCCGTGGGCATCGTCGCGCTGCAGCGTGAAGGTCAGGTCCACGCCGCCGGTGTGGGCGACGTTCTGCACGATCATGTCGACGTTGATGCTGGCGTCGGCGAGCGCCTTGAAGATGGTCGCCGCGGCCGACGGTTTGTCCGGCAGGCTGCTGATGACGACCTTGGCCTGGTCCTTGTCGAGCGCGACGCCGCGCACGACGACCTTTTCCATGTAGGCGACTTCTTCTTTCACGATGGTTCCTGGGTTTTGGTTGAAACTGCTGCGGACCTCGAACACGACGCCGTACTTCTTGGCGAACTCGACCGAGCGGGACTGCATTACCTTCGAGCCGAGGCTGGCCAGCTCGAGCATCTCGTCGTAGCTGATCTCGTCGAGCTTCTGCGCGGCCTTCACGATGCGCGGGTCGGCCGTGTAGACGCCGTCAACATCGGTGTAGATCTGGCAGACATCGGCCCGCACGGCGGCGGCCAGGGCGATGGCGGTGAGGTCGGAACCGCCGCGGCCGAGCGTGGTGATCTGCCCCGCCTCGTTGATGCCCTGGAAGCCGGCGACGATGACCACCTTCCCGTCCTTCAAGTCCCGCGTGATCGACTTCGGCACGATCTGCTTGATCTTGGCCTTGGTGAACACCTCATCGGTCAGGATGCCCGCCTGGGCGCCGGTGTACGACACCGCCGGCACATCGATGGCCTGGAGGGCCATGGCGGTGAGCGCGATGGTCTCCTGCTCGCCGATCGCGAGCAGCATGTCCATCTCGCGCGTGTCCGGCCGGTCCGTGATCGCCTTGGCCTTGGCGATCAGTTCGTTGGTCACCCCCGAGCGGGCCGAAACCACGACCACCAGGCTGTTCCCTTCGTCGCGGGAGGCCTTGATGCGGCGGGCGACGTTCTTGATCCGGTCGATGTCACCGACCGACGTGCCGCCATACTTCTGGACGATGAGTGCCATGAGGGAAGGTTATCGGGAAAATCCCCCCGGCCCCTCCCGCCGGGGCGGGAGGCAGGGCCAGGGCTGGTGCGTTGCCGTCAACATGAGTGGATGGAAAACCGGCCTTAATGCCCGGGGGCGGCGCAGTTTGGCAAGACGGTTGTTCGGGGGATGCGTCATACCGACCGTCGGTCGGGCCGGCCCGGCGGGTGACTAAACCCCGCAGCATCCTCACCTTGCCCGCGCGCCTTGGCAAAACTGAGTCGCTGCGGAAGTGACTGGATCCCCTGCGAGCCAAAGCGGGCGGCCTAGGCCGTCGGCTTCCGTGCGAACTTGCTTTCGGTGCCGTTGAGGAGCCGGCGAATATTCTCGCGGTGGCGGATGATGACAAAGAGGCCAAGTGCCGTGGCGACCACATTGAGCGGCAGCGGGTTGCCCCGCAGCCAGCTCGACAGCGGCACGACGATCGCGGCCAGGATCGAGCCGAGCGAGACATAGCGCGTAACCAGGAAGGTCAGCAACCAGACCGCGGCGCCGATCAGGCAGCTGACGGGAATCAGCACCACCAGCCCGCCGGCGGCCGTGGCGACGCCCTTGCCCCCCTTGAACCTGGTGAAGAGCGAGAACGAGTGCCCGAGCACCGCCGCGATCACCCCGACCAGCCCGAGCATGCGCTCGTCGGGCGGATCGATGAACGGCAGCATCGGCCAGCCGGCCGCGAGCGCGCCCTTCAGCGCATCGAGCGCGAACACGAGGTTGCCGGCTTGCCTCCCCCTTGCCCCGAATTTCTCGCCGAGCACCCGCTTGACGTTCGTCGCGCCCGGGTTGCCGCTGCCCTCCTTGAAGATGTCCACGCCGTGCGCGCGCGCGACGATATAGCCGAAAGGCAGCGACCCAAGCAGGTAACCGATGATGAGGGAACCAATGGGCCAGGCGGATAGCATCAGAGGTTGACCACCACAGCCTGCTTGATGGCGCGATGGCTGGTCAAATCCTTAAGGGCCCCGGCCGACGGCTCGCTGTCGAGATTCAGGACGCAGAGCGCGATGCCGCCCGCGTTGTTGCGGCTGAGCGACATGGCCGCGATGTTCACGCGGTCCTTGCCGAGCAGCGTGCCGACCATGCCGATGATGCCCGGCTCGTCGTGGTTCTCGTAGATGAGCAGCACGCCAGCCGGCACCGCCTCGACGTCGCGGCCGTTGAGCGCCACGAGGCGCGGCAGGTTCGCCGTGCCGAGCAGCGTGCCCGCCGCCGAGACGGTCACGCCGTCGGCCTGCAGGCCCTCGATCAGGATCAGGTCGGTGTAGTCGGCGTCGCTGTTCGACTTGACGACCTCCACTTCCAGGCCGAGCCGCGCCATGATGGTCGGGGCGTTGATGAAGTTGAGCGTCTCGCTGCTGATCCGGCGCAGGAAGCCCTGCTGGATCGAGCGCGTCACCGGGTTGGCGTCCAGTTCCGCGACCTTGCCCCAGTAGGTGATGCGCAGGCGCTCGATGCGCGCCGTGGCGAGCTGCTGCACCAGCGTCCCCAGCTTCGCGCCGAGGTCCAGGTAGGGCCCGACGACCTTGAGCGTGGCGGCGTCAAGCGAGGGCATGTTGACGGCGTTGTTGATCACGCCGCCGCTGAGGACGTCGGCGATCTGCTGGGCGATCTCGACGCCCACCGCGTCCTGCGCCTCGGCGGTCGAGGCGCCGAGGTGCGGCGTCAAGGTGACGTTCGGCAGCGCGCGCAGCTCGCTGTCCTTGGCCAGCGGCTCCTCCTCGAACACGTCCAGGCCGGCCGCGGCCACGTGGCCCGACTTCAGCGCGGCGATCAGCGCCGCTTCCTTGATGATGCCGCCGCGGGCACAGTTGAAGAGCTTCACGCCCTTCCGGCACTTCGCCAGGGCCGCCTCGTCGATCATGTACTTCGTCTGCTCCGTCAGCGGCATGTGCACCGTGATGTAATCGGACTGCTTCAGCAGCTCGTCGAGGGACACGGCCTCGACCTGCATGACCTTGGCGCGGCTCGGCGCCAGGTAGGGATCGTAGGCCAGCACGCGCATGCCAAAGGCCTGGGCCCGCTTCGCGACCTCCGAGCCGATGCGCCCGAGGCCGACGACGCCGAGGGTCTTGCGGAACAGTTCGAGCCCCGAGAAGCTCTTGCGGTCCCACTGGCCGGCCTTCATCGAGGCGGCCG